>JAFVBO010000002.1 GCA_017479935.1 Lachnospiraceae bacterium
GTGAAGGAAGAGGGCGCACCCCGTGCAAGCCCTCTTCCATTCACGAGAGACGCTAACAAAAACGAGCAATAAAGCCACACGAACAACGTGAGTGGGGCGAGTTGCGAGTTTTTGTAGGATTGCGAGAGCTGCGCAGCAGCGGAGCAATCCGTAGGGCGATATCATATGTGGTGGTGAGTGCCATCTCATGGAAGTTTTTTATGAAAGCAGCGGCGCGAGAGTTGTGAAGCAACGAAGCGACGCCCTTGCTTTCATGGCATGTGTAGCGCTGCATGGAAGGGGCTGATTTCCGGCAGAGAACGCTGCCGGAAGACTTATTATACACGATCCTTTCTTCTTTTTCCATCCATATTGTAAAGGTGTTTAAAACGGTCGAGAGATTTAGAGCAGCAACGAACCTTCTTATACGAGGGAGTTCATGAAGAAAACCTGGCTGCTTGCCATAAAAGGACGGTTGCGGTATGATAAGCGTATGCGAGAGCAAAGAGAAGCTCGCATGTGGTACAGGACTCCCAAGCGAGTCTTGCGATGGAAACACTGAAGATTGGAAAACACAAGACAGATAAGAGATCAAAATAGATCACTCGACTGCAACAGAGAGAAAAACCATGACAGAGAATAAAACAACGACAATGAATAAACCTATGACAAACAATCAAACCATGATACAATACTTTGAGTGGAACAGCCCGGATGACGGCCTTGGCTGGAAGCGCTGCGCCGCGCAGGCAAAGAGCCTGGCCGAATCCGGCTTCAATATGGTCTGGCTGCCGCCGGCCTTTAAAGGAACCGGGAGCGGCGACGTGGGATACGGTGTGTACGACCTGTACGATCTGGGAGAATTCGACCAGAAAGGAACCGTGCGCACCAAGTACGGAACAGCGGAGGAATACAAGGAAGCGGTCAAGGCGTTTCAGAAAGCGGGAATTGCGGTTCTGGCCGATGTCGTGCTGAACCATAAGATTGGCGCGGATGGGACGGAAGAGGTGGCCGCTGTGCCCGTCAATCCGGGAAACCGGGATGAAATCGTCGGGGAGGAGCGAACGATCAAAGCGTGGACTTCATTCACCTTCCCGGGCCGGGCGGGCAAGTACTCGCGCTTTACCTGGAACAAGAACCATTTCAGCGGGACCGACCGCGATGAGGCGGCCGGCGAGAACGGTGTGTACCTGCTCGCGGGGAAAAAATGGAACGCTGAGACCGACCCGGAAAACGGAAATTTTGACTACCTGATGGGCGCGGACGTGGACACGGACAATCCGGAAGTCATCGAAGAGCTTCGTAAATGGGGACATTGGTACTATGACAAGATTCGCATGGACGGCTTCCGGTTGGACGCGGTGAAGCACATCGGATTTGCGTTCTATCACGACTGGGTTCGCGACATGCGCGAGCATGCGGGAAAAGAGCTGTTTGTGGTAGGGGAATACTGGAGCCCGGACCTGGGGAGGCTGACTCATTACCTGGATGTGCAGGAAAATGCCATTTCGCTTTTTGACGTGCCGCTTCATTTCCATTTCTGCGAAGCGTCCGGCGCGGGTGGCAGCTATCCCATGTCGCATCTGTTTGACAACACGCTGGTATCTTCCCGCGCGGAAAATGCCGTCACCTTTGTGGACAACCATGACACGGAGCCGGGGCAGGCCCTAAGCTCCTTCGTGCAGGAATGGTTTAAGCCCCTGGCATACGCGTGTATTCTGCTGCGACCTGCTGGCATCCCCTGCGTGTTTTACGGGGATTACTATGGCATTCCAGCCTTTAACATTCCGCCGGTTTTGTACCTGGATAAGATGGTGCGTTTGCGCTCGCTTTCCGCATACGGCGAGCTGCGCGACTACCTGGACGACGACAACCTGATCGGCTGGACCTTGTCCGGCGATGAGGAGCACAAAGGCTCCGGGCTGGCGGTTCTTATGACCGACGCGGAAGCCGGCAGCAAACGCATGGAGGTGGGGCTGAAATTTGCCGGCCAGGAGTTTTATGACGCGACGGAAAAGAACACGGAACCTGTGACGATCGACGCGGAAGGGTTTGGCGAGTTTCGGACCGAGGGCGGCAGCGTGGCTGTCTGGGTGCCGAAGGAAGTGTATGACCAGATCAGGATAGAGGCGTAGGGGCGCATAGAGTAAATTGATTAGAGGAGATAACAAGACCTTGAAATCAGAAAAAATGCATGATTTTTATACTTTTTGTAGAGAAATTAACTTTCATGAGACATCGGAACTTTTAAAAAACGCGACAGATGAAGAAGAGAAGGACTTTATTCGCGTAGTTACGGATTATATTCTTCAACAAAAGCAAAAGCGTGTAATCAAGGAGAACAAATGGTGATGGTTGCAAGGGGGATTTCGCTCATGATAAAAAAGTGGTTGCGAACGGGTGGTATGATCCTTTTGATGGCTTTGCTGATGGCCGCCGGTATCGGCGGAATGTCCGTGCAGGCTGCAGAAGATCAGAATACGACAACAGTTTCCGGCAAGATTTACGATTGTGATCCGGACAGAAACTATGTATATTCCGATCCGCTTTCCATTATGTTTACCGGTGCCAGCTCGCCAGCCTTTGGAACACTGACGCTGGAAGGAAAGGTGGTAAAGGAAGGAAAGCAGGGAAATTATGTTTCCTATGGAGTAGACGGGGAAACGGCTGCGCTTTCCTATTCCTGCAACGGAAAATATATGACTTCCGTAAAAGAACAGTGGCATTTGTTCTCCGACGATGGGAAAATCATCGGTGACCTGGAACTGGACGAAAAGATTCAGGCGGGAGCGCTTGTGTTGCAGTCATCTAAAGATGGGGTCAACTGGAGAAAAGATGTCGAGCTGACCAATGTATTTGAAAAAGGAACGGGGCAGCCGGGAAAGTTTAGTACCATGCGGGATATTCAGCTGAATAATGGTACCTACTATCGCGTTATCGTAGCGTATAAGACAGAGATCAAGAGGGGGGAAAGCCAGATCCTTTTTGTCAAATACTCTAATCTGGAATATCGAAAGACTGTGGAGGTCTATGAGTTCTACGTCTATAATGTCAACAGCGTAGAGAAGAAAAACCGGGATGTCGTAAAGAAAAATCTGGGGACAGTAGTAAATACAGGTTTAAACAACGGATTTGCTTTGGAAGACCCGATCAAGGTGGATGATCCACATTATGGCTGGACTTTGGGAGACTTCTTTGTAAGCGGGTATACCAGGGAGACAAAGGATGCTGAAGGAAATCCGGCTTTTCTGAAGAATGTGGGCGACGAGGTGGTCCTGTATTTTAATCTGGCTCAGAATATTGACGCATTAAATGGCGATGACACGCTGATCATTATGACCGACAGAGACGGGTATGATCAGTATTTCCAGACAGCCAAGGGGTATGGCGGTCGCGGCACGCTGATTGTGCGTTATACGGATCATGAAGGAGTGAAGCATGCTCCTCAGATTTATACGGATTATTTGGAAGCGAATGCATCTTCCGGCGCTGATACAATTGTCAAACTGTTTGAAGAGGGCGACTATGAGGTGGCGCTGGATTATGAGCTTCGGAGAATTGGAAAAGTATTTGCTGTGGAAATCAATGTTCCTAACCCGATTTTCACATGGAACTATCGTATCTTCTTCCGCTTTTCTGTTCGAAATGGCAACTGCATGGTTTACCCCTTTGATGTGAAAACCGGGGCGGAGCTTGGGGATACGGCCTGGACGAAGAACGGTTTTCGGCTTGATATGGCCAGGTCGCGTTATTTGACGATTGACGTGAAGCGGACCGTTTTAAAAAAGAGCGGCAATACTTACTCGGAGGATGTTCGCTTCAATCGCCCCGCAAAGGATGGAGAGAGTTATACGGATGAAGGGATTTACACATTCCGCGTGAATAATCTGTATACGGGGGAGAGCACCGAGAAGAATATCTATGTGGGAGAAAGCGCTGTCATACAGGCATTAGCAAAGAATAAGGTGACGGTGGAGGAGTTAAACAACCTGTTAAAGGAAGGAACAACGATTAACGAAGACGGAAGCTTGGTGAAACCGGAATCTTGACGAAACCGGAAGGGAGGTAAGCAAGTATGTTTTATCATATCAAGCATGTTGCGGCACATGCCGCCAAGGAAAACATTCAGCTGCCTTTTGCAGGAAAGAGTTTGCTGAAGAGAATGGTTTCTATGTTTCTGGCGGTTATAATGCTTTTTTCCGGGACATTTGTTTCGCAGGCAGAACCGGCATCCTATGCGTTGGATGATCCGGAGCTTCTTCCTTTGTTGGAGGAACAGCTGGCCAGCAATCTACAGAAGGAATTGGGAAGTCGTGCAAAGGTAGAGAGCGTTCAAGCCGTCTATGTTTCGAAAGAGTACCTGGAAGAACTGGCATATAATTCACAGGCGAACATTTTCTTTGGACATACGTTGGAGGAATTGAACGCGATGTTCGAAGGAACAAGATATGTGTTCGCATTGGGGGATGACGGAAGCACAATAGTCAAAGAGGCGGATGAAGCGGGGCTGACGGCTGCGGACCTGATTGGTGCGGTCATAGGCGTCGGGCTGGTTCTTGTCACCGTCGCTGTGGTGATTTATGTGGGGACAAAGGCGTTTCCGGTCATTGCGCAGTATTATGTTTCTGCCAGGAAATTGGTAGAAGCTGCCTCTATCTCAGGAGTTTTAGTTGGAGGCATGAAAGAACTGGTTGAGAACCTGGAACCTGCTGTGCAAAAAGAGTTGAGCGAGATGCCCAAGAAAGTTTTTCAGCAGATTGCCCGCAAAGCGATGGAGAATGTCTGGCATTGGCTTCGAGAGAAGTTAGGCATTGAAAAAAATAAGGTCTATGACGCAGCAGTTGATGTGGTAGGCGATCTTGCACTGGGCGGCATTGGCGGGGTTGTAGAAGACTGGAGCGTGATGCCGGATGCCGCTGAAACCGGACTATAATGGCGCATGAAAGATTTTAAAGCCAAAGAGCAGCTCCGGGGCATACCACAAGGGCAAATTTAAGCGTCAGGGTATGTCCTGGAGTGAGGAGAGAGAGGCCTGGGGCAGACCAAAAGAGCGAAAAAAGGCGTCAGGGTATGCCTTTAAATGAAAAGAGAGCGTGCCGGGGCAGACCAAAAGAGCGAAAAAAGGCGTCAGGATATGCCTTTAAATGAAAAGAGAGCGTGCCGGGGCAGACCAAAAGAGCGAAAAAAGGCGTCAGGGTATGCCTTTAAATGAAAAGAGAGTGTGCCGGGGCAGACCAAAAGAGCGAAAAAAGGCGTCAGGGTATGTCTTTAAGCGAAAAGAAAGAAGTCCGGGGCAGACCAAAAGAGTAGATTTAAGCTTCAGGATATGTCTTTAAACGAAAAGAAAGAACCCCGGGGCATACCCAAAGGGCAAAATAAAGCTTCAGGGTATGTCTTCAAATGAACCGAAAGCGGCTCCGGAAGATTTTTAGAACGGGAGGAGTTTCTTCTTATGATACGCATCGGCATTGCAGAAGACCAGGACGCGGAAGCCCAGATCCTGATCGAGTATCTGCAACAATATGAAAAGGAAAAACAGGTGCCCATGCGGATCGACCGCTACAAGGACGGGGATGAGCTGGAGCACCTCTATCATCAGGACACGGACCTGCTTCTTTTGGACATCGAGATGCCGGGGATGACGGGGCTGGAGGCAGCGCGGGAGATCCGGGAGATTGATGAGCGGGTGATGATGATATTTGTCACCAACCTGGCACAATTTGCACTCAAAGGATATGAAGTGCAGGCGATGGATTACATTTTAAAGCCAATCTCTTATTCGCAGCTGGAGCTTCGTTTGAACCGTGTCATGCGGGCCTTAAAGAAACGCACGGACTGTGAGATAGTGGCTTCGAGCCGTCAGGGCACCTGGCGACTTTCCTCGCGGGATGTCCTGTACATTGAGGTGAGGGGGCACTGGCTACAGCTTCATACCTATGATGCAAGCGCCAGCATGCTGGGGACGTTAAGCGCGATGGAAAAGCAACTGGCCGGGCAGCCGTTTGCCCGGTGCAGCGAGTCCTATCTGGTGAACATGGAGCAAATCGATCATCTGGAAGGAGATCAGGTGGTCATGAGCAACAAGGAAGAATTGCCTGTCAGCCGGAACCGGAGGAAGCGGTTCCAGGAAGAATTCTTCCGCTACCTGGGAGGGCTGTAAAACGCTTCTTAGGAATGCATTGACGCTACTGAAAGAGAACTGTAAAACGCTATCGGGGAGGACTATCTGATGAATTCTCCGTTTTTCATGGGACAGTTTGCGCTGGAAATGACGCTGATCCTGGCACTGTTTGTTTTGCCGCTTAAAAAACGCAGCAAGCCGTGGCTGCGCTTTGCCTGTGGGTTCGCGCTGGCTTTTGCGTATAGCGCGTTGGTCCCCATCTTTACGTACAAGGTGGTAACCGAGCTGGCATTTCTGGTCGCCGCCGTGTGGTTTACCTGCGACATTTCCTGGCAGGATGCGCTGTATTGCACGATTTGTGCGTATGCGGCCCAGCACATCGCCAGCGGGCTGAATATTCTGATCTACCCGCAGGTGCAGGGGTTCTTTTTGCAGGAGGTGGTTTTCCGCCGGTTCTCGCTCAATCTGTTTTCTGTTGCCCTTTATGTGCTGATCTACTTCCTGTTCGGGAAGAAGGTTCCGGAGGGGGGACGATACCAGGTGAGCACGGCGTATGCGCTGATTGCCACGGGCATGGTGCTGGCGGTCTCCCTGTTTCTAAACATTCGGGTGCTGGATGAAGCGCAGATCAGCGGGTTTTCTGGGATGTACCGGTACTGTACGATGTATGACATTCTCTGCTGCGTGTTTATTCTGCTCATCCAGGTGGCGGAGAAACAGAAGCAGCAGGCGCAGCGGGACCGCAATATTCAGAAGCAGCTGTACGAAAAGCAGAAGGAGCAGTATCAGCTTTCGGATCAGTATCGAGAGCTGATCAATCGGCGCTATCACGACATGAAGTATCGCCTGGCGGCTCTGCGTCAGGAGACGGGCAGCTTGCGGCGAAGCGAGCTGATCGACCGGATGGAGGAGGAAATCTCCGTCTACGAGATGCTGTACAACACGGGGAACCCCGCGCTTGACACCATCCTGACGGAAAAGAGCCTGACCTGTAAAATGAAAGACATTCCGTTTACCTGCATGGCGGACGGGGAGAAGACGCGGTTTATCGACCCGGTGGACTTGTATATTCTCTGCGGAAATGCGCTGGACAACGCGATGGAGGAGTGCCAGAAGATTGAGGATCCGGACAAGCGGATGGTTTCCGTGCGGATCGGCACGCAGGCGGGGTGCCTGCAACTGGCATTTGTGAATGCCTGCCAGAATGAGGTTGTCATGAAAAACGGATTGCCTGTCACCACGAAGGAGGATGCATATCTGCACGGCTTTGGCGTGGGCAATATCCGGGACGCGGCGGCGCAGTACGGCGGCCAGATCTCCATCGATGCGGGGGACGGTTTGTTCTCTTTGTGCGTGACAATCCCGCTGCCGGAGGCGTCTTAGCTACGCTGAGGATTTTTGAGTTGTACGATCAGGAAATCCAGACAAGTTTTGAGGTCAGTTAATTAGAAAACGATGGTATCTACTCAGCACAGCCGCTTGCACCCCGCTGCAAGCGGCGTAAAACAAGAGTTGGCATGCCAAGCCACAGGCAATTTGGAATGCGCGGAGCGCATTGCCTGTGGCTTCGTAACTGCTCAGGTACTGAGCAGTTACAATCGATGTACGAATGCCAGATAGGAAATGAAACGACAGATTAGGAAATTTCCGTTTTTTTGCTTTCGTTTCTGCTATGATACAAATATCCAAAATGCATGAAAGAAGTGAAAATCCCTTCTGGAATGCATGAAAAAGAAAGGAGAACGTATCATGAAGAAACATTGGATGAAGAAAGTTTTCAGCGTTCTGGCCGTCAGCGCCATGACGCTCGCACTTCTGACGCCGGCGATGGCAGCAGAAGAGGCAGAGACGAAGGCAGCTGCCGAAGCAGAGGCTGAGGCCCCCGCAGGGGAAGAAGAATCCGGTTCTGGCGAGGAAGTCAGCCTGATTGAGATGACTTTGTCCGAGGATGAGAGCTATTATGCGGCCGAGATGATGGCCGGTCCGAACAGCATGCTGTTCTATCACCCGACGCCGAATGCCAACGAGGAGCTGCCGGTGAACACCACCTGCACGGCTCCGGTCTTTATCGTTTTTGGTGAGAAGGATTTCTCGGAAGAAGCATTCGACAACTTCGCGAAGGAAAGCGGTCTGTATGACATCGCGGCAGAGGAAGGTTCTTCGATCTGCTTCGTGCGGCCTCAGGGAGAGGCCTGGACGGAGGCCGATGCCGCGGCGTATGAAGCGATCGCGGGTATGATCGGTGACAGTTCCACGAATGAGCATGTCAATGGCTTTACCACCGGGTTCAATTTCTTTGCCGGCGGTATGACCCAGAGCATTACCGGTACGGCGCAGCGCGTATACGTCTACGGTATCGGTGAAGGGGCGGACTTTGTGGCTGCCAATCTCTTAAAGAAGTATGAGCAGACGGTTACCTTTGGCGATGGCTTCTCGATGGTAAATAACCTGTCGGCGGCCGGCGTGACGCTGCTCAGATGCCAGGATGCTTCCATGGTGGAAGAGACGGATATTCCTGTCGTGAGCCTGCATGCGTCCAAGGAAGTCAACGAAGCGCTTGAGAAGGTCTGCAAGAACCTGTATGTGAGCAGAAGAGCGGATTATCTGGAAGCGTACGAAAAGCTGACCGGTCTGTTCAGACGTCAGGCGGGCGTGATCGTTCCCGTTCATGACTGGGCGGCGGAAGGCATCGTGGAGAAAGTGGAGACCTTCATGGCGAAGACGAGCCCCGACAACGTGACCTTCCCGGATGCCGAGGAGCATGAAATCGGATATATTGTGTACTACGCGGAAGATCTGGATGTGAAGGAAGGCAAAGTTCCGCTGGTGTTCTGCTTCCACGGCGGCGGCAACACTGCCCTGTACGAGGCGCAGGCAACTGAGTGGCCGATCATCGGCAAGGAATACGGCTTCATCACGGTCAGCGTGGACCTGCACCACCCGAATGTCCCCGCAGCAGAAGTTGCACAGCTGCTGGAGCACCTGAAGGAAGAGTACTCCATCGATGAGAGCCGCGTCTACGGTTCCGGCTTCTCGATGGGCGGCTGCAAGAGCTGGGATATCTTCGAGCAGATTCCGGAGCTGTTTGCCGGCGTGGCCCCGATGGATGCCACCACGGTTCCCGGAGAAGATTCCTACAACAACAAGGTTGAGAACCCGAACGCGGATGTGCTGCTTCCTGTTTTCTGGGTGGGCGGCGAAGTGTCTCCTCTGCCGGAGATGCCTTTCCAGGATCAGAAGTGCGTGGATCGCGCAGCCAACGTATTTGCCGTGAACAAGGTTGTGGCGGATTACTCTGGCGTGAAGTTTGAAGAGAAGGACAGTTGGGCCAACAAGATCTGGGGTATCGATGGCGACATCACCTACGTGGTTCCGGACGAGAAGTACTTCCTGGACAGCGACCTGACCGTGCATCTGTTTGCCAGCGAGGACGGCAACTATTATACGGCCTTTGCCAGCGCGTCCAATCAGTCCCATGAAGTTTATGCCCGCAACAGCTGGGCGGCCTGGGATTTCTTAAGCCAGTTCAGCCGCGGCGAAGATGGCAAGATCGTCATCGCGGAAGGCAACGGCGCTGCCGTAGCGGAAGCGAAGGCGGAGTAATCAATTGGTGACTGCTTTCGCAGTTCTATAGCAAAATCAGGAGGTGCTTATGCATGCAAACATGCTGGGCACCTCTTTTTTCTGTGATCCTTTGCATAGAAATCTGGTATACATAATACATGAAAAAGTTTCGGGAAAAGCCTTGTTTTTTGTATCCGGATGTTGTATAGTGAGCTTCTCTTGTCGGTGAAAGAAAGGCACCGGAAGGTATACGTCACTTCGAAGTTTCTTGCAGCGCGTGACCGCGTATCGGGCACAGAAGGAGAACGAAATGAAGTATAGACCGGAATACGACAGCAAGGTAATCGGCCGCAACTTACGCCGCCTTCGGGAGGCAAGGCACTTGTCCGTGGAGTACGTGAGGGAGTACCTGCGGCTGGGGTCGGTGCAGGCTGTCTACAAGTATGAAAAAGGAACCAGTTATCCGCAGACCGATACGATGTTTGCTTTGATGGAACTCTACGGCGCGGAACTGAAGGACATTGTCAACCAGGAGGAGGCTTCGGCCTCCTCCCCTTTCTTCTATGAAGAGAGATGCAAAGGCTGCGAAGAGAGTGCAGCAAAAGGGCGAGAGGAAACTGGCAGAAACGGGCAGAGCGCGGCCTAGGAGGAAAACGCGCAGGGAAGCAAACGAGAACAAGAGATGCGCGGCCTGGAAGAAACGCGCAAAAAACGGACACGCAGGATGGGGAGTGTTCACGGGAAATCAGGGAGGAGTTCATGAAATTTGTGATCCAGGTGTGCTCGGAATCGAGCGTGGAAGTGGAAGGAAAGATTGTTGGGGAGATTGGAAAAGGGGCAATGGTGCTGGTCGGGATCGGCCAGGGGGACACGGATGAGATTGCGGATAAGATGGTGAAGAAGCTCCTGGGGCTTCGAATCTATCCGGATGCGGCCGGGAAGACAAACCTTGCCTTAAAGGACATTGGCGGGAGCCTTCTGATGATCTCCCAGTTTACTCTGTATGCGGACTGCCAGCACGGAAACCGCCCCGGCTTTACCGACGCGGCAGACCCGGGGGAGGCAAACCGCCTGTATGAGTACATCATGGCGAAATGCCGGGAGCAGGGTTATACCGTGGAGCAGGGAGTTTTCGGCGCGGATATGCGGGTGCGGCTGGTAAATGAAGGGCCGTTTACGATCGTGCTGGATTCGAAAGATGTAGTGAAGTAATAAAGCAGCGTGCGGCCTTGTGGCCGCCAAATACCATATGATATCGCCCTTACGCACAGCTTCGTGCTTTGCATAAGACCAGGCGATATCATTCTAACAAAATCCTACGCATAGGATTATGGAACAGGAGGAATGTACAGTTTACCATTCAGGAGGTGAGGCATACGAGCACCATGCAGGGAAGCCGATTTTTTATGAACCCGGCGGGAGATAGACGCGCGTATTGCAGCTGCTGCGGCAAGAGCGTTCTGCAAGACCGCTACAACATGATGAAGCACAAGGAACAGTGCGGGTTTACGGAACAGGACATTGTGGAAATCCTGACGGAAGAGGATTTCTGGTATACACTTACCAAGGAAGACGAGGAGACTTTGCTATTACAGGCAGGGCATCCGGTTATGAAGCTTCGCCCCGGTTTTAGGGACCGGTACGAAGGCGGGGAATGGAAGAGCGTTTATGAAGCGCGTTTTCGCTGGAATTCGCGGAAAATCGAGGAAAGCGGGCAGAAAGACTTAAAGTCCTGGCTGTACCTGATTTCCCAGGACAAAATTCCCTATATGGGAGAAAAAACCCAGAGTGAGATGATTGCCTCCGTGTTTCCGGTGGTTCCGGAAATCTATGATCTGACGATGTTTTTTCAGATCTACGGAAACAAGGGGTATCAGGTGGTTCCCTATGAACCCTCCGAACAGTTTTTGTGGCGTTACACGCAGCTTCGGCCCGGGGAACTGATGTCTCACATCGCAAAGTTGAAAGGCAAATCGGTGAAGCCGGGGGCGGTTTACGCGGACGTGGTGGAGGATCAGGGCCACACGCTCCTGGCCATGCGACTCTATCTGTTCGAGGAGGAACGCGATGCCTGGCGCATGTATCCGTTTTTATTCGGCGAAGGGATCGCATGGATGCCGGACAAGGGACGCCCGAAAAACCTTGCCGCGTTTACCGTGGGGCTCTCAAAGCTTGAGAACTATCTGCCCGCCGATACCGTGGAACGGTTTGACAAGGCCTGCCCCTCCTTCGGGCTTGGCGCGTACGTAAAGGGCGGAGGGGAAAATCCGCTGCTCCCGTTTCTCGTAGGCGGCAATTTCCACAAAGGAATGGAGCTTCTGATCCGAAGCGGTTTAAGCTGGTACGCGGATCATTATTTCACCCCGCATGATCCCGTCCGGGCGGATCTGTTCAGGAAAGAACCGAAGCCCTGGGCGTACCGGAATGTCCCCGAGCTTTTAGACATGCCGCTGTCGCTGTTAAAGACCGTCACGCCCTCTGTGCTTAAGGAGGAGGATGCCAGAAAGCGGCTGAGCTATTGCTATAAGGCCAAGAGGCCGCTTTTGGAGGGCATTCCCATCAACCGGAATGTGATCTACTTTTTGGAGGAACAGGACGTCACTCACGACCACTCCGTTCCCAGAAACCGCATCGCGGGGATGACGCGCCTTCCCGATACGGAAGTTCGTAAAATCCTGCGCTATCTGTCCGCCCATGGCGACATGGACTATGAATATTATCGGGATTACCTCCAGATGATGTACCTCACCGGCATCACGACCTTTGGCCTGTGCCCGGCCAATGTCGTAGAGGCCCACGATGATCTGATGCGGACCATGCAGACCGCATCGCAGCGGGAGAAGGACGAGAAATTTATCGCAGCGGTGGATCATTATAAGGACCTTGAGACGGTGAAGAACGAGACGGGCGATGAGGACTCCATGGCGCAGGAGACGGAGGAGCCGACGCAGACGCCCGAAGAACTTTCGGAGAGGCAGATGCACCTGATGGAAGCGCCTTACTTTATCATCTGCCCGCGAAATGTGAGCGACTTAAACCGGGAAGGGCGCCTGCAGCATAACTGTGTGGCGACGTACCGGGACGCGGTCATTCATGAACAATCGCAGATCCTTTTTATGAGGAAGAAAGAGGCCCCGGAGGAGCCGCTGGTCACGATCGAGGTGCAGAAAAAGCGCCTGATTCAGGCCAAGGCTGCCTACAACCGGATCGCGCCGGAGGAGTACCAGAAATTTGTCTGCCTTTGGTGTGAGGAAAACGGAATTTCGTATGCCAGCTGCCGGGACATCACGTTAAAGAAAACCGGCTGATGGGAGACGTGACCAGCAGTCCAAACAAAAAACGGGAGGCGGATGCATGCAAGCGTACCCCTCTCCCTTTTTTGCTGTTTGCCCGTGAATAGGTACACTTTATAATGCATAATCACGATTTTTCCAGCAATGCCTTGACAAAATAGACATTTCGCGGTAGAGTGTTGAACTTGCTAAAAGGTATATTATAGATAAAAGGATGGATGAAATTTCGTGGATAAAGCGAAACTGATCAGAACACTGGATAAACTGGTAACTCTTGGAAAAAGCAAAAAGAATCGTCTGGACATGACGGACCTGAACATCATGTGCCAGGATATGGACCTCTCGCTGGAGAACATGGATAATGTGTGCCAGTACCTGGAGGCGAAAGGCATTACGGTTGTGCGGGACACCCCGGACATTGATGATACGGTTCCTCCGGTGGAGGAGGAGTTTGAGGAGAACGGATCCGAGGAAGAAATGGATCTGGACATGGATGCAGTGGCGCTCTTAGAGGGCATCGGAACGGAGGATTCCGTCCGCATGTACTTAAAGGAGATCGGCACCATTCCGCTTCTGACGGCGGAGGAGGAAGTGCAGCTGGCGCAGCGGTGCTCCGAGGGTGACCGCGCGGCTAAGGACCGTCTGATTGCGGCCAACCTGCGTCTGGTTGTCTCCATTGCGAAGAAATATACAGGGCGCGGTATGTCTTTCCTGGATCTGATTCAGGAAGGAAATCTGGGCCTGATTCGTGGTATTGAAAAATACGACTACACCAAAGGCTACAAGCTGAGCACCTACGCGACCTGGTGGATCCGCCAGGCCATCACGCGCTCCCTGGCCGACTTTGGCCGCACCATCCGCGTTCCGGTTCACATGGTGGAAACCATCAACCGTATGCTGCGCACGCAGCGTAAGCTGACGCTGGAATTGGGACGTGAGCCTTCCGTGCCTGAACTTGCCAAGGCGCTCGACATGTCCGAGGAGAAGGTGGTGGAGCTGATGCAGATCTCCCGCGAGCCGGCTTCCCTGGAAACCCCGGTGGGCGATGAGGATGAGACCAGCCTGGGCGATTTTGTCGCGGACAGCAAGCTTGACACCCCGGAGGTGAGCGCGGAGTCCCTGATGCTGAAGCAGTGCATCCGGGAGATCCTGGGTGATCTGAAGGAGAAAGAGCGGGAAGTGATCATCCTGCGCTTTGGTCTGGAGAACGAAGAGCCGCACACCCTGGAAGAAGTGGGACAGATGTTCCACGTTACGCGTGAGCGTGTGCGCCAGATTGAGGCGAAGGCGCTTCGCAAGCTGAACAATCCGGTGAGAAGCAAGAAGATCCGGGACTTCCTGTACTAATTTTTTTAAAGTTATACGTTCTACTTTTGACGGGGATGAGGCAGGAATTTCCTACGCAGGCCTCGTAACACTCCGATGAGCTAACTCCTAACTTCGACAACAAAATCCGCCTGGGCGTGTCACCGACGAGGACCCGTCCAGGCGGATTTTTTGTCTTCGTAAGGAGTGGATCTCATCTTCGCTAAAAGCACTCGTAAATTGCCTGCATATGGAAATTCCCTGCCTATCCCCTGTTTTTCACGTGATTTCTTCCGCTCATAGCCTGGAAGTTGTGCTGATGAGCAGATACGTAGAAAAAATGATTGAGCTCTTGTGTTTTAGCGTTGGCTACTATAAAATGATACTGAGGTAGCGCTTCATTCATGACTGTTTAGGGAATGAGCATGTACGGAATATTCATACGGAGGGAAAATGACATGAGAAAACAGAGCTGGCTTCCGGAGTTTTTAAAAGCACTGGTATTTTTAGTCCCGCTGGGGATCGGCGTGTACGGCACCACGCTGGCGGGTGTCACGCCTTTAAAGGAAGCGGTGTTTCAGTCGCTGTGCTATTATACCCTGGCGAACCCTGAGGTGCCCGCGAACATCTTTCAGGAAATCGCCCGCTGGACGGCACCGCTTGCGACGGTCAGCTGGGTGTATTTGGGGATCACCCGGATCTGGAGAAAGTTGAACAACTTTACTACCTTCCGGAAGGGAAATTCCGTGGCGGTTTACGGAGATCCCGAGCAGACCGCTGTGCTTCTTGAGCAGCTGGGAGACCGGGGGATTGCCGGCGAGGATGAGTTCGTGGAGGCGCAGCAGTACATTTTCGCGGACACGGAGAAGGAGAATTTCAACCGCTATCAGCATATGAAGCAGCAGATTAAGGATCGGAAGGTATGCATCCGCGTGGACGATGTGCACGGCCGGGAGAGCGGCAAGAATATGATCCTTTATAACGACAAGGCAACCGCGGCTGTGAAATACTGGCAGAAGAACCTGCTGTACGACGATGTCTGCCAGACTGATTTTACCGGCGATGTCGTGATCCTGGGCTTTGGAAACATGGAGAAAGAGCTCCTGATCAACGCGCTGCAGCTGAACGTGTTCGATCAGAAGCAGAAGATTACCTACCATGTGTTTGAGGATACCGGGCGCAATGAGCTGCTTACATCGCTGAAAGCCGAGCTGTTTCAGAACGGATATCTGTCCGGCAGCAAGGTGAGCGGAGAGGAATTCCAGAAGGTCTATCATGAGATCGATCAGATCCCGGATCCGGTTATTTTCCATAAGGACCCCTGGTATGACAATTTAGACCTTCTGGCAGATGCGGAGCGCATCATTATCTTTGACGATGTGCAGCTGGCGTTAAAGGTGATGTTCGCGATCCCGAAGGTGAAGATCCATCTCTTATCCGATCGGAAGGAAGAGATCGCGACGATCGAAAACAGCAACCGGGTGGTCGTGTTCGACTGGAGAAGAGAAGGCCAGAACGTGGAGGATATCCTGTTAAACACCTCGATCGAGGAGGCCAAGCATCGCCATATTCTGTATGTCCAGAACAAGGATAAGAAAAACGCGCCGGCCGATACGCCTGAGAACCGGGAGAAGGAGTGGAGAAAGATGGATACCTTCACCCGTTACAACAGCATTGTTTCCTACAATTACCATGAGATCCGCCGCCAGATGATGAAGCGGGAGGGGATCAGCAAGAAAGATTTCCTGAATAACGAGGACGTGCAGTGGCGGTATTGTGAGCTGGAGCATCTTCGTTGGGAACGGTATTATTACACCAACAACTGGCGCTACAAGGATGTGGAGAAGGATTCCGTCAATCTGTACCACAACTGCCTGGTGCCTTATATCACATTGGATCCGTCCATCCGGCAGCGGGATTTCAATTCGATTTCGAAGCTGATGGCAAAGGACAAATAATAGAAAAAGAGGAACATGTTCATGGAGACAGAGAGGATACGACCCAAAGTCAGCGTCCTTGTGCCGGTTTATCGTACACCGGAAGCTTATCTGCGCGCGTGTGTGGACAGTCTGCGCGCGCAGACATTGAAAGAAATAGAGATCATCCTGGTGGATGACGGATCACCGGATGCGTGCGGAGCCATCTGCGATCAATATGCGGAAGAAGACGCGCGAATCCGGGTGATCCACCAAAAAAACGCAGGCCTCTGCGCTGCCCGGAACACCGGTTTTCGGGCGGCATCCGGGGACTGGTTTCTTTTTGTAGACGGAGATGACTACCTGGATGCGGATGCCTGCCGGCAGCTGGTTCTGGCGGGTGAAAAAACCGGAGCGCAGGTGGTGCAGTTTGGGATTGTCCATGAATTTGGCTCACACGCGGACCGCTTTGTCTATCCGTTTGAGGACGGGATGGTGGCAAGCGGCCCGAAGTGCCGGGATATTCAGGTGCTCTTGCTGGATTTCCCATCCAACATCGGGGATGTCTGCGGAAAGCTGATCCGAACCGACCTTGTGAAGCAGCACGACATTTGGCATGATGAAGAACTCAGGCAGGGCGCGGAATCGCTGGATTATAACCTTCGACTGTTTGAGTATGTGACAGTGTTTACCTTTGTAGACCGCCCGTTTTATCATTACCGCTATAACGGGGACTCCATCTCGACATGTTATGATGAGAAAAACGCGGAGTATATTCTGAAATGTTTTCGGAAGATGAACCGGTTTGTGGAGGAAAAGCTTCTCGCCGAAGAAAGAAATGGGGAAGAACAGGCAGCGGAAGGAATAAGGCAGGCGGAGGCGTTGCGTGAAAAGCTGCGGGAAAGAATGACGTACGTGATCGTGACCACAGCCGTCAGCGGCGTCTTTCATCCGAAGAACCAGGATAGCTGGAACGCAAAGAAAGAGAAGATGGATCATTTCCTGACGGATCCGCTGGTGGCGGACGCCCTTTGGAATGCGGATCTGTCCAGGGTATCGCGCCTTAGGAAAATCGTTCTTCACTTTCTTCGGAAGAGGTGGTATCCTTTGGTCTGGATGGTTGCCCAGGCCCGCTATAGACAAAAAGAAGTCAGGTGAGGCGAAAAATGGAAACTTCAGGGAGATCAAAGGTGGATAGCAATAAGAGAAGTCAATATCTGGATTTGCTTCGTATCATGGCCATTTTTATGGTCCTTTACAATCATTATTCCGTCTATAATTTTTTCCTGATACGGGGAAAGGATGACTGGATCGGTGTTTTTTCCATGGTGCTTTCGATCCTGTCCAAGTGCGGACCGCCGCTGTTCTTTATGATTTCGGGGGCCTTGCTGCTTGGAAAGGAGGAGAGCTTTGCTCATATCTTTACGCATCGGATCCTGCGTTTCCTGATTGTGATGGCGCTGTGTACCTTGTGGAGCTGCTGGAGAAATCTGAACGTGACGGACATCGTTACCGTCTTTACGAGAAAACTGAACTGGTATCTGTACGCGTATCTCGCGTTTCTTCTGCTGCTTCCGCTGATGCGGATCCTGGCCAGGGGAATGGACAGGAAGGTGCGAAGATGGTATATACTGACCTGTATTCTTCTGGGTGCGGCAAACGGATGCCTGGTGTACGCGGAGCAGTCCTTTTCCGTGTTCAGCTATACGGCTCCGTTGGCTTCCGCCTGGGGAAGCGCCGGCTGGCATATGATTTTTCCTCTGCTCGGCTATGTGCTCAGCACCCCGGCGCCGGAGGAGGCAAATGGCACAGCCCCAAGGGGTGAGGGCGGAAAGCAGTTGGCGGCCATGTTCTTTCTGGCAGCGGCCAGCATCGCCTGCAGTGTGCTGCTCATGAGACTGGATATACAAAACAGCCAGGCGGCGCATATCGAGCAGCTGCGGCAGCATTTTGTGGTGGCGCCGGCCTGCTTTGTGTTTCTGGCATGCCGGAAGTTGGAAAAATTCCTGCCGGAGATTCCGCTTTTGCCTGTCATTTCGGGCTGCACCTTTGGCATCTTTCTGCTTGACGTCAATACCGAATGGAGAGGCAGGATTTACAACTTCTTTGACAAAATGATGGGTGAAACGGTCGGTATGTTTGGCACGAGCCTTCTCGCTATAGCGGTGGAAGCGGTCGCGTTTGGATTCCTCATTTGGGCTGTGAAAAAGATATTCCCTCCGGCACGAAAGTTATTATAGAGAGAAAGGAGAGCCGCGTAAGGGGCGCGGCAAGAGCTACCATGAAGAATTGGATCAAAAAAATCGAAAAAGGCCTGCTTTTGGTGACTGCCATTCTTCTGATTACGGCAGGAGGACGGGCAGAAGCTTCCGAAGAAAGACTCACCTGGTTTGGCGATCAGCTGAGTGAGAATGAAAAGGTTTTTTATGACGTATTGCGAGGCACAGACAATCTGGCAGCCTATGCGGAAAGCGGACTGGATGTGTCGGTGGGCGGACAGTATGTTGTCACCGGCGTAAGCTATGAGGAACTTGTGGATGGCAGCTATGAAGATCGGGACGACTATCAGGGAATGGTGAATGCGGTCACGAATGATGTCTTTCGTGCCATGTCAGCGTTTGAATATGACTATCCGGAGGTGTTTTGGATAGGGGGAGCCGGCTGCTCCTATGAGATGGACTTAGTGGAAGCGGGAGACAGTTATATGCTGGGCGTTTCGACTGTCAGCCTGACCATCTCGGACTACTACGAAGGCGCGCGGACCGATATTCCTGCCATAGAAGCTGCCATCAATGAGGCCGTGAATGAGATTGCTGCTTCCTTTACGGGAGAAGAAGATTATATGGCGATCACCCGGGCGGTACACGATTATGTCCTGGCGCTTGGAAGCTACACGGACGATGATCTTTCCTTTGAACCGTATCATACCATCTCCGGCATCCTGCTGGATGAGTTTGGACATGAGTCCGTCTGCGAAGGCTATGCCAAACTTCTGAAAATCCTGCTGGACCGCTTCGGTGTCCCTGCCATCCTGGTTCATGGCAATGCAGGCGGAGCCCATATGTGGAACATGGTTGCCCTGGAGGACGGGTCGTGGTATCTGGTGGACGCGACCTGGGATGATCAGGATATCCCCGTGGACGTATACCTCTTTGCCACGGCAGATACCATCGGTTTTGATGACGTTCCGATTTCGGAAGAGAGAACGACATCCGGCTACATATATGAAGGGACTGAGCCGGAGTTTGTGTATCCGACTCTTGCGGGCGGAGAAAAACCGGCGCCGAAAGAGGAAGAGACTCCCGGAGGCGGCGACATTGTTCTGCCGGAGATTCCCACGGAGGACCCGAATCCATTTGTGGATGTGGATAAAAGCGACTGGTTCTATGAAGCCGTGATGGATGTCTATAAAAAGGGTCTCATGACGGGAAAGAACCCCACCTATTTTGGGGCGGAGGAGTCTTTGTCCAGGGCTCATTTCGCAGCCGTGCTCTACCGGCGGGCTGGATATCCTTTGTACGAATTCAGACAGGTTTTTCCGGATGTGAATGACGGAGAATGGTATACGCAGTGCGTGCTGTGGGCCTGGGACAGCCAGGTGATTCTGGGCTATAACGAAGGTAACTTTGGCCCGGCGGACTTTTTGACCCGGGAGCAGCTGTGTACCATCCTGTGGCGGTATGCCTGGGAAGAGGATGGCTTTGACAACAGCGCGCGCGCAAGCCTGGATGCCTATCCGGATGCAGAGCGCATCACCCCTTTTGCCTTGGAAGCGATTGAATGGTGTGAGGCTATGGGCATTTTGAACGACAGAAATGGATATATCTGTCCTTGGGATGAAGCCAGCCGCGCGGACTGCGCCACGATGATCAGCCGGTATCTGAAGGCGATCGGGAAAGATCGGTAAACGGTCAGAGCTGCCATGCATTTCTATGTGCTTTTTTATAGATATGCATGGCAGCTCTTGTTTTGTTTGAACAGCAAAATGAAACTGTAACAGTTTTGTAAAAGTTTTCTGCAGCTCCCCTTTCTGTTTGCAATTCAGGGAAAAGAATAGTATAATCACATTGTATTTTTTTCTCGAGGGGACTTGGCGTAGCGAGTACCCTTCTTTGCGTAGAGAGAAATACTGGCATGGCGGCATGTGTATGTCCATGGTGGCCTTTAAAGAAACTACTCGGCACAGGTTTCGTCATAGGGAGAATGGAGGACGGAGAAATGAGAGTGCGAAGATTGGCAAACAGAATCGGAACAGCGGTGCTCGTGGCGATGTTGGCTTTTGCCCCTTTGGCAGGCCTGATAGCCAGGGCAGAGGAAGCCCCGGTCGCAGCCGGGCTTCCAGGGGACTCTAAAGAGAATCCGGAGAAGGAAAAGAGTATAACCTGGTTTGGCAATCAACTGACCGAACGGGAAAAGCTGTATTATGACGCCCTTAAAAAGGAAGAAGACCTGACGAAATATGCGGAGGAAGGCCTGTCCCTGGATGTAAAGGGCAAGTATGTCCTGACCGGTCTTTCGGAAGCGGAGGTGACCAGCGGCAGCTATGAGACCCGCGAGGATTACAAAAAGCTGATGGAAGGCCTGAAAACAGAAGTCTACAGATCCATGACGGCTTTCGAGTATGATTACCCGGAAAACTTCTGGTTCGCCGGAGCGGGTTACTCTGCGGAAATGAGCTTTACCGGCAGCGCAGACGGCTACACCATGAGTGTGGATACGGTCAAACTGACTTTTCAGGATTATTACAAGGATGTGCGGGAGGATATCCCGGATGTAAAAGCGGCTATTGACAAAGCGGTTTTGGAGATTAAGGAAAAACTGGGGCTTCCGATCGAGGAAGAGGAACTGGAAGAAGGAGAAATCATTCTTCTGGAAGAGGAGTTCGGAGAAGTTGAACCTGTGTTTGAGACTGGAGAAACGCAGGAAGCCACGGAGGACGATGCCTCGAAAGTGGATGAAAAGGAAATCGTTCGGGCTGTCCACGACTATGTTCTTCAGCTGGGAAGTTATTCCAAGGATGACACGGAATCCGGGCAATACCATACGATTTCCGGAATTCTGCTGGACAAGTATGAGCATAAAACCGTATGTGAGGGCTATGCGAAGCTGACAAAGATTTTGCTGGATCGCATGGGTATTCCGTCCGTACTGGTGAGCGGCAAGGCCCTCATGCGGAAGACGGAAGAGGAAGAGACCAAAGAAGAAACGGAAGTTATTCTTGAGCCGGAGGGCGAAATTGCCCCGGAGGCTGAGAAAAAAGACGAATTTGAGCAGCACATGTGGAACCTGGTGCAGCTGAAGGATGAGAAGTGGTATCTTCTGGACGCGACCTGGGATGATCAGGAAACTCCCAGTCTGGTGTATTTCCTGGCAAAGGGCGATGCCATGGGCTTCTCGGACAAGAAAATCGAAGAGGACCATGTGGCTTCCGGCGAACTGCTTGCGGACATGAAGCCGGAATTTAAGTACCCGTATCTGGAAGGCAGCAAGAAGCCGGAGGAAGAACCGGGCGAGCATGTACATCATTTCTCGGAGTGGAAAGTAGATTCGGAAGCTACCTGTACGGCGGATGGCCAGAGAAGCCGTTACTGCGTGGAGTGCGGCGAACTGGAGACGGAAATCACCCCCGCGCTCGGCCATGTGTGGAGCGAAGTGGTGGTAGACATCGCTGCAACCTGCACGGAGGACGGGCAGCAGTCGCGCCACTGTGATCGCTGCGGAGAGGTCACGGATGTAGAAGTGATCCCGGCAACGGGGCATAGCTTTGGCGAGTGGGCAACCGACGCGGAGGCAAGCTGTGAAGCAGCGGGTCAGAGAAGCCATACCTGCAGCGCCTGCGGCATTGTAGAGACAGAAGAAATCCCGGCGCTTGGCCATGCGTGGGGTGAGCCGGTTATTGACGTAGCAGCGACCTGCACAGAGAACGGGCAGCAGTCGCGTCACTGTGAGCGCTGTGGAGCTGTGTCGGAAGTGGAAGTGATTTTAGCCACAGGCCATAGCTTTGGTGAGTGGACAACCGACGCGGAGGCAAGCTGTGAAGCAGCGGGTCAGAGAAGCCACGTCTGCAGTGCCTGCGGCATCGTAGAAACTGAGGAGATTCCGGCGTTAGGCCATGTGTGGGGCGAGCCGGTAGTAGACATCGCGGCCACATGTACGGAGAATGGGCAGCAGTCGCGTCATTGTGAGCGCTGCGGAGAGGTCACGGATGTAGAAGTGATCCCGGCGACGGGCCACAGCTTCGGCGAGTGGACCACGGATGCGGAGGCAAGCTGTGAAGCAGCGGGTCAGAGAAGCCATACCTGTAGTGCCTGCGGTATTGTAGAGACAGAAGAAATCCCGGCGCTTGGTCATGCGTGGGGCGAGCCGGTGGTAGATGTAGCAGCGACCTGCACAGAGAACGGTCAGCAGTCGCGCCACTGCGAGCGCTGTGGAGCTGTGTCGGATGTGGAAGTGATCCTGGCAACGGGTCACAGCTTCGGTGAGTGGGTAAGCGACGGGAACGCGACTTGCACAGAGGATGGAACAGAAACGCATGTCTGTGAGGTTTGTGGCGAGAGCGAAACACGCACACAGGAAGGCTCTGCGACTGGCCACAGTTTTGGCGAGTGGACAACCGATGCAGAGGCGGGCTGCGAAGCAACGGGGCAGAGAAGCCGCGTTTGTAGCGCCTGCGGTATCGTAGAGACTGAGGAGATTCCGGCGCTTGGCCATGCGTGGGGCGAGCCGGTGGTAGATGTAGCAGCGACCTGCACAGAGAACGGTCAGCAGTCGCGTCACTGCGAGCGCTGTGGAGCCGTATCTGACGAGGAAGTCATTCTTGCGACAGGCCACAGCTTCGGCGAGTGGGTAAGCGACGGAAACGCAACGTGTACAGAGGATGGAACGGAAACGCGAGTCTGCGCGGCATGCGGTGAGAGTGAAACTCGCACGCAGGAAGGCTCCGCCAAGGGCCATAGCTTCGGCGAGTGGGTGTACGACGGAAACGCCACCTATGAGGCGGACGGCACGGAGACGCGCGTGTGCAGCGCCTGCGGCACAAAGGAAACCAGAGTGAAAGAGGGCTCGGCGCTGCAGCACAGCTGGAGTGAGGAGTGGACGATTGATAAGGCCCCGACCTGCACGGAAGCCGGCGAGCGATCCCACCACTGCACTACCTGCGACGAGCGAAAAGATATTGAAGAGATCCCTGCGGCGGGCCATAGCTTCGGCGAGTGGACCGTCACAAAGGCGGCTACCTGCCAGGAAGCGGGCGAACGATTCCACACCTGCACGGTTTGCGGCGTGACCGAAACCGAAATTGTTCCGCAGCTGGCGCATGATTTCAGCGCATGGAGCCTGGTGAACGCCCCGACCTGCACGGAAGCCGGAACGCGAAGCCGCTTCTGCAGCGTGGGCGGAGAGACGGAAACCCAGACCATTCCAGCCATGGGGCATGCCTTCGGCGCGTGGGTGAGTGACGGAAACGCCACTTGTACGCAGGATGGAACGGAAACTCGGACCTGCGAGCGCTGCGGGGCAAAGGAATCCCGTTATGCGATCGGATCGGCCTTAGGGCATGATTTCCAGTCGTTCTACACCGTGGATATTCCCGCCACGACGGAGACGGAAGGGGTTAAATCCCGTCACTGCAGCCGTTGTGAAGAGCGGACGGATTTTGTTTCCATTCCGGTCATGCAGGAAAATGTCACGACGGAAACAATTACGGATCTGGGAACCGGACTTTCCACCGGCGCAAATCTGCGGGCTCTGCTGGACACGCTCCTGACTGCCGCAGAAAAGCAGGAGTTAAAGAACGGAGCACAGGTATCGCTTCGCCTGAGCGGGGAAGGGATCAGCTACCTGACCGGATATGATTATTCTCAGCTCTTAAGAACCTTAAACGGGACAGGCGAGCGCTACTTTATCGGTGAGTATGTCAGCATCCGTCTGCAGAAGACGGTGGGAACCACGAACACGGCGATCCGGGAGATCAAAAATCCCATACGTCTGACGATTCAGATTCCGGAGAGCGTAAAGAGCCACAGCACCAAGGTGAAACGGGAGTTTGAGCTGGTGCGGATTTATAATGGCATGGTGGATTTCATGAAGGATCTGGATGATTCGGCGGATACCATCACGATTGAGACAGACAAATTTACCTCCTATGCCATTGTGTATCGGGAAAATGAGATCCAGGAGATTGAACAGCCGGGCACATCGTCCGGGAAGGGAACCGGGTTTACCAAGAAGGGTCTGCAGGATCTTTCGTCGGAACTGGCAGCCCTCTTAGAATACCGCTATCCTGAAATTTTCCTGGTGTCGCGCTTTGCGGAAGGCGAGATTATTACAAAGGAACGCCTGCAGATGGTGGCGGACGCGGAGAGATATCTGCGCCGGCAGGGCTTTGCGGGTTCGATGGTGCATGTATACGGTTCGATGGCCAGCATTGAGCTGAGGCCGGAGGATGTGTCCCGCTTCCTGGAAGAAAAGACGCGGGAGAAGATCTGCAAACAGTTGCAGGAATACGGATTTACTCAGGTGGCATTAGACTTACGAAGTTACGCGGAGAATGAACAATAGGAACAAGGGGGGGAAGAGGCGTTGGACCTGCCTCTTCCCCTGTCAACAGGAGCAAGGGGAACCTTCCTTTTTGAGGGGCAGGGGTTGGAAAATTGTAAAGGAGTTGCTGGTCTGATATAAGAACATGGGGAATAAGGAAAACAGAAGGCCGGAAAACAACAGAAAAAAACGATTACTGATGGTTTCGGAAGCTATGGGGGGCGGAGTATTCACGTATCTGGTTGAATTATCCAATCATCTGGCGGATCGATATGAGATTATGCTGGCTTATGGTGTGCGAATAGAGACGCCGTCCAATTTTAAAGAATACTTTGACTCTCGCATTCAATGGAGATATATAGAAAATTTTGTCCGGCCGATTTCTCCATTCAAGGACTGGAAAGCGATGTGCGAGATCCGGCGGGTTGCCGAAGAATTTCAACCGGATATCATTCATCTGCACTCATCCAAGGCGGGTGTTCTCGGACGGATTGCTTTCTGGAATCGAAAGGTCCGGTTGTTTTATACGCCACATGCCTACAGTTTCCTGATGGACAACTATGGGCCGGTGAAAAAGCAATTATTCCGGGGAATTGAATGGCTCTGTGCAAGGTCTCATTGCGTTACCATCAGTTGCAGCTTTGGGGAACATGAAGAAACCCTGAAGCTGACGAAACGGGCTGTGTTTGTTCATAATGGAATTGACCCGGAAGAATTGGAGAGAATTGTCGGGACGGAAGAAGATGCCGGCAAAACCAATGCACCTGAAAAACTGATTGAAGCGGAAAAAAAACCGATCGGCCAGTCCGAAAATCATAAGCCGGTGATCTACACGGTGGGCCGTCTTTGCTATCAAAAAAATCCGGCTTTGTTTAATCGGATTGCCGAGCAGTTTCCGGATGTCACCTTTGTGTGGGTGGGAGACGGAAGCAGGCGGGAATTGCTGAAGAGTCCGAATATCCACATCAGCGGATGGCTGACAAGGGAAGAAGCGATCAGAACCGCAGAACCGTACCCGGTTTTTTTGCTGACTTCTTTATGGGAGGGCCTCCCGGTATCGCTTTTAGAGGCCATGGCCCGGAAAAAAGTGTGCATTGTATCAAACGTGATCGGAAACCGGGATGTGATCCGGGATGGCGAAAACGGGTTTCTCTGTACGGACTTCGAAGATTACATCAAGGCCATACAAAAAGCATTGGCAGATCCGTGCGAAGCCTTGCGGGAGCAGGCTTGCCGGGACGTAGAAAGGCAGTATAACATTCAGCATATGGCAGAAACCTATGATCGGATTTATAGTAGAGTTAAGGAAGGACAAAAGTGATACCTTATATACTTTGCTTTGCCATGGTGATCGGAATTGCCTGGCTGCAGGAAAGAATGTTGAAAGAAAACGGTGGTCAGATACCATCGGAGACTGAGCAGAAAAGCCTTTTCTGGGGATACACAGCGGCAATCATTCTGCTGCCGGCATTTCTGGCCGGGGTACGGGAT
The DNA here is from genome assembly GCA_017479935.1 of Lachnospiraceae bacterium. GTDB lineage: Bacteria > Bacillota > Clostridia > Lachnospirales > Lachnospiraceae > RGIG5021. Next base: position 26,208 of record JAFVBO010000002.1, read on the forward strand.
GTCCACATCGGAACGGATGTCATTCCCTATATCACGCCGACGTTTGAATATGCCATCGGAAGCCGTACCCTGGAACAATTGCAACAGATTTGCACGGAATCGTTTTTGGGGAACACCGAGGAAGGGTTTCTCCTGATCGCCTTTTTGATCACGAGATTTACCGACAACATTCATTGGTTTTTATTTGCCGTTTCTCTGTTTATCGGGAGCGTCACATGGTTTACACTGTATCGAATGCGGAATAGATGTTCCTTGCTCGTGGGAGAAACGATTTATCTTTTTATCTGTTATAATGAAGGTCTCAATATTGCGAGGCAATGCATGGCATTGGCCGTTTATCTTCTGGCCATGTCCTTTGTGCTGGAACGCAGTTACATCAAAGGATTTCTGATTTGCCTGATTGGCTATTTCTTTCACCGTTCCATGCTCTTTGGCGGAGCAGTTCTGGTTGCGATTGCGTTATTTCAGGAGCTTTCACCGGTTTGGGACAGAAAATACATGGCTTTGGCAGGCCAAAAGAAAGGGGCCTTCTCGGCCGTGGCGGCCAGGGTCCCTTACCCTGGTGCCATGCGCATGGGGATGGCCGCCGCGTTGATTGTGCTGGCGGTAGTTCTTCTGCTTCCGGTGGCTGGCGTTATGTACCAGGCGGGGATGCTCCCGGAAAAATACGGGTTCTTTCTGACAGAAAACAACAAAGACACGTTTATCTGGAAAGCGTATCTGTTATATATTGCTTCCTACGCGGTTTTGTTCCTCTATGGAAAAAAACTGTGGCATCGGGATGAATTCCGGCTTTTGGCGTTTGCAGATTGTGCCTTTTATCTGTTGTATATGTGGATGCCGTTTTTATACCGGGTGTCCCTGTTTTTTCTTTACGCAAGGGTATTGGCTTTTTCTCAGATGAGAGTGGAATTTCCACCCAAATGGGAGCGGGATCATCTGTACGGCTATGCGGCGATTGTTTTGAGTTTGCTGTTCTGGCTTGGTTTTACGGTTTTTTGGAACAACAATGAAACGATCCCGTACCAGTTTATGGGGAAATAAATGTATAGAAAAAATTCCAACGACCTGATCAAGCATATCGATTTTATTTTCATCGATATTGTATGCTTTCTTCTGGCGCTGTGTCTGGCCTTTTTACTGAAATTTCAACGGTTTGATTTCTATTCGGATCCTTTGTATCTGGAAATGGGGATCCTGATTGTGGCGCTGACGGTTACATTTGCCGGGCTTGGAACAAATTACAGAGGCATTTTGCTTCGCGGATACCTGATCGAAATAAGAAAAACCACCCAACACGTGTCGCTGGTTCTGGCGGCGTATCTGGTCTTTTCATTTCTGACAAAAAGGGCGGAGCTTTTATCCAGGGAACTGATGCTGTGGTTTTACGTTTGTTCCCTGATTTTGATTTATATAGGGCGCTGCCTGTGGAAAAAGGGAGTGATCCGGATCTATCGGGCCACACAGGCCAGGAAAGTAGTCCTGATGTCTGACCGGGAAGGGGCCGAACGACTCCTTTCGGAATTTCGGCAGAGAAAGTTTTTGGATTTTACGGTAGTTGGTATATTTTTGCTGGAAGAAGCGTCTTCGGATAAGGAAACAAAAGGGCAGCAGGAAGAGAAATCCCATCATAAAAACTGCGCGGTGGAGGGAGATCTGAATGCGGAAGAAGTTATCGATGGCTTTCCTGTCGTGGCACGAACCTTTCGGGAAGCATCCGATTTTATTGAAAAGAACATTGTGGATGAGCTGATCTACATAGAGCCGGCGGGAAATACGCTGTACGCGCAAAGAATTCTTGAAATGGCCGAGATCATGGGCCTTACTCTCCACATGAAGGTGAATCAGCTGGAGCGGCTGGCCGGGGAGAAAACCATCGAGGAAATGGGCGGTATTTCCTTTGTGTCGAGTTGTGTAAAGCTGGTTTCCTTTTATGATGTGGCAGCGAAGCGGCTGATGGATATAGCAGGCAGCCTGGTGGGGCTTGTTCTGACGGCCCTGATCGGAATAGTGATCGTACCGATGATTTTTCTGGCGGATCCTGGACCGGTGTTCTTTTCCCAGCTTCGTGTCGGAAAAAACGGACGTCGCTTTAAAATGTACAAGTTCCGAAGCATGTATCGGAATGCGGAAGAACAAAAAAAGCAGCTGATGGCCAATAATGACATGAAACAGGGGCAAATGTTCAAGATGAAGGATGATCCGCGCGTGATCGGAAGCGGAGAAGATGGAAAAACCCATGGAATCGGGTGGTTTATCCGGACCTATAGTCTGGACGAGCTTCCTCAGTTCTGGAATGTGTTAAAGGGTGACATGTCTTTGGTTGGAACCAGGCCGCCAACGGTGGAGGAATGGGAAACCTATCAGACGCATCACAGGATCCGGATGAGTATTCGTCCCGGAATGACCGGACTATGGCAGATCAGCGGGCGAAGCAACATCACGGATTTTGAAGAAGTGGTTCGTCTGGACACGGAATATATACGAAACTGGAGCATCTGGGAAGATTTGAAAATATTGCTGCAGACTGTCTATGTGGTGATGAGACAGGTGGGGGCAAGGTAGAGCGGGCAAGTTTTGGGGCTGCGCACGAGGAGGCAGTAGGGATTCTTGTCCGATCCTTTTAGCAATCATGGAGGGTAAGAGTATGAAGAGACTGATGAGTATTGCCTGTGCAGGACTTTGTGCCATGCTTTTGTGCGGCAGCACGCCGATTGGTTTTCTGACGGGAGAGACAGAACCCGAGACGACAAAAGCGCCTGAAACTGAAACGGAAGCGCCTGAAACTGAAACCGAAGTGCCTGAAACTGAAACGGAAGCGCCGGAGCCGGATACAACAAAAGCGCCTGAAACCGTGGACTTTTGCGTGATGACAGCTTCCGGGAAAAAGGCGGCCAACGGGGAAACGGTTTACGAGAAGATGATCCTGCATGTGTCGGATGAGTTGGTTATGACAGTCCGGGCAGAAGGAAGCGAAAATCTGTCCTACGCCTGGGAGTCCGCCTCACGTTCCGCAAAAGCCGCCTGGCTCAGCAGTCTTCCGGGGGAGACAGGGGCGGACGGAAAATCGTCCACCGCGCGCGTGCCGTTTGCAAGCGTTGTATCGAGCACGGATTTTGCGGATTACGATTATAAATGTACTGTGCGGGATGGGGAGAAAAAAGCCGTTGTTCTGTTCCAGATCGACAGAGAGTGCGGGTTTACGGTGGAAACCCCGCTTCTCACCTGCGTACGGATCAGCCCGGAAGGGGAAGCGGTCTGTGAGATGAAGGCGAAGGCGGATCTGCCCGTCACGTATGAATGGAATTACGAAACGCTGCCAGGGGAAGTAGTGATGAAGGAAAACGATAACACGAGGTTGACCTTCTATCATGCACAGGCGGGAAAGACGATTACGTGCAAGGTTTCCAGCGGGGATGACAGCTATGAGGCGACATTCCTTCTGGTGCAATCGGATTTGTCGGTTCCGCTTTTGTCTGTCCCGGTGCTCGTATCTGAGAATGCAGAGTCCGTCACATTAAACACAGGGGCAACCTCGTCGGAGAAACTGAGCTTTGCATGGCATTGTTATGTGCCGGAGGAAGATACGTATACGCTGGTTGGAACGGAAAGAAAGCTGACCGTACAGGCGAGCGCATTCACGGGGCTTTCCGACAGAACGGCGGATATGCCGGCTCCCTACCGCTGCGAGGTTTCCAATGAAACGGATAAGCTGACGGTAGATTTTGATATACAGATAGTTAAGAATGCGATCCGCCTGGATGAGATAACGGCGAAGGAAGGGGAGACGGTCTGCATGGATCCGGGCGTGTATGCGGTTACGGGCACGCGGGCGGATTTGAATGGAATGCCTGTGTTTATTCCCGGGGATGCTGCCGGCACGATCTTCTGGTACCAGGAAGGGACATCGCTTCCGATTGCGTATGGGAAAGACCTGTTCCTGGAAAAAGTGGCCCAGGCGCAGGAAGGTGTTTATATCTGTAAGGTGGCAGCCCCTCCCTATCGTGAGGATGCTCCCAGCTATTATTCCTTTGCAGTTCGGGTGGAGCGGGAGATGCCTTTTGAGGATGTGACACCGGATGACTGGTATTATGATGCGGTTCTGGATGTCTATAAGCAAGGGCTCATGTCCGGCCTGTCAGCTGTCAATTTTGGAGTGAAAGAACCTTTATCCCGCGTACAGTTTGTAACCGTTTTGTACCGGATGGCGGGATCTCCGGAGGCTGCGTATCGCGATGTGTTCAAGGATGTGCCAGACGGAGAGTGGTACACGCCCTGCATCATGTGGGCCAGTGAAAACGGTCTGGTAAATGGGTACGGGGATGGCACGTTTGGCGTGGCAGATCCCATGACACGGGAGCAAATGATGACCTTCCTGTACCGCTATGCGCAGAAAGAAGGGGCGGATACATCCGGGCGTGCGGATTTAAGCGCATATGCTGATGGAAAAGGCGTATCAGAGTTTGCGGCTGAGGCGGTATCCTGGGCGATCGCCCAAGGGTTCTACCCGAACATGGGAGAAGGGACGCTTGGCGCGGGGCAGGCAACTACCCGCGCAGATTGCGCTTACGTGATTTCCATGTATAAGAAAATGCCGGCGAGGTAGCTAAGGGAGAGAAGAATTCATGTCAATGCAAAATGGCGTTGCGGCCGGGTTCATCTGTCATGAACCTGACCTGGCTCGTTTTCAGGCAGCCCTGGGCGCGATGATCGATCAGGCGGAACGGATCTATGTGGCAGACAATGCTTCCGCCTGCCAGAAAGACCTTTCCGATTTTCTTGCGAAGTCTTCTGCTGCCGGGAGAATTGTTTTTTTGCCAAGCGAAAGTAACCGGGGTGTTTCAGAAGTGTTGGATGACCTTCTGAAAAGGGCTGAGCAGGATCACATGACCTGGCTGATATCCATGGATCAGGATTCGATCCTTGAGGATGGGGCTCTGGAAAAGCTTGTGGAAACCGGGGAAAAGTACCAGGCAGCGGTCGTCAGTCCTTTGGTGAGAGATATTCGCCGAAAGAATGAGACCGCGCCAAAGCGGGAAGATCGGATTACGGAAACCGAATTTTGCATCACCTCCGGCTGCCTGATGAATGTAAAGGAAGTTCTGGCCTGCGGCGGAATGGATCGCTTTCTTTTTATTGACTTTGTTGATACGGAGTTATGCCACAGGCTTCACCTTGCCGGGAAAAGGATTCTGCTCGATCATCGCGTGATGTTAGATCATGAGCTGGGGACGATCACACCGGCCAGACTGGAAAAGTTCTGGTTGTTTCTGGCTCAAAAGCTGCGCCTTCGTGCCTTGGGAAAACTTTCCTATCACCGGGAAGTGGTGCCCCTTCGCATGTATTATGCGACGCGAAACGCCTTGTATCTGGAAGAAAAGTATCGGGATCATCCCCATCCGTTCTTCTCGGAAAAATGGGCTGTACAAAATGGGATTTCCAGCATCCTTCGGGGAAGACAGAAAATCCGGATTTGGAAAGCGTTCCGGCGGGGCCTTAAGGACGGGAAAAAGGCGAAAGCAGAGGTAAGGGAGAAACGGCGGGAAGAATGAACGTGGAAACAAAAAAGAGAACGGGAGAAGCGTCCCCTTTTCCGGTCCTGGCCGGGATTGTTTTGTATGAGCCGGAGGAAGAAAGGCTGATGGAGAATCTGGCCGCGGTGCTTCCTCAGGTGCAGCACGTTCTGCTTGTGGACAATCATTCGTCCTGCCTTTCCAGGATACGGGCCAGGGTAGTCGAACAGTTTGGCGAGGAACGCCTGATGTGGCTTTTCCTGGATGAAAACAAAGGCATTGCTTATGCACTCGCACGGATTATGGATTATGCGTGCGGGCAGGGGTTTCCCTGGGTTCTGACGTTGGATCAGGATTCGGTCTGCCGTCCGGGACTGGTGGAACAGTATTTTTGCCTGACCGGTCAGCCGGAGATCGGACAGATGGGATGCAGGATTACCGATCGCAATTTTACGGAACCGGGTCTGACAGAAGGGGACGGAGCAGAGTATCAGGAAGTCCCCTTTGTGATTACGTCGGGTTCTTTCATGAACGTAAAGTGGTATCAGAAAACGGCAGGCTATGACGAGAAGATGTTTATTGATGGCGTGGATGTGGACATCAGCTATGCGTTAAGAAAAGCAGGTGCCAAAGTGATTCGGATTCCCTTTGACGGCCTGCTGCATGAAGTCGGCCATGGCAAGCCGGTGAAGCTCTTAGGAAAGGAATATATCGCCTATCAGCATTCCCCGGAGAGAAACTATTATATTGCAAGAAATAATCAATATCTGCAAAGAAAATATCCGACCGAGTTTTCACGTATTCATACCTTTTTGTATGAACTTAGGATGGAACTGGTGATCGGACTGTATGAGGATCAACGATGGGAAAAGCTGAAAAACCGGTGGAAGGGGATCAGGGACAGCCGGAAGATGTGAGCTTTAGTATTATTACGCCTGTTTACAATGCGGGCAAGTTGCTTAACAGCATGGTAGAGTCCGTGCTTAACCAGAATTACAAGCGCTTTGAGCTGCTGCTGGTAGACGATGGGTCTACGGATGGAAGCGCAGCTTTGTGCGACAAATGGGAAAAAGAGGATGGCCGGATCCGGGTCTTTTATCAGAAGAACCAGGGTCCCTTTACAGCCAGAGAAAGAGGAATTGAGGAGTCCTCTGGCGAGTATTTGTTGTTTGCAGACGCGGATGATATGCTGGAAGAGGGGGCACTGTCCACCCTTGCCCATGCCATTTTTTGCGGCCATAAGCCTGACATTTTTTTGTATAATGGTTGGATAGAGAAAGACGGCCAAAGGGAGCCTCTGTGGCCGGAGGAAAAAGAGGGCTGGATCGATGCGGATACTTTCCGGGAAAAAATCCTGGAAGGACGCCGCTATAACCAGATCTGGCTGAAAGCGTTCCGCCGGAAGCTGCTCACAGGGGGGAAAGTCAATGCGAAGGGAAGAAATGTTCGCTCGGAGGAGGACCTTCTGATGCAGCTTCCTTGGATTTCCGCCACGCAGACCGTTTACTGCCTGCCGGATCGTCTGTACCGCTACCGGGTACATGCAGGGAGTCTGACACAGAATCTGGAAAGAAACAAACTGTCGGATGCCTTATACATGCATCAGACGTTGTATTACTATGCCCTGTACTGGAAGGTAAGGGAGGGGCGGAAAAAATGCAACACCCGCCTTCTGGAAGATACGATTACCTATGCCAAGGAAGCGCTTTCCGAGAAAAACCGCTTTGCGCTCCTTCACGAGTTAGCCGGGCAGGAAGAGATACGCGAGATTTTTCACGAAAAGTGGGATGATCTGACCGGGAAGCAGCGCTTTTTCCTGAATATTCTTTTGCGTATGCGTATTCCCGAGCCTTACGAAGTGAAGAACCAGATTTCCAAGATGCTGCGAAACCGCCGGAGCATCATGCGGTCTCAGGACTTTGTGGACGGGGTGGCCCTGGAATGGTGGGATTATCGGGTGAATCTGGGGGATCTGCTTTCTCCGGTCATCGTCCGATGGATGAAAGAAAAAACAGACGGCAGATGCATGCAGGAGACAAAAGAAGTCTCGGTCATGGAGCAGACTGCTTCTCCGGCCGCAAGAAAGCGTCTTCTGGCACTGGGATCCATTCTTGGGATGGAAGCGTATGATGCGACGGTATGGGGGAGCGGCGTTCACACAGATCGTACGGTTTCGGGTATCTTTCGAAATCGGAATAAAGCAGCGCTTACCTGTCTGGCTGTTCGGGGCCCGGTTACGGAAGCGGTCTTACAGGAAGCAGGGTATCAGACTTCCGGTGTTTATGGGGATCCGGCAATCCTGCTTCCCTGGATTTATTCAAAAGAAGAGGCGAAGAAAGATCTGAAAGAAAGAACCGATGATCGGATCCGGGAAATCGGGACTTCACGGGAAATGATTGTGCTGATCCGGCATTACATGGCGGAAGCGGACAGACTGGCAGATGATCGGATCGATTGCGTGAATATACAGACGTCCGATTATAAGGATATGATTCAGAGAATCGTTGCATCCGGCAAGGTGATTTCATCTGCGCTTCATGGAATTATTCTGGCGGAATGTTATGGGATTCCGGCTGTGTTTCTCAGGCAGGGGGTGGAGCGAGAGGAAATGAAATATTTGGATTGGTATCGGTCCACTGGCAGGGAAACGTTTTCCATAGCCGATTCGCTGGAGGAAGCTCTTCGTATACCGCCTTCTCCGATGCCGGATGAAGAAAAACTGGAAGAAATGCGGAAAAACCTGTTCCAGGCATTTCCGGATCTTTGGCATCGTTAAAAAGGAACGTGAACAAGAAGAATGAAAATGACCCGCATGAAAAATGCCCGTCGGAATATTCTGACGGGCGGTTTTTTAAAACTGTATCAGCTGATCATGCCTTTCCTGATGCGGACGGTGATGATCGTTCTCATGGGGCCGGAATATCTGGGATTAAACAGTTTGTTTGTCTCCCTTCTGCAGGTGTTAAACCTGGCGGAACTGGGCGTCGGGAGCGCAATGGTGTACAGCATGTACGAACCGATCGTCCGGGACGATCGGGATACCATCTGCGCTCTTTTGAATCTGTACAGACGGCTGTACCGCGTGATCGGGCTCATCGTCGCGGGCCTGGGCCTGCTATTGCTTCCGATCCTGCCGTACCTGGTAAAGAGTGACCTTCCCGCCGAACTGGACCTGCGGCTGTTATACCTGTTTCACCTGGCGGTAACGGTCTTATCTTACTGGCTGTTCGCCTATCGAAGCAGTATCCTGACCGCTCACCAGCGAACGGATGTCATGAACGTGGTGACGCTCGTAGTATCGACCGCGCAGTATCTGCTGCAGATCTTTGTCCTTTGGCGGTTTCGGAACTACTATGGGTATCTGTTCATCTCCCTGTCCGCCCAGGTGTGCATCAATCTTCTGAACGCGGTGCGGGCCAGGCGTTTATATCCGGAGTACAGGCCAAAAGGGGAGCTGCCTAAGGAGAAGAAGATTGCCATTTCCCAACGCATCCGGGATCTGTTCACCTCCCGCGTGGGGGGCGTCGTGGTAAACTCCGCCGACACGATCGTGATTTCGGCCTTTTTGGGGCTCATCCCGCTGGCGCAGTATCAGAACTATTTTCTGATTGTCACGTCGCTGATCGGGCTGGTGTCGGTGGTTTTTCAGGCCTGCCTGGCCGGCGTGGGAAACAGCCTGATTACCGATGCCAGGGATAAGATTTATGACGATTTTCAGACCATGACGTTTCTCATCGCCTGGATTGCCGGCGTGGGCAGTGTCGGGCTTTTGTGTCTGCTTCAGCCGTTTGTGCGAATGTGGCTGGGAGAAGCGTATCTGCTGGATTTTCGGGTTGTCGTCTGCCTGTGCGCGTATTTTTATGTCTATGAGATCAATCAGATGCTGAATATGTACAAGGATGCCGCCGGAATATGGCATGTGGACCGGTTTCGGACGCTTCTGACAGCGCTCACCAATCTGTGCCTGAACCTGCTGACGGTGCGATCCCTGGGGCTTTACGGCGTGATCCTTTCGACGGTTGTGTCCACGCTCGTGGTCGGCATGCCCTGGCTGGTGAAAAATCTGTTCGAGAACGTATTCATGACAAAGCCGGTATGGGAATACGTCAAAACCCTTCTGTATGATGCGGCAACCGCCGTTTTCGCCTGCTTTCTAGCGTATCTGGCGTGTCGTTTTCTGCCAGGAGAAGCGGCTTTGGGGGCGCTGGGTGACCGATGGGCGTTGCTGCCGCATTTAGTGCTGCGTTTCCTAGTCTGCATGATCGTGGGAAATGGCGTGTTGTGGCCGTGTTTTCACAGGAAAAGCGCGTATCAAAGAGGCATCAGAATCCTGAAGGGGATGCTTCACATTCACGAAAAACAAGGGAGTTCTGCATGAAATACAGACCATTGACGGGAATACAAAAGACGGCCCTGTTTATGTGCGGCCTGCTGTTCTGCCTCTGTTTGGGGATGGGGGTATTGCGGCCGTTTTCTCTGCATGCCGAGGAAAATCTTCCACAGGGCGGAGAGCAGAGAGTGGAGATCTGCCTGGAGGCGGCGGATGAGGAGGAATTTGACTTTCCGGCCCGCCTGCTGTTTTCCGGAACCGACGGCGCAGAGCCCTCATACGAATTCTATTCGCTGGGAACGTATTATGGCCGGGAGGATCTGGCCCTGCGCTCGAACGGGACAGACCGGCAGGCGTTTTATGATACCCTGGAAGCGCTTTGCCGCACCTTTTCCCGGAATGCGGCCGATGCGGAAGAGTACCGGGGATATCATATTCTGGGGCGCATCACGAGGGATGAAGCCTGGACGTTAAGCACCACGGAAGCAGTGGAGACGTACTTTGCCTTTCGAAGTGATCACCCGGAGTATTACTGGCTGTCCAACCGGGCCGTCTATTCCCGGAACGGAGACCTGTTTCAGAACTTCTATGTGACGGTCTACGATGAATTTGCCTCCGTGAACGTGCGGGAGACGGTGGATCAGCGGATCGAAGAAAAACGGATTGAATATGTGACGGCAGCGGGGAGTGGAACCTTTGAAGAACAGCTTTGCCGGGTGTACGCCAAGCTGATCTCGGAGCTTCGCTATGCGTCGGATGATTCCGGCGGCTATGTACACAGCCTGGCGGGCGGCTTTGGGGCTGACCTGAAAAACGAAGCGGTGTGCGAGGGCTTTGCCAAGGCGTTACAGCTTGTCTTAAACGATCTGGGGATCCCGAACCTCTTTGTGGCCGGAAACATGTTCGCGGGAACGGGACATGCGTGGAATCTGGTGCAGATGGAAGACGGGCTGTGGTACGGCATAGACGCGACCTGGGAAAACACCGGAGGAAGCGACTGGCAGTTCTTCTTAAAGGGAGAGGAAAACTTTGCGCCAAGCCACACCCCGCTAACGCCCGATCAAAGCGGTATTCTGTTCCAGTATGCGCTTCCGGTCATGTCGCCGGAGGATTACTGGGATAATCATGCGGAAACTCTGGAGACGGAAGTCTTTGAAATCTGGGTGACGATTGGAGTGGAGGAAGCTGCCCGGGAGTCTGACCCGAGGGAAGGGGAGACAAAAGAGACGGTAGAAGAGCCTCTGTCAGGTGAGGTGGAGACGGAAGAAAGCCGGGAAGAGACGTCTCCCGGCGAGAAAGAAACCGTGGAAGAGACATCTCCCGGCGAGAAAGAAACCGTGGAGGAGACATCTTCCGGTGAGGAAGAAACAGAGAGTACTGTGGAGGCATCAGAGACTCCTGAGGAACCGGAGGAGATGACGCTGGAGCAGGAAGATTATGAAGTGGCAGCACGGAGCGCCGAAGGGAGACCGACAGACGAAACGCCGGAAAGCGCAGAGCTGTTTATCCTTCCGACTTCTCCGCAGACAGGAGGGCCCGGGGCAGCAGGCACACAGGGACAGGGCGTTCCGCCCGCGAACAGACCTGCCCCCGGCATACTTGCATGGAGAAGGCCGCTTTCTTAAGCGATGTCCTGCCTTGACCGGTTGCGTACCATGTCTTTGAGATGCACGAGAAAATCCTTGTTATAGAGGCACTGAATGGCCACAGGGAATAAGGAGACACCAACAGCCAGACATCCCTTCGCAAGAAGATCGACGTAGATGTTCGGCAGCTGGAAATCAACGAAGGATATGCCAATCACACAAAGAAAGAACAGAAACTGGTAGCCATAGTTCATTCCATAATACGGACGCACGCTTCGGTTGAACGCATGCCTGTAAAGAACGAAGGGCTCCACGGTATGGCAGATCAAAAGGTTCGTAATGATGGTTGCCACAATCACGCCGACAATCTTATATTCCTCCGGGAAAACAAGGACCAGAAGGACGGACAGGACAATATTGAACAGGCCTTCCGCAAGCGGTTTCCACCTGTCATAATAAAAGACACCCGTGGCATCCCGGAACAAAAGGACTGACTGTCTCATAAACTGCGTGAAGTAGTTGACCGTGATCACAAGGGAAACGGTTCTTGAGAGTGCAAGATCCGCGCCGAGAATGAGAAAGATCAGATCATCGATCACGCAATAATAGCCCAGAAAGAAGACACATCCCAGGACATAATTCACACCATAGAAGAAACGGAAATATCCGACAATTTCGTTTTTATCCTCCTTCGCGTACAGGTGGCCGATGATGGAGGTAAGCGGTGTGAAGAATAACACCAGGGTGGAGAACATGGCGGACATAATAGCCGCGTAATTGGAGTATTTCCCCAGGAGCACAATGCCGATAAAAGTGGAAATGATGATACTGTCGAACGAATTTGCCAGCACTGCGCCGATTTTATGCAGGAACATGGCTTTGACGTTTTTGGTGACCTCTGTCTTTGTTTCCTCGTCCAGTACAGCATCCTTTTTCAGACGGGTGCTGTATTTTTTTGAAAAGACCAGATTGGTTGCGATCCACTGGGCCAGCACGGCCACGGTTTTGCAAATCAGATACAGAATGAACGACCGCGTCAGAACGATTACCACGATCTGCAGCACATATTGAAGAATCTGGCCGCTGGAGTCAATGGTGGTTGTGATGTAATTGTCTTTGTATGCGTTAATTAAGGAGATTTTAAAGCTGAAGCAATATGTCAAAACCGTCGATAGCAGCACGAGACCGAATGTGAGGTACATGTTCTGCTGAATATTGACATAATCCTTTGCCATAAGCGGTAAAAAAGGCATCAGAAGAAAACCGGCAAGCAGGATGATGCCTCCGATCAGCAGATACGCTTTCTGAAACAGCTGGTATAAGGCAGATACTTTCTCCTGATCTCCCTTGACGATAGGGGCATACATGCTGAAGCTGATGGCGGTTCCGACGCCCAGGTCAGCCACGGACAGAATGCCCATGATGCTTACGTATAAGGAGTTGAGTCCGTTCACATCGTTCCCGATATAGCGGATCAGATACCGTCTCGACAGCAGGGACAGAATTAACAGCACCAGTTTAAATGCGATGGAGACAGATACATTCAGGATGGAACGCTTTTTATCCATGAAAACACCTCACTTGTGGCATTTCTGACACAAATACAACGTTATCGTTCTTTAGCGCAGCGCTTTCTCCCAATCCAGCCGCAAAAGGAAAATGAGCAGCAGGATCGAGCTTAAGCTCCAGGTAATGGGGTAGGCCATGGCCACGGTGCGATAGACCGGGAAAAACTGTACCGCCACGGTGACGTACAGGATACGGAAGGCGCACCAGAAGGACAGCATGGAAATCATCGGAATATAGGCCTTGCCGCAGCCGCGAAGCACGCCGGAGGCGCAGTGGGAGAAGGCCAGAAGGAAGAAGAACAGGGACGTGGTCTGAGAATGGATGACACCAAACTTGATCGCGTCCTCCGCTTTTACGAGGAAGCGGATGGCGCCCGGGGCGTAGAAAAACAGCGCGATGCCGATGCACTCTGCGAGGATCATGCCAAACAGGATGCCGAAGCGGCTGCCGGCCTTGGCCCTGTCCGGCTTTCCGGCGCCCAGGTTCTGGCTCACGAAGGTGGGCAGCGACATGGACATGCAGGTGATCGGAAGGAACGCCAGGCCTTCGATGCGGGCATAGGCACCCTGGCCGGCCATGGCGGCAGCGCCAAAGTGGTTGACGTTGGCCTGGATGACGGTGTTGCCGATGCTGATGACGGAATTCTGCAGGCCCGTGGGGATGCCCTGGGCGATGACTTCCTTCATAATAGAAGGATAGAACTTCAGCTTCTTAAAATCCAGCCGGGTGTAGTCCTTTAGGCGGCACATCCGGATGAGGCACAGAAAGACGCTTAAGGCCTGGGAAAAGACTGTGGCCCAGGCGGCGCCGGCCACGCCCTGGTGAAAGACGGCCACCAGAAGAAGGTCCAACACCACGTTCGTCAGCGAAGAGACGATCAGATAGTATAACGGGTGCAGGCTGTCGCCCACCGCCCGCATGATGGACATGCAGATGTTGTAGAGGATGACCGTGGACACGCCGCCGAAAAAGATCTGAAAGTAGGTCAGGGAATAGGGCAGAACCTCCTTGGGCGTTTTCATCCAGACGAGCATCTTCGGTACCAGAATATATCCAATGCAGGTGGCCGCCACGGAGGCGATCAGGCCGAACAGGAAGTTTGTGTGGATGGATTTTTCCACCATCTCCTTGTCGCCTGCTCCGAAATACTTGGAGATGATGACGCCGCCGCCGATCGCGATGCCGCTGAAGAAGCCGATGATCATGAACGAGATGCTTCCGGTGGAGCTGACGGCCGCGAAGGCTTCCTTTTCAGCGAAGTTTCCAACCACCCAGGCGTCCGCCAGACTGTAGAGCTGCTGCAGGATCTGACCTAAGAGCATGGGCAGGGCAAAGAGCAACAGGTTTTTGGCGATGGGGCCTTCCGTAAGATTTTGAGATTTCAGCATGATGAACAGGTACCTTTCTTAATAGAGTGGCAGAAAACTAAATTCATAGTCTACCACCGGAAGAAGAAAAATGCCATACCTATGAAGGATTTTTCATGGCAGGCGTCCACGCTCATTACGATTCACGGGGCACCAACCTTTCCGGTTCCGGGCCATCCGTTTTCACAATTTTTCAAAAAGGGGCTACCACGTTGCCGGAAGGTATGCTATAATTCCAAAAATATAACTATTTACGAAAGGCAGGAAATCATTTTTTTCTCTTATGGACGCTGATAGTTTAGCCCCATGGCTCATTACGCTTCTTCTCATTTTGTTTGCTGACTACATTGCCGTGACGGAAACCTCTCTGGCCGCTGTCTCGCGGGTGCGCATGAAAACGCTGGCGGACCGCGGGGACAAGAAGGCGGAAAAGGTTCTGTACGTGCTGGATCATTTTGATCTGGCGGTCAGCACCATTTTAATCTGTACCAATATCGCCCATCTGGCCGCCGCCTCCTTAGTGACGGTTGCGGTAACGCGCAAGTGGGGCCTGTCGGCGGTAACGGTAAGCACTTTACTGACTTCGCTCGTCGTGTTCTTTGCGGCGGAGATGCTTCCCAAGAGCATTGCAAAAAAGTATGCGGACAGGCTGGCACTGGTATGTGTGGGCCCTCTTTTGATTCTCATGAAGCTGCTTTCTCCGCTCTCGAAGGTCCTTTCCGCAATCGGAAATGCCGCCGCCCACTTTATCAAGGCGGATCCGGAGCCGTCCGTGACGGAGGATGAAATCTACGATATCATCGAGGACATGACGGAAGAGGGGAGCCTGGATGAGGCGCACGGGGATCTGATCTCCTCCGCGCTGCAGTTTGAGAATGTGACCGTGGACGCGATCCTGACGCCCCGCGTGGACGTAGTGGCCATCGATATAGACAGCACCCAGGAGGAAATCCTGCAGCTGATAAAAGAACACAATTACAGCCGTCTGCCTGTCTTTGAAGGAAGCAAGGACAACATTATCGGCATCCTGCGGATCCGGAAGTACATCCGCGCTTACTTAAAAAACCGTGACGTCAACATCCGTGAAATCATGGATAAACCGCTCTTCATCGCGGACAGCGTAGGGATTGACGAGGTCCTTCCGATGATGTCCAAGGAACGCCAGAACATGGCCATCGTGAGTGACCACCACGGCGGCACGGTGGGCATTGTAACCGTGGAGGATATCCTGGAGGAGCTGGTGGGCGAAATCTGGGACGAGGACGACGATGTCAAGGGCGACCCTGTGCAGGATCTGGGCGATGGCTCGTACCTGGTGGACGCGGAGGAAAGCGTGGGCGACGTCTTCGACAAAATCGGGTTTGAGGACGCGCAGGAGGATGAAGAGGAAATCCTCAACACGCGCGTGGGAGAATGGGTGTTTGAGCAACTCCATTCCATCCCGAAGGAAAAAGACAGTTTTACGTATGAAGGATTGACCGTGACGGTATCAAAGATGGAGCACAATCGAATACGAAAGGTGCGGATCACACTTCCCGAAAAAGAGGAAGGGGGTGAGGAGGCATGACGATTGTCTTTGTGACAGCCGGAATTATCCTGTGCGTGTTTCTTTCCAACTTCTTCTCCGGATCGGAGATGGCCTACTCCTCCTGCAATAAAATCCGGCTGGAGAGCGAGAAGGAGGACGGCTCGAAAAAGGCGGCGCTGGCGTTAACTATCACAGAGAAGTTTGACGATGCCCTGAGCGCCATTTTAATCGGAAATAACCTGGTGAACATCGCCTGCTCCTCGCTGGGCTCCGTGTTCATCATTCTCCTGACAGGCGGGGATTCGCTCGCCTGGCTTTCCACCGCGGTGATCACCGTCCTGGTGATTATCTTTGGCGAGACGATCCCAAAAATCACGGTGAAAAAGGCGGCTACCCGCTACGCCCTGCGCTATGCCTATCCGGTGCATGCGCTGATGGTGGTTTTAGGCCCGCTTGTCAAGCTGGTCGTTTGGCTGATCGGCCTGATCACCAAACCGCTGCCGGATGAAACCGAGGACAGCGCGTCCGAGGAGGAGGCCGTGGAAGAGCTGCAGACCCTGATCGAGACGGCCGAGGACGAAAAGATCCTCGATGAAAACCGGAGCGAGCTGGTGCAGGCGGCCATTGAGTTTTCGGATATTTCCGCCTCGGAAGCCATGACGGCCCGCGTGGATGTCACGGCGATCGATATCGAAGATGACATGGCGGAGATCTACCAGGTGCTCGAGAAGGCCAAATTTACGCGCATTCCGGTGTATGAAGGCGATATCGACCATGTGATCGGTATCCTGCACATGAACCATGTCTTAAAGGCGCTGACGGAGCGGGAAACCCTGGATATCCGCTCGCTTCTGTTAAAGCCCTGCTTTGTCTACAAGGCCATGAAGCTGCCGGAGGTCTTGCGCGTCATGCGCCGGGAAAAACAGCACCTGGCCATTGTCGTGGACGAGTACGGCGGCACGAGCGGCATCATCTCCATGGAGGACGTGGTGGAGAAGGTGGTGGGCGACATCTGGGATGAGACGGACACCATCGAAAAAGAGCTGGAACAGGTTTCCGAGAACGAATACCGGATTGACGGCGACATGTCGATCTTTGAATTTCTGGATCTGGTGGGGATCCGGGAAGAGGACTTTGAGGCGGAGAGCGAGACCGTCGGAGGATGGACGATCGAACAGATCGGTACCTTCCCGAAGGAAGGCGATTCCTTTACGTACGGAAATATGACGGTCACGGTTTTAAAGATGGACGAGCGCCGGGTGGAACGGGTGCGGGTTGTCCTGCAGCCGGATGAGAAAGAACCGGAGCACGTAGGATAGGCAATACGGAGGAAGAGATGGATTTGCAAGGCCTTCAGACGGACTGGATGGAACAGCGGGTTCCCGATCCTTCAGGGTCGGAAAAAAACGGCCGGATGGCTATCCAGCTGGAGGAAACGACCGCCAAAAGAACCGATCTTCGGGTGACGCGCACGGAGCGCCTGATCCGGGAAGCCTTTTTGCATCTCCTGACCGAGCAGGATTTCGATGACATCCGGATCAAGCAGATCGCGGAGCGGGCCGGGATCAACCGGAAGACCTTCTATTCCCACTATGAGGGGAAGGAAACGCTGTACGAGCAGATGGTGCGCGAGCTCCTTTCGGAGCTTTGCGGCTCGCTGATCTATCGCAAGGAGGAACCCGGCTGGGAACTGCAGCGGGATTTGCTTCCGGCGGATGCGAAAAAATTTCTTACTTTTCTGGAGGAATACCGGGAAGAAGTGATGATTCTGATCAATCCGCGCTTTAACATCCGCTGGTATCCGATCTTAGAGGAAGTGATCATGAACCTGCGGGAGAATCTGATGCTGCGAAGCGAGGAGGAGAGGGCCATCGGGCAGATTCCGCTGCGCCTGTACCTGGATATGATTACCTCCCAGCTGGTGATCTGGATTTACTGGTGGATGAGCCAGGAGGAATACGAAATCGACGAAGGAGCCATGATCCTGAGCCGTGTCATGAACCGAAGCATGGCCAACGTGTTCCGCTACGTAAAGCCTGCCAGAGTTGGCGGGAAGGCATAAAAAAGTGACAGGGGACGGGTCTGAGTGACAGGGGACGGGTCTGTGTCACAAAAGCTATCCGCTTTTGTGACACAGGCCCGTCCCCTGTCAC
>JAFVBO010000071.1 GCA_017479935.1 Lachnospiraceae bacterium
ATTCCTCAAATATCATAGCGCCTGTCGGCAGTTCTGGGCTAGTTTCGAGAGCAACGATTTAACGAATGACATAAAAAAAGGCACCCACAAGGGGTGCCAGGGGTGTTATCCCCTTGTCTCCCTTGCAGGTACCAGTGTAAAGGTGACACAGGCCCGTCCCCTGTCACCTTCAACGGTCAGCATTTGTGACACAGGCCCGTCCCCTGTCACCTTTTTTCACCTTTAGTTATCTTCCTCAGTCTTCGTATAGACCGTATTCTTTCTTGCCGCCTCACTGCTGGCCAGATACTCGTCATACGTCGTCATCTTGTCCACGAATCCATCGGGAGTGAAGTCCATGATCCGGTTGGCAGTCGTCTGCACAAACTGGTGGTCGTGGCAGGAAAAGAGGATCACACCCGGGAATTTGATCAGGCCATTGTTTAAGGCGGTGATGCTTTCCATGTCCAGGTGGTTGGTCGGCTCGTCAAAGATCAGGACGTTGGTGGCCTGGATCATCATCATGGAAAGCTGGCAGCGCACGCGCTCGCCGCCGGAGAGGACGTTCAGGTGCTTCATGCCGTCGTCGCCGGCGAACAGCATGCGGCCGAGGAAACCGCGCACATAGGTGGCGTCCTTGATGGCGGAGTACTGGGTCAGCCAGTCGGTGATGGGCATATCGCTGTTAAAGATGTCCGTGTTGTCCTTGGCAAAGTATGCCTGGGAGGTGGTGATGCCCCACTTGTAGCTTCCCTCGTCCGGCTCCATCTCGCCGGCCAGGATCTGGAACAAGGTGGTCTTGGCCTTCTCGTTGGAACCTACGAAGGCAACCTTGTCGTTCCGGCCCAGGATGAAGGAGATGTTGTCGAGCACCTTCACACCGTCGATGGTCTTGGACAGGTTCTTGACTTCCAGCACCTCGTTGCCGATTTCGCGCTCGGGGCGGAAGTCGATGTACGGGTACTTGCGGCTGGAGGGACGGATCTCGTCCAGCTCGATCTTTTCCAGCGCGCGCTTTCTGGCGGTCGCCTGCTTGGACTTGGAGGCGTTGGCGGAGAAGCGCTGGATGAATTCCTGCAGTTCCTTGATTTTCTCTTCCTTCTTGCGGTTCGCTTCCTTCATCTGGCGGATCATCAGCTGGCTGGACTCGTACCAGAAGTCGTAGTTGCCGGCGTACAGCTGGATCTTCGCGTAGTCGATGTCGGCGATCTGTGTACATACCTTGTTTAAGAAGTAACGGTCGTGGGAAACCACGATAACCGTGTTGTCAAAGTTGATGAGGAATTCCTCCAGCCAGGCGATGGCGTCCAAGTCCAGGTGGTTGGTCGGCTCATCGAGGATCAGGATGTCCGGGTTGCCGAACAGGGCCTGCGCAAGCAGCACCTTCACCTTCTGGTTGCCGTCCAGCTCGGACATCTGCACATAGTGCAGGGACGGGTCGATGCCGAGGCCGTTAAGAAGCGTGGCCGCGTCGGATTCGGCTTCCCAGCCGTTCATATTGGCGAACTCACCCTCTAATTCCGCCGCCTTGATGCCGTCCTCGTCCGTGAAGTCTTCCTTCATGTAGATGGCTTCCTTTTCCTTCATCACTTCGTACAGGCGGGCATTTCCCATGATGACGGTGTCAAGAACCGTGTACGCATCGTATTTGAAATGGTCCTGCTGCAGGAAGGAAACGCGCTGTCCGGGGGTGACGGTGACGTCGCCCTTGCTGGGCTCAAGCTGCCCGGTTAAAATACGAAGAAAGGTGGATTTACCGGCACCGTTTGCGCCGATGAGGCCGTAGCAGTTTCCCTCGGTGAATTTGATGTTAACGTCTTCAAACAGGGCCTTCTTTCCAAAACGCAAGGTCACGTTGTTTGCACTGATCATGTATTGATTTCTCCTTTTATAGTCAAGACTCGCTCGCGAGTCCTGCGCGACGCGAGCGGCTGTGCTGAGTAGATACTACGATTCTGCTTTTTAAGAAGATGCAGGTGACGAGTAGCCGGAAAAGTCTGTCCTCTTTTTTAGAAAGCCGTGAAACATTCTTATTGTACATGAATTCCACGGAATTGCAATCGGAGAAAAGGTTTGCAAATAGTATAAAAATCCCTTGTTTTCCGGCCTGAATAAGGTACAATATAACTAAAGACGGCGTTTTACAATGGCGTTTTTAACGGATCAGGTATTGAGCAGTTAAAAAACGCAAAGGAAGAAACGGAGGTACATATGAAAAATCGAAGAAAAACCATGTATGAATGGCTGGCGTTGCTTACAGCAGTGTTCCTGCTGGCGTCTCAGGCTTATGTGCCTTCTCAGGCGGACACCTACACCTACGTGCCGTATGAGACAGACAGCGACTCTGGTGAGGTTATCAACATCCCTTTCAACAATGGCCAGCCTGACGCGTGCCGGGCAGGCGGAACACACAACTGGGTGCTGGATGAGGAATCCTACGTAGCGCCCAACTGTGTGGAGCCAGGTATGGCTGCCTATCGATGCAGCAAGTGCGGAGCGTGGAAAGATGAAGAAGTTCCGCCTACCGGCGTACACACAGGCGAGTGGATCACACGTGAAGCGGCCACCTGTGAACACGGGGGATCCGAATATCGCGTATGTACGGTCTGCGGGTTCCAGGAGGTCCGGGAGACCCCGGCGGGTAATCATCAGTTTGGCGCCTGGGAGATGGCCGCCGCCCCCACCTGCCAGCGGGAAGGCGTGCAGGTGCGCGTCTGCAGCATCTGTGGACAGACCGAGAGACAGAGCTTAGGAATGGGCACGCACAGCTTCGGTGAATGGCAGACATATCGCACGGCTACCTGTACGCAGGAAGGCATCCTGTACCAGGAATGCGCGTACTGCGCGCTCCGCGAATATCAGCACGTAGAAAAAGTGCCGCACGACTTTGGTGGCTGGTACACCGTGACCGAGGCCACGGACTTTACGCGGGGTACCAGACAGCATGTCTGCTCCATGTGCGGATTAACCGAGCAGCTTTACTTTTATCCGGATGGAACCTTGATGAGCGGGGACGAGGGCGAGGATGTCCTGACCCTTCAGAATGCGTTAAACGCTGCCGGATTTGACTGCGGAACGCCGGATGGAGATTACGGTGGAAAGACCAAGGTTGCTGTCGCAGCCTTTGAAAAAGAGCATGACCTGAGGCAGGACGGCATTGCCTGGCCGGGTGTACAAAAACTTCTTTACAGCGGAGCCGGCAAGGAAGATGAAGAGCTTATTCCGGTAGAGATCCCCGGCTGGGAACCGGTAAATCCCCCGGTTGTAGATAATCCACCCAAGCCGGTCGTGGATGACCCGGTGATTGACCGCGGGGAAGATCCCGGCAACCTGCCGACAAGCAATCCCGAGGGAGAAGCCCCGGAGCAGGCACCCGGAGATGAAACGGACAGCTCTCTGGCCGAAGGCTTCTTCTGTACGGTCGTGCAAAATAAGAGTTATCCTGCCAGCAACGGGAAATACTACTATGCGGGAGAGGAAGTATCGGTTTGGGTGACTGTGAAGAACAAAACGAATTCGGACCTGTCCAACATCGTGGTTTATGACGCGAAAACGCAGGAAGTGATGACATATGATTCCGCGGTTTACCCGATCACCATCGCCGGACAGCCTTGGGGCGGCGGTATAGTCGAGGGCTCTAAGAAAGGGTACATGTATTATCACGTGGTTACACCGGAAGAGGCAAAGGCCGGAAGCATCACCTATTCCTTCCGCGCGGAAGCGGTGGATAATACCGGCAAAAAGGTAAAGACCGAGACGGCGAGTATCGAGATCAAGACCAGCGGCACCTACACGCCGCCCTGGTATGAAACCGAAAAGAAGGATGAGGAGAAACCGGAAAAATATTACCTGACCGCGGAACTGTACGAGAGCAGCCAGAGAATGCACGAAGAAGGCTGGCGGCACTATTTCTATGCGGAAGGCGAGCAGATTAAGTACAAAATGGTTCTGACGAATGAGACGAAGAACGTGATCTACGATGTGAAGGTTGAGTCGGTTTACAACGCGAAAATCGTGTATGAAACGGACGAAATTACGCCGACGTCGGTACATACCGCGTATTTCTACATTACAATACCGGAACGCGATGCCAAGGTAAGATACATGGAAAACCGGCTGAAGGTTACCTACACGGATTATATGGGAATCACACGGACCATCGTATCCGCCCCATGCACGGTGGATATAGCGGTTCCCTCTAACTAAGAGCCCGTAAACGAAGGAGGAAACACCATGAAGATAGCAAGAAAATATATTTCCTTGATCCTGTGTTTGATCCTGATGGCCGGCCTGCTTCCCCCGGCTGTGGCAAATGCCGCTCCAGGAGATCTGGTTTCGATTTCGGAAAAGTCTGTGGAAGTGACAGTGTGGGCGCTCCGGACTACGGCGCCGTTTGAAAACGAGAGAGTGGCTGGCGCCACCGTGGATCTGTGCTGCGATGGGGTTATACTGAAAAGTGCCATCAGTGATTTAAACGGCGTGGCGGTGCTGCCGCTTGACGGCCTGACGGACAATCAGATCCGGAACGCAACGGTACGGGCGCATAAGGTCATCGACCGCACCACAGCCCAGCCGGAAGGAAGTCCCAGAGACACTTTGTTCCAAAATCTTCCGAAGGATGAAAACGGAAGATACATCCGGGCCGAGTACGAGCTTCGCTCGGAGAAGATCGACGCGAACGGCAACTGGATTGGACAGATGATCCCGCTTTCCACCAGCAACCAGGTAGACATCGCGTTTGTCATTGACGGAACGGGGTCTATGGACGATGAGATCGAAAACATCCGGCTCAATCTGGCAACGTTTGAAGGACTCATGCTGGATACGAA
Organism: Lachnospiraceae bacterium; assembly: GCA_017479935.1. Classification (GTDB taxonomy): domain Bacteria; phylum Bacillota; class Clostridia; order Lachnospirales; family Lachnospiraceae; genus RGIG5021. The sequence continues at coordinate 4,809 of JAFVBO010000071.1, forward strand.
GTACGATGTCAGATACAGCGTTCTGGTATACCGGGACGTCTATTACAAAGAAATGCCTAAGTTCTTCGAGCATCTGGGAAGTCGCTGGATGACGACTCCGGGACAGCTGGCCCATGATATAAAAGCCATTGAACCGGATGGCGGCGGCGATTATGAGACGGAAACGCTGGGTGACGCACTGGAGGAAGTCCTGGATGATGAGATGGGATGGAGATCAAACGCGTTTCGTTTCGTCGTCATGGTAACCGATGCCTACAATTCATTGGAGGATAGGTCCGGATCCAGCGTCCATCAGGATAATTTAAACCAGGACATGAAAGAAGCCGGTATCGCGGCTGTGATGATTACCAAACCGGAACTGGAGGCGGATTATCGGAACCTGTATGGACGGACGGGAGGAACGTATATCGACATCGACTCCCCGAATATCAGCGGCGAACTTTTCCAGTTGATAAACACTCGGGTTCTGTCCGATAAGGCATCCGTCGATCTTGTCCTTTCCGAGCCCAGAATGTATGTCAACCTGTCCGTGTGCTATCTGGCGAATGATGAGGTTTCCCAGTCCGATTCGTACCGGGGATCGTTGATGAACATGCTCAGCGAGTACGGGAAGGTGATGGCCCAGGCAACGGACGGTCATGTGTATATCCGGAACATTCTGCTGTTTTCCACGAATTCACGGTTGAATTTCTTTAATACAAAGCAGATGGCGTCCATGGCGGACATTCAGATCCAGACAAGGGAAAACGAAAGGAATGAAAAAGGAGAGCGTGTAACCATTCATTCGAATGCCCATGTGAACGGGTTCTACTCATCCGAGACGGTAACCGGCAAAAACAGCACGGATATGTTTGAAAAACTGGGCAGTACGGAACTGAATGATCTGAGTGGACGGAAACAGTTCTCGCGCATTCAGATGAGCGGATATGAAGGAGCCGGCTGGAATTTTTCCTTTATCAAGAACCCCAGAGAATATGCGGAAACACTGATGCATGAATCTGGGCACTATATTCTGGGCTTCTTTGATGAGTACTTTGACGCGAAAAAGGTGGAGTGGAGATCCAAGGCTGAGAATGACAAACCGTATGGCGCATTCGGATTGATGGATGATCAGCATGTGGATCTCGAGATGTCCAAGAACTATTTCGAATACAGCTATATAAACGGCTACTATGGGGACGAGGAGCTGCCAACCACGTACCACTACAGCATCTACTCCGAAGCCACGGAGGAGGTGCTGGCACAGCTTCTGACGAAGGGACAGACGACGCCGGATCTCACCCACATTATCGGCAGTGCCTTTACGGAACACAAGGAAAAGCTGTTTAACAGCCCGTACTACGCTACCTACACCAGGTGCTGGTGGTTGGATGCGGATCGTCGGGCGGAATATCCGGATGCCGGTCTGACGGAAGGGGATTTCCTGAGCCTGCCGGAAACAGGGTCGACATCTTCCGGTTTGCCTGCATGGGGATGGGGGATCAACAGCAACACGGAACCTTCGCCGGAGAGCAAGGGGGAGATCGAGCCTGATCTGAAGAATGACAACATCACGGTGGAGATTGATGCCAAAGAAGGCGCAACCTATCAGGTGTATGTACAAACCTTAGGAGGAGATGGCTGGAAACCTCTTGATGAGTTGAAACAGGAAGGAAACAAGATTACGGCCGATGTACCGCTGGCAGCCGGAGAGCTGGCGGATATTCAGATCGTAGAGGAAACGGACGGGGTCATCACGTACAATTCCTATTCCCTGGATCGTTCCGAACCGGTTTCCGGATATATGTACGAGTCGCCGGATGGGACAGTCATCGCTTACGCAAAGAGCGAGGGTGAAACCTCCTATCTGTTCATGGCAGATGATACCTCGTATCAGAATGGCGAGTACATGTCTTTGAACCAGGCAACCCGTATCCTGACGGAAGGCGCTCCGATTACGGAAGGCGAAATCTATTCCGTCGCCTCCTGCGCGGATGACCTGGATTTCACCTCCATCGCCTGGTTTAAGTACGATAACGGAAACTGGATGGAGCTTCCGACCAGACAGGTAAGGGAAGAAAACAACAACGTAGGAGCCAGCGCGAGTTTAAGCGGAAACGGCCTGTACGTGCTGATGGGAAAGAAAGCGGCCCAAGGAGAGGTGGAAGCGCCTGATTTCCTGATGTACGATCAGTCGAAAGAAGTGGATGGCCGGGTGACGCTGTCCTTTGACGATATCAATGAAAACGTCAAATTCTACAACGTATACTACAGCGATGACCTGACAGGAGATCTTAATCCGGACAACGCCGAGAAGCGTGTCTATGAGGCGGATGCGTGCATACAGACGTCTGAAACCGGACGGGAGCTTACCTTAAATCTGTACGAGGGCGGACGCGCCGTGCAGGCAGCCGTGGAGGTTGTTCTGGAAGACGGAAGCCGTTCACCGCTCAGTTCCCTGATGGTCGTAGCCGGAGAAGCGGACCGGGATGAAGACGGAATTCCGGACTGGTACGCGGACAAATACCATCTGTGGACGAAGACCGGCAAATCCCCGGCGAACCTGGATCCGGACAACGACGGTCTGACGAACCTGGAAGAGTATCTGGCGGGGACCGACCCTCTGGTACCGGATATCCCGGAAATGTCCGAGCTTGAGAAAGCCCAGGAAATCATCCGGCAACAGAAAGAGCAGATCCGAAAGCTGGAGGAAGAGATCAAGAGACTTCAGAGGGAGAACCAGGGATACGCGGAACGCATCTCCGCGCAGCAGCGAAGCCTGGACGGCTATGCGGCGGAGATGAAGAACCTGTCGCAGAAGCTGGCGGAGCTGGAAGCGAAGATTGCGGAGGTAGAGAAAAAGTAAACTGAATTTCTGACAGGGGACGGACCTGTGTCATAAAATCTGACACAGGTCCGTCCCCTGTCAGATTTCATGACACAAATGAGATCGCACTTATCCCCTACGAAGGAAAGGAATTGTAAAGGTTACAGAAAAATGCTATAGTAAAAGAGCAACGAAGAACAGCACAAGCTCCAGGCACATCGTGCCTCGTAGTATGGGAAAAACATAAGCTCGAGTGCCGTGACGCCTACTAAGAGAGAAGGAAATGCTATGTCGATTTTGGCTGCGTTTATGGTTCCGCATCCGCCCATGATTATCCCGGAAGTGGGGTGCGGAAGTGAAGAACAGATCAGGGAAACCATCCGGGCGTATGAACAGGTGGCGGAAGAAGTGGCTGCGCTGAAGCCGGAAACTATTGTCATCACCAGCCCGCACACGGTGATGTACACTGACTATTTCCATATCTCCCCGGGAAAGACGACGAGCGGATCCTTTGGGCGGTTTCGGGCTCCGGAAGTGAAGTTTTACGAGCAATACGACTGCGCGCTGGTGGAAAGAATCAGCAAGCTGGCAGGGAAAGAAGACTTTCCGGCGGGAACTTTGGGGGAAAGAGACCCTTCGTTAGATCACGGGGTAATGGTGCCACTCTGGTTTATCCGCAAGAAGTACAGCGGCGGAAAGATCGTGCGGATCGGATTATCCGGGCTTCCGCTTACCGATCACTACCGCCTGGGGCAGATGATACAGCAAGCTGCTGCAGACCTTGGCCGCAGGGTGGTATTCATCGCCAGCGGGGATCTCTCCCACAAGCTGAAGGCTTCCGGGCCCTACGGATTTGCCCCGGAAGGCCCTGCCTATGATGAGCGGATTATGGATGTATGCCGGCGCGCCGCTTTTGGCGAGCTGTTTGCCTTTGAGGAAAGCTTTTGCGAGAAGGCGGCGGAATGCGGGCATCGTTCCTTTGTGATCATGGCCGGTGCCTTGGACGGACAACAGGTAAGAGCCAAGGCGCTTTCTCATCAGGATGTCACCGGTGTGGGGTATGGTGTCTGTACCTTTTATCCCGAGGGAGAAGACAGGAACCGGCATTTCCTTTCGGCTGCTCTGGAAAAAGAGAAGCAGGAGTACCAGGAGAGGGCAAACAAGAGCGATGCATACGTTCGCCTTGCCTATGCCGCGGTGGACGCATGGGTGCGTGAGCATCGGCGTATTCCGGTACCGGATAACCTTCCGGTTGAGATGAAAGAAAAGCGTGCGGGGACCTTTGTGTCTATTCACAAAAACGAACGCCTTCGCGGCTGCATTGGCACGATCTCGGCGACGGAGGAAAACATCGCCGAGGAGATCATACAAAACGCCATCAGCGCATCCTCCCGGGATCCCCGGTTTTCCCCTATCACATCCTCTGAACTGGCAAGCCTTTCCATTACGGTGGACGTGCTGGGGGAGGCGGAAGCTGTCTCCTCGACAAAAGACCTGGATGTAAAACGATACGGTGTGATCGTGAGCCATGGTCACAGGCGGGGACTCTTGCTTCCGGATCTGGAAGGGGTGGATACGGTGGAAGAGCAAGTGCGCATTGCCCGGCAGAAAGGCGGTATCCGGGAAGATGAGGATTACCGGCTGGAACGGTTTGAGGTGGTGCGGCATTATTGAATGTGCGGGAAGGGCTTTTGAGAGGCTGTGCGGGCGGTGCATAAGACTCGCGAGCGAGTTTTGACAAAAGACGAAAGCATTCTGTTTTCCGCAGCAAAGAGGGGGGTAATGTAATGACAGAGTGTCCTGTATGTTTTCGCCACTGCCGTATCAAAGACGGTGCGCTTGGTTTTTGCGGCGCGCGGACGGCAGAAAATGGGAAGACGAAAGCATATAATTATGGGCGAATTACAAGCATGGCCATCGATCCTATCGAGAAAAAACCGCTTGCGCGCTTTTATCCGGGAAGCCGAATTCTGTCCGTGGGCAGCTTTGGATGCAATCTGAGATGTCCCTTCTGCCAAAACCATGAGATCACCTGGTCAGAGGCAGCGAAGCGTTTTGCCAAAACGGCGGAAAACTGGACCCCGGAAGAACTGGCCTTTCTGGCCGGGCAGACGAAAGAACGGGGAAATATAGGAATCGCATTTACGTACAACGAACCGCTAATCGGCTATGAGTTTGTGCGTGATACAGCCCAGCTTTTGAAAATGAAAAATCCTGGTCTAAAAGCCGTGATGGTGACAAACGGAACAGCGGAACTTCCGGTTTTACAGGAACTGACGCCCGTGATTGACGCCATGAATATCGACCTGAAAGGATTTACGGATCATTATTACCGAGATGTCCTTGACGGGAACCGGCAACAGGTCATGATGTTCATACAGGAAGCCGTGAAGCATTGCCATGTCGAGCTGACGACGCTGATTGTGCCGGGAGAGAATGACTCGGAGGAGGAGATGCGTGAACTCTCCGCGTGGGTGAAAACTCTGAAAAACCCCGATGGCAAGAGTGTTCCGCTTCACATCTCCCGGTTCTTTCCGAGGTTTCATATGATGGACAGAACAGCTACGGATGTTAAGGCTGTGTACCGGCTCGTGGAAATAGCCCGGGAGAAACTGGAGTACGTGTATACGGGAAATGTGTGACATACGACACAGGAAAGATGAAATGAGTTAGGTGAAAAAACACTTTGATAAGGAGAGTTAATAATACATGAATTTAAAAGGAAAATGTGTCCTGTTAGGTGTTACCGGCAGCATTGCCGCTTATAAAATTGCGAACCTGGCGCGCCTCTGCAAGAAGGCCGGGGCGGATGTGCAGGTGCTCATGACCAAGAACGCCTGCAATTTTATCAATCCGATTACTTTTGAAAGCCTGACGGGAAATAAGTGCCTGGTGGACACCTTTGACCGGAACTTCCAGTACAGCGTGGAACACGTGGCGCTTGCGAAACGGGCGGATGTATTTCTGGTAGCGCCGGCCAGCGCAAACGTGATTGGAAAGATTGCCGGGGGCATCGCGGACGATATGCTCACTACGACCATCATGGCCTGCACCTGTCCGAAGCTCGTCAGCCCGGCCATGAACCACAACATGTATCACAATCCGATCGTGCAGGATAACATCAAAAAGCTGGAAGGCTACGGGTATACGATCATCCCTCCGGCATCCGGTATGCTGGCCAACGGCGACATGGGCGACGGGCGGATGCCGGAGGAAAAGCTCCTGTTTGACTATATCGTTCGAGAGATTTCCTGCGAAAAGGACCTGGCCGGCAAGAAGATCCTGGTCACGGCCGGCCCCACAAGGGAAGCTCTGGACCCGGTTCGCTATCTGACCAACCACTCCATCGGAAAGATGGGCTATGCCATCGCCTGGGCAGCAGCCTGCCGCGGCGCGGAGGTGACGCTGGTGAGCGGCCCGGTTGAACTGCCATGTCCTTTGGGCGTGAAGCGCGTGGATATTGTGTCCGCGCAGGACATGTATGAAGCGGTGACGGAAACCTTCCCGCAGACAGACCTGGTGATCAAGGCGGCCGCGGTGGCGGACTACCGCCCGGCGCAGGTGGCCACGGAGAAGGTGAAGAAAAAAGATGGAGACCTGTCCATCCCGTTGGAGCGGACGAAGGATATTCTGGCAACGCTGGGAAGCATGAAAAAGCCCGGCCAGGTGCTGTGCGGCTTTTCCATGGAAACCGAAAACATGCTGGAAAATTCAAAGAAAAAGCTCGAGAAGAAGAACCTGGACATGATCGTCGCCAACAATTTAAAGGTGGCCGGCGCCGGGTTTGGAACGGACACGAACATCGTAACGCTGATCACGCCGGAAGGGATAGAAGAACTGCCGATCATGTCCAAGGAGGATGTGGCGATGGCGCTTTTGGATCGGTTGAAGGAAAAACTCAAATAGAGAAAAAGCTTTTCTGAGTAGAAAATCCACAAGCTGCACTTTGACAGGTTGTGGATTTCAGGTGTGTAAATTATCCAAAAAGAACGACAAGGCTTATCTGACATTTACAAACTGCAAAGAGGTCCTTTGCATCGGTCCTGCTAATCTTTATAAGGGGAAATTTGCACAGGCTGAGGTTCTGTATCTGGGTGGTGCGTACAGTATCCATGTCACAATGGATGACGGGGCGGCACTTCCCGAAGCTCCGGAGCACCCTGCCCGTATCATGGCCATGGATCCTGGATG
>JAFVBO010000072.1 GCA_017479935.1 Lachnospiraceae bacterium
AGCCATCTTTGAAGGTTAGAAAAGCGCAGGCAAGAAGCACTAACAAACCATTGCCTACGCCTGAAGCCATCTTTGAAGGTTAGAAAAGCGCAGGCAAGAAGCCTAAACAAACCATTGCCTACGCCTGGACTCATTTTTGAAGGTCTGGAAAGCGTAGGCAAGAAGCACTAACAAACTAATGCCTACGCCTGAAATCATCTTCGAAGGTTAGGAAAGCGTAGGCAAGAAGCTCAAACAAGCCATTGCCTACGCCTGGACTCATTTTTGAAGGTCTGGAAAGCGCAGGCAAGAAACTCAAACAAACCATTGCCTACGCCTTAGTCTGTTTCCAAGACTGCCATACGTGGAAAAGAGCAAGAAAGGAAGATTTTTCCTGTTCGAAACTCACTTTTCCAAGCTGCCATGCGGGGAAATTAGCGAAAATAAAAGAAAGTTCCCGCACAAAAACTCATTTTCTAAGCTGTCATGCGGGGAAATTAGCGAAAATAAATGTAAGTCCCCGCTCGAAACCTAATTTTTCATGCTATTATGCGGGGAAATATAGCAAGAATCGAAGAAATTCCACGCCCGAAGCCCAATTTTCCAAGCTGCCATGCGGGGAAATATAGCAAGAATCGAAGAAATTCCACGTTCGATGCTCAATTTTTCAAGCTATTATGCGGGGAAATTAGCGAAAATAAAAGTTATTCCACGCCCGAAGCCCAATTTTCCAAGCCTCCATGCGGGGAAAAATAGCAAGAATCGAAGAAATTCCACGCCCGAATCTCATTTTTCCAAGTTTTCACTCAGGAATAACCCGCGCAACAAACAAGGAGGTCCAGCCCACTTTGCACACCCCTGCAAAATGGGCCGTCCCTCCTTGTTCTTATATCTCACTCATTCCCTATTTTCTCTTCAGCACTTCCTTCGCCTTCGCCGCAATCCCTTCCGGGGTCAGCCCGAAGTAGTTCAGGACGTCGGCGGCGGAGCCGCTGCGGCCGAACTCGTCCGGTACACCGTGGCGCAGAACGGGGGTGGGGCACTTTTCGGAGAGGAGCTCGCAGACGGCGGAACCTAAGCCGCCTACGGTGGAGGCTTCCTCTACCGTCAGGATGGCGCCGGTTTCCTTGGCGCAGGCTAATACCAGCTCTTCATCTAAAGGCTTGACGGTGTGCATGTTGACAACGCGGGCGGAGATGCCTTCCGCGGCCAGAAGCTCGGCGGCCTTCATGGAATAGCCGACCATAATGCCGGTGGCGATGATGGTCAGATCGCTCCCATCTTTCATGGTGACACCTTTGCCGATCTTGAATTCATAGCCGGGGGTCTCGTCCGTAATCGTTTCAACGGCGTAGCGGCACATGCGCAGGTACGCGGGGCCGTCGTTCTCAATCAGGGCCTTCACCGCCAGGCGCATTTCGTTGCCGTCGCAGGGAACCACGATGGTCATGCCGGGCAGGGTGCGCATAAGGGCGATATCTTCGTTCATCTGGTGTGTCGCACCGTCCTCGCCTACGCTGGGGCCGCCGTGGGAGCCGACCACCGTGACATTTAAGTGCGGGTAGGCGATGGAGTTGCGGATCTGCTCGAAGGCACGGCCCGCCGCGAAGATCGCGAAGGTGTTGGTAAAGGGCTTTAAGCCGCAGGTAGACATGCCGGCCGCCATGGCGGTCATGTTGGCTTCCGCGATACCGCAGTCAAAGAAGCGGTCCGGGTAGGCAGCGGCAAATTTGTTGGTGTTGGTGGCGTTGGCCAGGTCGGCGTCTAAAACCACCAGGTTCGGATACTGCTCCGCAAATTCCACGAGGGCCTTTCCGTAAGCCGCGCGGGTTGCAATCTTCTCTCCCATTATTCCACCTCCAGTTCTGCCAGATGACGGTTCAGGTCGTTTACAGCCACTTCGTACAGTTCATCGCCGGGGGCTTTGCCGTGCCATTCCACGGAATTCTCCATGTAGCTGACGCCCTTGCCCTTCGTAGTCTTAAGCAAGATGGCCGTGGGCATGCCCTTCAGCGCGCGGGCTTCCTTTAACGCCGCCTTGATGGCGTCGTAATCGTGGCCGTCCACCTTGATGACGTGCCAGTTGAAGGCTTCCAGCTTCTTGTCCAGGGGTTCAGTGGGCATAACGTCCTTCGTCGCGCCGTCGATCTGCAGACCGTTGACGTCGATGAGCGCGCAGAGGTTGTCGAGCTTCCACTTGGCCGCCGCCATGAAGGCTTCCCAGACTTCACCTTCCGCCAGCTCGCCATCGCCTAAGATGGAGTAGGTGCGGTAGGTCTTGCCCAGATGCTTTGCGGCTAACGCCATGCCGACCGCCGTGGAGATGCCCTGCCCTAAAGAGCCGGTGCTCATGTCCACGCCGTTCACGTTCACCATATCCGGATGGCCGGACATGTGGCCCTTGATAGAACGCAGGAGTTTAATGTCCTCTTTCGGGAAGTAGCCTCTTAAGGCAAGCACGGCATACAGAGCCGGTGCGCAGTGTCCTTTGCTTAAGACGAAGCGGTCGCGGTCCGGGTTCTTGGAATCCTTCGGATCCACGTTCATTTCGTCAAAGTACAAGGTAGTCAGGGCATCCACACAGCTTAAGGATCCGCCCGGATGGCCGGCCTTGGCGCAGTGGACACCTTCCAGAATCAGCAGCCTTGCCTGATAGGCAAGCTTTTCCAGTTCTTTTGCTGTCATTGCATCTCCTCTTTTTTCAGGTGCGGTTTTCTCCGCGTAAGACAGTTCACTTCAGTAACATACCGCGCCGTTTGCAGTCGGCAGGGTCAGAAAAATCCGGCGCCCTCTTTTCCTTTCACAGCGCTTTCTTGATGGTCATCATAATACAAAGGCATAGAGAATTCCAGAACGGATTCCGACTTTTAAAAAGGATGTTTTCGCCCACCTTCTGTCTTTTAAGAAAAGATAGCGAAAACATCCTCTCCTTTTTATGTATCCTAATCCGACTTACTTCGTGCCGAAAATACGGTCGCCGGCATCGCCAAGACCCGGGCAGATATAAGCGTTCTCATTCAGCTGGCGATCGACGCAGCCGCAGTAGAGCTGCACGTCGGGATGTGCCTTGTGGAAACGCTCGATGCCTTCCGGTGCCGCGATGATGCACAGGAACTTGATCTTCTTGCCGCCGTGCTGCTTGATGAAGTCCACGGCTGCCACGGCCGATCCGCCGGTTGCCAGCATCGGGTCGGTGACCACGATGGTACGCTGTTCGATCGGGCTCGGGAGCTTGCAGTAGTATTCGTGCGGCTCGTGCGTTACTTCGTCGCGATACAGACCGATATGGCCAACCTTTGCGGTGGGCGTTAAGGCCAGGATGCCGTTCACCATGCCAAGGCCGGCGCGGAGGATGGGCACCACCGCCAGCTTGCGGCCCGCGATGACGGGGGACTGGCACTTTTCGATGGGCGTTTCCACATCGATCAGCTCGGTGGGCAGATCGCGCAGGGCTTCAAAACCCATCAGCATGGCGATTTCTTCCACCAGGGAGCGGAACTCGTTGGTTCCGGTTGTCTTGTCGCGAAGTCTCGTAATTTTATGCTGCAGCAGAGGATGATCCAGAACGGTTACGTTATCGTATTTCACTTCATACTTAATCATAATTCCCTCCATAATCTTTCCTGTTTTGTGTGGCAGGGCATCCGCCCTGCATGAGTGTTTTCTGAAAGCGATTGTGTCCGGCTTTCATGAGTGTTTTCTGAAAGCAATTGCATCCGGCTTTCATGAGTGTTTTCTGAAAGCGATTGTGTTCGGCTTTCATGAGTGTTTCTAAGGAAGGCAGACGAAAACGTCTGCCTTTCGTAATCTCTTTTATGATCAGTTCTTCTCGCCCGCTTTTTCGTTCTTGATCGGGTTGATGCTGATACCGCGGTGAATGTCGGCCTTTGCGTCAGCGCCGAATTCGTAGTCATTGCCAGGCAGGATCGCGTTGAACACGATACCGACGATGGCGGCGATGGCCAGACCGGTTAAGGTGATGGACGCGCTGCCAACCTGGAAGGTGATGCCGCCCGAGAAGCCCAGGCCGCAGACCAGGATGACCGCTGCGATCATCAGGTTACGGGAAAGCTTGAAGTCTACCTTGTTTTCCACAAGGTTGCGGATACCGATGGCAGAAATCATGCCGTACAGCACGAAGCTGATGCCGCCCACGATGGATGCGGGCAGGGAAGAGATCACCTCGGCCATCTTCGGGATGAAGCCCAGGATAATAGCGAATATAGCTGCCAGGCGGATGACACGGGGGTCATACACATGGGAGAGCTCCAGAACACCGGTGTTCTCGCCGTAGGTGGTGTTGGCGGGGCCGCCAACCAGGGCCGATAAAGAGGTGGCCAGACCGTCGCCGATCAGGGTGCGGTGCAGACCCGGGTCTTCAATAAAGTTGGAGCCGACCGTCGCGGAGATGGCGGAGATATCGCCGATGTGCTCCATCATCGTCGCCAGGGCGATGGGGGCCATGACCAGGATGGCGGTTAAGTCGAACTTGCAGATTTCAAAATCCGGAAGGCCGATGAAGGCGGCTTCCGCGGCACCCGCGAAGTCTAAGATCGCGCTTCCGTCCGGGTTCGTGATGCCCATGAGGTGCATGATAACGGCTGCCGCGTAGGAGATCACCACGCCCATCAGGATCGGGATGATGCGGAACATACCCTTGCCCCAGATGTTAAAGGCCACAACCGTGCCAAGCGCGATGAGCGCCAGCAGCCAGTTGGTGGAGGCGTTGCCGATCGCGGAGGGAGCCAGGGAGAGGCCGATGCAGATGATCATCGGGCCGGTGACGACGGGCGGCAGATAGTGCATGACGCGCTTCACGCCGACAATCTTGATGATGAGGGCCAGCACCAGATACAGAAGACCGGCCACCACGATGCCGCCGCACGCATACGGAAGCTATTCGCCGTAGCTCATGCCTTCAAAGATGCCGGTATTTAATTCTGCCACAGTGGAAAATCCACCCAGGAAAGCGAAGGAAGAGCCTAAGAATGCAGGTACTTTTAACTTGGAGCAAAGATGAAAGAAAAGAGTGCCGACGCCTGCACAGAAAAGCGTCACCTGTACGGAGAGTCCTTCCCCGTGAAAATAGCCGTTGACAAGGATGGGAACAAGGATTGTCGCGCCAAACATGGCGAACATATGCTGCAGACCGAGGATGAGCATTTTCGGAACGCCCAGAGACCGCGCATCACGAATAGGGGCATTGTTGTCCATAAAAAGTACCTTCCTTTTTTTAGTTTTTTGGTTACGGCTTGCAGGCCGCACTTGATGGTATTCTATCACACTCTTTCCCGTTTGGGAATATACAGTTTTAAAAAAAGACATCTGCGGTGCACGCTGATGCAGAAAAGCCTTTTCTTATCGAGACTGGTCTGTTTTTATACGTAAGTGGTTCGCGAAGCGGTTTGCAAGAGGTTCGGATCTATGATATAATCAAAAAAAATACAGGAGGCATTTGACTTCTGATGATTGATCAGATTTCGTGACAGAGGACCGTCCCCTGTCACGTTTTAAGAAGGAGGAATAAACCCATGCAATACGCGATCAATACAGGCAATTACTGTAATTTTGATGTGTTCGAGCAGAACAGGCTGCCCGGGCGCAGCTATTTCATTCCCTATCCGGGCCGTGCAGCGGCGGATGCCGTCTCCCCGAAGGAGAAACGCTACTCTTCCGGGAAGGTGATCTGCTTAAACGGCGACTGGGATTTTAAATTCTATCCCCGCCCGGCCGAGGTGCCGGACGCTTTCGATCCGGACCAGGTTTCCTTCGACAAGATCCCGGTGCCGGGCTGCTGGCAGTTTTTCGGCTACGACCGGCCGTTTTACGTGAACATCCGCTATCAGTTCCCCTACAAGCCGCCGGTGATCCCCACCCTGGAGCCCGCGGGCCGCGTCTTTACCTGGCTGGGCTGCGATCAGGGCATCAGCCTGCGCTTTAGAAAGCCGAAGGATGAGTACAACTTTGTCGGCGTCTACCGCAAGAAATTCTCCGTGGAGGATCCTGCGAAGAATCATATCATCTCCTTCCTGGGCGTGGCCAGCTGCCTGGATCTGTTTGTGAACGGGGCCTTCATCGGGTATTCCGAGGGCGCGCACAACACGGCGGAGTTTGACCTCACAGGAAAGCTGAATAAAGGCGAGAATGAACTGGTGGCCGTGGTTCACCGCTGGTGCAACGGCACGTACCTGGAGGACCAGGATATGTTCCGCAACAACGGCATCTTCCGCGATGTCCTGCTGCGCGTCTCCGATCCCACCGATGTGAGGGATATTAACGCCGTGACGAAGAAAACCGGGAACGCCTACTCTCTCACCATGAGCGCGGAGACCTTCGCCGACACCGCTGTTACCTTCACCTTAGAAGGTCACGGAATCTGCGAGACAAAGACCGTGCAGACCGCGGGCGGAAAGGCCAGCGTCACCTTCGAGAACCTGTCCGTCACCGAGTGGAACGCCGAGGTGCCGACCCTGTACAACCTGTATTACGAGACGGCCACCGGCTGCGTGAAGGAAAAGATCGGCTTTAAGACCGTGAAGATCGAGGGCGACCGCTTCTACTTCAACGGCCGCGCCATTAAATACCACGGTGTAAACCACCATGATACCAGCCCCACCGGCGGCTACACGATGACGCCCGATGAAATCGAGCGGGACGTGAAAATCTGCAAGGAATTCAACATCGACACCATCCGCACCTCCCACTATCCGCCCGACCCGCTTCTTTTAGAGCTGGCGGACGAGCTTGGCATTTACATCGTAGATGAGAACGATCTGGAAACGCACGGCACTTTTGCCATGCAGCTTCCGCCCACCTACAACTCCATCAGCCACGATCCGAAGTGGGAGCCGCGCTACATGGACCGCATCAAGCGCCTGTATGCACGCGATAAGATACATGCCAACACCTCCATCTTTATGTGGAGTCTGGGCAACGAAGCCGGCGGCTACAACAACACGGACGCCATGTACAACTACTTAAAGTCCGTCTCGGATCTGCCGGTGCACTACGAGAGCGCCATCCACTGCGCGCGCCAGGCGTACGACGTGGGAAGCGAGATGTACCCCTCCGTCAAGATGGTGCACGACGTTGGCGAGCACTGCCGCAAGCAGAAACGCTTAAACGACCGCCCTTACTTCATGTGCGAGTACGCGCATGCCATGGGCGTGGGCCCCGGCGACACGGAGAGCTACTGGGAGCAGATTTACAAGTACGACAACCTGATGGGCGGCTGCGTCTGGGAGATGGTGGATCACGCCATCCTGCATGAGGACGGCAGCTACACCTACGGCGGCGACCACGGCGAGTGGGAGCACGACCGCAACTTCTGCGTGGACGGCATGTTCTATCCGGACCGCACCCCTTCCACCGGCGCGAAGATCATCCGCTTTATCTACCGGCCGATCCGCGTCCGCCACGTGAAGGGCAACACCTTCGAAATCTTTAACACCACCGGCTTCTCGGAGGGCTCCCGCTACGAGCTGCTCTTTAGCTGGAACGACGGCAGCGAAAAGCTGATGATGCCGCAGGTGGCGCCGCTCTCCAAAATCCAGGTGGAAACGCCCCTTGGAAAGGAAGTGGACGGCAACTTGAGCGCCATCGTCACCGTGACGGATAAGCTGACGGGCCGCGTGGTCTCCGAGGAGGAGATCGTCCTGGCGCAGAAGGTTCCCGCCGCGCCGAAAGCCTTGGCGGCAGACGCAAACGGCTCCGCGCTTCAGGGCCTGACCGTGGACGCGAACGGCCGTGTGGCGCTGGATCTTGGAAACGGAAAGAAGCTGATGAGCGGCACGCCTTCCACCATCCTGTACCGCGCCGCCACGGACAACGACACCAACGCGTTCTTTGCCAACACGATGAAGCCGTTCCTGGCGCAGACGGAGACGCTCCTTGCCGCGCCTGAGAAAACCGCGACCGGCTACAGCCTGTCCTTTAAGGTTTCCAATAAGAAGGCTTCCTTTAACGTCACCGACACCTATGAGAATACCGCCGAGGGCATTCTGGTCACGAGCCGCATCCACCGGTTAAGCGGCGGCGGCATCCTGCCCCGCTTTGGCAAGGTGTTCTGCCTGGATCAGTCCTTCGACGATGTCACCTACACGGGCCGCACGGGCGAGAGCTACTGCGACATGAAGGAGCAGTTCCCGATCCGCACCGTTTCCTGCAAGGTGGCGGACATGACCGAGCCCAACATCAAGCCCCAGGAGAGCGGCAACCGGTGCGACTGCACCTTCGCCTGCGTTTCCGACGGCGCGAAGAAGGTGAGCTTTACCGCGGTGGATAAGCCGTTTGAGCTGGGCATCAAGCCTTACACGGACGCCGCCCTGGCCGATATGAAGCACCGGAAGGACGAGGTGCGCACCGGCACCTACGTGGATATCCAGGCCTTCCAGCAGGGCATTGGCACTGGCGCATGCGGACCGGCGATTATGCCTCCGTACACGTACAGCGCAAAGAAGGATTATGAAGTGAAGTTCTTAATCAAAGTAGAATAAGCCAAGGCTGTCGCGCCAGCCCCGCGTTGATTTCGTGAGAACAAAACAGGCAGCGGTATATCCTCTGCAGTCTCCAAATGACTGCATACGGATATACCGCTGCCTGTTTTGTTCATGACACATAAGAAGGGCTGGCGCGCCAGCCCTTCTTTCCTTTTTACTGTACCGATTCAATTACATCTAACTTATCTTTGCAGGCCTCCAGAGCAGTTTTGCTGCCCACGATGCAGATGACGCCGTCCTTGCAGATTTCGTCCAGCGTGTCCGCGAAGGCCAGGAAGTCTGCGGCAGAGGCGTGCAGCATCTCGCTGCGGTCCTTCGCGCGGTCATCGCTCGTGTAGCCGTTAAAGTATAGCGTAGCTGCGATCGAGCCGGACATGCGGGGCGTGAGGAGCGGATCGCTGCTCGCGATGGTGCTGATGATGTACTTGTCAAGCGGCTCGCCGCTCTTTGCCATAGCGCGCAGGGCCTCAGCCGATCCGGCGAAGCTTTCCACAGACTGGCCGACGTTCGGGTCGCGGTAGGTCGTGAAATTCATGTTGCCGCCCCGGTTTACGGTAAAGCCCGTGCCGTAAGCGCCGCCCTTAACGCGGATGGTATTCCACAGATAGTCCAGGCTTAAGAACTGGCCGGCCACCTGCTGCGCGCCGGTATACTCCTTGCCTAAATCCATCTGATTGCCAGCCAGGGCCGCAAAGCCAACTTCTGCCGGGATGAGGTACCCTTCGTTCTTTCTCTCTCTGGGTTTTCTCTCAATCTCATCGCCCATAGGCGCGGACGGGAAGATGCGCTGCACTTCGCGGACGAAGTCTTCGTCATACACGCCGGTCACACTGATCGTCAGGCGCTCTTTGGTATACAGGCGGCCCGGCAGGGCGGTCAGCTTTTCGCAGAAGGAAGTGCCTTCCGTCTCCATGGCCTTCGCGCTTCTCTGCAGGAAGCGCAGGTAGCCGATGCCTAAGAAGGCGTCGCGCACCGCGGCTCCGGCGGTCACGCAGCTGAGCGCGCGGCCGGCCGCATACTGGTTTCCGGATGCCACAATGCCCTGCTCCATGCCGAAGCGGGACTGCTGCAGGATGCTGCCGATGTAGGCGGCATCTGTATACTGAGAGGTTAAAAGAACCTCGCGGATCAGGCGCAGAGCCTCTTCCTTCCGGCTTTCCAGGAAGGAAACGCGCACCTGCAGGTACGGAATCGCCTTCTTGTAATCCGCCTTGGGAACGAAGGTGGTGGCGCTGGCGTAGAACGCGCCCAGGTTCGCCTCGATGTCGCTGCGCAGCGTCAGCACATCCTTTTCCGCTGTGGGCATCTGGCCCGAAAGGCGGCTGAAGAACGAAACAAGACTTAAGTCCTCGGTAGGAATGTCCTGTAAAGAGAAGTACAGATCCAGGTAAACAATTCCGTCGGTCTTGATATCGTGGCTTAACACCGTCATGCCGTCCACGCATTTCTTCTCCTGCGGGATCTCCCAGATTTTCTCCGGGATGTCGGCCAGGGTGAGCATGGGCAGAGTGGCCAGCTGCTCCGGCGTGTCCGGGAGCTCCTGGCGACGGCGGAATTCCTTGAACTCTTCGCACACCTCATGGCGCTTGTTCGCATCCCACGCGGCGGTTTCCGTCTCGATGCGCGCCTTCTCGCGCTCCTGCTTCACCTGGCCCAGCTTCGCGGACGGCAGAAGCGTCACGCGCGCATGGTGGGTGCTTCCCAGGATCACGTTCTTAATAAAGTCTTCCGCGGCGCCCTCATCCAGCTTTTTCCGGAGCGAGGCAAACACCTGATCATACCCCAGGTTCTGCGCCGGATCGCCGCCGTAGAGCCAGCTGCCCAGGGCGGACATGGCAAAGACCAGACCCTTCGGCATCCCACCAAAGTCCTTCTCGCGGGTGGTAAATTCCAGATGGTTCAACGCGGCATGCAGGCGGCTGCGGTCCATTCCCTTCGCCTGCTCTTCCAGTGTTTCGCGGATGCGCTTTAAGACCTCGTCCTTCTTTTCTTCCGAGGTGTTCCAGACCGTCAGCTGCACAAAGGGCTGCTGTATTTCGCCTACAAGCTGGAAGGACACATCCTCCGCCAGGCCTTCCGCTACCAGGGCCTTCTTTAACGGATCCTCGTTGGAGGAACACAGAACGCTCGTGACCAGCGTGGCCAGGGTATCCGTCTCCACATCCGCAAAGGTGCCATACACGTAGCCGTCCGACACGATCACACGGTCCAGTCCCTCTTCCTCCGGGCTGATTTCGTACTCGCAGGAGTAGTCTTCCGGAACGACCGGTTTCTGCATAGGGATATTCGAATCCACTTCCAGGTAATCATAATCCTTCAGGAAGCTGTCCAGTTTTCCTAAGACGGAATCTAAGTCCATTGTACCGTCCAGGAAAATCCGGGAGTTGGACGGATGATAATACCGGGCGTGGCTGGCCTTGTACTGCTCATAGGTCAGGCTCGGAATGCAGTCCGGACGGCCGCCGGATTCCTTTCCGTAGCAGTTGTCCGGGAACAACTGTGCGTTCATGGCCGCGCCAAGAACCGCGTCCGAGGAGGCGTAATCGCCCTTCATCTCATTAAAGACAACGCCGTTGTAACGGACCTCGCCGTCCTCGTCGTCCATCTCGTAGTGCCAGCCCTCCTGGCGGAAGGCCTGCGGATCCTTGATGCTCAAGGGATGCAGCACGGCGTCCATGTACACGTCGATCAGGTTCAGGAAATCCTTGTCATTCCGGGAGCAGACCGGGTACATGGTCTTGTCCGGGAAGGTGAAGGCGTTTAAGAATGTCTGCAGAGACCCCTTCAAAAGCTCAACAAAAGGTTCCTTTACCGGATACTTATCCGATCCGCACAGCACGGTGTGCTCCAGGATGTGAAAGACGCCCGTATCATCCACCGGGATCGTCTTAAAGCTGATGGCAAAGGTTTTGTTTTCGTCCTCGCGGTCTAAGTAGACCAGGTCCGCCCCGTTTTTGTCGTAGGTCATGCGATAGAGGGTCGCCCCGATCTCCGGCAGTTCTTCTACGTGATGGACGGTAAAGCCATGAAGTGTGTCGTTTACATTCATCGATTATTCTTCCCTTCTTTTTTACGTACAGATCCCAGGCTGTCCGCCTGCGGCGTTTGTCGCGCCTTTAGGCTTACGGCCTGGGACTATGATTGTGGCAGGCCTAACCTGCCTTATGCTTACTTCAGGATTTTATCCTTAAAGAACCCGAAAAGGCCTTCCTTCACGGCGCTCATATCCGGCAGCAGCCGTCCGGCACCGATCTGCTTCATCCACAATCCCACGACGCCGTTGTAGACGAGCGCCCCGCCCACGGCCATCAGCAGATAATTGACGGTGGAGAAGGGGTTGGCCAGGATGATGACGCCTCCGATAATCGTCACGATGGAGATGCCGAACATCCATTTCCATCTGGTTTCCTCATCCTTCTTAAAGCTCTGCGCGCGGAACAGCTGCAGAATGCCGTAGGCAATGATCAGAATTCCGGTGATCGTGGGAATGAAGGAAAGAAGGAACCTGGGGCTGATCAGCACAATCAGGCCCAGAACGGCCAGGATGATCCCGCCTCCAAAGCGGATGAGGGATTTGTCCTCTTCCCGCGTTCCTTTCTGATAGCGATAAATCGCAAGGCCGCCGTTTGCGAGCACGGCAATTCCTAACAGGCGCAGCACCCATGTCACGGCGTTCGGCCAGATAAACAGGATCACGCCGCAGACGATCATCAGCGCATTGGCCAGGACCGGATTTTTCGATAAAAAGGTCTGGGCCTTGGTCAGTTTGTCCATCCACTTGTTCATAAGGTACCTCCCCCCTTAGTTTACAGCCCTACAGTGCGAACTGAATAGCGCAGAACGCCGCGTAGATGAGCAGCAGGGAGATACCCTGCGCCCGGTACAGCTTTTCCTTTAAAAGCGCCGGCACGGTCAGGATGAGCATGACGCCAAACATGACCGGAATTTCAAACACCAGCGAGGAATTCATGCCAAACAGCACCTTGCTGGTCGGCACGTGAAACGGCGCCAATGCGATGGACGCGCCGGACACCAGCACCAGGTTGAACAGGTTGGCGCCGATCACGTTGCCCAGCGATAAAGCGCCATGTCCCTTGATGAGCGAGGTGATGGCGGTGACCAGCTCGGGCAGCGAGGTTCCCAGTGCCACGAAGGTCAGCGCGATAACCGATTCCGGAACGCCTAAGGCCTGGGCAATTAATGTACCGTTCTCCACTAACAGATTGGCACCGATGGCAATCAGCGCCGCGCCGATAATCAGCAGCAGCACGGCCTTCTTGATGTCCACCTCTTCCTGATTCTCTTCCGCCTCTTCCTGCGGGCTGTTCTTCATCTGCAGCACCGTGATAATCATATACACCAGGAAGATGCCAAGGAGCAGGAAACCGAAGGGACGGGTAAACTCCCCGGTCAGATACGCGTTGCCCGCATATAAAATCGCGGCCAGGAAGAAGAAGATCACCGGAAGTCGTAAGGCTTTCCGATCTGCCTTTCCGGGCTTTACCGCGATGGTGATGGCGGCGATCAGCGCCGTGTTACAGATGACGGAGCCGATGGCGTTGCCATAGGAAATTTCGCTGTGGCCTTGCAGCGCCGATGTGGTGGACACCATCACTTCGGGCAGCGTGGTGCCGATGGAAACAACGGTGGCGCCGATTAAGAGCTCCGGCACGTGGAATTTGCGAGCGATGTCCGTCGCCCCGTCCACAAACCAGTCGCCGCCTTTTATCAGCAGCACAAAACCTAATGCAAATAACAGAACCGGTACAAGCATTGTTGTCAAAAACCTCCCTCAAAGAATAGATGATTGATTACGCGGCCTATATCATAGCAGTATTTTTTCTCTCCCGCAAGGCAAAAGGCCGTACAAAAAGGAAAGTTTATAAAACATTTAGAGTCTGCGGACGGTCATTTTTACGCTCTGCTCTGTAGACATTCACCAGGTCATGAATGATTTCGGCCGTCACGCCCCAGATCACAGCTTCCGGATGCCGGTAAAAATACAGGTTGCGGGCCTTCGGTTGCCAGTTATACTCCCTTCCTCCGCGGATCAGATCGTAGGGGAAATTCTCCGGGAGAATCTGGGCGATCTCGGTCTTGACGACAAGCGGCTCCTGCTCCATAAACCAGGAGAAGGGGATCAGGAAGGTATGGTCCACCTCCGCCTCGGACCAGCGAAGGGGAAGAGGGGTGAGATCTGCCGCGCGGGAGAGCGAGGTGCTTTCGGCCTCTGCCGCGAGAAAGGATATGGCATCTCCCGCGCGGCTTGGCATATCGATCGTCGCATGACCTTTCCAGACTCCGACAAATGGCCAGACAAGGCCTAAGGACGGGCCGCATACCGGATCCAGCCCCGCCACAATTTCGATTTCTTCCCGAGAAATCAGCAGTTCTTCCTCCGTCTCCCGCAGGGCGGCCTCCCTGGGGCTTTCGCCCTCGTTTAAGCGCCCGCCCGGAAAGCAGATGTCGCCCCCTTGCTTTCGCAAATGGAGCGCGCGCTGTTCAAACAACAGATGCCACTTGCCATCCTTCTCCACGAACGGCACCAGAACCGCCGCGGTGCCCGGTTTATGAAACGTCATTCTCTTCTCCCGCCTTCTTTTTAGTTCTTCGTCATCGTGATGGTCAGCTCGCCGCCTGCTTATTTGTTCTTCGTCACCGTGATGGTCAGCTCGCCGCCCTTAACGTCCATAGTCCACTCTTTTTCCTTATCAAAAGAATAGTCTGCCGGGGCCTTGGCCAGCTGTACGTGATACGGGTACGGCTTTCCGACAAAGCGGGCAACCCCGTTTTCATCCGTCCGCATGGGTGCGCAGAGCTCGTCCGCGCAGAAATTCACAATGCAGCCGGAAACCGGATTTCCGTCCTGATCCCTGCAAAACACCGTGTAGCTGGCCTCGGTGAGCGAAGCCGTCTCCGGCTCTGGCTCCTCCACGTAGTTCCAGCTGAGCGTAAAACCGTAGTACGGCGCCACTATCTTGAACGCATAATCCGCGTGCTCCTTGTCCGGAAACAGCAGAACGCCCAGCCCTGCGGCAGTCTCATACGATTCGCGCAGGTATACTGCCGTGTAGAAATATCCATCGACATCCATGTTGTGAAGGCGGGTTGTAAGGATCGCTCCGTTCTCCGCTTGCGCGTCCGCGGCCGAGATGCCCATCCCGTCATAATTACTATATAAATACGCCGCCTCCGGATCCACTGTCTGACCAAGAGTCGCCTTTACCGTGGCTTTCTCCCCGCAGATATAGGCTTTCTGGCACCCAAAGTACGCATTCAGGAAATACTCCGCATTGTTGCCGGTTACCTTGATCTCCTTCGCGTTCTCGTCGCAGACGGTCAGCGTTGTCTCCTTATCATACGGGAAGGACGGATTGGTCGACAGGGCCGCCTGCGCCTCCTCCCCGGACAGGATGCGGGCGTCATCGATCCAGACGCGGTCCGCGCCTTTAGCCCCTTCCTGGTCCTTCTCATAGGCGATCGTCACCGTGTGGTCGCCTGCCGCCGGGAAGGCGATGGCATAGGTGGTCCACTCGTGGTTTCCGCCAAAGCGTTTGACGCGCGCTCCGTCGACATAGATGGTCAGGAAATCGAAAATCGACTCTGTGGAGGTGCAGAAATCAAACGCGAACACCTCATCCTTTTGGATCGTGAACGACGCGGTCGCGTAGGCGCTCGTGGAGTCCTTGCCCGCGTTGGAGTTTGTCAGGCAAAGGCGGGCGGGGGCGAGCGCGGGGGTAACGCCAGGGTCGGGGGCTGTTTCGGTTTCGGGCGTAGATGCAGGCGCCTCAGGTGCTTCGCTTTCGGGCGTGGGGGTGCCAGGGGCTTCAGTCTCTTTTGCGTCGGCAGGTTCTGCCTGCGCCTCTGCGAGCGCTAGGGTTTCTTCCGCATCTACAGCTTCTGCCTGCGCCTTTGTGGATTCTTCAGCCTCTTCCGCATCTGCGCGATCTTCCTGCGCCTCTGTGGGTTCTTGGGCCTCTTCTACTGCGGCTCCCGCGGCCCTTCGCGCCGCCTCCGCCGCGTCCTCCTCAGCCTTCTGAGCCGTCTCGGACCATTCTGTCACCAACATTGGGAAATCCAGAAAATACTCCGGGTTGCTCCAGCGGATCTTCGCTCCTTCCGCGTTCATCGCCCCCGCCAGCTCCTCCTCCGAAGCGCAGTCCACATCGGGGATGGCTGCCGGAAATGTTTTCAGCACCTTCGTCTCCGTATACGCATCGGAAATGAGAACCTGGAACAGGTTCTCAAACGGCTCCACGCTGCTCTGCGCCCCGACTTCGATCAGGACAACGTTTCCGAACCGATCCACGACCACCGTGGTGGGGATGCCGCCGCTGACAAAGCGATCTCTCAGCGTCAGTCCTTCGTCCCGCGCAACATCGAAGGTCATGCCGTGGCTTTCCACATACTCTTTCAGCACGCTGACGGTATCGTCCGGCTCGATGGAGGCGGCGATGACGGCCACATCCTCCTGGTACATCCGATAGGCCTCTTCCATGAAGGGGAACTCCCTTTCGCAGGGCGGGCACCAGGTTGCCCACAGATTGAGCAGGACAACTTTCTTCTCCTTCAGCACTTCGGAAAGGGTAAAGGGTTTTCCGTCCAGCGTCTGCAGGCTAAAGTCCGGCATCGGGTGCCCCAGATAGTCCTCCGGGGTCTGATAAACCGCTTGCGCTGCCGTCTCTTCAGAGGACGAAGTGCCCTGCGCTGCTGCCGCAGGGACCGCAAAAGCCGTGAACAGCATAGCTGCCGCCAGAATCATGGTTGCCAGTTTTTGGGGGTGTTTCATTTCATTTCTCCTTTTGGGAAGCGTAAGCAGTTTCTTGCCAACTTAGTGGCTCGACGACGAGGACGAGGAAGCAGCCGAGGCAGCTGCCATCATCACAATCATCAGCTCGATATCCAGAATGATGGCCAATACCGTGCCAGACATGGCTCCGTAGGCTTCCGCCATCTCCTGTGTGTGGGACAGGGCTGTGATGGCCGCAGCGAACATGCGCCGCATGGACGTTCCGGTTCCCAGAATGCCAAAGCCCTTCTGCGTCCGGAGGAAACTTTCGTTGTCCTTTGCCTCCTGTACAGCTTCTTCTACGGAAATCGGCGCGTTGGCAAGCACGGCTAAAATAGCCATATACTCGCTGTAGAGTCGCATTCCGTTCTCCTTAAAGGCCTCCCGAAGCGCCAAGAAACGGGCGCTTTTTTCTTCCGCGTCTCCCTTGCCAATGGCCAGGATATGGCTCACTGTCTGCACCTGATTTCCAGAGAAAATAAAGCGTTCTTTCACCGCCTGATAACAGCTTTCCGCTTCGCGGAGCTGATCATCCACATCTTCTTCCCGGGCCGCAATCAGCACCGCAAAGGGAAGATCTCCCTGCGTGGTGATCAGCGGGTGGTTTTCCTTCATGGCGCGGTAAACTTCCATGGTCCTGGCGCACATGGTACCGCGCGCCTCCGGACTGATGTTTTCATAGAGGATGATCGCGGCTAAAAGGCGCGACTCATCGCCTAAAAGGAAGGAGGCACTTAATTGCTTATAGGTATCGTCGATCCCTTTCAGATACTTGCCCGGGTCTTTTGCCATCGCCATCTTGATCACGATCGGGAGCTCTAAGTGTCCGCGAAAATACGAAAAGACACCGTGCTCGGATCGCAGGAACTTGCGCATGGCCCGCACCTTTTCTTCTTCCAGAAGGCAGCCCTCGGCCGTGGCAAGGATCGCGCCGACAGCCCGCATGGAGTTGTATTCAAAAAAGAAGACGCTTCTCATCACTTCCAGGTTTTTTGTGAACAATCCTTTATCAAATGTTTTTTCCATTCTTTCCTTCCTCCTACATTATAAAGTGTGACAGGGGACGGACCTGTGTCACATTTGGCAAATGTACACTGGTACCTGCAAGGGAGACAAGGGGATAACACCCCTGGCACCCCTTGTGGGTGCCTTTTTTTATGTCATTCGTTAAATCGTTGCTCTCGAAACTAGCCCAGAACTG
>JAFVBO010000073.1 GCA_017479935.1 Lachnospiraceae bacterium
TGTCCGAAAACCACCTTCATCTACGGCAGCGATGAGACACTGTATGCCTGTGCCCCTTCCTTTGAGGCGGCCATGAAGAAATACAAAGTCGATTACGAGATGATCATCGGAGAAGGAATGTTCCATTGCTATCCGGTTTTCCCAATCTGTAAGGAAGGAAAAGACGGCTGGAATATGATGGTTCGGCTTATAAAAAATTATACGAAATGATCGTAAAGGAACAGACAAGATGATTGTCATGAAAAGCTCTGTTTTCCCTGCTGCCCGTGAAACAGTCTTTGAAGAGAAATTTCGCTACGCAAATAAGGAATATGGAAGAAGGCTCCGGACGTTTTACCATTCCGTCCGTGCGTGATGCGAATAAAACGCTTGCTTTTACTCCCATTTCCTTATATGATGTAAGGAAACGAAGCCTGATTGTTTTTTTGCTTTCCTGTAAGGATAGAAGAAAACTTCCAGTTAAGGCGGGTGTTATAGGAGGAGGAGAGGTTATGTCGGACGATCAACTGTATGCCCGTTACCTGGCGGGAGACCAGGCAGCCGGTGATTCCCTGATGCTCCGGTATGCCGATATACTGACCGCCTATCTAGATGCATTTCTGCATAATGCCCATGATGCGGAAGATCTGATGCTTGACTGTTTTACGGTGATTTTGGTGGACAAGCCGTCCATAGGCGAAGGACATTTTCGGGCGTATTTGTTTAAGGTAGCCAGGTATAAAGCCAACCACCTCTGGAAGATGCGCTTTAAGAGGCAGGAGTTTTGTCTGGATGAGACGCTGCCCGCTCAGGAGGATTCGCCGGAAGACACAACCTGGAAAGGAGAGCGGAGCGAAATCCTGAAGAAGTGCCTGAACCGCATTGCGCCGCAGTACAGAGAAGCTTTATGGCTGTTTTACGATATGGGTTTTTCTTATGAACAGACAGCCAGAGTCATGGGCGGTTCGACAAAGAAGATTGAAGATTTGCTGAGAAACGGGAAAAAACGGCTCCGGATGGAGCTGGAAAAAGAGGGAATCACCCGTACGGATATTTTCTGATATTAAGGAGAGAAAGTCTATGATGACATCCGAAGAGCGTGTGCTGGAGCTGCACCGGCGCATGAATAACTATACGCAGGAAAAAAGGAGCAGAAGCTTTCGCGTGGTAAGCGTGATGACTTTTGCGGCATGTCTGGCTTTGACATTTGCACTGGCGGGTATGATAGCTGCCGTGCCGTCTTTTACCGCCGGTACCAGTGAAGGAAATGCCACAGCCAGTCTGTTTACCGAACATGAAGCGCTGGGATACATGATCATCGCGATGATTGCTTTTTGCCTGGGAAGTATGGTAACGATTTTCTGTTACCGTATTCGAAAGCATCTTTACGAGGATAATGGAGTCAGAAAAGAGGAAACAAAGGATCATGATTGAGAGCTTTGAAAACACGTTTCAGATTGTCGTTTTACTGATCTGTACCAATATAGCGGTTTTCAGGGCGTGGAAGTACAAGAGTCGGACGTGGACACTGCTCTCTTTTTTCTACGGGTGTTTCCTGTTGGGAGATATCTACTGGCTGCTTTACCTTGTCTTTATGGGGCAGACCCCGCAGATCTCTGTCGTGAGTGATTTGAGCTGGTACGCGGCGATCGTTTTTCTCTATTTTCTGATTCGCCATATCTCACCTCCGGAACAGGTAAAAAGTCGGAGTCTTCTGGCATGGCTCAGTCCTGGGTTTGCCTTTGTCATGGCTTTGTATTACATGCAGAGAGGGGAAATCGTCAGCAACCTGATTTACGCTGGTCTGATGGGTCTTTTGCTGCATGCTTCCCTGAGCAGGCTTACAGACAAAGGTCAAACCGCACCGATCCGCATGGTCGCTGGGGCTGTGCTGACACTTTGCCTGTTGGAATACGCCTTATGGACCGCTTCCTGTATCTGGGAAGGGGATTCTCCGCTGAATCCCTACATATGGATCGATTTCCTTCTGTCTATCAGCTTTTTGCTTCTTATCCCTGCAACTCAAAAGGCGGTGGAGACATGACTTATATAGAGAATATTTACGCTTGTCTGGCTGCTCCGCTGCTGGTGGCCATTTTGTGTATGCGCCGGGAAGGGCGCCGGTCTCTTTTGTTTGTACTGGCGGGAATGACCACCTGCCTGCTCTCTGCGTATGTCAGTACGTTTGTGACCGGGATAGCCGGTGTGGACCGGGCAACCGCTTCGTTTGAGATTACCCCTGTAGTAGAGGAACTCATGAAGCTTCTGCCTATGGCTTTTTTTCTGCTGATCTTTGAACCGGAAAGGGAAATTACGATTGGCGGAACCATGATGGTATCGGTCGGGTTTGCCACGTTTGAGAATGTGTGCTTTTTGTCTTCCTATGGTTCATCGGATCTTTTGCGGCTTCTGGTCCGTGGCTTTGGCACCGGAGCCATGCATGTGGTATGCGGCGTCGTAGTGGCCATGGGCTTGTATTTCCTTTGGAATCAGACCTGGCTTCGGACGGTTGGGGTATTTGCCCTTTTGTGTTTTGTCATCACCTTTCATGCTATTTTTAACATTCTTGTCAGTCAGTCAGGGTTTGTTTTCTGGATCGGAAGCGCAATCCCTCTGACGGTGGTTCTTTTCTATCTGATTTTTCTTGCTCCAAGAGTTGCTTCCGCCAGATGAGGAAGACGCAAAAAACATAAACACTGTGAAAAAAGCGGGTCGGAGATGATTACTCCGGCCCGTTTTTTGCGCAAAAAGAAATAACTCGTAACGGCTCAGCACAGATCCCAGGAGAATCGTGCTGATTTTTTTTATTTTCCCCTTCGGGTTTTTCTTCCTTTCGGACACGGTATAAGTAGAAGGGCAGTGCGCGGCGGTCCGCAGGGCTGATCGGCATGGGAAGATCAAAGCCATTGCATAAGGAACTCAGGTAAAAACGCCCGAGCGCTGCCTGCAGAAAAAACGTAGAAGGAGGTGTGTCGGAAAGTGACAACAGAGGAACGGCTTTCATCTCTGCATGCGCGTATGGAGATCCGGCAGCGCGCAAAGCAGCGAAGGGAAACGGAAATGTCAGGGGCGGTCTGTGCTGCTCTGGCGATGTGCCTGCTCTTCCTCCTTTATGAAAGCAGCGGAACACACCCGAGCGGGGGTCCTGACATGTACTGCGGATCTACCATGTTGTTCGAAGACGCCGGAGGCTATGTGCTGGTGGCCGTCATCGCCTTCATGATTGGGGTCCTGGTGACGGTCGTGTTAAAAAGGCGAAGGAAGAAGAAAGAGAAACAAGAACAGAATGCGGAAGAAATCTGGTTGGAAGGAGGAGACAAACCATGAATCAAACGCGTATGCACAAACGCTGTCTGGCGTTCCTGCTGGCGTTCACCCTGCTTATTTGCGGGCTGCCTCTGCAGAGCTTTGCCGAGGAAGCGCCCGGCGATCTGCCGGAAAGCAGCGTCACAGGGGAAACGTCGGCTGACGGGGAAAGCCAGCTGCAGGGAGGACAAGAAGGATCGGATGACCAGTATCATTCAGATCCGGTGGATCCGGCTGCCTATCTGGCAAATCCGGAAGGCGGAGAAGACGACATCAAGTATGTTGTGTACCATGAAGTGACTCTGGCTCTGCCCGCGGGGGAAGGCGAGGAAGAACGGGAGGCAACCAAGATGGCGGAAACCGCCATGGTGCCCCATGGCGACCTCATTTCTTCCATCGACGTGCCGGAACGCACGGGATGCCTGTTTGAGGGCTGGTACTACGACGAAGATCTGACCATGGCAGTCGGCGACGAGGACACGGTGGAGGAGGATATCACCCTCTATGCCAAGTTCGTGAAAAAGGCCGGCATGGAGGAGGAATACAACCTTTCGTTTATTTCTGCGGAAGATTTGGAACCTGACAGCCAGATCGTGGTGGTGTCCTATGGCCTGACGGAAGAGCAAGCCGCCGGCTTCATCCAGTTGAGAGACTTTACCGATGGAGATGAAGAGGGGGAAAGCCGTGGCTTTATCCTGACTTTGTTGCCGGAGCCGGAAGAGCCGCCGTTTGCCTGGGAAGACCTGGATATCCCTCCGTTCATCTTAGAGCAGGTCAAGGTGGTCGCGGGTATGAAGGAGCATGGCATCCTTGACGCGGCCGGACTGCAGAAGTCCCTGGTGTTCCTGGAAGTGGATGAACAGTCCGTTGAGAAAATTCTTGCCGCTTACGCGGATACGGACTATGACCAGGCAAAGCTGGCCCAGGCCAAGGAAGACGAGGAAGAGCGTGCAAGAAAAGAAGCTCTGGAAGCAGCTCAGGAGATGTACCCGGACCTGACCCTGGAAACCGATCATCTGGAAGACCGGATTTCGGCTGCCCGGTTTTATTTGGATTCTTTCTATCAGGAGCTGGTGTTAAAGGGCGTGGATCCGGTGACTTATACCGATATAGCGGAAGCCATCGGGCTTTCCTATGCCCAGGAGGAGGATGCTCTTTTGGGATATCTGACCGAAGAGCTGAACCTGAATAACAATATCGCCGTTTCCATCTTAAATGAACTGGGTGTGGAACCGGAAGAAGAGAAGAAAGAAACGGCCCGTTTTGTCATTTTCCCCGAGGAGGGAGTGTGGACAGCCGGCCATCAGTATCAGGTTGAGATCCTGGATACCGAAAATCTGCGCTTTTTGGATGAAGAAGAGCCCACGGGCGCTTCCGTCATCTACAATAACTTTAACATCTACGGTGAAGATGTTGATAACCTTCGCCTGCGCGACAGCGTGAAGCTTGTGCCTGCTTCGCAGGTGGAAGGCGTGGAAGTGGGAAAAGGATTGTTTGATGTAGCCGTCAGTGACGACGGAATGGTATCCGAGGAAATCGAAGACGAGATCAAACAGCTTAGTTACAACGGCGAAGAGGCTTTGACGGTCGGTGATGTCGTTGGTGTTTACGATGGCGAGCTGCTTTCGGATGGCTCCGGCGTGGACGGCGAAATTTCGTATGTCAAAATCCTGGCGGATCTGGGAGGCGGCAGCTATTCCTATGGCAAGGTGGACGCCACGGAGGTGGTTGACCTGCCGGACAGCATCGTGCTGCAGGACGACGGTTCCTTTGAGGACGGCGTGATTGTGGTAAGCCTGGAAGCGCTGGATTTTTCCGACCCGGTGTATGAGGCGCTGAATTTAAGCGCTTCGACCGAGCTGAATGAGAACGACTGGCTGTACTTCTATACCGGCAGCATGGCTGATGCGCTGGCGGCGGATGATGAGACCCTGGCATCTGTCACGGGCATAGGCCGCGTAAAGAGCGTGGAAGAGGCGGAAGGCTTTGTGACCATCCGGTATGACGCGATCACGGAAGAAGACATTGAGAAGGATGAGGCCGGGCATTTCCATGAGGGAAAGATCGATCTGGATGTTCCCATGACAGATGAGGAGCGGGAGGAGATTGAAAGAGAAATTTCCCGCCAGATAACGGAGAGCACCGTGATGGACCGGTCCGCCGCTTATCTCACCGCCCTGATTGCGGACCAGGAGCTGGAGACGGATCTGGATGACACCGAATATGCGGAGGCCATGAAGTCGGCTGTCTTCCGGACGGAAGAAGGGGATAGCCTGACTCTGGAAGAAGTGCGCCGCCTGGCTTCGGGAAGCAAGGTGGAATTTAAGGCAGATTCCAAACCAAGCGTTGACCTGTATGACAGTTTGAAACATTTCTCCGGCAGAAAGGGCAGACGGCTGGTAGTCAAATATGGTTTTACCGTTACCATCCATCTTCCGAACAACAATAAACTGGTCATCAGAGGTGAGATGACCGCTGAACAGGAAGTCATGTACTATTATTCTGCCGATTACTGGAAGCAGACGAAAAAGGGCTTTCTGGGCATTAAATATATTTATCAGTATAAATTCTGGGCGGAATTTGGAGTCGGCTCCTATTCCGCGCTGGGCTTTACGGCTACGGTTACCACGCAGACGGAAAAGAATAACAACAGTGCTTTCAGCAAACTGACAAGCGGCCTGAAGAAGGGGATGGATCTGGGCAAAAACAGCAGTGCCATGAATACGTTGGTTTCTGCTTTGACAGACCTGGAGAAGAAGGAACAGGGCAGTGGCGTTATGGGTAGCCTGCCGCAGAAGTATTCTGAATTTTTGAAGGACGGTGCCGAGTACATCAAAATCTTCGAACAGAAGATCCTGAAGGTGAACATTAACCTGGATAAGATTGGCTTCTGCAAGTTCAGCATTGGCCTCAATCTGGTGTCCAGGCTGAAAGTGAACTGTATGCTGGGCATGAGCATCTCCTACGGGGTGGCTAAAGCCTACAGCATTACCATGTATTCAAAGGACCACGATGTCAAAAAGGATTCGTGGGACATTGAAACGGAGAACCTGCGGGTGAACCTCTTCCTGTTCGGAAACATCGGATTCAAAATCGGTGTGGTGATCGACCTGCGGCTGGGCCTGATCAGTACAGCCTTTGATTCGGTAGGACTGCAGGGAGAGATTGGCGTATACGCTGAGCTGTATGGTTTCATCTGGTTTGAGTATACGTATATCAAGAAGGAAAAGAGTACCAGTCTTGCAAAAGGTGCTATGTATCTGGATGTGGGAATCTACTTCACACTTGATTTTTATGCTCAGGTGGGATTCGGAAAATACTCGTCCAGGAAGAATCTGTATAAAACGGAATGGCCGCTGCTTACCCTTGGCAGCAGGTATTCTCCTGTGGATTTCATGATCAAGAATCCGAATGATTCCCGCCTGAAGCTGGAACTGAAAAATTCCCAGCATTCCAAAACCATATCCGCGGATGTGCTTAAAATGGAAAGCATGGATATGACAAATGGCAAGGTGGACAACAACAGTCTTGACTCGAAGGACAGAGGAAGGAAGAACTATTCCTTTAAGACGGCGGACGGCAACTCGTATACGCAATATAATGAAAAATATTTCAGCGTGAAGGTAAGAACCACGGACGCCAGTGGCAAAACGTTAAATAAAACGTCGTTCCTCTATGATCCGGTGGATAACTCGGTTCATGTACTCCCGCAAAACGGGGAGCTGGAGCTGTGGGGTGAGATCACCTTTACGTATCTGGAACAGGGTTTGAGCTTTAGCACGGAGACGTACAGCCGTACATTGAAAGTGCACTGGAAAGGGGAAGCGATTGATATTCCGGTGTATTTCAAAGCGATGAGTTATGACGGCGAAAAGGAAACCCTGCAGCTGCTTAAAACAGAGTATGTCACAGGCGTTAAGAGCGGACAGGGAATCTTTACCATTACCAGGCAGATGGTGGATGGATGGTGGCCGAATCTGCAACTGGTCAGCAGCGTGAAGCATGATTATGTTCCGGGATATAAAGAAAAAACAATAGAACAGGTTACCATAATTCCTGGTATTGGGCCGATTAAGCCTGTTTACGGGTACAAAGTGGTAGTTAAAGATATTCCGGGTGGCATAAAGGATGTTGCCTGTGGAATAACAGCCGGAACGCAAATATCGGTTACGCTGGAAGAGGGGTATTATATCGAGCTGATCTACAAGCCTTCCACGGTTCATGTGTCATGGAGGCTGTATGAACCGCTTTCCTCGAAAGAGCTTGCAACGGATCAAAGCGATGTTCCCTATGGCACTTTGGTGACTGACGCGCTGCCGCAGAAGATCAAGAGCGGCAGGGAACAGTACTCGTATTACCCTGTGAAGTGGACGGTCGAGGAAAAGGTAGGAAACGGGTCTATCCAAAAAGAAATCAGCCGCATTGGTGGTTACAACCTGTCTATAAACGGAAAATTCCAGGTTGATCCCTATGTTGTGAGCTGGTACACGACAAAAGATGAGCTGTTCAGGAGAGAAGTGCTTGGCTGGAACATGCCCCTGACCCCTCCGTCTATCAGCCGGGTGGGTTACACGTTCAAAGCCTGGATCCGGGATGACAACAGAGTAGTTGAGGAGAGCAACCGGATGCCGGCCCGCGACATGAACGTCTACGCCAGGTGGGAGAAAAACAAGTACAAAGTCACCTTTATTGTGGACGGCGAAGTGGTTGAAACAGCGATCGCGCCATACGATACGTTGGTCAGCAGCATTGCCCCTGAGCTTACGGAACTGGGAAAAACGGTAGAGTGGTTTAAGTATTACTACTACGATGCCGAGAAAGGAGCACGCGGCGCGGACACAGAGATGGATGGATCCGCACGGGTTCCTGACTATCATATTGCTGTTGTGGGAGAATGGAGAGCCACACCGCATATGGTGAACTGGAAATCCCTGGACGAGTCCCTGGGAGAGACGGTGGCGCGCTATGGAGACAAACTGAACGATCTGTACAAGCCGGAACTGGATCTGGAGGACGCCCGGTATGAATTTGTCGGCTGGTATGTGGATCTGTTCGATGGAAATGGCGAACAGCTGCTTGACGAGAACCTTGTGATGCCTGACAACGATATCGATATCATCGCCAGGTGGGAGCCCAGGCCGCAGCCGGTGTACTGGATTGTGGATGCCCGGGTGGAAAGAAGAGAGACGACGATAGATGATTTAAGGAAACAGTTAGGTTCTTCGTATTACATGTTTAATACATATAAACGTATTATGGTTAAGCGTTATACCTATTATCTGGCAGGAGGACAGGTTCTGGGGAAGACGGAGCTTCCTTATGGGGCGTCCTTAGATGGCGTCACGCCTGAGCTTACCAGCCTGCCGGAAGGGAAAACGCCCGTCTGGGATCAGGTGATCCCGTATGTGGACCTGGCAAGGTATAATCCGAATGGGGACTTCAAGATATCCGCCGGAGACGTCACGCCAATCGGGATTGCTTCCGTACCGGCAGGCGGCCTGGTGGTGATGGGACATCTGGAGCTGAACGAGCATACGATTTCCTGGCAGGTGGATGGGGAAGAGGCGGCACGCAATACGGTATGCTACAGCAGACCGCTGCCGGAAGCCCCTGAACTGGAAAAGGAAGGCCATCATCTGGATTCCTGGATGGTGGGAGACACGCTGTTAAAGAGAACGCTGTCAGAGAAGCCGCAGGACAGCCGACCAAGCCCACCAAGTTTGAAACGGACAAGGCGAAGCTGCGCCGGACGATACGGCAGGCACTTTCCCAAGCTGGCAGCTTTGACGAATTTTCTTCCCTTTTGCTGCGGGAGGGTGTGACCGTCAAGGAGAGCCGGGGGCGGCTTTCCTACCTCACGCCGGACAGGACAAAGCCTATCACAGCCCGGAAGCTGGGGGACGATTTTGACAAGGCTGCTGTCCTTGTCCTGCTTACGCAGAACGCCCACAGAGCCGCCGAA
>JAFVBO010000074.1 GCA_017479935.1 Lachnospiraceae bacterium
ACGCCCGCAATCACCGCCACTACGCAGGAACCTATGTTGGAACCCATCGTAAGGACTATACCCTGATCTATGCCGATGAGCCCGGTCACCACCATGGCCAGCGCAATGGACGTCATGACGGACGAACGCTGGATGACGGCCGTGAAAACGGCGCCCAGCAGCACCAGCAGGACGGGATTGCCGATGCCGGAGAGGAACGTCTTTACCCCGTCAAGGGCCGCAAACGCCTCCATGGAACCGCTCATGAGTTCCAGGCCTACGAACAACAGGCCGAACCCCGCGAGGATGCCGCCCAGCGTCTTGGAACCGCTTTTCTTGGCAAAAATGCTCAGGAACGCACCCAGCCCGGCGAAGGCCGAAAAGATGACGCTTGTCGATACAGAATTGCCGCCAAACATGCCCAAGGCCACGATTTGCGCGGTAACTGTTGTGCCAATGTTGGCGCCATAGATGATGGTGGCCGCCTGCGCCAGGGAAATGATGCCGGCATTGACAAAGCCGATGGTCATCACCGTGGTGGCGCCGGAGCTCTGGATGGCGGCCGTTCCCAGCGCGCCGATCCCCACGCCCATCAGTTTACTGCCGGAAGCCTTGGAAAAGAGTTTTTTCAGTTTCTCCGAGCTCGCCGCTTCCAGGTTCGAGCTCATCATCTGACACGCAATCAAGAATACGCCGATTCCTGCAAGAAGTGTCAGCAAAGAAGTAATAATTGCTGTTAAATCCATAAAAGTTGTTTTGAAAGAATGACTTGAACGCTTCTGATACAGAAGGGTTCAGCCTACAGCCGGAGCGTGCAGGCGGTCAGCCACAGCCTTTCAAAACTTACATGGAGGGAACGGACATGGAAAACCGGGGCAAAACCGGATTTGCAATCCGCGAATACCGTCTCGGACAAGGTCTGAACTTTTTCGCTCACCCGCTGCGGAGCGCGAAGGACGGCTTCCTCTTCTACGTCACTGGCGTCTTCAAAACAAACTTCCTGTCCGTAAGATGTTGTAGGGACATACGAGACACTTTCCGGCAGCAATGTCAGAAACAGCGCAAGAAAAAGTGTCAGGATTCTCATCACTGTTTTTTCTTGCAAAAATTGTTCCGCCAAGATTATGCGTGTCACATCACTTTTTTCTTTCCTTCTGACCCTTCGAGTGCTCCTACCGTGCCCTATACTCGCTCGGTGTCAGGCCGGTTTCGCGCTTGAAATAGCGGCAGAAGAAGGGGGCGTTGGGAAAGCCAAGCTCTTCGGAAATCACGGCCTTGGTAATCCAGGTGGACGGCGATTCGCCGCTGGCTTCCCGGATGAGCGGGCTCAGATAGTGAGATGCGAGACAGAGCTGCCGGGCATAGAAAGCCGTATCCCTATGCTCACGGAAATGTGTGCCCACCAACGAGATGAACTGCCTGAACAACTGCTCTTTGCGTGCGGGTAACGGCAACGGGGCCGTATGGAAGACAGCCGATTGCTCCAGGATCCCCAGATAGGCCGATATCAGATCTTCTACGACTTCTTTTGGAAAGGGCTCGTTCCCGGCCACACTTCGGATGATGGAAGCCATATTGTCCAGCTGAAACCATTCTGCCTCCGACAGAGTGAACACCTTGGCATCGTCCCGCCCGTGATGCTTGTCGTTGAAGGTAATGGCCTGGACGCGGTAATCCTCCGAGGCCGAAAGGAACTCCACCAGTGCGGCATCGGGAATCCAGATAACCTGCCCTTGGGCGACCTCGCTTTCCAGCAAGTTGATTCTGTATCGGATGTTTCCTTCCAGCACCCGCATCAGACGGGTGTATTACC
>JAFVBO010000007.1 GCA_017479935.1 Lachnospiraceae bacterium
TGACTCCTATATGACCACCTTTTTTAGCAACAAACTCAATGTAATTATGAACGCTGTATGGTTCTTCCAGTATTGCTTCTCCTGACAGTGTTTCATAGAGATTCTTCATCTTTAAAGCAAATTCAGCTATTCCTTGAACACCGACATCCATAAATGTGTCTGCCGAAAAGCTGTAACTGGAAACCTTCACATCAAGACATACATTTACAGGATATGCAAAGTCTTGTTCATGAATTTCCGGAAAAAACTCCAACATAAATGTGTCTGATTCGATTCTATACATCTTCTTCTCCATAATTCCGATCTGTCGACTCATTCTCACCCGTTTTACTTAAAGCGAGCGATGCCTCGCCCCTCTCTTCTTAAGCACGCGCCTCATTCTCGCCCAATTTACTTCATCCGAACGAGCCTCACGCAACTTTCGCAATGCACTGTCATCGGGAACATATCCACCGGCTGCACCCTCTCGATTTCATAGCCTCCATCGCACAGGATTCGCAGATCCCGGGCCAGGGTAGCCGAGTCGCAGGAGACGTACACGATCCGGGACGGCTGCATGGCCAGCATCGTGTCTAAAAGGACTTTATCGCAGCCTTTTCTGGGCGGATCCACAACAATGACGTCCGCGCGCTCCCCGGTTTGGCGGAAGTGCTCCGGCAGGACATCCTCGGCTTTTCCGACAAAAAATTCGGTGTTGGCGCAGCCGTTTAGAGCTGCATTGGCTTTGGCGTTCTCAATTGCGGCGGGAATGATTTCCACGCCGTATACCTTGCCGGCCTGCCGGGCCAAAAACAGGGAGATCGTGCCGATCCCGCAGTAGAGGTCCCAGACGGTTTCCGTGCCGGTTAAGCCGGCGAATTCCAGGGCTTTTCCGTACAGG
Organism: Lachnospiraceae bacterium; assembly: GCA_017479935.1. Classification (GTDB taxonomy): domain Bacteria; phylum Bacillota; class Clostridia; order Lachnospirales; family Lachnospiraceae; genus RGIG5021. Next base: position 881 of record JAFVBO010000007.1, read on the forward strand.
TGCACTGTCTGGGCGGGATTTACCTGGTAAAAGGAGAGCGGGGAAATCTGGTAGCTGACGTCGCCGATCCGATCGGTGATGTAACCGGGGCCGTACAGGTTGATGATTTCATCGCCCAGGATCACGTTGGTGTTTTTCCGGTTTACGTTCAGACTGATGGACGCCATGCCCGGGATGGCAAGCAGCGCCTCGACCAGTTTTTCCGCGAAGGGGAGCTTTCGGCCGTTGATGACAAGGCACACCATGATTTCGCCCGTGGCGAAGCCTTCCCGGATCAGGATGTGGCGCACAAGCCCCTTGCCCGTGGTTTCCTCGTAGGGTTCTATCCGGCAGTTTTCCATGAAGGAAAGCACCGAGTCTAAAATTTTCTGGTTTATGGCGGGCCCAAGCAGACAGTCTCCGCAGGAGATGACCTGGTGGGTGCGGCCCGCGTAAAAGCCGGCGATGAGCTTTCCGTCCCGGTCTCTTCCCAGCGGGTACTGCGCCTTGTTGCGGTAGCGGAAGGGTTCTCCTTCCATTCCCAGGATCGGTTCCATCGGCAGATCGGTAAAATGGCCCAGGCGCTCTAAGTGCGCGCGCACTTTTTTCTCTTTAAAGGCCAGCTGCGCCTTGTAGTTCATGGCCTGCAGCTGACAGCCGCCGCAGGGCGCCGCCACGGGGCAGGGCGGCGTAACGCGATCCTTCGACGGGCTTACCACCTGCATGAGGCGCCCATAGGCATAGGTTTTCTTTTCCTTGATTACCTTGCCTTCGATTTCGTCGCCGATCACCGCGTCTTTCACAAAGAGGGTATGGCCATCTACATGGCCGATACCCTCTCCTTCCTCACTCATATCTTCCACGATCATTCGGAAAAGATCATTTTTCTGCATGTTCTATCCTTCCTGACTTGTGTAGCAGCGTATTTTACGCTGCATCTCTTGCTCCGGCGAACGCTCTTACGCTCACCCAAAAATTCGCTTATTGCCACCGGGACTTTAAGCGGGCCAGCGCGTCCTCCATGTTTTCCTCGGTGGATGCCTTGCCTGAGGTCCCGCTCTTCTCGCCTTCCGCTTTGGGCGTTGAGGTGCGGCGGACGTTGGAATCCATCAGCTTGTTAAAGCCCAGCCATTCGTTATTCTGCGCGCCTTCCAGGATTTCCCGCATCATTTCCATCTTGGCGTCCATGTTGTCGGCCAGATTGAGCGCCAGCGCTTCCATGAGCGCGGGCTTTTTAGGGGAGCCGAATTCATACTCGCCGTGATGGGCCAGAATGCAGTGTTTGAGTTCGCTGGCAGTCTTGGCGGGGAAGCCCGGGATGGTGTCAATCTTGCGGGAGACCATCTCCATTCCCATCACGATGTGGCCTAGCAGCTGGCCATCGTCGGTGTAATCGTTCTCCGGAAAGAGGGAGAGTTCCTTGGTCTTTCCGATGTCGTGGAACATGGCGGCCGCCAGAAGGAGATCGCGGTTTAAGGTCGGATAATGATCCGCCATGTAGCTGCAAAGCCGCACGACGCCCAGCGTGTGCTCTAAAAGGCCGCCCACAAAGCCGTGGTGCACGCTCTTGGCGGCCGAATGCTCTTTAAAGCTCTTGATAAAGTCGGGGTCCTTGCGGAAGAAGGCATCGGCCAGGGCTTTCAGCTTGTCGTTTTTCATGCCGTCGATGTAGGAAAGGAGCTCGGTATACATCGTCTCGACGTTAAACGCGGACACCGGCAGGTAGTCGCCGGGGACGTATTCGCCCTCGTCCGCGCGGCGAAGGCGCCGAATGTTCATCTGGAGCTGGTTCTGGAAGGTGGTGATATCGCCGTCCACGCGCACGTAATCCATCGCTTCAAAGTGCCCGATCCCGTTTGTCACCTCCCAGATCTTCGCGCTGATCTGGCCGCTTCGATCCTGCAGGGTCAGGGAATAATACGTTTTTCCCGTCTTTGTCTTGGCGATGGTTTTGCCTTTGCACAGGTACACCTCGCTGACCCGGTCTCCGTCCTGAAAGTTTCCTATATATTGCATAGCTTGTTTTCTCCTTGTTTCTTATCTGGTTCCCAGTATGACGGTAAATTTCTGTTCCACGTATCCGCCGCGGCTTAACCTGGACACCGTCACTTCCAGGAATTCTCCGGGCTGCTCATAGCTCAGCGCTGCCTGCAGGGAGCGCATATCCGTAATGATTTCTTCTCCGGCCTTCGTGATGATGTCTCCGTTCACAATGCCGCTGTTGTAGGCGGGGGAGCCGATCAGCGCGTTGGACACGTAGACACCCACAGGCATCTTCCGTTCCTCCGCCAGCGCCGGCGTGATGTTCACGCCTTCGATGCCTAAGTAGGAAAGGCGTTCGCCTCTGGCCAGCGTCTCTAAGATGGCCTTCAGATCCGAGATGGCGATGGCAGCCGAGTCGCCGCCTTCACTCATGACCCGGGTGGCGGATGTGATAATCCCCACTAGCTTCCCGTCAATGCTGAACAGGAACCCTGTGCCTGTCCCGGTGATCGGGATATTGGTGAACAGATACCCCAGCTCTGTATCCACATCCATGTTGCTGGGGGAGACATAGGTGATCATACCGCTTGAGGCGGAAAATACGGGGCCTTCCGGACTTCCGACGCACAAAAGCATGCTTCCCACGTTCACGCCATAGGAGCTTCCCACGGTGGCGATGTTTTCCACGGTAATCCCGGCTTCTTCCGCTTCTTCCCGGCTGCAGCTGGCCACGGCGATCCCCGTGACCCCGTCAGAGCCGAGAAGCATGCCTTTGATGCTCTGCCCGTTTGGCAGGGAAATCTGCAGTTCCGTGCTGCCCTTCAATTCCGCGTAGTCAAACAGGATGTAATAATTGTCCTCCGTCGCGTACCACAACAGGCCGGCCACCGATTTTCTCTCCTGTGCCGCGGCCCGGGTCACGCCGCTCGACTGCACCTGCACGACGCTTCTGTTTACCGCGTTAATCCGCTCCGTGATGGCAAGCTGCAGTTCCATCGCGTTTTGATCGGACAACCGGTAGTTGGCCAAGGCTTCCTCCACCGCTGCGTCGATCCGCGCTTTCAGTTCATCCGGCGTCAGTTCCGCGGTCTCCTGCTCTGTGCTCTCGCCGCTCTCCGAAGAAGCATTCTCGCTGTCGCCCCTGGAAAGCGTCACCCGTTCTTTTTCCTTCAGAATGGGAAACACATCCTCCACGGTAGGCAGGTACCGGCTGAGCAGCGGCTCAAAGAATACGAGGATCAGGCTGGCGATCACGCCAAACAGCACGGCTTTTAAATGGAACGTGACAAAACGCTCTGCCAGGACCTTAAACGGTACCTTTTTCTTCTTCACCTTTTCCCGTATAAATTGTTCTTTTCGCCGTTCCAGCTCTTCCTCGGCCAGTTCGCGTTCGGTTTTCTCCTTTTTTTCTTCTTTTCCGCTCATCTTCGGTCTTCCTCTCGCACCATTCTTCCATTGTTTTTTTTAGTAGGTTCCCATTATATCCTAAAAAGGGGACATGCGAAAGTCTATTTTCAAAAACTTTAGTAGGAAAACAGGCCGTTTTGGTGTATGATAGGCGTATAAGGAGGCTCTGACGCTATGAATCAGAAAGTACTCGAAACACTGGAATATCAGAAAATTATCCCCATGCTGGCAGAGCGCGCTTCCACGCCCTTAGGGAAGGAAGCATGCCAAACGCTTCTTCCTATGACGGATCTTCCCGCGATCCAGGAAGCACAGAAAAATACCACCGACGCCGTCTCCCGCTGTTTTAAAAGCGGTCCTTTAAGCTTTTCCGGAATCCGCGATGTCCGGGATTCTTTAAAGCGCCTTGCTGTTGGCGCTTCCATCGGAATTCCGGAGCTTATGAACATCGCCTCCCTTCTGGAGATGGCCGGAAAGGCCAAAGCCTACAACCAGAAGGACGATGAGACGCCCCCTGACAGCCTGGATCCTTTGTTTGAGGCGCTGGAGCCGGCTTCCTCCCTTTCGCGCGAAATCCGCCGCTGCTTTCTTTCCGAGGAGGAAGTGGCCGATGACGCCAGCCCCGGCTTAAAATCGGTCCGCCGGCAGATGCACGCGTTGGAAGACCGTGTACATTCTACCTTAAACGCCGCCTTAAACTCTTCGTCCGATTACCTGCAGGACCATGTCGTCACCATGCGTGACGGGCGCTATTGCCTGCCGGTCAAGGCGGAACACAAGGGGAAGGTGCAGGGCATCGTGCATGACCAGTCCTCCTCCGGCTCCACCTTCTTCATCGAGCCCATCTCCATCGTCCGCTTAAACAATGAACTGAAGGAGCTGGAGATTCAGGAGAAGAAGGAAATCGAGGCCATCCTGGCCGATTTGAGCAACCGAACGGCGCTTGTGTCCGAGGACATCGAGCGCGACTATTATACCGTGGGGCAGCTGGATTTTATCTTTGCCAAGGCTTCGTTATCCCGCCACATGAAGGGGAGCGAGCCGGTTTTTAATACCAAAGGCTTTCTGCATATCAAGGACGCGCGGCATCCGTTGCTGGATCCGAAGAAGGTGGTGCCCATCACCGTAACCCTGGGCGACAAGTTCGATCTTCTGATCGTGACCGGTCCCAACACCGGCGGCAAGACCGTCTCCATCAAGACCGTGGGGCTTCTGACGCTGATGGGGCAGGCCGGGCTGCACATCCCGGCGTTTGAGGGCTCGCAGCTGGCCGTCTTCCAGGAGGTGTTCGCGGATATCGGCGACGAGCAGAGCATCGAGCAGAGCCTGTCCACCTTCTCCTCCCATATGGTAAATATCGTCAACATCTTAGAGAAGGCCGACTCCGACTCCCTGGTGCTGTTTGACGAGCTGTGCGCCGGAACCGACCCGGTGGAGGGCGCGGCGTTAGCCATGTCCATCCTGACCTTCCTTCACAACATGAAGACGCGCACCATGGCCACGACCCACTACAGCGAACTGAAGCTGTTTGCCCTTTCCACGGAAGGCGTGGAAAACGCCAGCTGTGAGTTTAACGTGGAGACCCTGTCTCCCACCTACCGGCTGCTGATCGGTATCCCTGGAAAGAGCAACGCGTTTGCCATCTCCAGAAAGCTGGGCCTGCCCGATTTTCTGATCGACCAGGCGCGGGAATACATCGGCGAGCAGCAGGTTTCGTTTGAGGATGTCATCTCCGACCTTGAAAACACCCGCACCGAGCTCGAAAAGGAGCAGGAGGAAGCGGCCCGTCACAAGGAGGAGATCAAGAAGCTGAAAGAGCGCCTCTCCCGCACGAGCGACAACCTGGAGGAGAAGCGCGAGCGCATGCTGCGCGAGGCCAACGAGGAGGCCAAGCGCATTGTGCAGGAGGCCAAGACGTTTGCGGACGACACGATCCGCCAGGTGAACAAGATCACGGATTCCTCCGAGATCCGCAAGGAGCTGGAGGCTGCGCGCCGCAAGGCCGGCGATGAATTAAACGCCTTAAATGACAAGCTGGCTTACAAGAGCCCGAACAAGGCCGGCGGCAAGAAGGTGGAATACCGCATCGGCGATGCCGTCAAGGTGCTTTCCCTGAATGTCAACGGCACCGTTTCCACCCTGCCGAACGCCAAGGGCGATCTGTATGTGCAGATGGGCATCCTGCGCTCGTTGGTCAACGTCCGGGATCTGCAGCTTTTGCAGGAGGATACCATCAGCGGCCCCGCCGGAGCCATCGCCTCCCCGAAGCAAAAAGGGAACGCCAGCAAGATCAAGATGAGCAAGTCCTTCTCCGTCCCCACGGAGCTGAACATCATCGGAAAAACCGTCGATGAGGCCATGCCGCTGGTCGATAAGTACATCGACGATGCCTGGCTGGGACATTTAGAGCAGGTTCGCATCATCCACGGCCGGGGCACCGGCGCGCTGAAAAACGCGGTTCACACCTTTTTAAAGAGGGCGAAGCACGTCAAGTCCTTCCGCCTGGGTGAGTACGGCGAGGGAAGCGGCGGCGTGACGATCGTGGAACTGAACTTTGGAAAGAAGTAGGAAATGAGCAAACAGAAAATTATGATTGTGGATGATGACAACTCGATCGCCGAGCTCATCTCCCTGTATCTTATCAAAGAGTGTTTTGAAACTTCCATCGTGAACGACGGAGAAGACGCCCTGACGTGCTTTGCCGAGTTTCATCCGGACCTGATCCTTCTGGATCTGATGCTGCCCGGCATGGACGGCTATCAGGTGTGCCGCGAGATCCGCAAGACCAGCCGCGTTCCCATCATCATGCTCTCCGCCAAGGGCGAAGTGTTTGACAAGGTGCTGGGGCTGGAGCTGGGCGCGGACGATTACATCATCAAACCCTTCGATGCCAAGGAGCTGGTGGCGCGCGTCAAGGCCGTGCTGCGCCGCACCTTCGTGCCGAAGGAGGAGACCGCGAAGGCCACGGATAAGCGCCCTGGCGAGCAGATGGTGGAATACCCCGGCCTGACCGTGAACCTGACCAACTATTCGGTCATCAACGAGGGGCACACGGTGGAGATGCCGCCGAAGGAGCTGGAGCTTCTGTATTTTCTGGCCGCCTCTCCCGGGCAGGTGTTTACGCGCGAGCAGCTGCTGGACCACATCTGGGGATACGAGTACATCGGCGATACGCGTACGGTGGACGTGCACGTCAAGCGCATCCGGGAAAAGCTGCAGCCCAACACCGGCTGGGCCCTTTCCACGGTCTGGGGAATCGGCTACAAATTTGAGGTGAAACGGTAAGCGCCATGAGAAAGAAACTGATCAATGAGCTGCTGTTGGGATATCTCGTCTTCGGCATCTTTTCCTTTCTGCTGGTGGCCTTTTTCTCTGCCCAGATGGTGCGGGATTACCTGATGGAAAAAGATTCCCGCTTCCTTTACGATGAAGCGTATTATCTCACGACCGCGGCCAAGTCCTACCGCGGCGGGGAGGCGTTTGACGAGAGTGAAATCGCCGAGCGGATGGCGCTTCTGATCCGGCGTTTTTCCTGCTCCGGCCGCATTTTGACGCCGAGCGGCATGGTGGTCTACGACAGCTTCGGTTCTTTAGAGGGAACGCTGATCGAGGATTTCGATCCCATCGCCATCCGGGAGGGCCGGTTTCTGACCGGGAATTTTTACGGGACCTACTCCTCTGAGCAGCTTTTTGTCCTGTTTCCGATGACCGGGAACTTAAACACTTACGGCTATTTTCTGCTCGCCAGACCGATGTCGGTCACCCTTGCGGACCAGGACGCCATCCTGAACGTGGTCTACATCACGTTTCTGATCCTGTTCGCCTGTTCGTTTGTCCTGCTGGTTCTGTACCGGAACCTGGTAGGCAAGCCCTTAAAGGAGATCACCAAGGCGGCCAACGAATATGCGGCCGGCAACCTGGCCTATCGCTTTGAGGTGGAGTCGCAGGACGAAATCGGATACCTGGCAAACACGATGAACTACATGGCCTACGAGCTGGCCGGCGCGGAGGAATCCCAGCGCAAGTTCATCTCCAACATCTCCCACGATTTCCGGTCCCCGCTGACCTCGATCAAGGGATACTTACAGGCTATGCTGGATGGCACGATCCCGCCGGAGATGCACGAAAAGTACCTGCGCGTGGTTCTCTCGGAGGCGGAGCGCCTCACCACCCTGACCACGAGCACCCTGAAGTTCCAGTCCGTGGAAGTCAACGGCGCCATGCTGGATCTGGAGGATTTCGACATCAATCAGGTCATCCGCAACACGGCCCTCAGCTTTGAGGGGCGCTGCGCCGCGAAGCGCATCACCCTGGATCTGACTTTCTCCGCCAAGGAGATGAAGGTGAACGCGGATAAATCCAAGATTCAGCAGGTCCTGTACAACCTGACCGACAACGCGATCAAATTTTCCGGCGAAAACTCCACCATCTGGCTGGAGGTATACGACCGCTACGACAAAGTGTTTGTCTCCGTCAAGGACCGGGGCCCCGGCATCCCGAAGGACAAGCAGAAGAAAATCTGGACCCGCTTCTACAAGGCGGACGATTCCCGCGGCCGCGACAAGAGCGGCACCGGCTTAGGCCTTGCCATCTGCCGCGACATTATTACCGCCCACGGACAGAATATTGATGTCATCAGTACGGAGGGCGTGGGAAGCGAGTTTATCTTTACGCTGAATAAGAGCGGAACCGCAGAGTAACAAACAAAAACCCCGCTGTTTTGGAAAATCCAAAGCAGCGGGGATTTTTTATGGTTTCATGCCATGATGAGCCTAACGACTCATCAAGTCTCCTGAAATTAGTCTCTCTTTACGTTGAAAGCAGCCTTTCCAGGGTAAACAGCGCAGCACATATTGTCTTCGATGCGAAGCAGCTGGTTGTACTTGGCAACGCGCTCGCTGCGGGAAGGAGCACCGGTCTTGATCTGGCAGGTATTTAAAGCGACAGCCAGGTCAGCGATCGTGGTATCCTCGGTCTCGCCGGAACGGTGAGAAACGATGGCGGTGTAGCCAGCCTTGTGAGCCATCTTGATGGCCTCTAAGGTCTCGGAAACGGAACCGATCTGGTTCAGCTTGATCAGGATGGAGTTGGCGCAGCCAAGCTCAATACCTTTTTTAAGTCTCTCGGTGTTGGTAACGAACAGGTCGTCGCCAACCAGCTGGACCTTCTTGCCAAGGCGATCGGTCATCTTCTTCCAGCCTTCCCAGTCCTCTTCATCCAGACCATCTTCGATGGAGATGATCTGGTACTTGTCAACCAGGGACTCCCAGTGAGCGATCAGCTCATCGGAGGTGAAGTGCTTGCCGGACTTCGGCTGATCGTACTCGCCCTTCTTGCCTTCTTTGCTCTTCCACTCGGAGGAAGCGGCATCCATAGCCAGGTAGAAATCCTTTCCGGGCTCATAGCCGGCATCCTTGATGGCCTGCAGGATGTGCTCGATGGTATCCTCGTCATCCTTTAAGTTGGGAGCGAAGCCGCCTTCGTCGCCAACAGCGGTGGTCTGGCCTTCCGCCTTCAGCAGCTTCTGAAGGGCATGGAAAACCTCGGTGCACCAGCGCAGAGCTTCACGGAAAGAAGGAGCGCCAACGGGCATGATCATGAACTCCTGCGTATCAACGGAGTTGGAAGCATGCGCGCCGCCGTTTAAAATGTTCATCATCGGAACCGGGAAGCGGTTGCCGTTGACACCGCCAAAGAAGCGGTACAGCGGGATGTCCAGGGAAGCGGCAGCAGCCTTGCAGCAGGCGATGGAAACAGCCAGAATGGCGTTCGCGCCGAGTTTGGACTTGTCCTTGGTTCCATCAGCAGCCAGCATTGCGCCGTCTACTGCGTAAATATCGGAAGCATCCAGGCCGATGATGGCGTCCGCGATGATGGTGTTGACATTCTCAACAGCCTTGGAAACGCCCTTGCCGCCGAACTTGCTCTTGTCGCCGTCGCGAAGCTCAAGTGCTTCGAATTCGCCGGTGGAGGCACCGCTCGGAGCCGCGCCGCGGCCAACCGTGCCGTCCGCTAAGGTAACTTCGGCTTCTACCGTGGGATTTCCGCGGGAGTCAATAATTTCGCGGCCGATGACTTTTTCGATCTCTAAGTAATTCATGATAATCACCTCAAACCTTTCTTAGTTTGTTCTGTCAGTCTTCCTGCAAACGCCTTTCAGACGCCGGACACCCGACAGGTACAAAGTGAATATAGGTAACTGTTCAGCACAGCCGCTTGCACTTCGCTGCAAGCGGCGTAAAACCGAACTCGGCATACCAGCCACAGGCAATTAGGAATGCGCGAAGCGCATTGCCTGTGGCTTCGCAACTGTTCAGGTACTGAACAGTTGCGATTGTGTTATAATTTTGACATAGCACAGTTTAACAGAAAGCCTGTATTTATGCAATGTCTATTTTTCATAAAAGCCGTAGAAAATTAGGGGTTTTTCCTATCTTCCTTTACTTGACCAGCTGCGCGGAGAACACGATGCTCATGAAGGCGCGTCCCATGTCGATGGGCTTTGCTTCCTCTTTGGCTTCTGCCTCTACTCCCGCTTCCGCGTTCTCCGTCTCAGCCGGCGCGGTCTCCGGTGCAGCCGGAAGCTCGGTTTCCGCCGGAAGCTCCAGCTCTTCCTCGCCTGCTAACGGCTCGTCGCCCTCTTCCCCTTCTTCCGAGGATTCCAGGCTGGATAAATCCATCTCGATCTTCTCGCGGATGATCGTCACGATCTGATCGTTGTTTAACAGCGCGCAGTAATCGATTTCCATGGAGAAGAAGCTGTCGCCCATCGTATAGCTGGCATAGCGGCCGGGCATTTCGTTTACGGTAAAGCTTTTCACCTCAAACGTCTTTTCCAGGTCCTCCTGCAGCATTTCAAACAGCGATTTCTCGACCAGATCAAACAGCTTGTCCGTCGAAATCTTCTCGCCTTCCTTGCGGTCTTCGTCAAGCACTTCCGCCTCGCTGACCGGAATGCTGCTGATCATGATCACGTCGTCGCCGTTCTCATCGGCGCTTAAGAGCAGCTGGGTTTCGTCCTCTTCCACATAGGCGAAGCCTTCCGGAAGGGTCAGCTCAATTCCTGCCACCTTGTAGGTCGTGGGGGCTTTCTTTTCTTCGCCCTCCGCGGCAGCATCCGTCTTCTGATCTGCTGTGGTTTCCTTCTGCTCCTGGGCGGCCACGGTTTCCGCTGCTGGCTTCTCTTCGGAAGCCTTATCAGCCGCAGCTTCTACCGCAGGCTTCTCCTGGGGCGCTTCATCCGCCATGATGTTCATGGGCAGGGCCATCGCCAGAAGGCATACGGCCAGCAGCAACGCAAATCTCTTTTTCATAAATCCTGTTCTCCTTGATTGATATTTGCAAAACGCGGGCTGCGAAAGCCTTGCTTTTCAGGCTCTTTTCGCGCCGCGTGAATGCTCGCATCCTAAACTTTGTTAAGCATATCATAATGACCTTGAAAAATCAACGCAAGATGAGTATTCTATAAGGTAACGGCTTTATTTCTGCATGACTATGCAAGAGAACCGTTATGACTGTTTTTTCGGGAAAGGATTAAAGGATGGACGCTTTAAAAACCAAACAGCTTTCAGAAGACGTATTTGACTATGTGGTTGCCTTCCGGCGTGATCTTCATATGCATCCGGAACCCAGCCTTCAGGAGTTTGAGACAACCAAAAAGGTATCGGCTGAGCTGGATCAGATGGGAATCTCCTATCGCCTGATGAACCCCACCGGCCTGATCGCCGAGATTCAGGGCGAGAAGCCCGGCACAGGATGCGTGGCCATCCGCGGCGACATGGACTGCCTGACCATCCAGGAAAAGACGGACGTGCCGTTTAAGAGCACGGTAGACGGGCTGATGCACGCCTGCGGCCACGATTCCCATACCGCCATGCTGCTTGGCGCGGCAAAGATCCTGCAGAGCTTAAAGAGTGATTTTGCCGGCACCGTCCGTTTCCTCTTCCAGCCGGCGGAGGAAGTGGCGCAGGGCGCGAAGCTTTTCGTGCAGCAGGGAGCTTTAGAGGGAGTGGACTACTGCTTTGGCCAGCACGTCATGGCGCAGTATCCCGCCGGACAGATCTTCGGAGCTGCCGGTCCCACTCATGCGGAGTGCGATAAGTTCACCATCAAGATCAAAGGCCACACCTGCCACGGCGCTATGCCGGAACAGGGAATTGACGCTACGGTCTGCGCCGCGGCCATGATCATGAACCTGCAGACCCTGGTCAGCCGCGAATTCAACCCGATGGATCCTTTGGTGGTCACCGTAGGGCAGGTGCATTCCGGCAGCCGCTTTAACATCGTATCCGGCGAGGCCTGGATGGATGGCACCGTGCGCTGCTTCAACCGCGACATCGCCCATGCGATTCCGGGCGTCATGGAGCGTGTGGTAAAGGAGACCGCCGCGACCTTCCGCTGCACGGCCGAGCTTGTCTATGAGCAGTTTACGGATGTCCTCTTTAACGACGAGGATGCCATGGTCATCGGAAAGACAGCCGCGGAAAAGGTTGCCCCCGATCATGTCATGCACAAGCTCTCGCCGATCAACGGATCGGAGGATTTCGCGGAATACACGGCGCACGCGAAGAGCGGTTTCTTTATGCTGGGCTGTGGCGGCGACTACCCGCAGCACAGCGACTATTTCTATGTCGACGAGGAAAGTTTCAAGACTGGCGTAGCCCTCTACGTGCAGGTCGCGTTAGACACCCTCGATCTGCTGCAGAAATAGATCCTTGGTGCTTCTTTCCGTTTATGACAGCATAGGCAGGGCCTAAAGCCCTGCCACGCGAAGGTACTTAAGCAGGTGCGCAAATCGGCCGCGGGGCCGTATGGAGGGTGCTTATGAATTTCTGGAATCCTGACTGGCTGCCTCTTTATATCAGCCTTCCGCCTTCCGTCAGCCGTCCTCTGTGTTCGGACCCTGTGACCGAACGACAAAGGCTGGCGGAGCTGAATGTGTATCTGCGCGCGCTTGTGCGGGAGCTGCGCAGCGTGGCGCCGGAATTCGACGACTATCCGATCGCTTGTGTCACCTTGTCGGCGGCCAGCCCCTCGGTGCTGCATGAGCAGAGCGATCTGCCGCTTGTTCTGGCGGATCTTCAGCGGTTGTTCAAACACACGGATGTCTGCCGGATGCTGCTGCGCGTGGATCCCGAGGACCCTAAGCACCTTTGCCGCATCCGAAACTTCCTGCCGGAAAACACCCGCACCGAATTGCGGGTTCTCTCGTACTCTGCCGGGGAGCTGTCTGCTTTAAAGCGCCCGTATGCGCCGGAGGACGTGGAAGGCACCTTATCCGCGCTTCGTCTCATCGGGCTTGCAAAGGACCCCTGTGTCACGTTGCTTTTGGGAAACCCCGGGCAGACGCTCGCTTCTTTGAAGGAAACGCTGGAAAAAGCCATCTCGCAGGAGTTTGGCCAGGTTCGCCTTGTCTTCTGGAACACCGCGGACACCCATCTGATACGGGAGCTGTATCCGCAGGAAAAGCGGGCTTTCCTGCAGGCTTTTCCGAAAGCAGAAAAAAGCTTCCTGACGGAAGCTTTCGATCTTGCTGCGGGTCTTCTGGAAGAAAACGGTTATACGCACTTATATAATCATATTTTTGCCCGGCCGGATCTGGCAGCCAAGCCGGACCTTTTGGCCATGCAGACGGCCGCGTACTTGGGGATCGGCGCGGGGGCGGCCACTTTTCTGGGCGGCAACGGGTACCGCAACACGGAGAACCTGGCCATCTACGAGAAGGCGCCGGATTCGTTTGAAGCCATCGTCGGCCATTTTCTCATCCTGGAAGAGAGAGACCTTCTAAAGCGCGGTGCCATCCGCCTGCTTGCTTCCTCCACCGGGTTAAGCGCGGAAAGCTTTCGGGCCGTGTATCCTTCCGACCCGTCGCGGCTGTTCCGGGATCCCTTTGCGCGCCTCATCACAGAAGGGTTTGTGTGCGAAAGAGAGGGCAGCTTTTTTCTCACGCGCAAAGGCCTGTGTTATCTGGATGAGCTGGCGGGGATGTTATAGAGAGTTTCCGGGGATTTTGTCAAATTGAAAAAGTGACAGGGGACGGGCCTGTGTCACAAAACTGACAGCTGTCAGTTTCGTGACACAGACCCGTCCCCTGTCACATTTTTTAGTTGGGTATGAGCCCGTGTTTTTTCAAAAGAAGCTCCCGGTCGTTTAACGCCGGATTCGCAAGGACTTCCTGCAGCATTTCCTGCAAAAGGTTTCCCATTTCTTCCCCCGGCTTCACGCCGGCTTCCATCAGGTCCTTTCCCGAAACCGCCAGCATTTTCAGGTTGTAGCAGTCTCCCGCTTCGATCACTTCCCGGTACATCGAGCGAATCCGCTCCTCTTCCTCCTTGAAGTGCTCGGCCAGCTCCGGATTTTTCCCGGCGTTGTCCGCGTGGATGACTTCCATTAAAAGTTCAAACATCTCCGGGCCGATGGATCCTAAGCAGCGGCGAACATCCCGCTTTCCGCCGGAGAAGCGTTCATCATGCCACAAAATCAGCTGCTCGGTCTTATGGATCAGCTGGTTGTCGCACTTAAGGCCTCGCAAAATCCGTACCGCGCGGCCCGCGCCTTCCCGCGCATGCCCGATAAAATGATCCCGCCCCGTGCGCGCGTCCACCGTCCGGCAGGCCGGCTTGGCGCAGTCGTGCAAAAGCGCGGTCCATCGAAGAAGCGGTGTGGGGCGGATGGCCTGCACCACGCGAATGGTGTGCTCTCCCACCGAGAAGCAGTGGAACAAGGAATTCTGCCCCGTCTCCATCATCTCCTGAAACTCCGGGAAAAACTGCCCCGAAATTCCCAGCTCGTAGAGCAGCCGGATGTTCTCCGGGTGCGGCGAGATGAGGAGCTTGGTGAGTTCCACCTGCACGCGCTCCCGGCTCACCTTCTCCAGGCCCCTCCCCATCTCGCGGATCGCTTCTTTCGTCTTCTCCTCGATCTGAAAGCCCAGCTGCGCGGAAAACCGTACAGCCCGCAGCATGCGCAGGGCATCTTCGTGAAACCGGTCCGTGGGATTGCCCACGCAGCGGATGATCCCGTCCTGCAGGTCCTGTATGCCGCCGAACTCGTCCACAATCCCGGTCCGCGGATTGTACGCCATCGCATTGATGGTAAAGTCCCGGCGCTTTAAATCTTCCGTCAGACTGGCGGTGAATTCCACGGATTTCGGATGTCTGGCATCCTCGTACTCGCCGTCGATCCGGTAGGTGGTCACCTCGTAGCCGTTTTTCTTCAGCATCACCGTGACCGTCCCATGGGCGATTCCGGTGTCAACCGTGCGCTTAAACAGCTTCTTGACTTCCTCGGGCTTTGCGGAGGTGGTGATGTCCCAGTCCCCCGGAACACACGAAAGAAGCGTGTCCCGCACGCAACCGCCCACGGCGTACGCTTCAAAACCCGCTTTTTCTAAGGTATCTATGATAAAGGATACATCCTCAGGTATGGTCATCCGGCCGTCCTTTCCTGATCGACTTTACTTAAGTAAGCCACAGGCAGAGATCCTGTGGCTTACTTTCCTAGCTGTATCTATGCTATTTTACAATTAATACGCCTTACCCCAGTATACCAGCTTCTTTGCCGGGCGTCCGCAGCAGACGCAGACAGGGGAGATATCTTCCTGCTCAAACGGCATGCAGCGGGAGGTTGCGGTGGTGTCGTCCTTGATCTTCTTCTCGCACTCCACATCGCCGCACCACATGGCTTTCACAAAGCCGGGCTTGTTGGCGACGGCATCCTTGAATTCCTCGTAATCGTGGGCTTCGCTGATGTGCGTTTCCAGGTGATGCTTGGCGCGGGCCAGCATGTCGCTCTGCATGGTCGCAAGCACTTCCTGCACGGTCTCCGCCAGCGTCTCTAAGGACGTTTCGATCTTTTCGCGGGTGTCGCGGCGAACGATGACGGCCTGACCGGCTTCGATATCCTTCGGGCCCAGCTCGATACGAACCGGAATACCGCGCATTTCCTGCTCGGAGAACTTCCATCCCGGGCTCTTGTCCGAATCATCCAGCTTCACGCGGATGCCGGCCTTCGCCAGGGCTTCCTTCACTTCCGCCGCTTTCTCTAACACGCCTTCCTTGCGCTGCTGAATCGGGATGACCACAGCCTGCGTGGGCGCGATGCGGGGCGGCAGCACCAGACCGCTGTCATCGCCATGCACCATGATGATGGCGCCGATGATACGGGTGGACATACCCCAGGACGTCTGATGGACGTACTGCAGCACGTTGTTGTTGTCCGAATACTGAATGCCAAAGGCGCGGGCAAAGCCGTCGCCGAAGTTATGGCTGGTACCGGACTGCAGCGCCTTGCCATCGTGCATCAGCGCTTCGATCGTATAGGTAGCCTCCGCGCCAGCGAACTTTTCCTTGTCCGTCTTGCGGCCTTTGATGACCGGGATGGCCAGCACATCCTCGCAGAAGTCCGCGTACACGTTCAGCATCTGGATGGTGCGCGCTTCGGCTTCCTCCGCCGTTGCATGGGCCGTATGGCCTTCCTGCCATAAGAACTCGGCAGAGCGCAGGAACGGACGGGTGGTTTTCTCCCAGCGGACAACGGAGCACCACTGATTGTAGCACTTGGGCAGATCGCGGTGAGACTGAATGATTCTCTTATAAAAATCGCAGAAAAGCGTCTCAGAGGTAGGTCTCACGCAAAGTCTTTCCGGCAGCGTTTCCAGACCGCCCTGGGTTACCCACGCCACCTCCGGCGCGAAGCCTTCCACGTGATCCTTTTCCTTCTGCAGAAGACTTTCCGGGATAAACATGGGCATGTAAACATTTTCCACGCCCGTGGCCTTAAAGCGCGCGTCCAGTTCCTTCTGGATATTCTCCCAGATGGCATATCCTAACGGGCGAATGATCATGCAGCCGCGCACGCCCGAATAATCCACCAATTCCGCCTTCGTCACAACGTCCGTATACCACTGGGCGAAATCTTCGCTCATGGAGGTGATGGACTCTACCAGTTTCTTTTCTTTCGCCATTCTATCTACTCCTCATTTTTGATAATCAGGTTTTCAGTTCATTCTATGTCATTCGAGATTCCTTGTCAAGTCGGAACTGGAGCAAATTTCCCCTATTTATTGGATTATTATTCGCAACACGTGATGCAACTGTCAACACCAATACAAGCATTCGGAAAATTCCAGAAAGACAAAGCTTATATTTGTTTGCAGTCATGTGCCAAGGCCTTTAGAACCGCTTAGCGAAAAGAATTTGCTTTAGAGCAAAAATCGACAAGCCTTATAGCGAAGCGACATTGGCGATTTTTGCTCTGTTTTTTGCAAATTCTTTGAGCTTACGCGGTTCTGGCCGAAGGTTCTTAGACTGCAAACAAATATAACTCTGCCGATCCTTTGTTACACTTTGTTTGCTTGCATCTGTTCTCCGGTTTATCTATAATGGATGGCAAGTCTTTGAAAAAGGAGCTATTTCTATGGAAGATCAAACCATGCTGCGCCTCCTGACGGCGGTGGCAAAAGATATGCTGTCAATTAAAAACGAACTTCAGACCATGCACGTCGACATGGGAACCTTTCACGATCTGATGCAGGATCAGAATGCCGTGTTAAAGAAGGTTCAGGATGACATGAATGGTTACCACGGCGAGCTGCAGGCCCTGGCCTTAAAGGTGGACAATTTAGAGGCCACCGTGACCGGCTATGAAAAGACACTGAGCGGTTCTATCTCCGCTGTGGATTCCCTGCGCCTTCGCACGGAAGAAATGCAGAACAATCTGCTGAATATCGAGAGCAAGATGGAAGATTCGGAGGATTCGATCTTAAAGACCTCCAACGGCTTCACGCAGGTCCGCGAAACCATCGGCGAATTTGAAGAGCGGATGAATTCCTTAAAGGAAAGCAACGAAGAATCCACGGAGAAGATCGTCAAGATCGCCGCGGACATCTCCAAGATCGTGGAAAGCATGCAGTCCGCTTCCCACGATGCCACGGTTACCCGCAACAGCGTCGAGGAAGTGGCCGCTTCCCTGACCGTCACCAAGAACAACGTGGCTGATCTGTACACCGCGGTTCAGACGACGGAGAGCGATGTCCGCAAGGTGAGCGACGCCATGAACTCCATCGATGCCGCCTTTAAGAAAACCAACGAGTCCCTGGCCAAGGTCGACGCGCAGACCGGCACGGCAGGCTCCGATCTGGTCAAGATCAGCGGTGTATTAAAGAGCCTTCTGGAAGTGAACGGCAAGCAGAACGAAAACATGGAACAGACGATCGCCATGATCAAGAAAAACCGCCTGGAGCAGAACGAGTTCCGCGAAAAGGTGAAGGGCGCGTTCCAGTCGCTGCAGTAAAAGAAAAAGTGATAGAGAAGGTGACAGGGGACGGAAGGTGACAGGGGACGGGTCTGTGTCACAAAAGCTTTTTGCTTTTGTGACACAGGCCCGTCCCCTGTCACCTTCAGACCCGTCCCCTGTCACCTTTTTCTTACACTTTAAA
>JAFVBO010000075.1 GCA_017479935.1 Lachnospiraceae bacterium
AGGCCGCTCCACACATCATTCTCGTACATCCGCATCCCTCCCTTTCGTTTTATTCCTTTCACTCCGATCGTCACGGGCGTAGGCCTCCAATACCTCCGGCGGGATCCGCTCCAGAAGGGCCACCGCAGCGTCATAGTCACGACGAAGCTGCAGATCTGCCATTCTCTTTAAAACGCTCTCCTGGCGGCTTTCCTTCAGTTCTGCCGTAAGGGTTTCGTTTGCCAGTTCAAGCGCCGCGTTTTCATCCTTCATGGAACCGAAAACCTTGCTGTATTTCCGGACCTGCGTGCTCATCTTCTCTACACTTGGGATATACTTATCCAGCACCTTACCGATCTCGGCAGCCTTAGCCTTCGCATTGAAGGCATTGACCTCAGAGAGCAGCCCCTCCAGCTTCTCCCTTTGTTTATTGAGCCGTGTCATCTCTTTGAAGACCCGGGGAGGGATATAGTCCCTTCCGGTCTCACTGGCGCTTACGCCGCGTTCCAGTTCCGGGAACCTTTTGACCATATGCTCCCAGTAGGCATCCTGCCACTTGGTGAGTTTCTTCTTGTTACCGATGATCTCTTTTGCCGAAAGTCTGCCGTCTTCCGTCAGCGGGACAAAAGAAAGGTGCATATGAGGCGTTTTCTCGTCCATATGCACCACGGCTGAAATGATGGTATTCGGATTCTGTTTTTGTTTGATGAACTCCAATGCCTCCCGGAAAAAGGTTCTGATTTCCTTCATACTCTTATTCTGGAAAAACTCAGGACTGGCGGTGATCACCGTCTCCACCAGTCGCACGCTGTCCGTCCGGGTTCGGCATCCTGCTTCTCTAATCTGCCGTTCGGCCTCTGCCCGGTACCGCCCCTGAGGTTCGACCAGATGGAAATTCAGATGTGTCCGGCTTGGATCGATGTCCGGGTTGCTGGCATAACTCTCTTTTGTTCTTTCGTCATGGGCCTCGATCTTCCCAATTTCCGGCCCCTTGTATTTCATAAATCGCATGATTGCATACTGCGGTGCTGCCATAGTATCTGCTCCTCCTTCAAACTCTGCAGTGGTAAAGACTTCTTGATTCTTGTGTTCGTACGTACATGCGTACAGCCGGCACCCGGGATGGGCTCCGTACGCTTGTACGCACGTACGCATGATTTGACAACTTTACTTAAGAAATGGGTTATCATGATCGATGACCTCGACGCCGCGATATCCCCGGCAGCGTTTCCCCTTCCCTCGATAGATGTTGTTATCCGGGATCAGGTGATACGTTTCCGCATACTGGGAAAGGAAATTGGCGAAGCTCTTCATGGAAAGCGCATTGTCTGCATTGTCATCACACCATTCCTTATAAGCTGTATACAGATCGCAGGTCGCAGCCTTACTGTCTTCATGGAAAGTGAGGTACCCCTCGGATGCCAGAAATTCCAGAATGTTGTTCGCTTCCTTCACAATAGCATCAATGTTGTCCTTTGACCGGCCACTGATGGTAAAGCGGTAATCATTGGCGACAAGCCGCTTGAGTCCCTCCAGGCACCAAAGAAAGATACTCTCTTTTTCCGCGATCAGCTTTTCGACAAGATAGGGATCGTCAACACGGCCTTCCGGCTTGTCCTTCGTGGTGATTACGATCTGCCGTCTAAAGAACCCGTCAGACC
>JAFVBO010000076.1 GCA_017479935.1 Lachnospiraceae bacterium
GGGCAACCCTGAATACCTGTGACGGGAGTACTTGCCAAGGAGTGCAGCCATAGAATGGCCCACGGTGAATAGGCCGTTCGACGCGCTTGACGCGGACTTTAGAAGCCCTTTCCAAACTCCGTTTGGGAGGGGAGTTTCACTTGTTAAGTACCCAACATTTGTGTTATGCTGTATAAAAGTAACTATTCAGCACGACAGTCCCAGTCTTTAAGCTGCTTTGACAAAATGTTTGCACAGATGTGCAGGAAGGGGAACGCATGGAAACGGTATATTTCTCGGAATCATTGATGCAAAAACTCGAACAGATCCTGAAATGCCCCTTCTCTGTTTTGGAAGCACCTGCCGGATATGGTAAGACCACGGCTGTGCATCGCATTTTGGATGGGTGGAAAGAACCGGTATACTGGCACACGGTGGTCGAAAGCATTCCGGATACGAGCTTTTGGTGGTTTATTCAGATGATCGGGAAGGCGGACGCGGACGCAGCCGGGCGGCTGACGGCGCTGGGCTACCTCAATCGAAGCAACGCGGACCAGGTGGCGCAGATCATCGGGCAGATGCATATCCCGGAACCGATGACGCTTGTATTCGACAATTTCCAGTATGCGCTGGCCAACTGGCAGCCGCAGATTCTGGACAGCCTGGCCAAGCGCGGAGAAGACGGGCTTCGCACCATTTTCATCTCACAAAACTTTGGGCGCCACCGCAGTGTGATCACCGCTTTGGAAGGAAGCATCTGCTATGTCCGGGGACGGGATCTTTTGTTGACTGAAAAAGATATCCAAGCCTTCGCCGCACAGATGGGGATCGAAGTGTCCGCAGAACAAGCCCGGAAAATCCGGGATCGAACCGATGGCTGGGTAGCGGCTGTTTCCCTCTGCCTTAGACAGAGCGGGGAAACGACTCCTTTCGGGGAAGCCCGGGATACAGACGATCTTCTCTATGAGTATTTCTGGAGGCAACTCTCCGCGGATCAGCGGGAATTGATGCTCCGCCTCTCCTTATTTGACCGACTGTCGGATGAGATGATCGAAGGCCTTCTTCCGGAAGACCTTCTTCCGGGAGAACGAAGGTACCAGCTGCTTCGCCGGGCGCCTCTCATCCGAAAGAACGAAGCACGAAGAGAATATTATCCCCATGAGATTCTGCTTCATTTTCTGAAAAAGCGACTTGCCGAGATGGAAGAAGCATTTCAGCGGGATATCTACTGCCGGGCAGGCGAGGTTTACCAGAAAGACGGCCTGACCCGTGCTGCCGTAAACTGCTACTTTCACGCGAAAGAATATGAGCGCATTTTGTCCTGTCGCCTCGTATGCCTGATCGCGGAGGATTTTGACGGGATTTCTTACACGGAGCTGGCCCGCTCGGTGCTGGAAGAATGCCCTCAGGAAGCCCAGAAACGTTTTCCTCTCTCGCTGCTGCGGCTGTGTTACGCCCTGTACGCCGGCTGTGCCTTCTCCGATTTCGATCGCCATATGCGGCGGATCTATGACTATCTGGAGCAACTGGGCGACCAGCAGCTTTTAGGTGAATGGCATCTTCTAAACGCCTTCTCCGACTTCCCGGATCTACAAAAGATGGAGCAGCACTATCTGCGCGCGGAATCTCTTATGGAACATTCTTCCGATCTGTTTATCCGGGAGGAACCATTCCTGTTCGGATGCACCTCCATGTGGTATCTGTTTTACACGAAGCCGGGAAGCATGCTGAAGACAGCCGACCAGATGGACAGCGTCATGGAACGGTACAATCGCCTGACCTCCGGGCACGGGGCGGGAGCCGCTCAGCTCTACCGCGGAGAAGCGTATTCGGTACAAGGACGGTTTGAAGAGTCGGATATCCAAGCCTACACGGCCGCCTTTCTGGCGGAACAGTCCGGCAATGTCTCCGCAACCTATGGAGCCGCGTTGCTGCTTGGCATCAACTCCATTTACAAAGCAGACATGGTGAGCCTTCAGAAGGCGGTCGAATTCCTGGAAAACAAAGCGCAGGGATTTTCTTATCTGCAAGGCAAAATGTTGAATACCTATATGGTGGAAACGGTGCGCGGTTATCTGCTGGGCCTGATGATGGAAACCGGCCGCTCTGCCCTGTGGACCCAGGGGGAGGCCGATACCCTGGGCGATTTGACCTTTACAAATTTCATGGTCAAGACCTGCCGCATCACGGACCTGCTCTTAAAGAAGGAGTATAAACGGGCGATCGCTTCGGTGGAAGCTTCCCTTCATCTGGACGCACGGCTGATCTCCACCCCCACCAGGAATTTCATGAACTGCGGCCTGGCCCTATGCTATCTGGCAATCGGCCGGCCTGTCAAAGCGGCGGAATATCTGGATCAGGCGTTGTCCCTCGCGGAGCAGGACAAGAATTATACGTTTCTGGCCTGTTTCCGAAAATACTTCCAAGTCCTGTTTGTACTGCCTCATATCTCCAGCCGCCACGGCAAAGCCATCAGGGAAATCAAGGAGCTTGACATTCGATACAACCGGGCGGATGAGAGCCATATCTTCGCGATGCTGGAACAGGCGCCCTCTGAGGAAACGGATTTGACCGAGAGGGAACGGGAAGTGGCCACTCTGGCTTCCCAGGGCTTACGCAATAAAGAGATTGCGGAGCGGCTTCATATTTCGGAGAACACGGTGAAGCATCATTTGAAGATTGCTTTCCAGAAGATGAATATTGACCGCCGTAGCAAGCTGGTGGAGATGCTGAGGTAAAGATGTTTCGTGAACTACCCACCACCTAAGCTTCGCTTTGAGGTGGGGGAATTCTTTCTGCACGCTTGTTTAAGTGCCTTCAGACAGTCTGTACAGACAACCATTGCATGTGCAGACCCCTGAAGGCATACCTTTTCGCCTTTTTTCTTCCTTCGATATGGCTTACCCTATCACCCGAATGGGTGAGGTCCGGGTACCCTACCCCTTACCCTAAAAAATGATCCGGTAGAAGGATGTGTAATCAAACCTCATCCGCTATACTATGATCATAACAAGTCTCCTTCCCTCATCCACAGGCGGGTAAAAAATATCCCCCACAATACGGAATGGATTTCGCGCATCACCCCCCATTCACAGGAAAGAAAAAGCGAAACAGGAACGGAGACGCAGGAGGTGAATTTCGTGTATGGAAGCAACTTTATGTAAGGCAACACCCTTACCGGGATATCTCCTGATGCTTCAGTTTCAAAACGGGAGCATCGCGGTCGTAAACCTGGCAAAGCGGGTACAAACCGTCCGATTTTCGCAGCTGGCTGACCAGGAGTTGTTTGCCACGGCAAGGGCCAAGGGAGACAAGGTAATCTGGTCTGACGGGAAGCAAGAGGTTAGCGTCTATTGCAGCGAAATTCTGGATACTATGCTGATGGATTAAGGAGGTATTCCATGGATAATCAAGCTACTCTGAATAATCAGGCTATTCTGAATAATCAAGCTATTCTGAATAATCAAGCTATTCTGAATAATCAGGAAAGAAAGGCAACCGAAACAGCAAATACACAATCTGCTGACGGAACGCAAAGTGAACAGTTGAAAACGGTTCCAAGCTCTTTGGAAATGAAATTCGCGGATTTTTTATATCAGTTTGTAGACCTGATCCCGATGAGTGTCCACCCGAACGTAGTCACAGGTATTGGTATCCTGGGCGGTATTTTAGGGGGAATCTGCTTTTTCCTCGGCAGCTACTCCCGATGGTTTTTCCTTCCCGCCGTGCTGGGGTTAATCACGCATATTGTCTGTGACGATTTCGATGGCCACATGGCACGCACCCGGGGACTTGCGACAAAGAGAGGCGCTTTCTTTGACATTACTTCCGACGTGCTGGTATCCACGATCACAATCTTATGCATCGGTCTGTCCTCTTACGCACATCTGGAAGTGCTGGCTTTCGGGCTGCCCTTATACGGAATCTACGCGGTGATCGCACTCCATTATATTATGTTGTACAATGAATTTCCTTTCCCGCATGTCGGACCGTTTGAACTTCATTGCTTTTACATCACGGTTGCGATCCTGAACGCGATTTTCGGCCAGGTAACACTCTTTTCAATTGGGAACTTTCCTTTTTACCTGATCGACGTACTCTTGCTGCCGGGTATTGTATCCTCGATTTTGGAAATTGGCATGCTGGGATTCAAATTGTTTTTTCGTCTGAAGAAAGATGGCGTGTGACAGGGGACGGGCCTGCGTGTGACAGGGGACGGGCCTGTGTCACATTTTCGTTGAAAATGTGACACAGACCCGTCCCCTGTCACACCCATGTTTTCGTTGAAAATGTGACACAGGCCCGTCCCCTGTCACACGGAGCCTTACTTTCCCAGGCAAAACCGCATCAAATCCGCTTCATCCTCGACAATCCAATGCGGCTGGATGCGTCTTAGGATCTTTTCGACCCCCGCATCCCCCTCTACCTGTTTGACAAACTGGACCTTCCCAGCCAGGCGACGGCCCTGATAGAACAGATACTGCTGATCCGCTTCGCTTAAGGCCTCCCCATTCTTGGTGCGGGCATCATCCTTGCGGCGCGCAAAGTCCAGGAAGTCCTTGGCCAGCTGGTGAATGTAGCTGCGCCCGACGGTGAGCACGTTGCCTTCTGCCGCGCGCACAATGTTGATTCCTACATACCGAATATACTGACCGCTTTCCTTAAGAAACATCTTCTGCGTCTTTAAAGGGTTGATCTCCAGCTTCTTTTCTTTTAACAGGTTGCTTAACCGTCCGGAGAACACTGTCTCCATCTGATCCATCTGCAGCCCGACGCCGGAAATCATGATGTCATCCGCGTAGCGGGAGTAAATGCAGCGCTGCTGACGGCAAAATGTTTCCATGTTCTCATCCAGGCTGTGCAGATAGATGTCGGACAACAGCGGCGAAATCACGAGCCCTAAGGGGAGGATCCCGTCGATGAAAAAGCACTGCACAAATTCTTCCACGCTCTCCTTTGACAGTGCCGTCAGGTGAAGCTGCGCCCGGATCTCGCTGGCAAGAAGGGCCGCATCGATGCTGTTAAAAAAGTGGTGGATGTCGAATTTCAAAAAGCAGGTGCTGCCCACATGCGCGGAGACACACTTTTCAATGGAGCCGCCGGCGCGGTAAGCGTAGGACGCTTCATGCTGGCGGTACTGTTTCTGCAGATCATTCGCCGCCGTTTCATGGACCTGACGGATCTTTTCTCCGTACTCGTTGTCTTTGTAACGGATCAGTTCCCGGGTCTTGCCGTTTGTTTTCAGCGTGAACGCCTGGAAATATAACGATGGCGTTTTCCGGCTGTCCAAAAGCAGCTGATACTGCTCTTCCGAGAGGCCGAATA
Organism: Lachnospiraceae bacterium; assembly: GCA_017479935.1. Taxonomy (GTDB): domain Bacteria; phylum Bacillota; class Clostridia; order Lachnospirales; family Lachnospiraceae; genus RGIG5021. The sequence goes on from JAFVBO010000076.1 coordinate 5,305, forward strand.
TGGGGGCTTCCCGTGCCTCCTCCTGATGTGCTTTCATTTCGTGGGAAAGCTCTGAAGACATCACCGGGTCCTTGGGCTTCGTGGCAGAATCTTTTACTTGAAGCTCCTGGTTCGTTGATTTCGTGCCAGAAGTATGCTGCTGTGTTTCCAACTGCGCCTGTTCTTGCGCGCTGGTTTCAACTTCCTGAATATAAAGCGCGTCACAAAGCCCGGGATGAATCACAATCTCCCAGTCGCCGGAATAGAAAAGCCCGTCGTCTCCCTCATGCTGCCAGCGCAGAATGTTCCCTTTTTTCTGTCCGATGACGCCCACGCGGTACAGATCGCCCAACACCCTCTGAAGCCCGTAGACGCTGACCGGTTTGCATTTCATGGACTCGGTCCGCCGTGCCACATCCGCCAAAGTGATACAGGCGGGCAGCCCCCGCAGGCAGTCGAACATGGCCTCGACCTCTTCGACCGTGTATAACGCCAGCAATTCCGTTTTCACTTCCTCCAGGCTTCCGAAGGAATAATCCTTTTTCACCGCCTGAAAAACCGTCTCCGAAAAGGCCTTCTGCCCGCCGCAGCGGTTTCCCGCGCAGATCAGAAAACGCACGATATCCCTGGGTCTGGACCAGGTGATGCGTCGGAAAATGTCCGACGGCTCCTCTCCCGTCTCCCCCTGGGGAAACCACCGCTTGTAGCGCTCTTCTTCCGAGCCGATCCGCTCGCCGTTCTTTTCCTCCGCCAGCTCAATGCGCCGCATCAGAAGATGCATGATGGGCTGCGTATAAGTTTCCCTGGTATTTCTGAACCACGTTAATGGGCAGTCAAATCCGGTGATCTGCCGGCCGATATTTCCGGATAGCTCCCGATCGATCGCATGGATCACCTCCGGGCGGATGGTGCAGAACAGTTTTGTATTGTTCCAGCCAGCCGTCTGCATCAGTCTGTTTAAAAATTTTACCTCCCGGATCAGGTCACGCACCATGCGAAGATCCCGCAGGTATTCTTCCCTCTGCCCGCGGTAGACATCCAGCTCATCGATAAAAAGATAGTAAGGAGAATTGAACCGGATTAATTCTTTGAAACAATCCGTCGCCTCCTCCATAATTTCTTCAAACGTTCCTTTTCCCTTTCCCAGGCGAATTTCCGGAAGATTCAAGGTAATCTCCGGCTGGATCGGTCCGAAAAATGGCAGTCCCACGCTGAGGCTTCCGGATAGGGTCGGGGTGAAATCCGGTTTGATTACACTGAATAAAAGTTTGTTAAACCGCTTCCATGTATCATCCTGTAAGAAAATCGCTTCTCGCATGTTTTCCCCATTCTGACGCAAAATCGTCATAAAAATATGCCAACGCCAGATATAGGAAAAATCGTCCTGGTTGATCTTTTCATCCGGTTCAATTCCAAGCAGACACAAGGAGCTGCGGGCTTGATTTAACATCTCCGCCTTGCGGCGATCGTTGTAGTCCTGCTCAAACAGCATAAAGGAAGACTTTGTGCTTTTGTTCATGCGGGAGAGATAATCGTTCAGATACCGGAGTGCGGCAGTTTTGCCCATTCCTTTGTTCCCGGTGATGAACATTTTATTCCCTCTCGCCAGCCCTTCGTCCAGGGGAAACTCGGGAGGAATGACAAAGGCGTCCATAAAGTCCCGTATGCCTTCATATTGGATGGCTTCCTTTGCGTCGGGAAGGCCAGCATAGATATCGGCAATTTTTGTTTTGCTCATGCCTTGCATCCTCACTTTGCGTAAATTAATCATTTTTGACACGAAAGTAATCGCGGCGCTTCGCACTTCGTGCTTTAAGCGCCGCGATTGCCTTCATGGTATGCGAAATCCTACAGCAGGGTGAAGGATGGGGGAGGACGGCACGGCTCCGACACCGCGCGCGCACTCGCCCGGAGCGGATAGGGAAGTGAAGGGCCCATAGCCGCTCCGGGCGCGTGCGCGCCCGGTGGCGGCGCCGTGACGTCCTCCCCCATCCGAATCCAGTCTCAATAAACTCCTTCGAATAAACTCCGTCCTTGACGAAAAACTAGGATTTCTTTGACTGAATTATAGTTTCAGATTGTCGGTTTTGTCAAGATTTTCTTTTACTTGCCAAAAGGTATCACTTACTCTATACTCATTCTAAGACATCAAATGCCCTTGTCCGAAAAATACAACAGCCAAAAGCCTTAAAGGAGAACCTGTATGCGCGCATTATTTCAAGCCCAGTTTATGACGGAATTACTACTGGCGGAACTGATCTACCTGTTCCCCGCCAGAAAGCGCCCGCATTTTCCGCTCCGCTATCTTCTTGCCTTCCTGGTCAGCCTCGTCGTTGCCTATCTGGCTCCATTTGAAGGGTCTTCCCAACTGTACCAGTTTTTCCGGTACATGCTCCTGTTCTCCTTCAACACCGCAGCCATGGGCTTCTGCTTCGATTTAAGCGTGCCAGCGCTGATCTCTTCCTGCGCAGCCGGATATGCCACCCAGCATATCACCTTCCATATTATCAGAATCCTGAATCATCATCACCTGCTCCCCCAGGTAGCATGGGAACCTCAGACGCTCTATTTCCTCTATAGTCTGCTGACTTACCTGGCGATTTACCTGGTGTTTCTTCTGACCATCGGGCTCTATTCCGCCCGGCACGAGTGTTATCGCAAGGCGGATATGCGCTTTAACGCCATATCCATCGGCATTGTGATCATCTGCATCGGACTATCCCGTGTGGCTGGCTTCTACCATGATTCTTCCTCGATCACGGTTTCCTTCTACGCGATCGCGGCCTGTCTCATGGCCCTGATCGTGCAGCTGGTCCTGTCCAAAACCGTGGAGCTACAGTATGAAAACAACACCATCCACTTTCTGTGGGAGGAAGATCGACGCCAGTATGATCTCTCCAAGAAGACGATGGATATTATCAATATTAAATACCACGACTTAAAGCATATTCTTCATGATCTGAACCTTCCGAAGGAGGAAACCGAAGCCATCAAGAACGCCGTGCGCGTATACGGGAGCAAAATGAAAACCGGAAATGAGGCGCTGGACGTTCTCCTGTCGGAAAACACGCTGCGCCTCTCGGAGGAGGGAATTCTTCTGACCTATACGGGAAACGGACAGGACCTCGGCTTCATGAGCGCCACCGATGTCTATACACTTTTCGGCAATGCCGTGGAAAATGCGGTAGAAGCCGTGAAGAGACTGTCAGATCCGGAAAAGCGGGTGATCGACATCGTGTCCGAACGGCATGGGAATCTGGTGAATATCCGGGTATCCAATTATTACGAAGGAACCGTTGCAATGGAAGAAGGGCTTCCCGTCACCACAAAAAATGTGGAAAAGGGATTTCATGGCTTCGGCATGAAAAGCATGAAACTGGTGGCAGAAAAGTATGGTGGAAGCATCACCTGCTCCACGGATCAGGATATATTTGACCTCTCCATCTACCTGATGCAGGGATAATAGGAAGGGAGGATGCGTAAAACAGTGAAAAACTACACAATTGCGCTGGTGGAAGACGAAGCCTCCGCCCGGGAACGAATTCGCGAATGCCTTTCGTATGTGGAGACAACAGCGGACGTATCCTTCCTTGTGCACGAATTTCCGTCCGGGATCCTCTTTCTGGATAAATACGTGCCAGACTACGATATCGTCTTCATGGACATTCAGATGCCTGGCATGGACGGAATGACCTGTGCCAGATCTCTGCGGGAAAAGGACCCCTCTGTGATTCTAATCTTCATAACCAATCTGGCCCAGTACGCCATCAATGGATATGAGGTGGATGCCACCGATTTTATTTTAAAGCCTATCAACAAGTTTTCTTTTTCCATGAAAATCAAGCGGGCACTTGCGCGGGTAACCCGCCATTCCGATGACGCTAATCTGGTCATTCGATCGCGGGACGGTTCCATCGTCCTTCCCGGAAAGGACCTGTACTACGTCGATATCGCCAGCCATTCGCTTGTCTACCACACTGCCCGCGGGCCCATTCAGGCATACGGGACACTAAAAGAAGTGGAAAAAGAGCTTGACGGGAAAGGGTTTTCCCGGGTCAGTGCCTGGGCTATCGTAAACCTTCGCTATGTGGAAGAGATCTATCCGGAAGATGTGCTCGTCTCCGGCGAAATGGTCCATATCACGCGTAACAAGAAAAAGGATTTTCTGGAAGCCTTCACAAAATATCTGGGGAGACGTTCATGAAGGCTTCCACACACGGTTTTTGCGAACTGCTAACCTACCCTTTCTTTTTCCGCGAAGCCACGTACATCAGTCCCGAAAGAGCAGTCAGAAGCGCTGTCACGCCCACGGCAACATTGATCGCTACCTGCCACCAGGTGAGCACTTTCACGATCCGGTCAGAAGAACGGATTCCATTCATAGCCGCGGAATAGTTAGCCGTCACATATAAAATCCGATGAGCCGATTCCCGCATCTTGTTTGCGAACATCGCGCTGCCTTTATATGCGTTCAACGCATTCTCCGATCCGGCACCGTCAAAACAATCGGTGCCGTTTGCGATTCCGTCATCAAAGACCATGAAGGTCTGGGCATTGGCTGAGGCCATGTCGGTAATGGCAAACCCATCAAACCCCCACTCGCCCCTGAGCGCGTCCTCCATCAGAGCGTGGCTGGCACTGGTCCAGACGCACCCGATCCGGTTGAAGGAGGTCATCATCGCATGGGCGTTTCCCATATCCGGACGGACAGCATACTCAAACGGCCGCAGCACGATCTCGCGAAGCTCCTGCTCGTTTAGCCAGATGGCTACGCCAGCCCGGTTGGTTTCTTTGTCGTTCACGGCGTAGTGCTTGACATACGCCCACACGCCGCGGCTCTGAATACCCTGGACCTCAACCATGGTACAAATGCCCATGAGGAAGGGATCTTCCGAAAAATACTCGTGCGCGCGGCCGCCAAACGGCACACGGTGCAGGTTCAGGCCAGGCGCATACAGGCCGGTGATTCCCGCCTCTACCGCATCCTCGGCAAGTGCCGTTCCTACCTCGTAGAGAAGGGCCCGGTTAAACGTGGACGCCCAGATTCCCTCCGACGGGAATGTTACGCTGGTGGTGGAATGCGTCACGCCGTTGGGTCCGTTTTCATCGATCGTGGCCGGTTTTCCCACGGAATCTACAACCACAGTATTATGCTGTCCGTTCGTGATCAGCAGCGACTGTTCCTCAAAGGTCATCTGATTCAGCAGATCGTCCCACAGCGAATCGGTATACGTCAGCCCCCGCAGCATAGCGATCGTCAGCGAGTTGTCCTGACTATAGGCCGGCATCACAGAGCCATCCTCCACCAGCGGTTTATGGCTGGCAATATCGGAAGCCATGGTTTCCGTGATGGCAAAACGGATCGGGGCGGTCGGCCAGGTTCCCTCCCAGTCGCTGCGGGAAACATAGGTGACCTTGTTTTCGCCTCTCCCCTCATAGCGGTTCATATCCGCAAAATCAAAGAGGTTTTCGATCCGATTTCCGGTTGCCTCAGCCTGGGCGAACGTTTCCGCATCCACACCGTCCCCGGGGATTCCCGAGACCGTATACCGCCAGGTCATAGCCTCCGCTTCCTTCGTGTCCTGCCCTTCGCTTTCATATCCGGAAACAGCCAGAATCTGATTCACCGCTTCATGTGCATCGGAGGCAACCGTCAGATAGTACTCTCCGTTCTCCAGAATGTAGGTTCCTTTCCCGTTCGCATCGTACGAGGCCAAAAGCGACTTATCCACGTCGATGGTCACAGTCTTTTCCTGTCCGGACAGGAGCGATACCTTCGCGAAGCCGGCCAGTTCCACGGCAGATTTTTCCACACCGTTTGCCCGGTCGTACTCCGTGTAAGGCTTCTGCAGGTACACCTGCACCACTTCCTTCGCGTCGTATGCGCCTGCGTTCAGCACCCGAACCGATACCTGGAAAGTATCTTCCGTCTCCACAACCGCGAGATCATCGTACCAGAAATCCGTGTAGCTTAACCCGTATCCAAACGGATAAGCCACCTCATCTTCATATACAAAGTTCCCGGCGTTTCCCTGACCCATAACCTGATCTGCGAAGCGGGTCTCGTAGTAGCGATATCCTACGTAGATGCCCTCCGCGTACACGGCGTAGACCGTCTGCGTATCCTTGCTGAATGCCGGGTACTCCGCCGCGTTCGTGTACGCCAGTGAGAACGATTTGTCCGGGTTGGCTTCCCACGCGGCCATTGCCGGGCTGCTGAAATTGTCCTTTGCGAAGGTGTCGGAAAGCTTCCCGGAAGGAATCACGTTTCCAACCAGTACGTCACCGATTGCGTACACGCCGGTGGAGCCCACGTTTCCGACCCACAAAGCCGCGTCTACTTCAATCGCGTCATCAAAGAGGAAATCCAGCTGCAAGGGCACTGCCGAATTCAGCAGAACAATGAGTTTCCGGAAGGTTCCGCCGCGTTTTAACGATGTCAGATGCTCCAGCACTTCCCGTTCTTCTTTCGTGAGAGACAGGTATGACCCGTCCTCCCCGTCGCTTCCGATGGTGGTCAGATCCTTTCCCTCACCGCTATCGCGGGAGAGAACATAGATGGCCGCATCGCCGTAGCCCGCGAAGGAGGCAGGAATTGCTGCCTGCTCGTAAACGCTCCACGGCGCTTCGTTCATACGATACCCGTTCGTGATCGTAAACTCCCTGCGATAGGAAGCGGCTGCCCCGTTCAGATAGAACTCCCACAGGTCCTGATTGACCTCCAGATCCTTCAGGCCATCTTTCAGGGAAGGATAGCGGTTTGTTCCCGTGTTGGAGGAACCGGTCGTGCTATAGTTAAAGACAACGCTCCCCTGGCCGAACAGGCTTACCCGGCTTCCCTTCGCGAGCGGAAGCGCCGGTGTTCCATCCACCTCTTCGTTTCTTAACAGAACGATTCCTTCCGATTCAAGATCGTAACACACCTCCTCCAGATAGGCTTTCAGCGCATCTTCCGAAGTGTACAGCCGCTTAAAGTATTCGGTATCTTCGTCCCCCTCTTCCCCTTTCACAATCCGGCTGGTCTCGCCGCCAAGCACGGAGCGGATAGCGGAAAACTTAATGTTGGCCGCATTGTATGCGGTGAATGTGATCACCAGAAGGACGGCAAAAAAGACGGTGATCCTTCGCCAGATTTTCGCGGATGATTGTTTCATACTTCTTCGCCTCCCCCCATCTCCGGTTCAGGTTTGCACGCCGCACCCAGAAACGCCAGAAGCGTGGCGGCAAACAGCAGCGCCGTGAGAACGACAAATTCTGCCGTCAGTTCCGTCGGATCAATGCTGGAAAACAGGCTTCCCAGATAGTCCGCCTCAAATACCAGATCATTCAGGAAGGCAAACAGGAAAGCCAGGAAGGAAAGATAACCGGACATCTTTCCCTTTCCCGCCAGGCTGCATATGCTAAACAAAATACCGATCCCCAGTGCCACCATCACATAGATGTCCTGATGATAGGTTTCAATCATCTGCCGCGTAAACTCCGCTTCCCTGGTCAGAAAGAACAGTATCAGCGAGGCAACCCCGGCAAAAACCGCAAGCAGACGAAAGATCCATCCGCCCGTTTGCTTTCCCTTTTTCATTTGTTGTTGACTCATTTTTTTCTCCTTGTCCTTCCCTCTATTGCTGGTTCTTTTCCCACTCGTCAATGTTGCCTACGAGCGGTTCCCAGGTCAGCTCCGTATCCGAGCAGACGTAGATGCAGTCCAGCATCGGCGCGTACGAAGACAGCGTTCCAAAGTGCATCCCCATCGCGTCAAAGTCCACGGTGTTGTTGACGAGCAGCGTAATCTCGTTGTCTCCTTCGTTTAAATGAACCTTTCCGGTCAACTCGTAGTCAAAGAATGGACGCCGCACGTTCGTCTGGATATCCCCGCCATGGGCCGGATCGGCAATGGTCAGTTCATAGTAATCCACCGGCTCCCCGTTCACGCTGACCACATAGGTCTCCGGATTGATCGTCATATCTACATATTCCGCCTGCACGCGAAGGAACATCACCGCATCCGCTGTTTCCTTATCCGACTGGATGTGGAAGGTCAGATGCGCACCTTTGATGAACATACTGGTGACGTAATAGCCGCCGCTTGCTTCACAGGTCCCTGTGACGTCCTTCTTGATCAGCTGAAGCTCCCGCACCTCGTTGGAGTAGCCCGCACCGGCCAGACCGGTGAAATCCACATACTCGGCTTCAAACGTATATCGCTTTAACCATTTTGCGTAGACGGTGTGATCCTTGCGGATATACTGATCGAAATTGAAGCGGGTCGTTCCCTCCGGTTCCGTGTACCATCCGGCAAAGTAGTAGCCCTCCCGCTCCGGAGTCTCCGGCATGGAAACACGCCGTCTGGGCTGCACGGAGGCATTCTTGTAGATGCCGCCGGCCGGGGCACCTTCATAGTTGTACAGGAAGGACACGGTATAGTTCCCATCGCTGGCCTCCTGCTTCGTCCACACGGCCTGCAGGGTGATGGGCGCCGTCACGGGGCTCGCAAAGCTGTAATCCGCTCCGTCCAGCTGCCATACCACCGTATAACCGCTCCGGTTACTCGCCGGCTCAGAAACGCTCTCCCCGTATTCTACCTCCACGGTCTTCGGAGTTCCCTCCTCATAGTCGCCCCAGTTGAAGGTGACCGTGCTGATCTTTTTCTTCCAGCCAGCGGTCAGGGTCATCACGCCGGACGGTGCCATCTCTTCCGTGATCGGACCGTCAAAGAGGAATTTCTCCCCATCCGCCGTCAGCCATGCGTCAAACTCATAGGCTTCGCGTGTCGGAGCTTCCGGGACCTTCACGGTTTCTCCCACTTTGACCAGCATACTTTCCGGGGACATCGCATCCTCCGCAGCCGCGTCGAATACGACGCGCACGTCCGTCAGCTTCCACCCTGCGTACAAGGTCACATTTCCTGTGACCGGCTTCGAAAAATCGTAGACGGCGCCTTCGCACGACGCGTCCTCATACCAGCCCATAAACGTGTACTGATCGCGAACCGGAGCTTCCGCTGCGCTCACAGCCTCACCGTTTACTGCCTGGACCTTCAGAAGGTCCGGTCCGCCCACGTAGTTATAATGAAAACTTACAGTGACGATATCGCTCCTCCACCCGGCAAAAAGAACCAGGTTCTTTTCCACAGAAGTGGAAAAATCGTACGGCTTCGTTCCCACTGCATCCAGATACCACCCCGTGAACGTAAATTCATCCCCGCGGGACGGATTGGGGGCACTGCTCTCACTTACCGTCTTTCCCTTTTCCACCTTGACCGGAGTTGTCTTTTCCTCTCCAGGATAGTTTTCGCGAAAAACCACGTTATACACGGAGGCTTCTATCTCCTCCGCTTCCAGATACGGATTTTTTAATTCCGCCGTCTGGCCCGGGGATGTGTCTGTGCCCTCCTGCCCCTCCGGTGTTTTCGGACCGCATGCTGCCGAAAAGAGCGCCAGTAAAAGGCACAGGAGCAGGATCCCCTGTCCTTGTTTCATTCTGTTCATCCTTTTTTCTCCCTGCGCGCGATAAAACGCCTGAAGCAGTCCGCCTGCCATATACCAGCTTTTTTATCCTGCGGGCTGCTTTGTGAATGAGAAAGGGCCCCGGGAAGTTCTCCCGGGGTCCCCTTCCTTACATACCCGGATACGATTGCAATCTCCGGTCAGAAGATGAGATTTTCTCCTCTCCGGCTATCCGGATCTGGATGGCGATCATTATTCGGCTTCTGCGACTGCCTCACTGATGGTGATGGTCAGAGGCAGCTTGTAGGTCGACTTCTGTGTGCTCGTTCTGCTGCCGTTCTGCACCTCGCTCGTGCCGATGATGTTGATAACAATTTCAAACACGCCGGCTTCTTCCGGTGTACCCTCAAAGATACCATCCTCGAAGGCCAGGCCGGCAGGAAGCGCGTACCCTTCGGCTACTTCATAGCTGATACCCTTGTTGAACTGTTCGGAGGTTATGATCTCCGAGTCGATGAAGCCTTCAAAGAACTTGCCCACCGTGCCGGTAAACGCTTCCACATCCTTGTCGCCGTCGCTTAAAGTGAAGGCCGAGGCAACTTCCAGTTCTACGGAATTCGTGGTCTTAAGCCACCCGGAGACGACCGCGGTGACATCCAGTGCGAAGTTTCCGCTTTCCAAAACGGTTCCGGTGATCTCGCCCGTCACTTTGTTCAGGGACAAGCCTTCCGGCAGTTCACCCTTTACGATCGTGTAAACGACATCATTTCCATTCAGCTCCTCTGCCGAAATCGCTGCGGAAGCGCCTTCCGCCGCCACGCCCTGGGTCAGGGCAACTGCCATGGTCTGAGGCTTCAGGCTGACGCCGTTGCGATTGTTTAAGGTGTTAGCCGCTACGTACAGCACGCGCTCCGCGCAGATACGGCCGTAGTACCACTGTAGTAAGGACTCTTTGCCCTCTTCGCCGAGAAGCACGTTGCCTTCCGGCGCTTCCGCTGTGCCAAGGCCGACCGCATTCGCATCCCAGGTACCGGAAACGGCGTTGCCGCCACTCGCAGTTCCATCGGGCAGATCACAGCCGGAACGGATCAGCAGATCCATGTGTTTCGACTTCACGGCTGCGTACGCATCGGTCACGTACTGGCCCTTCCATCCCCACTCCTCGCGGATCATACGGGTTAACATAGCCTCGTTCATGACGGTATCCACGCCGCCGATGCGGTTGAATGCGGTCATGGCGCTGGTGGAGCCACCTTCCTGCATCGCCATCTGGAAAGCCTTTGCGTAGATCTCACGGATCACCTGCTCGGAAGCCCAAGTGAACAGGCCCTGACGGGAGGTTTCCTGATCGTTCATGAAAATGTGCTTGATGTAAACATTCAAACCACGGGACTGCGCGCCGCCAACCTGCGCTGCCGCAATGTATCCGCCCTGAATGCCATCCTGCGAATAATACTCATTGTTACGTCCGCCAAACGGGCTGCGGTGCAGATCCATACCAGGTCCGTACCAGCCTTCCTGGATCGTATCGGAAAGCATACCTAAGTTGGCATTCATGATACCGTACTGTCTGGCCAGATCCACGTTCCAGGTGGAGGAAAGCACGGTGGAGTCGCACCAGCTCTTGCCGGCGTAGGAGTTCGGACCGTTTTCATCCTTCGAGGCTACCTTCCCGATGGAAGGAACCGCTTCCGTCGTATGGCCGCCCTTGTTGTTCAGGCTCATAATCTCTGCCCAGGTCAGCTGGTTCATGAATTCGGTCCAGGCAGCGCGCCCTTCCTCGGTGTCAATGTCCACACCGGACATATCTTTCAGCTTGACAGGAGTATCGCTAAAGTCTTCCGCATGTTCGGTTGCCTGCTTCCAGCCGGCCATCAGCTCCTTTAACTCGTCGTCCGTCTTGTACCATACAAAGTGCTCCGCACCGGTAACAGCCGTCGCGTTCTGCTCATCCGCGAACTGCGTCTGATCCGCCGCTGTGAAGTTCATCCAGAAGACAACACTCTTGACGAAGGCGTCGGAAAGAACACGCTCGTCCTCGGTGATACGCAGATCCAGAACGGTCTGTGTGCTGAGATCCGTGCGGCTTAACAGCTTCTGCGCCGCTTCATCGGAAACGTTCTCGTTTAACGGGCTATCGGCATTGCCAGGATCGTTGTTCTTGCGGATGGTATCAAACATATCTCCCTTGGAGAAAATGTTATCGATTGCCAGTCCGCTGAAGTCATCCAGGCCCAGGGTCGCGCCGGAAGTAAGGGTAAAACTCTTCTCATCCGCTACCTTGTGGGAGTCTTCCATCACCTTGACGACGTACTCGCCGGCTTCCAGCTCATAGCCGAAGAAATCATTGCCGTTCTTGTCGTCATAATCGAAGGAAGCCGCATCCTGGACATTGAACTTCACCGTAACCACCTGGCTCTGGCCCGGGCGAAGCATACCAGACTTCGCGTAGCCAACCAGGGTCACATATGCCTTTTCAATGCCGCCAGCCGTATACGGAGCCGTCACATACACCTGGACAACCTGCTTGCCAGCCACCGCGCCGGTATTGGTCACGGTTACGTCCGCATACAGTTCCTTCACGGCTGCTTCGCTGCCTTCTGCAGAAGAGAACAGAGCGTTTCCGTCCACCTCATCGCCAAGCTCCACCTTGGAGTTTCCATCCAGATAGTAGAGGCTGTCGAAGCTCTGTTCGAAAGAGGTATAGGAAAGGCCATAGCCAAACGGATAGACAACCGCGTACTGCCACCAGGCTTCGGCTGCTTCTTCGCCGGTTTCCCCGCCTTCCTTGACAACTCTCTTCGCCTCGGCATCATATCCTAAGTTGCCGGCTGCGATCTCCGCGTACACGGTCTCGTAATACTTGTAGCCAAGGTAGATGTCTTCATCGTAATCAACGCCCTTCAGGCCGTTCGTTCCGGCAACGCCGCCCGCATAGGTCTGTTCCGGAGCACCTTCGATTTCCATGTTGTAAATGTAATCGTAGCCGCCGCCAACCTGCTGGTTGGATCCGAAGTTCTGCCACGTGGGATCGGCCGTAAAGTCACGGTACCATTCATCCACGAGACGTCCGGACGGGTTCACCTCACCGCTTAAGATCTGTGCCAGCGCCTTTAAGCCTGTGGATCCGGGACGCCCGATCCAGAGGATGGCGTTGATATCGTCATCTTCCTGGAGGTTCGCCATCTCCATCGCGTTGGAGGTATTTACCACCACGATGATCCGGTCAAAGTGTGCCTTTACGTAAGCCAGCATTTCTTCCTCACTGTTTGTGAGTTCCAGATAGTGCTTATAATCGTTCTCCGCGTCCTCGATCACGTAGCCTTCGCCCGCGGCAAACGAACCCTTGTGTCCCAGGGACTCATGGCGCCAGCCGTAGTCGTTTCCTTCAGCATCCATGTTGTCCTCGATCTCGTCGGTAATCGTGGTGGGGTCGGATCCCTCACCGCCCGTACGGGACAGAATGACCAGGGCTGCATCATGGTACAGATCCAGGGACTGCTCCTGCTTCGCATTAAAATCCAGTTTCTCGGTTCCAATGGTTCCGTTGGAGGAATAGAACGCCTCCAGCACAGGGTTCACGTCAAAGCCCTGTTCGCGCAGCGTCGCAAGTAACCCCGTTCCGCTTGCTCCAACGGGGTTCTTCTGCATCCCACCGAACACGCTGATCTTCTCGTTTCCAAACAAAGGCAAGGTTCCGTCATTCTTTAACAGGACATCTCCTTCCGCCGCCAGTTCCGTATTCAGTTTGTCCGCCGCTGCCAAAGCATCTTCCTTCGAATCGTAATCCGTTACATAGATGCCTTCTTTTTCCAGCAGCATGGCTGATGCGCCGACCGGATTTGCCCCCGCCAGGCCGAGACCCATCGCAAACGCAAGCGTTACGCTGGCTGCTCTTTTCAATTGTTTCTTCATACCTGCTCTACCTCCTTCTTACTTTACATCGTATACCGGCGTATTGGTTACGCCTCTTGCACCTGTAGTTTAGCGCTTCCGGAGGAATGCTCAATAGATAGCACGTAGTTGGCAGTTTTTGCACGTAAATGGAGAAGAGAAGGGGGGTATTTGTGCATATTGCTTTGTGTGACAGGGGACGGGCCTGTGTCACAAAAGCTGACAGGGGACGGTTCTCTGTCAGAAATTGTGACACAGGCCCGTCCCCTGTCACACTGTCACACTTCCTCTCTCTTGCTGATTTTTGTGAAGTATGCTAGAATGAATACAGTGCAGCAACGGAAGTTCTATTCATGTTCACAGGAGGTAACCCATGAAACCAACCGTCATTTCCTTTGTAAACATGAAAGGCGGTGTTGCCAAGACAACCACCACCGTGGGTCTGGCCACCGTTCTTTCCGGAGACTTTAAAAAGAAGGTGCTGGTGATTGACTTAGATCCCCAGACAAACGCCACCGGCATGCTGATGGGCGAGGAGGCGTGGGAACAGGCGTCCCTGGCAGGCCATACTCTGTACAATCTGTTTCACGACGCAGCCTTTGGCTCGGACACATTTTCCATTGCAGAATCCATACAGAAAAACGTATCCAAAATCAAAAACGTTGACACGCTGGACCTCTTGCCCTCCGATATCCATCTGATGGATCTTGAGTTTCAGATGGCCAACCCGGAGGAAGGTCAGATTCCTAAACCTCTGACCATCCATCTGTTAAAAGATGCCTTAGCCCCGGTGATAGAAAACTATGACTATATTTTGATCGACTGCCCGCCAAACCTGGGGATGTTCACCTTAAACGGGCTCTATATCTCGGACTATTACATCATTCCCACGATCCCGGACATACTCTCTACGCGTGGAATCCATAGCATGATCCACCGGGTCCCCAAATTGGTGGAGAACGTGCCGTGCATGGGAATCGTCTACACCAAAGTGCGCAAGCAGGCCGGCCTTCATCAACGGATCATGGCAGAACTGGGACATGAAAGAGCCCCGAAAACCTTCGAAGAAAAGCTTCGGAACGCGTCCATTCAGGTACCGATTTTCGAAACCATTTTCTATGAAAACAACAACGTCGCCCAGGCCGCTGATTTTATCGGAACCAGCTCTCTCATGCAAAAGTGGGGAAATCACGGCCACTATGACAGCCTGGTGAGCTTCGCGAAAGAAATCTTTCAGATCGTCGAACCGGAAATGCTTGACACTGTTCTGAATAAGAAAGGGAAAAGGGGAAAGAAATGAATACCTGGCCAGACACCTTCGAAACCATCTGCCGGATTGCGGCAAAAGCACGGAAGGATCAAGCGTTTCAGTCAGAGCTTTCCGCCGTGATTGAAAAGTACATGCCTGAGTTATTTCCGACAAGTCCGGAAAATAAGGCTTCTTTGGGCAGCTCCTCCTTACAAAGCGAAGGCGCTGCTGCCAAAAAGGCCGTCCAAAAAGATGGCGCAAAGAACACCCCTGTCTTAAACCCCTTCGAGATCACTGTGGAGGAAGAAGACAGCCTGAAAGACCGTCTGATGGGGCTGGAAATTCCACAGCTTCGGGATATTATCCGCGCCTACGACCTGGATCCATTCAGGCAGACGACCCGTTGGAAAACCAAAAGCAAGATCGTCGATAAAATGATGGAGGTGCTCCATCAACGGCTGATCAATGGTGCCGCGCTGCGGAGGAACTGATCACGGGGGCTGCAAGCGGGCGCTTACGCCATCCATACATCCAAAAAGGAGGACAATCATGAACGACCATGCTCCTTCCATCCCTGTTTATAACGAGGAGGATCCCTTTGTCTTTATCAGCTACTGCCACCGAAATGAAGAGCAGGCGTTCCGCGTAATCCGGCTGTTATACGAGAATGGCTACCGCGTTTGGTATGACAACGGTCTGATCACCGGAAGTCAGTACAATGACGTGATTGCCCGCAAGATAAAGGCCTGTACAGGGTTTTTCTGCCTGCTTACCCGGGAATACGCCCAGTCGGAAAATTGCAGTAAAGAACTCTCTTACGCCATCGGGGATCTTCATAAACCCCATGTCTTTCCGGTCTATCTGCAGGATCCATACTCGGTCAAAAAGCATTTATCTCCCGGGAATCAGATGCTTCTCTCCGATCTCCACTACGATCGGCTCCTTCCTGAAGAATCCTCTGAGCCCCTCCTTCAAGTCTTTCGTCAATCGAAAGCCCTGCAGTTATGCCTGGATCAAAATCGGATAAACAATGCCGAGGAACTCTACCAAAACGGCCTGACACATTGGGTTCAGGACGAATACCGCGAGGCTAAACCGCTGCTTCTTTCAGCGGCCGAAAAAGGGCATGTGAAGGCATCCGCCCTTTTAGGCGAGATGTATCTTACCGGAAAGGGAAGCAGTGTAAATCCGGAGGCGGCCGCTCCATTTCTTAAGTATGCCGCGGAGGAACACGATGCCAGGGCGCAGTATTTTTACGCCGAGTACCTGTTCGTCCACGTCCCTGGCAAGGAAAAGGACGCTGTGTCCTGGTATACAAAGGCTGCTAAAAACGGCCGCCCGGAGGCAGCCTTCCGCCTCGGGCTGTTAAACCTGGACGGCCAGTACGTTGTCCGAAATCTTCCGGCTGCCATGGAATGGTTTTTGAAAGCGGCTGCAGGGGGCTGCGCCGATGCCGAATATCAGCTTGGGATCATGTATAAGAACGGCTTTGGCGTGAAACCGGACATGCAAGAGGCCCGGAACTGGTTTCAAAAAGCCGCCGGGCACGGGCATGCAAAGGCAGGGAAGGAACTCTAAATGACTGTTTCAAAACATGCCCGCACTCCGGAAGCCACCTTCATCGACAGGATCTACGCGGAAACCCGCGTTCGTGATGCCGGATTTGTCATGCCTTCTTACCATTGTCATAACTATTTTGAGCTTTTCTACGTGGAAAGCGGCGCGTGCCGGTTTCTGGCGGAGGATCATCTGTACGATCTGCACGCCGGCGATTTCATGCTGATCCCACCGCAGTTTCTCCACTACACCAGATACCTGTTCGGGGCGTGCAAACGCAGCACCGTATTCTTCCGCCTCGAAGATCTGGACCCAAAAATGACTGCCTTGCTTCCCTATGACGGCCAATTTCTGGAAACACTCCGGTTATTCCAGGCGTCGCTTCCCTTTCAGGAAACCGCCTCCGGCCTGCTGGCGCGCATGGTCGCGGAGAGAGAGACAGACGATGTACTCACAGAGTTTCTCCTTCCTATGCAGCTTCAGGAGCTCCTTCTTCTTTGCAGCCGCAACTGCCGGTTTCTTGACGATTTGCCAGCGGAGATTCCTACCACAGACCGGCAGATCCTGCTCGCAGCCCGCTTCATCAGCGAACACTACATGGAGCCGATCACGACGGCCGACATCGCCCAGGCGGCAAGCTTTTCCCCTAATTATTTGACGCGGAAATTCCGGGAGGCGGCCGGCATCGGCGTCCATGAATATCTGGTCTATGTTCGCTTAAAGCAGGCAGCCAAAGACCTTGCTGCCACCCGGGACACAATCACGCAGATCGCGTTCCGCAATGGTTTTTCGGACAGCAATTATTTCAAGGATGCCTTCAAGAAAAAGTACGGGCTGTCTCCCACCCAGTACCGCCAAAACCAGTGTTGATTTTTCAGTAGTTTTTCAGACGCCATGATAGTTTTTTCATGGCGTCTTTTTTGATTCCGTACTACACTGTCTGACATGGCCTGACAGGGGGCGGTTCTGTGTCAGAATTTCTGAAACAGCAGTGTGACAGGGGACGGGCCTGTGTCACACTTTCTGACAGGAGACGGTTCTGTGTCAGAAAACGTGACACAGGTCCGTCCCCTGTCACCTGTCACCCTGTCAAAAAAAAGGAGTATTTGACATAATGAAAGCTGTCTTGACGAAAAAAGATGAAAAGTTTCTGGAAATGAGCCTGAACGCCCCAATGTGGAAGGTGATCCTGAATATCGGAACCCCTCTGGCGCTTTATCAGGCACTCAATATGCTGTTTACGATCCTGGACACCATGATGGCCTCCCACATCAGCAAGGAATCGGTTTCCGCCGTGGCATACCTGTCGCAGATCAACCATCTGTTATCCGCCGTGGGCGGCGGCCTGGCGGTGGGCGCGGGCATCATGATCAGCCGTGCCTTCGGGGAAGGGAACTTAGAGCTGGTGCGTAAAAGAGTCAGCACCCTTTACATGATCTGCCTGACGGTCGGCCTGGCCATGATGCTGGCCATCCTGCCTTTTACCCGGCAGTTTCTTTTGATGGCGGGCACGCCGGAAACGCTGATTGAGGTAGGAGGACGATATTTCCAGTTGCAGCTTCTGGTCATGGTGGTGACATTCCTAAACAACGTCTACATCGCGGTGGAGCGAGCCAGAGGAAATTCTTCCCGCATTTTCCGCTTAAACCTCCTGGTCATCCTCATCAAGCTGTCCCTGACCGCCTTCTTTATCTATATCTTAAACGGCGATCTTCTGATGGTGGCGCTCGCCTCCCTGATCTCGCAGGTGACGCTCCTGGCCTTCGCGTTCAAGAACAGCTTAGGCGGCGATGACACCTTCAGTTTCCGCCTGCAGGCCGTCACCCTGCGCGGCAACGTGGCGGCCCCGATGGTCTATCATTCGGTTCCCGTCATCACCGAAAAGGCTCTGTTCGCCTTCGGAAAAACCATCGTGAACTCGATGTGCACCGTCTACGGCGATCTGATGGTAGGTGCCATGGGCGTCTCCAACAACTTAGGTGGCATCACCACCAACCCGCAGAACGGCTATCAGGAAGGTGCCGCCGCCATCATCAGCCAGAACTTAGGCGCTGGGAAATTCCAGCGCGTGCTGGATGCCTTCACGAGCGTCCTGTGGATCAACGTGATCCTCGGCGCCGTCATCTCCGGCCTGGAGCTTTGGCAGCTGGATTTGCTCGCCAGCCTCTTTGACTCCGGAAGCAAGGAATTCCACGACATGATTATGCTGGTCTACCGCTACGAGGCTTTAGGCGCCGTGCCGCTTGGCATCAACGCCTCCGTGATGGCCCTTCTGTACGGTCTTGGCAAAACACGCATCACGCTGATTTTAAACCTGGCCCGCGTGTTCGCGTTCCGCATTCCGGTTTTCTGGTTCCTGCAGAACTTTACCAATTTCGGCGAAGCCAGCGTCGGCCTGGTCATGATGATCAGCAACATGTCCGTGGCGGTCTGCGCCATCATTGCAGCCTACTTTGTAATCCGCGGCTACCGGAAGGATTACGGGCTGGGGGATACCGTGAAGTTTTCCCTGTGGCCGAGGAAGTCCGGGGCTGTTTCATAGTGGACCGAGGATTTTGCATGGGGGACCGGGGATTTCTTCCCGTTCCCCATGCATTTTGGGTTTTCCCAGTGTGACAGGGGACGGGCCCACTGTCATTCAGTTAAGCCTATGACCTAAAACAGCGCTTGTTCGCCCACCCCATCCACTTTTGGGCTTGCTAAGTTGGTTGTCCCACCCCAGCTTACAAGCGCTGTTTTAGAAAGACAGTTACCTCAAATTATTTCGTTTGTTGTTTGCCAATGTTCTTTTCGGTTAGAACTTAGCCTGAAATGATCGCCAAGCTCTATTTTTTATTGACAGTCTCCTTTAAGTTCGTTACAATAGAGTAGTGATAAAAAGTTTATAAAATCACTACTTTTCTATTGCAAATGTAGTGAGTATATGTTATAATGGACTGGAGGCTCTGCATGGCAATTATCAAACAACTGAATAAAAAAACCGGTATCACTTACGTGTATGAATCTCATTCATACCGTGATAAAGAAACAAAACAACCCCGCTCTGAGCGCAAGCTCCTTGGACGTCTCGATGAGACTACGGGGGAAATCATTCCCACCAGAAAGAAGCAAAATAATGTAACTACGTCATCTGGAGAAAACATAACTACTGAAGAAAATCCTGTACCTGTCGACATGGATATTATCCGCGAAAAAGATGCTCTCATAACCGAGCAACGCAGAGAAATCGCACGACTCCGCAAAGAAAAAGCAGAGGTCACTTCAGCACTGGAAAATCTTCTGGCTATGCTTCAAAAGTAGTATCCTGCCATGCAGAAAGACAAAAATGTTCAGGTCGATAGTCTTACTGCTTAGTAACAATGGTATTTCTCTGATAGCATACTTCAGCCACTTCCTACGAGTACCGGCCAGGGTTTAGAAAAACCGCGCCTTTCTCGGGGAGGTGTGGCATATGTCATATACAGTAGGCATCATCAAGACGAAATTTTTGTGTTTTCTTAAATCGCTCAATCCCTCCGATGTGGCAAAGGATCCTGACCGTGATTTTTCACGGCACAGGATATTCACCATCGAGAAGATCCTTCTGACGCTTATTCTATGGGGCAGAGACTGCCTTACTACTGAAATGCGGAAAATGTTTCGTACATGTAAGGGTTGTGAGCCAGTGAAATCTGCCTTTGTGCAACAACGTGCGAAGCTTTCAGAAAGCGCTATGTCCTTTGTCTTTCATGCATTCAATAGCATGTTTCCTTTTCAGAAAACGCTGAATGGAGTGCACATTTTGGCGGCCGATGGCTCAGATCAGAACATCCCGCCGGATGGCAAAGACAGCCCATCCTATATCTCGTATGGCAGCCGTAAAGGAGGTTATTTCCAGAACCACCTGAACACGGTATACGACGTGCTGGAACAAAGGTTTGTAGACATTCTCATCCAGGCAAGAGGCGTGGTCAACGAAACGGCAGCTTTGATCGATATGGTCCTTCGAAATCCTATCAAGGAGACCTGCCTGTTCATTATGGACCGAGGGTATAACTGTTTTGAACTGATGGCTTCCATTAAGGAAACAGGAAATTACTTTTTGATCCGCGCCAAGGATGTGGGATGTGGTTCCATTGTTGACTGCTTTGAGCTTCCTGAAAAGGACGAATACGATATCGATCAAAAATTTTTTATTGCCAAAAGCCGGAAGAGCACATCCAGCAAAGATGCAGGATTTAAACTCATTGGAAAAAAACAGCACTTCCGCTATCTGAACGAAACAAAGCCCTCAGATACATACATTCTGCCGTTTCGGTTGGTGAAAATCAAACTGAGCAATGAACACTATGAATATTTGGTGACAAACCTTCCACGGGAAAAGTTCGAGTTATCCATGATGAAACATCTTTACCATTTGCGCTGGGACACCGAAGAGGCATACTTTATGTTAAAATACAAAGCCAACCTGGTGTATCACCATAGCCGAAAGAAAGAGTTCATCATTCAGGAAACATACGCGCGACTGATCCTGTATAACCTGACTTCTCTTTTGATATCATGCGTCAAAGTGCCTGAAAAAGACACGAAATATAAATATAATATCAACAAGACACAAGCTTTTATAACGAGTCGTCAGTTTTTTGCAGATGAACTAACCGATGCGGAGGCGGTGAGGGAACTCTTGCGATACCTCACGCCAATACGACCAGACAGAACCTACCCGAGAAAGGTACGATCGCAAAGTCTGACACCATTAAACAACAGAAACTAACGGCATAATCGAAACGATATGTTTTCATCAGCAGGACAAGCCTGCTTGTTTGCTGACCCTATTTTTCGGCATTTGGGACGCATACGTTGGGCAGTAGTGAACGGGTACTGCTGGTGTTGTCAATGAGAAGGGCTTAAAGCCCATCTCATCATATATTTGTGTAAAGTTGAAAATATACCAACGTCTGCAGAGCGCGAGCGGGATGTAACTTTAAAGCCTATACAGATGTAGATTAGCGCGAGCAGACGTCAGCAAAACGGACAAGGGGGCGGGAATGTCCCTTTAACTGAATGACATTGGGACGGGCCTGTGTCACAAAAGCTGACAGTTGTCAGCTTTTATGACACAGACCCGTCCCCTGTCACACTGCCGCGAGAACCGTCCCCTTCAGCCCGATCATTTTTCAAATAAATCCAGCAGCTTTCTCTTCCACTCTCCCACCTTCCCGGAATACGGGTGCTCCCGCAGCGGCAGGTTGAAGCGTGTCTTTCCCCACAAAACCGTGGAAGGATGCGTAAACTCCCGGAATCCCCACTCCCCGTGGTAAGCTCCCATGCCCGAATGTCCGGTGCCGTTAAAAGGTACGCCTTTCACCATCATGTGGATGCAGACTTCATTTACGCAGCCGCCGCCGTACTGCAGCGTGCTCATCACGTTCTTCGCCCACTTTTTGTCGGACGTAAACAGATACATGGACAGCGGATGCTCCCGGTCGGCGATCACATCCAACACATGGTCCACTTCCGCGTCCTTGTACGGCACCACTGGCAGTAGCGGACAAAACAGCTCGTGCCGGACAATCTCTTCCTCTTCCTTCACCGGGTAGATCACGGTCGGGGAAAAGCGGCATTCCTTCCTGTCCCCGCGCCCGCCAAAGCGGATGCGGTCCTTGTATTCTTCGCACAGCCGCTCGCACTTTTCGTACACGGACATGGTGATCAGCTTCGGATAGTCCGGATTCTCCTCCGGTTTTTCGCCCAGCTGGCGGATAAATTCGCGCTTCAACTCCAGAAGGAACTCCTCCGCCACCTCCTCGGCCACGGCGATCTGGTTGATATTGATGCAGATCTGCCCGGCGTTACAGCTCTTAAAAAAGGCAATTTTCCTTGCCGCGTCCTTGAGGTCGGCGTCCTGGCGAATGATGCACCAGTTTCCGGTCTCACCGCCCAATTCCAGCGCCACAGGGGTCAGGTTTGCGGAGGCTTCCGCCATCACATGCTTCGCCACGGCCGGAGATCCGGTGTAAAAGATCTTGTCAAACCGCTCTTTCAGGCACATGTCCGCCACGTCATGGCCGCCGTCCAGTAACGTAATATATTCTTCCGGGAACGTCTTCGCGATCAGTTCCTGCAAGGCTTTCGTGCTGGCAGCCGACTTGGAGCTGGCTTTTAAGACCGCCGTATTGCCGCCACAGATGCTGGCTGCTAATACTCCCAGCGTCAGCACGACCGGGAAGTTAAACGGGCTAATGATCAGCGTCACGCCATAGGGCATTTTATAGACGGTAGTTATGGTGCTCGGAAAGCACATGAGGCCGCTGAAATGCCGCTCCGGCTTCGCCCATTTTTTGAGGCCATGGATAATCTCGTTAATCTCCACGACAACCGGCCCGATATCGCACAGATACGCTTCCATCGGGCTTTTCCTTAAGTCCTCGTAGAGTGCTTTCTGAAGCGCTTCCTTATTTTCCCGCAGCGCTGCCTTTAGTTTCCTTAACTGAGCAATCCTCCAGTTCACATCCAGCGTCGCGCCTGTCCGAAAGAAAGCTCGCTGTTTTCGTATGATTTCCTGTATGTTTTCCTGTGTATAGGGCATGTTCCCTTCCCCTCTTTTTAATACCCTCTCCGGATCTGATCTAACAGCATCCGGATATCTGCGTCCGTAAAAGTGATCGTCGGGGAATAATTGATGGAATCCAGATCAATCATCTCCGTCAGCCGTTCATAATCCTCTGTCTTTACATGCGGACAGCCCTCCGGGAGGCCACACTTTTTCAGCAGCTGTTTGAAAGCCAAAAGCAGCTTGTCGGCGGCTTCGACGTCAGAATCCGTATCTTCCGCCAGGTGGCAATACCGCGCAAGCGCAGCCATCTCTTCATAACGCAGATTCTCCTGCGCTGCCACGATGGGAAGCAGGCACCAGGCGATGGCCTTTCCGTGGGGGATGTGGTAGAGCGCGCCGATCGAATGGGCGAAAGCATGCACATACCCGGCCAACTGCGTGTTAATCGCATTGCCGCCGTAGTGCGCCGCCAGGAGCATGGCCTGAAGGGTCTCATGATATGCAGCGGTGCTTGAGGCTGTGCCAGCCTCCTTTCCGTTCTGTGCCGATGCGCCTTCTTTGTCTGTCAACTCCTCGGGCAGGCATGCGCTTTCTTCCCTTCCCTGCTCCCTTGGCAGGCATGCGCCTTTCTCCAGATCCGCCCTGTCAAGCAGCCGCAGCAGATTTTCCATTACCAGACGCACACATTCCCGGCTCTTAAAGACATCTTCTTCCGATGACTCCACATCCGCCAGGCACCCTTCCAGTCCGTGACTTAAGGCATCGATGGCGCACCAGACCGTGACGTTTAGCGGCGCCGAGGCGATCAGCTCACTGTCCAAAATCACATGCTCGACATGCAGGCCAATGATCACCGTCGCGCCCTTCACGCCCTTTTCATTCATCACCACAACGCCTACCGTGCTCTCCGCGCCGGTTCCCGCCGTGCTGGGGATATTGATCATGGGGATTGACCCGCCCTCCGCCAGCGCAAACTTGTGCAGATAATGCTGGATCGGCAGGTTTGGGTGCCTGCTGCTGGCCGCGATCACCTTCCCACTGTCCAGGACCGAACCGCCGCCAAGCGCCACGATACAATCTGCGCCGCATTCCAGCGCCGCCTGTCGTCCGGCCTCCACAATTGCAATGGTAGGTTCCGAATTGATGTCGGAAAACACCGTGCAGCGGATGCCCTCCTTTTCCAGCGATTCCTGTACTTTCTTATGAAACCCGAGCCCGTAAAGGGTCTGATCCGTCACAAGGAGCACCGATTTGTAGCCGGCCTTTGCCGCCAAAGCCCCCGCCTGCGCCCTGGATCCAAAGCCTTCCGTTAAGACGGGTTCCGGCAGCGGAGCAATTTTGATTACCGCGCCCGGCACTTTTCGAATTGATTTTCTTCCCAGATAAAAAGCCATAGTGATACTTCCTTTTCCCATTTCTTTGGCTTAGTATAGACTCTTTTCAGGCAAAATTCAACCGTGCGCTCCCTTTTGTCCGATTTTCATTGCGTTTCTTGCCTTCCCGGGCTATACTGAAATAGAATAGGTAAGAACAGGAGGGATGAAATGAACGTCACTTTTATACACCACAGCTCCTTTCTGGTGGAGGAAGCCTCCGTCTTCCTTCTGTTTGACTACACGGAAGGCCAGATCCCGCCGCTCCCGAAGGATGCGCCGCTCTATGTGCTGGCAAGCCATGGCCACGGGGATCACTTTTCCCCTGCGATCTTTGCTCTCGCAAAGGAGCACCCGAATGTCCGGTTTCTTCTCTCGTCGGACATTCCACTTGAGGCCATTCCGGAGGAGTATCGAAATGAACCGGACATGAAGGAAACTCTGTCACCAGACTTGCACAGATGCAAACCGGACATTGCGACTGTTCCGCAGCCGGGCGGGCATAGAACAAGTCCGGACATTGTGACCTTTCTGCAGCCGGGCGAAATCTGGAAGGACAACCTGCTGCAAGTGGAAACCTTCGCCTCCAACGACCAGGGCATCGCTTTCTGGTGCACCGTAGGGGACCGACAGATCTACCATGCCGGAGACTTAAACAATTGGTTCTGGGAAGGGGATGAGGAAGATCTGCGCCTGCAGGAACTGTACCGTATCGAATTGCAGAAGATGGCCGGGCGGACGGCGGACGCAGCTTTCGTGCCCTTAGATCCCCGGCTGGGAGACGCGTTTTTCTTAGGCGTCGACGATTTCATGCGCTACGTCAAGGTCAAAAACCTCTTTCCCATGCACTTCTGGGGGGATTTTTCCGTGTCAGAGCGCCTGATAAAGCTCCCCTGCACCGAAGGCTACCGGCATCTGATCCGTGCGATCCATCGGGATGGGGAGTGCTTTACTGTTTGATTAACCATCCGTTTCATCCAACTACGGATGATCAACTCCGCATGAGGGTTTTATAAACCACTATCACATTGCACTTTACAAGACAGGAGGATGTTGCATGAAATTCCGTTTTGCCCACAACAACTTCAATGTCATGGATCTGGAAAAGTCCATGAAATTCTACGAGGAAGCCCTCGGCCTCAAAGAGGTTCGCCGAAAAACGGCGGCCGACGGGCACTTTATCATCGTCTACTTAGGAGACGGCGAATCCAAACATCAACTGGAGCTCACCTGGCTGCGCGACTGGGACAAGGACCACTATGACCTGGGCGACGATGAATTCCACCTGGCTTTTACGGTGGACGATATGGAAGCAGCCCACAAAAAACATGAGGAAATGGGCTGCATCTGCTTTGAAAACCCGGAGATGGGCATCTATTTCATCTCGGATCCGGATGACTACTGGCTGGAGATTATTCCCGAGAGGTAGAGCTGCACAAAGGATAAAATGGATATATTGAGAAAGAGGTTCAACTATGGTTGAGCCTCTTTTTTATTTAAATTCGCGGACAAAAAAGCCTGATTCGCGGACAAAAAGCCATGTCGTTTAGGAGGATACTATACTGCTTCATAAAAGAAAGTGCTTTCTACGGAATGAAAATTATACGAATTATAATGATTATGAAATACGCAGTATCACGAGCGGCATGCACTGGTTCAATACTTACGACCAGCAAAATCATACAGCTGTTATGATCCGTCAGGTCAACCGGTATACCCTGTGGGTTATTTACAGATTTAGTTATGTATATTAAAATCTGTACCAATTGTTTCTATTTTTCATCCATGGCACATCATAGGTGAACAGCAGTTTTATTTTAATATTTATTGTTTACTTTTCAAACATAGAAATGAAAGAAAGGAACACAACATCATGGACCAGTTATCCATATCAGACATCGATTATCTTGCTCTTGGATGTCGCATCAAAAGCGCACGCAAGCGTTTAGGGTTGACACAAGCGCAGCTGGCTCAGGCAGCGCAACTCGCGACCAACAACATCTCCAACATAGAGCGCGGACAAAAAAGAGTCTCTCTTGGAAAACTGGTACAGATTGCGAACGTGCTCGGCGTTGGGGTTGATGAATTACTCTGTGACAGCTTGGTCTCCGGCGAAAAGATCTATGAAAAAAGGACCGACTCACTGCTGGAAGATCTTTCGCGCGATGAGCGGGAATATGCCATGCGTATGCTGGAATACACCATTCGGTGCATGCAGGGATATTCCATTCATCGGGTCGGTAATAGAAACTAAATGAAACAATTCACGCTCATAATCATACAGGAAAACCGGAGGATAGATAGGAAGAAATGTTTGAAATTTTAGAAAGAGATCAGTATGCTGAGTTTGAAAACTTCAATCTGCACCACAAAAACGGCTCCTTTCTGCAGTCAATCCATTGGTCTTCAGTAAAGCAGAACTGGGGACAGGCCGTGGTTGTATCCCGCGATTTAAGCGGGGCGATACGAGGTGGTATGAATATCATCACCCAGGAGTTGAAAGGCTATGGGAAGAACTATCTCTACGCAACGCGCGGACCCGTGATGGATTACGAGGATGAGGAAACCTTCCAGGATTTAGTGGCAGGTGTATGTGAACTTTCCAAACGGCTGAACGGATTTCATTTCCGGATGGACCCTCCGGTCTTATCTGACAATCAGGCTTTCATCGAGATGGCGAAGCACTATGGCTTTGAGTACGATCCGACCACGGTTGACGGCGATACCATCCAGCGGCGCTGCAGCTACCAGCTCGATCTCACAAAGTTTCACGGAGATATAGATGCTCTGTTTGAGTCCTTCCATCCCAAGTGGCGTTACAATATACGCCTCGCCGCCAGAAAGGGCGTCGAATGCCGCATTTGCAGGGAGGAAGCCCTGGATGAATGGTACGCGCTATACAAAACGACCGGTCTGCGCGACAATTTTGTAAACCGGCCGATCAGCTATATCCGTCATTTCCTGGAGGCTTACGGGGAACACGCGCGTTTATATATGTGCTACTACGATAACAAACCTATATCCGGCGCTATCTGCACAAACTATGCAGGAAAAACCAGCTATGTCTATGGCGCGTCTTCCAACGAGGAAAGGCACCGCATGCCGAACCACCTGATGCAGTGGAACATGATGCTCTGGGCCATGGAAACAGGCTGCGATGTTTACGATTTCCGCGAAATTCCGATGAACCTGGACCCGAACGGTTCCCAGTATGGCATTTATAAGTTTAAGCAGGGCTTTAACGGAGAAGTGGTCACCTATGCCAGCGAATTCAATTTGATCTTTGACCGGGCGGTTAAAGAGGCTTCCGATCAAGAGCGAATTCGGCAGGCCCAGGAAATTCAACGAATGAAGGCAGAAGAAAAAGCGAAGGCTTTGGGCGCAAAGGAGAAGAACTGACAAGCCAAAAAGGCGAAGACATTAGAGAAGGAAACGGTTGATGGCTAAAGGCGGATAAAGGCCGCCGCTTCCTTCGTGGCGCGGCGGCCTTTTTGTGGCGCGCCACGTACTCTGGCTTGTTGGTGTGACGCTTTCTGCGGGGCGCCCCAGCCTTTTCCTGGCCCGCGCCACGCATTCTTTTCAAATCTACCTTCTGCTCAACGAAAGCGGCAGCTCCAACCCGTTCTCCGTCAGTAATTTTTCATTTCTCATGATCTCTTCTGTCGGGCCGTCCCACACAATTCTGCCATCGTTCATCAGGATAGTTCTCTCGCATGTATCCCAGATGAAATCCAGATCATGGCTGGCGATCATCTTCAGGTGCTCAAACTCCCGGATGATATGGATCAGGTTGCGGCGGTTCTGAGGATCTAAGGCCACCGACGGCTCGTCCATCAGGATGATATCCGGGGTCATGGACAGGATGGTAGCGATGCTTACCAGCTTCTTCTCGCCACCGGAGAGCCGGTAGATGGACTTTCCTTTCAAGTGCTCGATATGAACCCGTTTCAGCGCCGCATCCACCCGCCGGGAAACTTCCTCCTCCGGGAGCCCGTAATTGCGCGGGGCAAAGGCCACATCCTCCTCCACCGTCGTCATAAACAGCTGGCTTTCCGAATCCTGGAACACATAGCCAATTTTCTCTCGTATCTTTTGCAAAGTCTGTTTCTTCAGCGGAATCTCTTCGATCCGGATTTCCCCCTGATCCGGTAACTCAAGCCCTACCAGCAGCTTTAAAAGTGTGGACTTCCCCACGCCATTGGCGCCGATGATTCCGATAGAATCATGCTCGGCAGCACTTAAGCAAAGATCGTTTAAAACCGGCTGCCCCTTTCCATAAGAAAAGGTGACATGATCCAGGTTGATGTGAATGTGACTCATATGATAACTTCCTGCTTTCCTATTCTGTATGCAAGCGCCTGGAACTCCATCCGGCATATCCGCTGGCATTCTCGTGCATTCCAATCTATCTCTGTTGGCAATTCTATGCACTCCTTCCAGCTTATCCCGACTAGCAATTCTATGCACTCCTTCCGGCTTATCCCGGCTGACAATCCTATGCAATCCACCCGCCAAGAACCGCCGTCAGCGGGAGAAAACGCAGCGCGCAAAGCACCGCCGTCCACACTGCCAGATAAATCCAGTCCGCCTTTTTCATACTCTCCTGCCGTCCCGTGTAAAACTCCCCGTGAAACCCGCGGATCTGCATGCTCTCGTACAACCGCTCCGCCCGGTCCATGCTGCGCAGAAGAAGGAGGCCGGCGAGCGACCCCCAGGCCGAAATGTGAATTCCCTTTTGCCCCGGCGCCCGCAGCGCATAGCTGTTCGTCACCCGGCGCGTTTCCTTTAAAAGGACCGTGAGATACCGGTAGATCAGCAGGATCTCCGTCACCAGAAGCGACGGCACATGCAGCATTCGCAGGCCCAGACAAATCCGTTCCATGGACGTGGTCGCGATCAGAAGATACCCGGCCAGAACCGTCAGGATCGCCTTCCCCATGAGTGTCAGCATGGACAGCACGCCGCCGCTCACCGCCAGGCTCCCGACCTGCATCACAATATCCCGATCAAAGAAGGGATTAAAGATCCCTACCACGCAGACAATCGGCAGCACGTAGCGCAGGCGCTTTAAAGCGTCCGCAAAGGACAGGTCCGCAATGGTGAAGGTAACCAGGGGGTAAACCGCCATGGACAAAAGCCCCGCCAGATTATACTTGTCAAAAGAAACCGTCAGCACCAGGAAAAGTGCCGTCACAAACAGTTTGACCAGTGGATGAAGGTTATTCACCCACCGGTCTTCTTTGGACAGGCTCTCCAGGGACTGTAGTTCCCGAATCGCTTGATTCATATAGTTTCCTCTTGTAAAAAACCCTACGCTTCCGCTTTCTTTCGCTTAAAGAACCGGAACAAAAGGCACGCCGCCACACAGACCACCAATACCATTAAAGCGCCGACAATGCCGGACACCGTGGTGCCCAAAGCGCTCTCCGAATTCTGGAAAGCATAGTCCGGCAGGAACGCCGTCGCCTCCTGAATGCCAGAAGCTGCGGAGTACACGGCACCTTCCGCCTCCAGTTCCGCTGTGCCAGGTACCTTCTCCATGGACCACTCCAGGCCGTCCGGATCGGAGGATGCCAGAAGCGATACGCCGCCGCCGATCACCAGCGCGGCCGCCGCCAGGATACCCACCGTCGCGCCAAAGGAGAAGCGCCCCTTTTCGTCCGACTCTTCCGTTCCCCATAACAGTTCCGGCCGCGCCTCATGGACGAAGCAAAGCACCGCTGCCGTGATCAGACCTTCTACCAGACCGATCGCCAGATGAATGGGCTGCATGGTTCCCACAAACCCCGCAAACGGCAGCTCTGTGATGCCGGACAGCAGCGTCTCAATCGCGACAGATAACGCTCCAAGCTGCAGCGTCAAAACGCATCCCAGGATGGACGCGATCGTAATTTTCTTCTTTGTGGCGCCGCCCTTCATGATGGGCCGCCAGATACATAGAGCCCCGATAAAGCACCCGTAGAAGGCCATGTTCCAAATATTGCATCCCAAGGCCAGAAGGCCTCCGTCCGCAAAAAACAGGCACTGGATGAGAAGCACGCCGATCATCGTGAGGAACCCGGCGTACGGTCCCAAGAGCGCGGACAGCATCATACCGCCGCAAAGGTGTCCGGACGAACCGGTTCCCGGAATGGCGAAATTGATCATCTGCGCTGAGAACACAAACGCGCCCATCACCCCCATCACCGGGATTTTCTTTGCGTCATCCTCCAGACGAACCTTGTGAACCGAATAAGCGGCAGCCGCCGTAGAGCAGGCATACATACATCCTGCTACCGCCGGTGCTACCAAAGCATCTGCCATGTGCATAATCTTCCTCCTTAAGTTTTTCAGCATGAAAAAAGGCGCGTACTCTCCCTGGGGGAGATATCCGTGCCTTCATGCGCACATGGTTTTCGCCTATTTCTTAATTGTGAATGATGTTGTAGTTTACTTGCAGCCGCTTCATGCGGCTAATTATTTGAAATTATATAATGCGGCTGGCATACTGTCAAGTACGGAAACACGTACTGCTTTCGAGTACTCCGTTCTTGGATTATGATTCACGCGTCATAATTTGGGGAGGTCATTAGGATGAAGCAAGAGGCCTGCCCTGTCACGAACGTGACAGGGCAGGCCTTTCCTTCCTGCAATACTATTATACTTTTCTATCCCTTCTTCACCCTCTCCGGGAAGCAAGCGATGATCGCCAGAAGCGTCATCAAAAGCATCAAAACCGCGAGCGCGATGATAATCCCGAACTTCTCCGGATTTCCAAACATAACAATGTTCTGGAAATAATCGACCACGGAGCCGATGGTTTCCGGGGGATCCATGGCAAAGCACCCGAAGGCTGCCGCGCCAAGGGCCGCTACCAGGATCGGAATAATATCATTGTCAAAAAAGAACAGGATGCCTTCTAAAGCCAGAATCAGAAGCAGGCACACAACCACCCACGGCATGAACAGGCCGTCTGCCGATGTTGTGTAGGTCAGGTAAAGGATCAGGCTGATTAAGGCCAGCACTTCCACAACGATGCCTAAGTACGCGCCGGCGCTCTTCTTCAGAGTTTTTTCTTTATTCATCTTCCTTCTCCTTTCTTTCCCTTCGCCAGCGCAAAAAGCAGGAGGCACAGCAGCATCAGCGCGCCGAATACATAACCGGCCGACTGGGAAAGCAGCTGCCATGTGGGGGTGATCGTGCGGATCACGGTGTCATCCGACAGGCCGTTCACGGCCATGGAACGTGACAGGGCGTAGGCCGTGTGCTTCGCCGCCTGGCGCAGGCACCCCAGCATGTAGCCGTCGTCGCTCGAACGGATGTAGCTTCCGATGATGGTGCCACCGACGGCATCGCCGTCCAGGCAGTAGATGTCGGTGCCGTTTGCCATCGTGGTGACATAGTGCGCCTTGTAGCCCACCGTCACGCCGCTGGAAGCGTCGGTAATGACTTCACCTTCAAATCCCCATTCGTCGCGCAGAACATCCACGTTCAGTTCCTTGCAGGCGGAGGAGAATACCACGCCCTGGCGGTTGAAGGCCTGCATGATCGCGTGCACCTTGGCCACGCGGATCGCGCCTTCGAAGCCTCGCAGTGCGCCTTCGCGGAAGGCCTGCTCGTTGTAGAAGGTGTTTAAGCCCTCGCGGTGCGATTCCTGATCGTTCGCCGCGAAATGCTTGATGCCGGCCAGGATGCCGCGTTTTTCCATCTCGGTCATCTCGAGAGCGCTGATGAGGTAGCAAAGGTTTGCGTCCTCGCTGTAGTACTCTGCCTGGCGGCCGCCGTAAGGCGTCCGGTGGAGGTTGCCGCCGCCGGTCCAGATGACGGTCTGATTGAGGAACAGCGCCTGGTTGGCCATGAGCTTGCCGCGCTCCTTGATCAGGTCTTCGTTGAAGGTGCTGGACAGAAGCGAGGTATACAGGCATGGCCACAAAACGGCGCCGCCGGTCAGCGCTTCCGAGTAAGGCTCGTCGCCCACGCCCTGGCAGCCGTCGCCGCCGGACTTGGCGGGCAGGTTAATGGGCTGGGTAGAGATGGCCTTGTTGCCAAAATAGTTACCGGTCATGAGAACCAGGTCATCCAGCGTAAACTGATCCAGGAAGAGATTCCAGATCTCATCATCGTCGTAGGAAGCCTGGCGCATCGCCACGAAGGACAGGCCGTTGTTCACACCCTGCCAGTCGTTGCTCTTACCCTGCGCGTACGCGTCCGTCGTAGGCGCATCCGCAGGCTTCTCGTAAAACTCGCCCTGCAGCAGCGTCTCCATCTCGGTCCCCAGAAGATACGACTTCGCCGCCTCCGTGGGGAACGTGCCCGCCCAGTCGGAGCGGGTCAGGTACTTGACAGAATTTCCTTCCCAGTAGTTGATGTCCATCTTGTCGAAGCGGTTGGTGACGACCACGCCGTCCTCCTTGCCGCCTTCGCCGTATCGGAAGGTTTCGGTGTCAAGCTCCATGCTCCATTTGTAAACGGCATTGGCATCCGGTGTGAAGGCGTTTCCGGCTTCGTCCACCAGACCACTGTATCCCTGCGCGCCCAGCACGTTGTTTAAGGCCGCGTGGGAATCGCTTCCGACCGCGAAGAAATAATCGCCCGCCGTCAGCACATAACCCTTGTTGTCGGTATAATCATAGCTGGCAAACAGATAGGAATCGACCACGATCTGCAGCTCCTCGGATGCGCCGGGCGCCAGGACGCCGGTCTTGCCGAAGCCCACCAGAAGGATGGCGGATTTCTCAATCTTTCTTGCCTTCTCGTACTCGCCGTAAGGCGTGTTCACGTACAGCTGCACGGAGCGCTTGCCCGCGGCCGCGCCGGTGTTTTCCACCTTCACGGTGACGGTGTAGGTGGCATCGCCATTGTCCTTCACGTTCGTGATCGTCTCGCGGAATGTGGTGTAAGACAGGCCGTAGCCGAAGGGATAGCACATCTCCTTCGCGTAATCCCAGCCGCCGTCAAAGGAAGATCCGACGGAGGACTTCGCGCCTTCATCTCCCATCACGGCATCCGCGTAACGGGTCTCATAGTACTTGTAGCCGACGTAGATGCTCTCCTGCTGCACGCTCACGCGGGTAGTGGACTGCGCGTAGTCAACGACGATCCCGGAAGGATTGTACGTCTCGTCATTCAGGTTGGCCCACTGCGGCGTGTTGCCGGCGGCATTCTTGATGGCAGGGGAGGAAAAGGAATTGGCGGCGAAGGTGTCCACCAGCTTGCCGGAAGGGTTCGCCCCGTCCTTTCCCGTCAGAAGGTTGACGATACCGGTGAGGCCCGTCAGGCCCGTGGTGCCGATCCACAGACACGCGTCCACACCGTAGTCCTCCAGCCAGCCAAGTTCCATGGCATACGGAGAGTTGATGAGGACGATGATCTTCTTAAAGCCCTGGGCCTTGACAAAGTCCAGCATGGCCTTTTCATTCGTCTGCAGCGCCAGGGAATTGGCCACTTCCACATCCGCCTTGAAACCGCGGTTCTTGCCGTTCGTCGTCACGTTCCAGGACTGATCCACGCTCATGTCCGTGCCTTCGCCGGCACTTCTTTGCAGCATGACGACAGCGACATCCTTGTACCCCTCGAACGTTCCCGCGTTCGTTTCATAGAACGAAAGGGGTTCCTCAAACTGATAGGAAAAGCCCAGCTTGCTGGTCCCCTTACCGCTTGCGTAAGCGTCCAGAAGATCCGTGTTGACGTTAAATCCGGCTTCCAGCATCGCTCTCTTTAAGTCCACCACGCGCTCCGGGTTGTTGTCCGTCACACGGGTGCAGGCCGCAGCCGTGCGGTAAAGCGGGCTGTAAGCGCCGCGGCCAATCAGGGAGACATTCTTCTCCGTGGACAAATCAAGCGGCAGCGCCGGCTTTCCGTCCACGAGATCATTCTTCAAAAGCACCGCGCCCTCCTGCGCCTCCGCCACGGTCTGCGCCTCGGCGGCAGCCTCGAGAGCCTTTAAATTCTCGGCGTTAATCTCACCGAAATCAGACTTGTAATATTCCGTGTCGGTCACGACATCCGTGGTCTTTTCGATCACGGTTGTCTCAATCCCGAAGGTGGTATTGATGATATGCGCATATCGGAAAAGAATGGCGTTCACAAATATGGCCAGTACCATAAGTGCCGCAAACAGTCCCGACAAACCGCGCCATAATCCTGTTTTTTTCAACATAGTGGTTTTTCGACGGAAAACCGTTTCCGTCACTCCTTCTTGAAATGCTCTTTTTCCTGACAGGGGACGGTTCTCTGTCAGAAAATTTGACAGAGAACCGTCCCTTGTCAGCTTCTTAGTTATCCTCGTACAGAACCTTCTCCAGGTTCTCCCACTTCGGTTCCCAGGTGAGGGTCGCATCGGTCGTCAGATAGATGGTATCCACCATCGGCGCAACGGCGTTGACGGTCGATTCAAACTCATGGGAGTTATCCACGTACAGAACGATTTCGTTCAAACCTTCCTTCAAGGAAATGTTCTTGCTGATCGTATACTCGTCATAGGGACGCTGGTTCGGCGTCATCTGGGCCTTCGCTCCCGTAAGGGCGATGGGCTCATACTCGGCGGGTTCATCGTTTACATAGAACTGGAACGGATAGTAGGTGTTGTCGTTTAACGTCACCTGCTCAGGAGCGATGTAGATATCGCGGAACTCAGCGGACAGGCGGGCTTTTAAGGTCACATCCTCTACGTCGCGGTCAGAGTAGATCAAAAATTCCAGAGAAAGGCCTTCCGCGTACAGATAGCCGACGGAGAAGCCCATGCGGGCGCTCTGGTTGCGTTCGGGGCTGTCATAGCGGATCATCTGCTCATCGTTGTAGCTGATGGAGTAGCCGAAGCCGGTCTTGCCGGACAGGTCGGTCAGCTCCGCTTCAAAGGCGTAGGTGGTGGCGTCATACCCGGCGTAGAGTTCCAGGTTAGAATTCACGGGTGTCTTGAAATCGTACTCGTTGATGCACTCCGGTTCGGTGTACCAGGCATTAAAGTTTGCTTTCTCATATTCGTAGCTGTACTTTTCGTCCGGAGAAACTGCCTTTACAGACTTATTGGATTTTCTGGGGGCCTTGACGGTCTTGCCTTTTTCCACGGTGGTGACAGTGGGTTCGGGCGCGCCTTCGTAGTTCAGGTTGAACGTCACGGTGAACGGACCGTCACCGGCAGGCTCAGCCGCAGGAGCTTCCGTTTCCGGCTCCGCGGGCTCGGTTTCGACCGCAGGGGTCTCAGCGGCAGGTGTCTCGGCTGCAGGGGTTTCAGCCGCAGGCGTCTCGGCTGCAGGGGTTTCAGCTGCAGGAGCTTCCGTCTCGGGGGCTTCGGTCTCAGCCGCAGGGGCTTCCGTCTCAGGAGCTGCGCTCTCGCTTGCAGGAACGGTCGCTTCCTCTGTCGTCGGGGCTTCCGTTGCTGCAGGCTCAGTTGCTGCCGGTTCGGTAGCCGCAGGTTCTGTCGCGGCAGGCTGCGTCACAGCCGGCTCCGTGGGAGCAGTCTGGCTGCTGGAGGGTGTTCCTCCACAAGCTGCGATACCAAGGACCATGGTCGCGCTCAGGATCAGGGCTGCAATTTTCTTCAGGTCTTTCATGTTGTTTTGCTCTCCTAAAATTTCCATAAGGCCTGACGGCTGTACGCCGCCAGGCCAGGGGTTTTCATCTGCCGCAGACATACCTTTTGGCGTTTCAAATCCATTTCGGTATGCCCGCAGGCATCTTTTTGCTTCTCGTGGACAAATGTCCACGACTCACTTACGCGTCTTAAGACCGATGAAGCTCAAACTTACTCAGCCGCGGCAACCACGAAGGTGACCGGTGCTTCATAATTCGTCGTCACAGTTGTCGTGTTCGATCCGTTGGACTGCTGCGTCTTTACGGTGTAGGTAACGACAGCCTTGTACTCGCCGGCAGCTTCGGGCGTACCGGTGATGTCGCCGGTTTCCGCATCGATCGTCAGACCGGCAGGCAGACCCTGCGCGCTGTAGGAAATGGTTGCATTGTCAGCGACCTCGATCATATCGGTCTCGACCCAGGTAGCCACTTCTTCGCCAACGGTCAGCTCGGTCTGCTCCACCTTTACCGCGTACTCAATCGGAGCGAAGGTGATGGTCTTATTGCCGTACAGGTAGTTGGCTACACGGCATTCCACAACCACGCTGGTCTCTTCATCAGAGCCTGCGGTAGGCGTACCGGTGATAGCGCCGGTGTTGCCGTTTAAGCTCAGGCCGGCCGG
The DNA here is from genome assembly GCA_017479935.1 of Lachnospiraceae bacterium. GTDB lineage: Bacteria > Bacillota > Clostridia > Lachnospirales > Lachnospiraceae > RGIG5021. Next base: position 41,507 of record JAFVBO010000076.1, read on the forward strand.
CAGATTGCCGCTTACGATCTTGTAGGAAACAGGGTTGGAGTAGGTGTCATCTTCGATGGCTGCGCTCAGGCCTTCCGTAGCCACAGCCTGGGAGAGACCTTCAATGTACGCGCTGCTGCCATGGTAGTTGCGCAGCTGGTTGCTGTTGTCGTTGATCAGCATGCCGTTCTCGTTGCCACGGGAGTTCGCGGACTCGTAGCAAGCGTACATCGCGGTCATACGGACGTAGTAGTACTGATGATATCCGCTGACGGTCATCGCGTCGGCATCCGCCGCGCCTTCTTCATGCTCTAAGTAGACGCCGCCCTTGCCATCGCGGAAGGACTCTTTCCAGATACCGGAGGTCGGGTTGGAGTTGGTGCGGGCAGGCTCAAGCGTGGTAACGATGACCTTCTTCTCCGCATCGTAGAAGCCATTGCCGACACTGTTGGTGTAAACGCCATTGGCGAAGGTGGAACCGGTGGTCGGAGTCGCATCCGGAAGTCCGGTTGCGCCACGGACTAACTGGTCTAAGGTGACGGTACGGCCGGCAGTCCAGTTCTTGGTGGTATCGAACTTGCCATCGCCGATCATCATCACTTCAAATGCATTGGTCGGAGCTTCCGGTACAGTGTACGCGGTCACGCCGGCGCCGGCTAACATATCGGTAACGGAGGTACCAGTCCAGCCCCACTGATCGCGGACCAGAGCCGTATTCGCCGCGTAGCTGTACGCGAACACAACGCCGCCGATACGGGCGAAGGACTGCATGTTACCGGATGCATGGCCTTCCTGGAAGGCTTTCTGAGGATACAGGAAGTAGTTCTCACGGAAGGTCTGCTCATCACCCCAGGTGAAGAGGCCAAGGCCGTTTCGGTTGGTTTCCTGATCGTTTAATACAAAGTGCTTGATCCAGCAGGCAAGACCGTTCTCTTCAGCGCCTTCGCAGACAGCCGCGAGGATCAGACCGCCAAGCATGGAATCCTGGCTGTAGTAGTCGCCGTTACGACCGCTGAAAGGAGATCTCTGCAGGTCGCAGCCGGGTGACCACCAACCGGTCGGGGAGCTTCCGCCAAACGGAGCGGACCAGGCAACCAGGCAGCCGTGCTCGTAAGCCAGCTGCTTGTTCCAGGTACGGGCCAGCATCGGCTGATCGCCCCAGTTGTAGATACCATTTAAGTTACTCGTGTTATCTCTCGCCGCGCTGAGGTTCTTGTCAATCGCGTCGATACGGGCCAGACGGGAGTTACCGCAGCTGGCGATGATCTGCATCTCAAGGTAGGTCAGCTGGTTCATGAACGCCGTCCACTCAGGGTTCACGGAACCGTCTTCCAGGTACAGAGGCTTGCCGGATATTTCGCGCAGCTTGATCGGAGCGCCCACGCCTTCGGTATCGGCGTCGCGGGTCGCCTGCGGCTCCTGCGTCCAGTCAGCCGTTAAGGCATCAAATTCTTCCTGGGTTAAGAACCAAGGATCCTCGGGCGTATCGTTGTAGTCATAATCGCCCTTCACGACATCATAGTACCAGGCTTCCTCGCCGTAAACAGCCGGAGCTGCGTACGCAGACGCATCACTGGTCAGACCGGTTGCTTCACGGGTTCTCGTGGTACCGGCTACGAAGCTGGTCTCCGCACGGATGTAGTCATCAATATAGTTGCTATCAAGCTTCAGATCAGCGGCTTCCGGTGCCTTCGGGAAGGTGCCGTCCATGTCGCTTCTGGACAGGATGGTCATCGCGCTGCCGCCCTCGGCCATGACTTCCTCGGAACGGATGGAGTAATCCATCGTGTTCTCGGTGGAGAACAGAGCCTCGACGACGTTGCCGCTGTAGTCATCCAGTGCCAGCTCTACCGCGTTGCCGCCGTTCTCGATCGAGAAGGTCAGCGCATCGTGGCTGGAGGAACGAAGCACGCTGGAGCTGTTCATAAAGTGAAGGGTGTACTCGCCTTCATCCAGGATGAAGCCCGTGTAGCCTTCGGTTGCGGTGTTCGCTCTTCCGTCATAATCGAAGGAAGCGAGATCCTGCACTTCCAGAGCGAGAGTCAGAACCTGGCTCTGTCCAGGATTTAAGTAGCGGGACTTCTCAAAGCCGACCAGCTTGACGTAAGGCTTCTCTACGCCGCCCTTGATGTAAGGGGCCGTCACGTAAGCCTGCACGGCAGCCTTGCCGCCGTAGTAGCCGGAGTTGTTGGTTACCTTCACCTTGACTTCGATCGTCTTCACTTCGGCTTCCTTGCCAGGAGCGGAAGCAAACTGCGCGCCGTCTACGGTAGCGCCATCCTCGATCGAGCTGCCCACGATTTCATAGCTGAAATCCGCGTAGGTTAAGCCGAAACCGAAAGGATAGGTGACATGCTCGGCATACCACTCATCCGCAACCGCCTGCATTTCCTCTGCGGACAGGCCCTTGCCAGCCGTCAGCTCGGTGTTGCCCTGAGCGGTTTCATACCAATAAGTTTCATAGAACTTGTAGCCTAAGTAAATACCCTCTTCGTAGTCGATACCGTGGATACCGGCACCGCCGCCGATGCCGGCTCTGGTGTAAGGACCCGTCGGCGTACCATCGGCGTAGAAGTAGGTGGCGACGCTGTCGTTGTGCAGGTTATCGCCAAAGTTCTGCCAGGTCGGATCCGCGGTCATATCGCGATCCCACTGGGAGGTCAGGTAAGAAGAAGGAGAAACGATGCCGGACATCACGTGCGCGACACCAAGGCCGGCAACGGGAGCCGCCGCCGCGTTGGTCATACGTCCGCTGATGATGATGGCGTCGATGTTGTCATCCTTCTCCAGGTCGTAAAGCTCAAACTGGGTGATGGAGTCGAAGACCACGACCACGTTCTCGTAGTTGGCCTCGACCATCTGGATCATCTCTTCCTCCGCCTTGGTGAGCATCAGAGCGTGGCGGACAGGAGTCAGATCACGGGCAGCCGGATCCGCATCCGCGGGATACAGCGCCAGCGGCTGCGTGGGAGCCAGGTTCTCGTGGATCCAACCCTTCGGCGTGCCATCCGGCCAGGCTTCCTCGATCGTGCCAGCCTCGGCGGCTTCCTTGGTCCATGCCACGATCTCGCCCGCTTCATTCACGTAGGTGAGCTCGCCCCAGTGACGATCGTTGGGGTCATTACCGGTTAAGCTGCGGCCGGTGGAAAGGTCGTTTCCTTCACCGGCGGTACGGAAGATACGGACAACCGCTACGTCGGCGTTCTTCGCGGCCTTCGCCTGCGCTTCGGTCAGGGCGGTCACAACACCGGTGTTGGCTCCCGCCTTGTCGCCGCCGCCCTCAAGGCCGGAGGTGGTGGTGGACTGCGCTGAAACGACATCCACCGTGTAACCGGAGGCAATCAGGGCATCCGTCAGGCCGTCCGTGGTGTTAAACAGGGCAACAATCGGGGCGTTGCCTACGTTCTGGGTGCTTAAGGGGAGAAGTCCGTTGTTCTTCACAAGCGTGGTGCCCTCATCCGCGATCTGCTGGTGCTTCACGACGGAATCGGCCAGGACATCCTCCAAGCTGGTGTAAGGGTTGTTGAACATACCGCCTTTGGAAAGGTTTCCGCTTTCCATGTAGCTGGTTTCCGCAAGAGCGCTCATGCCGAATGTCGACAGTGACAGGGCTGCCGCCATAATGCCGGCCAGCACGCTTCTTGCCTTAGAAGTTCTCCGTGTTCTCATAGAGTGCCTCCTTTTATTATTTTTTTGTGGTATCAGCGGAACCTGTTTCCGCCTCTTCCATGCCACATACTGCACAGATACCATACCATAGGAAGCACTTCTTTTGTTGGTTTTTGCGTAGGTGGTCGTTGTAGCAGCGCAGGTGGTCATCCGAAACGGACGGGTATTTGTCCGGAATGTGCGGATTGGGGAGGTGGCAAAAGGTGACAGGGGACGGGCCTGTGTCACAAAGATGACAGGGGACGGGCCTGTGTCACAAAAGCTGTCAGCTTTTGTGACACAGACCCGTCCCCTGTCATCGAA
>JAFVBO010000077.1 GCA_017479935.1 Lachnospiraceae bacterium
AAGGCGGGCAATTCCGTAAAGAATACGATTCGGGATACCGCTCCCGTAAAGACCAGGCGCTATGCCAAAAGCTGGCGGACAAAGAATACGAAGGAAACCTCCACGCAGCTGGAGGTAACCGTCTATTCTCCGACCAGATACATGCTGGCGCACCTCTTAGAGCATGGCCATGCCAAGCGGGGCGGCGGCAGAGCCCGGGCCATTCCGCACATCGCACCTGCCGAGGAAGCTGCGGAGGAGGAACTGATGAGAGATATCGAAAGGGGGCTTAGCGGTGGCTAAAAGGAAGGCTGCAGCGGCTAACGAAAATCCGATGCAGGATCTGATCGACATCATGGAGGAGATCGGTCTTCCATATGCATATGATCATTTTGCAGAGGGAGAATCTCCCGAGCCGCCTTTTATTACATTTTTGATCCCTGCGGCAGACCATTTCGGTGCCGATGGAAGGGTATATCTGAAGATAGATGTCGTGCATCTGGAACTTTATACCGATGAGAAGAATCCGGAAAAGGAGCTCCTGATCGAGAACGTGCTGGATGATCATGACATTTTTTATGACAAATCGGAGGTATGGATCGAGAGTGAGAAGCTCTACGAAGTCCTGTACTCCTTTGAAAGAAAGGTAAGCTAATGGCGAATAAGAAGAATAAGGTCAAGTACAACCTGAAAAATGTACATGCCGCGATCCTGACCAAGGGGGATGACGGCACATTCACCTATGCAAAACCGGTGGCGATTCCGGGCGCAGTATCCCTCTCGCTGGATGCAGAAGGGGAGTCCTCGCCGTTCTATGCGGACGGTGTGGTCTATTTCCGCTCTACGAGTAACAACGGCTATTCCGGTGATCTGGAGATGGCCCTGATTCCAGAGTGGTTCCGCACCGACATCCTGCAGGAGGAAAAGGACAGTAATGGCGTCCTGATTGAGAGAAGCGACAATACGGAATCTGTCTATTTCGCACTGCTTTTTGAGTTTGACGGCGATGTGAATGCCATCCGCCATGTGCTCTATAACTGCACAGCGGCCCGCCCGTCCATTGAGTCCCAGACCAAGGAATCAAGCATCGAGCCGGGAACAGAGACCCTGTCCCTTGCAGCCGATCCCAGGGAGGATGGACTGGTAAAATCCCGCACCGGTGATGATACCAGCACCAGTACCTATAATAACTGGTATAAGTCCGTGTATACGCCGGCCACTTCTACCGGCAGCGGAAGCGGCAGCACCGGCGCGTAAGGGAGGATAAGACATGCTTGAAAAAACCGTAACGATCGGGGAGCAGGAAGTAAAATTCCGCTCCTCGGCATCTGTACCGAGACTCTACCGCATTAAGTTTGGACGAGACATTTTTAAGGACCTCACAAAGCTGGAAAAGTCCTACACGGAAAAGGGCAGCAAGGATGGCAGCAGCATGGAGATCGAGGATCTGGAGATCTTCGAGAATGTGGCCTACATCATGGCTTTCCACGCCGACCCTACGATCCCCAAGACCATTGATGAATGGCTGGAACAGTTCGAGATGTTCAGCATTTACGAAATACTGCCAGAGATCCTGGAACTGTGGGGAACAAACCTGATCACGGATGTCGAGTCTAAAAAAAACCTCGCGGCAGTAACCGCGAAATAACGACGCCGTTATTTATTCTCCGTTGTCTGGAGGTGGGGCTGTCCTTAACAGACCTCGACCTTCTTACCATCGGAATGGTTCTCGATATCTGGACGGAGAAGGGGAACGACGGCGAAGACTACGGACCCGCAGTCAGAACAGCCGGACAAAGCGATTTCGACCGGTTTTAACGATGAAAAATCCCCACCTCATGCCTGGGGTGGGGATAAGACTTGCCGTTATACAGGAATGACGCACCTTTCGTTATAGTCAGGAATCAGCTCATCATGCGTAAGGAATGAAAGATTTTCCACTTTCGCCTGGGCGATGAGGAGCCGGTCGAAAGGATCATTGTGCTCCTTCACATTGTCCGGGCGGGAGAGCGTGCTGACCGCAAGGATGTGCTTGTCGGCAAGTCCCAGCGGGATGAAACCTGCGGAACGGCAGCCCTCGCTGAAATCCTTCTCATCAAAGGGGATTTCATCAGGGCGACGGGCGTGCTTCAGCATGACTTCCCAGACAGAGACCGTGCTGTAGTAGATTGTGTTGTTTGGGTCCAGGATCAGTTCCCGAGCCTTCTCGGAAAGCTGGGGAGCGTCATCCAGAGCCCAGATAGCGATGTGCGTATCAAGCAGTAGATTCACAGTGCACCTCCTGACAGCAGGTCGGCGATGGCGTCATTATCAGCATCAAAATCTCCATGCAGGGTGAATTTGCCCTTCGCAATTCCGATGCGGTTGGAGACGGGGGTCTCATTGATAAGCGTCATCATAATGATAGGCTTGCCATTGCGGGCAACCGTGATATAGTCTTCTTTTTTTGTTTCAAGCATGCGGATCAGCTTTGAAAGATCCGTTTTTGCTTCCAATACATTTACTTGCATCATAGGATACACCTCCAAACAGATGACCAGAATGACTAACCTGATCTTCCTGACCATAGTATATCCGAAACGGCAGAAATAATCAACAGAGAAATTGTGAACTTTCAATGGAGGAGTGCACTTTGCCCCCACGCAAAAACCGGCCCCCCACACAGAGAGGGGCCGGCTTCTTTTATTCCGTTACCATTGGTTTTTCCACATCAGGCTTGGATTACTCCGCCCGCATGCGGCGCTTGGTGACCAGGAGGACACCTGCACCGATGACGAGGATGGCGCCGATGATGTAGAAGATGGTGGTGCCGATGCCACCGGTGGAGGGGAGGGTGGCACCTTGGTTGTTAGCGATCTTCAGAATCTGCGTCGCAGTGAGTTCAAGTTCAGTAGCCTCTGAAGCATTACTACCGACTGTTACCTCACCAACCTTAACTTTGATTGTATTTTTAGCTGCGTCTCCACTTCCAGTCTCAGCTTTCACAATTGTAGGAGTCACAGCTCCATCAAGCAGGTTATATCCATCTTCAGTGGCAGTCTCGGTAAGCTTATAAATTACTTTAGGATCAAGGCCATAGATCAAGATTAAACCATCGTGTTCCTTATCGGATGTCACTGTATTACTCTCGCTGGCAGGATCCACATAATATGTTCCCTTGCCAC
>JAFVBO010000078.1 GCA_017479935.1 Lachnospiraceae bacterium
CGAGATAGGCTTTGCTGGAGGCCATAGCTTACACCTTCTTAATCGGGTGCCGGATTACGGTTTTCAGCTTGTCCGGCGCGGTCTTTCTTGCGTCACTCAAATAGATTTCGTGGTGGTATCTCGAATCAGTAATGTCAAGGACATACCCTTGTTCAGACATAAACTGATGCATGAGCTCCACTGTTGCAGGTTCATTGTCGTATAGGCCGATGTGCATGCACTGAACACAGAGCCCCTCATCGTAGGTCAGAAACTCCACCTTTGAAAAGTCGGTTTTCTTCTTGCTTGTTGCCTCCTGAATGGCCCAATCAAAATCGGCTTTTGTCACGAAGTCCGGCAGCCGGATGAGAGAAATCCATTCAAAATTCTCTTTATGGGTGTAATCGACTCCAGTGACGCCTTCCTGCCACCAAAAGCCTTCCAGCGGAGGCACCACATAATCGAAATATCCTTCAATCTGGTGGCTGCCCTTCTTGCTCATTTTGATGGTAAATGCAACCCCGTAAAGGAGGCCGATAGCTTCCTTGTACTCGCCGCTTTCCGCATTGGGATCACCTTTGCCACGCACGGCAAGGTAATTCATGGGCGGCACCGTCACAAACGACGGCTTGTCCTTCGGAAGGTAGAATTCCTTGTACTCTTTCTTATAATCAAATGCCATTCGTTTTCCTCCTGATCTGAACATAGGTGTAAACTGAGTCCTCTTGCGTGGAATAAGACAACTCCATATGATCCAACAGCGGCAAAAGCGTTTCCTGAATCACTGCCTTGTCCATGTGGAAGGAGCTTACAACCCAAACAACTCCGGTCCTGTTCACAACCCGCAGGCATTCCCACAGAACAGGTTCTGCGATATGCGCCAGATGGCCGATTGCGTTGTACAAAACAACTGTATCGAAAGAACCGTCCGGGAAGCGCATCGCTGTGGCATCCATGATTTCAAAGCGGAGCCTTTCGGTATGCGTTGCCTCTGGGTTCAACCGCTTGTCATCCAGATCAAAACAGACGACCTCCGCGGCGTGGGCTGTTGCCGCAATAGAAAACTCCGCGCAGCCACAGGCGGGCTCCAGCACACGCTTGCTCACGATATCCGGCATCAGCCTGAAAAGAACTCTATCCACTCGCTTCATTGTCAGTTACCCCTGTTGTCATTTGCGTGATATGTACCAAATATCATTCCCGGTAAAGCCGCAGCTCCGATAAAGCTGCTCCGGGCGGCTGGGATCATCCACTTTGCCGGAAACAGTCACAAAGTCAGTCTTACCCTTCATTCGCCACAGCAGTTCCCGGACAAGAAAAGCCCCAAGGCCTTTCCTTCGGTATTTCAAAGAGACCTGTATCCATTCCAACATGCCTTCCCGAAGTTCCCGATCCAGTTCTCCGATCCCAGAGGCAACAATTTTCCCGGTGGAATGTTCCCTAACCGCAAGCCAGAGCGTTCCGTCATACACCTTCCGGGACTGGTAAGCGGCCAGTTCCTCTGCAGAAACGGAGATGTCATCATAGCATTGCTGAATCTGCGCGGCTCCCATCTCTGACGTCAAAGGGGTCACGGTATATCCCTCCGGGACGGCGGGTCGTTCCAAGCTGCAGAGACGGTGAATCAGTCGAAAATAGCGGACTGGTGTCTCGCTGCCCAAAGGCGCATCCCGCAGATCGCTCTCGTGAAGAATCCGCATTCCCTCTGGGATCTGAACCGTCACAGTTTTCCAATAAGGCAGCGAAGATACCCTACAGGGATCTAATAGATATTCGCTTTTTGTCATCTTTTTATGCCCTTCTAAAGGTCTTGATTCTCATGACGCATCCCTCAATAGTCAAATTGGTTCTCATCGACTTGAATCTTTCGGGTAAGCTTTTCACCAGTGTACGGTTTGCGAATCTCAATCAGATTCAACACGGTATATCCTCTTGATTTCAGGAATTCGATGATCCCCTTGTTATTGGGATGCACATAGTTGTACAAGGTGTCCTCTCCGTAGGACGCGGCAAGCTCTTCGGCCTTGCGGAACAGTGCGGTGGCGACACCTTGTCTGCGGAACTCCGGCAAGACATAGATTGACTCCACCCACACACAAGGCTCGTCCACACGGCAGACCATGTAGCCGCAATATACGCCCTCTTTCCGAGCCGTGAACACAGGGAAACCGGCATCCAGATATCCCTTCAATTCAAACGCGCCTTCGTTATCATTTGGGGAAGCAGTGATCCCCTTAAATGCTTTTAGTGTGACGCGAAATAATGCGACGAGTGGAGCAATCTCCGGGATAGCCGCTTCTGTCATTCTTTCTATCTGAGTCATATAAGCCCCTCCTTTAACTGTTTTACCCAAGTGCGTATGTAATCGCAGTATTCAGCATCATCTCCGCTGAATTGCAGGAAGTATACATAGCATTGGGCCATATAGTATTTGACCGCTTCTTGATCGCATGGAGCGGTTCTCTGATAGCCACGCAGAAAGGCTTTCTGCTCCACTTCGGTTTTCATAAATTTCTGCCCCGGTCGCCGGAACAGAGCCCAGGCAATGTCGAAGTCACGGTTTCCATAGCCTGCCAGCTCAAAGTCCAGTATGCCGCTAATATGATGCCTATCCCACAGGATATTCGCATAGTGGAAATCTCCGTGGCAGAAGCATTGAACAGCGTTCTTGGGAGGATTTGCAAAAAAGCCTTTGCATTCCTCCAAGCCCAAGGTTTTTAAGAACTCGTCAGACGGCACGTGGAAAAACCTTCTGTCCTTGACTGGCTCTGCGGAAATGCGAAGCTGATGGAGCCTTGCCAGCGTCGCGCCGTATTCCTCCATAAAGCTAAGGGATTCCAGCGTTTCGTTTTCGCCCACAATGGTCGATAGACGTTCGCCCGGCAGCTCCAACGTTACAGAGAAGGGCGTTCCGGCAAACCCATAATCAAGGACTGTGGGATAAATTGGCGAATGGAGCTGTGACAGAATCGCTACCTCGTTTTCAATCGCCGCACCCTTCTGTCTTGCTACCTTGATGTAGGCCCGGACTTCTTTGTCTTCGTAGATATCCCTGGCATGGAATACGTCGTTACCGGCGTGAGGATAGCCAAGTATTTCTATTGGATGGAAGGACTTATAACTGAGCGAGAAAGGATCAATGGTTTTTCGCCATTTATCTGGATGTTTCATGACTCGTTTCTCCTGTGATCTCATCAATCTGTCGGTACAGTTCCTCATACGCCTGATCTGCTATCGGCTTTTTCGGCGTCCAGAACGCATGGAGCTCCTGAAGGCCCGGCGAATCTCCCAAAAGATCCTTCACCTTCTCATACGCAAAGTCATTTGCGTCCCGTTCATAGGGCTGTCCAAGATATAGTTCCGTGAAACGCTCTGTTGATCCATGGAGCTTGCATTCTTTCCATTCACCGTCAACGAGTTTATAACAAGTGCCGTCATATTGGATGACATAGAGGCGGCTCTTGGAAATCAGTTCGTCAAAGCTCTCCGGGTGCAAATACTGCAAGGCATGGCGAAGCTCATGCAAGAGATAGAACATCTGCTCATACTCCGGTTGAGATTGGAGCATCTCTTTGTTGATGAACAGTGTATTGACAGCCGGATCAAATGTGCCGTTGGCCGTTTCATATCCCTCCGGCATGTCGAAGGAAAGGTTGATCGTTAAACTGTTTTCTTCGCAGTACATGCGAAAGTGTTTTTCAAAATCTATCATATTTACTCATATCTGCACTCGTCGCACTGCGTGAGTTCCCGAATCTTTTCCTCCGCTCGTTTATAGGTGGCTTTGTTGTTAGCCTGAAACGGTTTGATGTAGATCGTATTCTTCCGTACCGTCCATGTGGCGATGCATTGTCCCTTATGTAGGATGACCGGCTTGATGATCCCCTGGAGATTGTAAACATTACGAAGATGTTCCGCCGGTATCATTCCGTTCTCTTTTTTCTCGTATCCGACCAAGAGCGGATCAAACCCAGGCAGTACGAAAATCGCATTTGTGGCTTTTGAATCGTAGACTACTTCCGTATCCCTATAGACAACGCCATCGTTCCAGATAAGCATGCCCGATGAGGCCGAGACGCATTGTTCCATGAGTCTTTTTGCCTTTGACCTCGTATAACGGAAAAAGTAAGTGGCGTCACTGATAGAGCATGGGGCATAGTTTTCAAGATACAGCTTCATCTGTTCGAGCTCTGCCTGTTCCACCGTCATGACTGACACTTTCGGCGCAAAAGCATAGGAAAGATCGTCGGAGACGGTCTGAATGATCTCACCCCGTTCCATGAGGATGCGGGGAAGTCCACCCCAGGCATTAAACAAATAATCCATCGTTTCCTTCGACGCTCCGCTTTCCTGAAAGGATCTAACGATATCTTTTCTTTTTGTGACGCCGGCCTCGATCAGGCGCAGCATCCGATCCTCGGCTTGGCGCTTGATCGCATGGGGGACAACGGAATGATCATCCCAATATTCTTTCATGTAGGGAGAACGATTGCCCTCATGCATATAGAGGTCATAATCGCAAAACTCATGGATATGCATGGTTCCGCGCAACGTCCATGCACGGAAGAATCTTTCTGGCTCGGCGTCCATGTCAATGCCGCGCACTTTAGCAACCCATTTGGAGTATCGGAGAAACTGGCTTTGAATGCCGAGCATATCTGTGACCGAGATATCACTTCGGCACAGCATGCTTCCTATGTGTTGTGAAACGATGTCTTTTTGACGCATATCTGCCGCCTCCGTCACTCTCGCAAATCGAACTCAAATATAACGCCGTCTTCCTGCTTGTTCTCGTGTCCGGTATCGGTTTTTATTAGCACACCGCCCATGCGCTGATAGAAGCGCATGGCATTTTCGTTGTGAGGACTGCAATTGCAGACAAAACGGCTGATCCCCTTTTCCTTGCAGTAGTCCTTTAAGATAAAAAAAGCCCGTTTCCCGATCCCTCTGCGCTGATATTCCCACAGCACATACAGGGAATGTAACCATACACTGGTGCCAGCATCTTGAAAAACGAAATATCCAATATCCTCGTCACCGTATTTGATCAGATAGACCGTGAAAGATGGATCTGAGATCTTTTTCAGATCACGCTGTTGATGCCAGTCATAATCGAAATCATCAATGACCGCATCCGGGTAAATGCCCCGATACGTCGTATCCCAAATCTTCTGCCGGAGCGTACTGATGGTAACCGCATCACTTGCCTTTGCGGGGACAAAGTCTATGTTCATCTTATCCTCCATTTGGACCGTTCAATAGTAAAAGTGGTTCTTTTGCAGCGTCCTCAGAAACCTCATGATTTCCTCGCCGCCTATAGCCGATGGGAGCGAAAAAGAAACAAAGAATTCTTTTTCATCACTGGACAAGAGATTGTCTTCTATCTGACCGGCAACTTGCTCATTCCCATAGTCACTCAAATAATCCTCTACGCCATAAACCTCAAAACAGGCATCTCCAAGGGTATTCCAGTCAAACGCTGTGATTTGATCCTTTGAGAGCTTCGTAGTGACGGTAATGCCATCAAAGTCAATCTCGATATCGCACAGCCCCATCACACTGATAACCGGAATAGGGTATGCGTCTGCCTGATATAAGCCGTCAACGTTTTTGTGATAATGACCGTTATAAAAGCCACTGGTAACCTTAAAGCCACCGTGCAATTTGGTAAGCTTTGCAATCAGCTCATGCAACTTTTCGTCTAATGGTCGATAAAGCTGGTTAAGCGATTCCCGTGTATTTTCCGCCATAGTTTGCACCTCTTTACTCAAACTCATACTTTCTGGCAACGAACTTGAGAATGTCATAGAACGCCTTTTCCTCAAAGTCGATGCCCATCGACTTGAAAGAGTCTTTCTCCGCTTTCAGCTCCTCGATCAGTTTTGCAAGCTGATCCGCAACATCATCGAGCACCTCGTTGGCAAACGCCTCGTCGCAAAGACTTGGTGCCTGGCGCCATTAAGAAAGTATAAATAATTTTATTGTTTCTTTATAGTGCCTGGCACCTCATTCCTTACCGGTGAAAGCCCCGCATGTCTAAAGGTAAATTTTCCCGAAAAAGCCTCATCAACCAAAAATGTCTTTCCAACTCTTCGTCTGCCATAGACAGCTACCAACTCTGCCCGGTTCCGCTCATACAACCGTCTTAGCTCGTCAACCTCCTGTTTACGTCCTATCATAAATATTCCCCTCTCCGCCTTTTAAGCGGCTTTATTCATCAATTTTCTTGTCATAGAGCCGCTTTAGGTATATCTTAACGAGACTTTAAGCGGCTTTCAACACATTTTTTTATCGATTTGAGCCGCTTAAATTTCAAGAATAATCATAACCACCTATTCCATTTCGCGATTTTGCACGCTAGACCCACCTGCCGTTCTATAGGAGGCGGATAATCGGTAAAAGCGCATCGATTAGCATCCCGGTGTACAAGCCTGTTGCTTCGGAAGAGAGATGAAAATCGGTATTATAGAAATCGTGTCCGTCAAAAACGCATTCCGAAAGGGAAAGAAGCAACGGATACTTTTCATGGGTGGCGGTGACAAATGCGGCATCATATTCCTCTGCCAGCTTTTCATACCCCGGACCATAAACTTTCAGCAGTGCCTGGCGATTCACGGGGGCGTTCGACAATAATACCCGAACGCCCTTTTCAGTTAACCTTTCGTAGTATCCGTTTAGCCTTTCCATCGCCTCTTTGTCAGAAAAGCGCTCCAGATCAATCCGCGCCTCACCGCTGATGCTTTCATCCTTTCCGTAGGGAAGGCGTTTATAGGCGTAATTTCCCCGGTCGTCGATGAAATCGGCGTAATCGGAATAGCGCACGGGGTCCAGGTTCTTTCGGGAGCGCAAAAAAGCCGCAAAACCGTTCCAGAAATACGTCACACAAGTCAGATCCACCAGGGAAATCAGGTCGTAGTTGGCTTCCAGGGCCATGAAGAAGCGGATGTCGCTCATATCCACCGAGGAACACAGCTGACTTTCGCCCACACACTCCGGCATGTGCAGAAACAGGTCACCCTCTTTCAGGTACGGTTCCATCATCTCCATCTGGGCTGCCCCGTTAAAATAGGCGTTCACCGCCATGTTGATGACCACGTATTCCGGGAAGGCTTCTTCCATCTGTTTTGTGTCTACGCTGTAATAGGCGGAAGACCCGGAATAGACCACCATTTTTTTCGCATCCTGGCTCGCAATCAGGATATCGTACTTGTCCGCCAGGTTGGCGTGCCTGTCTTTTGCGATAAACACAGGCGGCACGATGGCGTTTATGTGGACGGTGATCAGACCATCGCAGTTTAGAAAACTGTCGTCATAGATTTCCTCCAGTCCGTCAAAAAGGGTCAGTTCTTTCACGGTGCATCCCGCAAAAGCAAGGGGAGCCACCGTCCTGCATGTGGCCGGAAGCACGACTTCCGTAAAAACCCCCTCTATCCTTTCTATGCGTTCCACCGGCTTTCCGTCTATCAAGGCGGGGATACAAAGCACATCTCGTATTCCCGAACAACCGGTGATCGTCACGCTCTCCTCTTCTGCCTCATACGTAAACGCGGATACTTCCGTCCAGGGTTCCCATTCTGCATACAAGGTAAGCTCCCCGTCTTCCGGAACGCTCATCCGGCTTCCTAAGCCGATGTGCTCCCCGCTTCCGTTCGGCATCGTGTTCCACCCGATTAACGTATATCCCTCGCGAAACAGCGTCTCCCCGTTTTCCGTGTTCGGCCGGATGTGATGCGCCAGAGAATAAGTACGGGTGAAAACATCCAGGCCTGTGTCGTAGGTGATCTGACACCGGGCTTCTGTACAGTTTACAGAAAGCCGCACAGGGTAACGGACATCGTAAAGGGTAATCAAAACCCGGTCCCCATCCGTCGTCCATTCGGCCGCGTTGTAATTGATGCCTTCCACCGTAAAACCGTCCTTTAGAAGAAGGGCAAAAGAAACCGTTCCGTTTTCATCCGCTTCCCGTCTGTTCTCTCCTTCCAGGGTAAAACCTTCCCCTTCCAAGATTACAACGTAAGCCCCCCCGTACCGGACTGCCATATCTCCTTCCATCCGGCATCCGGAAAGGGCAAAAATAAAACAGATGATTGCAAAAAAGAATACATTCCTTTGCATATTCGCTTCCTTTCCTCTGTACTGGCCTTTTACGGAAAGAACCCATCCACCAAACAGACGGGTGAATGGGTTCTTTCGGCAACTCATTTCTTAGGCAAAGAGATTTCTTCCAATTACGCTGCCTTTCTTACATTCATAAAGGCACCGATCGCGGCAATCAGGGCTGCCAGCGCATAGATAGCGGCTGCAACGATGGACTGCACAGCTGCAGAACTGGCGGCTGCGTTTCCGGATTCCAGATCCGACGCGAAGATGATGGCGTAGGAATACACGCGGCCGTTTAAGAACAGCAGGGCTGCTGCCATGATGAGCACAGGGGCTGCAATCCTGAAAATCCCGGAAAGCGTGGGCGCCTTGGCCGTGGCAATTCCAAGAAGTAAAGCCACGATGCCGGCTGCGGAAAGGATCAGCACGAGGTTGTTCAGATCATTGTAATACTGCCCGGTGGCGTTCAGGTAATAGAGAACCAGAGCGACAACCGTTAAGACACAGGAGATAATAGAGGCCGAAAAGCCTGCCGCTTTTTTGTTGTTAGCCATTTTTACTGTTCCTCCTTACGTTCTTTTCTTGCCTTGGCTCCGGCGATCAAAAAGGCCAGAAGTGCCAGGGCGGTGAGCACGCCAAAACCGATTTGGCAGGCAAGGATGGCCGTTCTCCAGACGTTCATGACCGGCACCAGACGGGTAGTCTCGTTCACGCCCATCATCATGTTGCTGTTGGCAAAGGTATAGAAGGTGTTGTGCAGGGTCTCACGGACAGCCGCGTTTACCTTCGCGTCATTGGCCAGTTTGGTATAATTCGCGTATTCCCAGGAACCGCCTTCTTCGGTGTGGTTGGTTCCGTTGGACATGTAGTTGATGACGCCTAAGATAGACTCTACGGGCAGGAAGTAATCGGAGCCGTTCACCATATCGGTCTGTACAATTCCGTTAAAGCCCCACTCCCCGCGCAGGATGCCCTGCATCAGGCCAAGATGGTGGTTCACGTGACGGATACCGATGCGGTTGAAGGCACTCATCATGCCCATGCAGCCGGCATCTTCATAGGATCCCTGGAAGGAGCGCAGATCGTTCTCGCGGGCCGCCTGCTCGTTCTGCAGGGAAGCCAGACCGGAGCGGTTATATTCCATATCGTTGAAAGCAAAATGCTTGCTTCCTACCACCAGGCCGTATTTCTGACCACCGGTCACGATGTCCGCCGAAATGTAGTTGGAAAGCATCGGATCTTCGGAGAAATACTCATGGACACGGCCGCAGTAAGCGACGCGGTGCAAATTGGAGCCGGGTGCCCACCAGGCGGGAACGCCGGTCCAGATGGACTCATTGCCTACAATCTTACCGAAGGCTTCCGCCAGCTCATGGCTGAAGGTGGAGGCGACAACCGGGGAGGAGGCCATGGTACCGCAGGTGTAACTCCTGAGCGGATCATCCTCCGCCATATAGTACGGACTGTTCGTATCCGTCACATACGCGCCAAGGCTTCTGCCTCTTGTGTTGATACCGTTCGGGCCGTCGGCAGCCTGCCAGGCAGCAAACTCGATGGAAGGAACCGCGTTGTCAAAGTTGACGCCGGAGTAGATGATGGTTGCCACCGCTTCTTCCCAGGTGATCTGGCTTAAGAAGGTCTCCCAGCGGGGATCGTCGTAGGTCGCGTTCTTCATCTGCGAGAAGTAGATGGGGTCATCCAGCTTGACGCCCCATTCGGTCGTCACGTTGTCCGTGGTGGAAATCTCATAGGTACGGTTCTCCAGTTCCACCTTCATATCATCAGTGGCGGAGAGACCGGTGTAGGCCTTCGGCCAGGTGCCGGTCCAGTCCTGACGGGACAGATAGGTTACGGTGCCGGGCATCCAGTAGTTTAAGTCGGCATCTTCCAGCTGATTGGTGATGGCCGTGCCGTTTTCCGATTTTGCAAAGGTAGTGGTGTCCAGTTTCTCCACGTTCTTCACGGAAACCTTGGAGGCGTCTCCATTGTAATCCATGCCGTTTTCCGTGGTCTTGCCCTGGCTTGCCAGGACGTTGTTTAAAGCGTCGTGTGCACTCATGCCGATGGCGAAATAATAATCGCCGGCATCCATGATATAGGTTTTTGCGTTCTTGTAGTCGTAGCTGGCAAAGTACTTGGCGTCGATTTCCACCGTAACGGTTTCCTTTGCGCCGGGCTGCAGGGTCTGGGTCTTACCGAAGCCGATCAGCTGGATGGCGGATTTTTCCACCAGATTTTCCTTGTCATAGTCGGTGTACGGGGTCTGAACATACACCTGGACCACGTCCTTACCTGCCACAGAACCGGTGTTTTCCACTTCCACAACCGCCGTCACGGTCTTCTTTCCGTAATCCCATTCCACACTCTTTAACGTCTGCGTGAAAGTGGTGTAGCTTAAACCGTAGCCGAAGGGATAGCTCATCTGTGCGGTGTAATCAAACTCTCCCACACCCGGAACGTTGTTCACCTTATCGGCATAACGGGTTTCATAGTAGCGGTATCCGGTGTAGATGCCTTCCGCTTCCACTTCATAGGAGATGGCGCGAAGGGCTGTGTTGTTGTAGCTGTCGCGGGTGATGGTATCGCCGTTTGCCCAGTCAAACTTTCCATAGTTGACCATGGCGGGAGCTGAGGTGGAGTCCACCGGATAGGTGTCGGACAGGTGACCGGAAGGGCTCACTTCGCCGGTTAAAATATCTACCACACCGTCAAAACCGTAGTTTCCGGGGAAGCCGATCCAAAGGATGGCATTCACGCCCGTATCCTGTTTGGCCGGTTCTACCTCCATGGCGCTGGAGGAGTTCACAAGGACAATCACCTTCTTACAGGTTTCCTTCGCAAAGTCGATGGCTGCCAGTTCGTTTCCGCCAAAGCTTAAGGGGGTCTTCGCAACGCCGGTCTCATCCGTCACGTCGCTCGGGAAATAATCGGCTGCTTCACTGGAAGGGCGGGAAATCACCACAATACCCACTTCGTCATATCCGGCTACATTGGCAGATGTCACGCCGATAGCGGACAGGGCGGGCTCTGTGATGGTGAAGGACCCGCCGCCGGAGCCGGGCATAAAGGAAGGGGAAAGCTGTCCGGGGGCGATGCCGGATTCTTCATAGGCCGTCTTCACCGCCGGGTTTACTTCGATGCCGGCACTCGTTAAGGCATCGATAAGGGAATGGTTCGGAACGCCAGCTTCATCATTATTGCTGGCGCTGGATCCGATTGCACCGCCAAGAATGGGGCTGTACGCGCCTACCCCAAACAGGGTGACCTTCTTCTCCGAAGAGGCAAGAGGCAGTGCGCCGTCATTCTTTAACAGCACGGAGCCTTCCTGGGACACTTTCCGTCCCAGATCGATGAGGCCATCCACCAGCTCACGGGCGGTGGAGTAGTCCGACGTAAAGTTGTACATTTCTTCCGGGCTGGCCGCTTCCGTCTCCAGGCGCCAGCTGGTGGTTCCCAGGAAGTTATCGATGTAGCTGGAAAAATTGTTGGCAATCATTCCTCCGCCGATAGAGATCGTGAGAAAGAGTGCCATCAAAGCCGCCAGGCCCCGATATACTCCCTGTCTTTTCCCTGTCTTGTTCATTTCGTTTCCTCCTTTTATTTTGTACAAGTGGGGTTTTTGATGTTGAGGTCATTATAATGGGGAATTTCTTCCCTGTGTGTCTTTTGGCGTAACTCGCACAAAATGTCGTAGATTGCAAAACGGCCCTATTGCGATAGTGCCCCTTCCAGAAAGACAATAGTTTTTTGTATATTCTCCTCTGCCTGGGGACCGAAGGAATGCGTGTTCCCATCGGAAATATAGCTGGCCGGAAACCGCGCCGTGACATTCCCGATCAGATTGGCCTCCTGTGCTTTCTCTCCATTCTTATAATCATTTTCGCAGAAATAGGCACGGGAATTGTCAACCGACGTGGCCTCATTGTACTGTTTCATCCAGAAACCGAATGGTCCGCGCCAGGTTGTCCTTTCCGCAGGGTGTGTCAAAAATTTCAAATCCATGTCCTAACGTTTCTACATTCTCTTCATAATACGTAAACGTGACCGGCACACCCAATTCCTGTAAGCGCTTTTCCATATCCGCCGCCTGATCCGTGAACGATCCATTATTTCCATCGGAGAGATAAACGGGCGGGAAGGCGGCCGTCACAAGGTCGATCAGGTTGGTTTCTTTTGCTGTCTTGCCTGTCGCAAAGTCCTCTCCCAAGTACACCCGGCCGCATTCGTTTAACATAAAGTCGAACCCGACGCTGCCGGTTTTGTAATACCGGGTTCCGTCAAGGAGCGCCGAGGCAAACACGACGGCACGGATCCGGTCCGCATCCATCACCTGCGGGATCCCGGTTTTTTTGCTGTAATCGGGATCGGTCTGCGCACAGACAAACTGTCCGGCAATACTGCCGCCCGCGCTCCCGCCGCTAAAAATAACCCGATCCATGGAAATACCGTATTCTTCGTCATGCACCTTCAGGAAGGAAACCGCTTCGCATAATTGCAGAACCGGCGTGGGATAACGGTATTCCGGAGCCAGCGCATAGTTCATGGAGACGATGTTGTAGCCGGCCTTTAAAAGTTCCGCGAAATACCACTGCTGCCCGCCTCCGGCTCCGCCGTTCGGATCCCCGTCTGTCTTATCGCCCCAGGTAAAGCCTCCGCCGTGGACAAAAAGGAAGGTCGGGCAGGACTCTTTTTCTGCCTGCTGGCTCAGATACACATCCAGAAATCCGTTCGGATACGCAGAATGATAAGAAATATTCCGGATGAGCGTCACACCACCGTCCAGAGAAACGCTTTCCTCCGGAGGCGCGTCAAACGAGTTTTGGACATGAAACGCAGTTCTCTGCATCAGCCGGATATAAAAGCTTCCGGAAGAAACATCCAGCAAAACGAGAATGTTTACAAGCACGGTCAAAATCGTCAGACAGACAGAGAAGCCCTTCTTTTCCCGAAGCACGGGAACAAGCACAAGGATCTGCCAGAGCACAGCTGCAAAGACAAACAGGCGGTTTACGAAATAGGGGGCACCTGCCAGGCGGACAAGGCCGCATACAAACGCAAACCCGCCCGCTCCCGCAGGAAAAAAGCTTCCTTCCTTTTGGCAGGCAAGAGCCCCCGCAGCCAGCACCACAAGGCACAAAACGGTAAAAAGACCTGTGTAGTTGACAAAGTACTGACGCGCCGCCAGGAAAGCCATACACAAAAATGCCAACAAAAATGCCGCTGTCCTCTTTTTCATAGCCTTATCCGATTTTCACCTCCGCGCGGCCGTTGGCCTTGCGCATCGCGTTAAACTCTTCCAGGGTCTTTTCATCCACCTGCAAAGGCTTTGCGTCTTTGTCCGGCGTGACGCCCTGATCCATCTGGATGGCCAAATGGTCCAGATCGGAAAACTTCTCCACGCCCATGAACAGAAAGATCACAAAAATGAGGGCATAACCCACCGTCTCGCCGCCGATAAACAGCCAGGGCATCGCGGCCCGAAGCGCCGTGTTGGAGGCGACAGTGCTGATGTCGTAGTTGAGGCCGGCTAAAATGGCGTTTAACAGGCCGGTGGCAATGCCGGTCATGCCTGCCATGATGGCCCCGTAGATGGTCATGGAAAAGCCGTCCGTGCGGGCCCCGTGTAAGGCCTCCTGGTGATCTAAGACGTCGGCTAAAAGGGCCAGCGACAAATACATGGCCGGGGTGGAGCCTAAGGCCTTAATCACGAAGGAGACAATCACCATGGTGACATTCGTTGGGAATAACAGACCTAAAATACCGCCTAACGTGGAAACTACCGCGCCACACAGGATGGCCTTACCTTTTCCGATCTTGTTGGAAAGAGGCCAGGCGATCACCATGCCAATGGCGGTGGGGATGGCACCGATGATGGAGATTAAGCCCTGGATCTGGCCGCCGGATTCCACGGTATACGGCGCGAACATGGCCAGGCAGAAGTAAGTCTGGGACACGTTCTTTAACATGCCGCCCAACTGATAGAAGAAGAAAAACGCAATCATGATGATCCAGAATTTATCGGAGAAGCAGATCTTTGCCTGCGCCCCGATGGGAAGGGCAGCCTTGGCCTGGCCGTCTTCGCCGGCTCCTTCTTCCGTAACACGCTCGCGGGTGAAGAAATATTCAATCACCGCGCCGACAAGGGTAATGATGATGAGGGCAATGACAAACACCTTCCAGTGTTCATAGGAGGTGCGGGCGTCATACAGGATGTTGCCGCCTGCGTCCACATAATGGTCGATGGCCCCGGCATCGTTTAAGACTGCTGTGCCGTTTCCGCTCATGTCATACACAAACAGGCTTCCTAAGAAGAACGGCAGGATCATGTTGGTCAAACCCATGGCGGCAAGCGCGGTGGCGTTTGAGATGGTGGCAAGAAGGCTTCTGTCCTTGGTATCTCTTGTGGAAAGGCTGACCAGCGCCGCGTGGGGCGTGGAGTACACCGGGTAGGCCAGGGCGAACCAGAGGTTGTAGCCGATGGCGATGCACACTAAGGCCATGGTCTGCTGTTCGGTGTTGATGGTGTCCGTGGCAAACGGGGAGATGACAAACAAAATCACCAGGGCGATCAGGCTGATCGGCACGCTTAACAGGATTAACGGTCTGGCTTTTCCCGCGTTGGATTTTAAGTGGTCCATGAGGCGTCCCACCAGGATGTTTCCTAAGACCACGAAGGCCACGGAAATCACGGGCAGCCAGGTAAAGAAGGTGCTGGCCCAGTTGTTTACGTGCAGCACGTCCGACATGTAGCGGTTAAAGTACCCGGCCAGGATGGAGTTTGCCAGCATCGCCAGCGTGGGACCCACCAAATACCCTAACGCCCCTTCCGGAAACAGGGTAACCTTATCGTTGTTGATCAGGCTTTTGGGTAAATTCATTTTATACTACCTCCTATTTTGTTAGCAGCAGGTGAAACAGTGAACGCCGCTTTGAAGCGGATGGGTTTCCCCATTCGGAAGCGTCACTTTCCCTTTTGTATTTACCGGCACCGTCACCGTGATGGAAAAGGTACCGTCTTCAATTTTCCAGTCGGATGCAAGCACGCCAAAAGGCGTTTCCACCTTCGCCTTCGCGAAGGTCAGTCCGCCGCCGGTCAGCGGTTTGATCCGGAAGGTCTGATAGCCGCCTCCTGTGGCTTCGATCCCGGCAATTCTTCGGTACAGGAAGTCTCCCACCGCGCCGGGTGCATAGTGGTTAAAGCTCACCATGCTTCCGCCGTCTCCCTGATTGCAGGTTCCGTCCTCCCGCAGGGCATCCCAGCGCTCCCAGAAGGTGGTGCCGCCCGCCTTCACTTCATACAGCCAGGAAGGGCAGGTTTCCGACAGCAGGGTTTCAAACGCCAGGCTTTCTTCCCCATTGTCCGCCAGGGCAAAAAGCAGATACGGGGTTCCTGGAAAGCCGGTGCTGATCCCCTGTTTCTTTAACAGCGCTGCCAGATGCTTTGCCATGGTCTTTCTGTCTTCTTCCTCTAACAGGCCGTAGTACAAAGGAAGCACATAAGCCGTCTGAAACTCTTCCTTCTTTATGCGAAGGTCCTCGTTTAAAAATTCATGGCGGTAGGCCTTGGCTGTTTTCTGCGATATCTCTTCATAATAAGCGGCGTCCGTATCTTCCTTCAGAATCCGTGCCACGCGGCTGACAATCTTTGCGGAGTTTGCCAGACAGGCGGTTGCCGTCCATTTTCCGCGGCGCATCCAGCCGGGGAAATCCGTGTCCGGCGCGCACCAGTCGCCATAGTGGTGAAACAGCTTCCAGATATATTTCCTGTCCCCGAAGGAGAACAATCCCGCCCACCACAGACAGGCCTTCAGGTATTTTTTCATCGCCGGGTAGTTATCCCGCAGGACAGCTTCATCGCCCCTGGCAAGGTATTCAGCCCAGGGAACCAAGACGATGGCGTCCCCCCAGTGGTCCACCGCGTGAGCGATGCACATCTCCCACTGATTATAGATCTTCACGCTGGGGACAATCATGGGGAAGCCGCCGCCAAAACCTTGCTCGCTTCTCATATCCTTCAGCCACTTTTCATAAAACCGGCTTGTGTCAAACTGGTAGCTGGCCGTAGAGGCAAACAGGGCGATATCGCCGGTCCAGCCCAGACGCTCGTCGCGCTGCGGACAGTCCGTGGGAATATCTACGAAATTGGAAAGGGCTCCGTAATAGATATTCTTGTTTAACCGGTTCAGGCGCTCGTCGGAACAGGTAAAGGATCCGCTTTCCTCCACCCGGGAGGCAAGACCCAGGGCGGTCAGTTCCACATCCTCTTTTCTCACGCCCGTGACGCCCACGTAGCGGAAACCCATGTAGGTAAACTGCGGAGCGTAGGTTTCTGTGCCGCCCGCGCAGGTGTAGACAATCTCCTGCTTTGCGCTGCGCAAGGGCTCCGTGAAGAGCTCCCCGTTCATCAACACCTCCGCATGGCGAAGCGTAATCACCTGCCCCGGCTGGCCCTTCACGGTAAATTCCACGATGCCAGCGAAATTCTGGCCGACATCATAGATCAGAGTGCCGGAAAGCGCAGTCGCGATAAAAACCGGTTTCCGGCGCTCATAGACCCGCACGGGGGCCCCGTAATCCGCAATCAGGCGCGGCGTAAAGGGCAGTGCCTCTGCCGCTGCCTTTACCCAGCTCTCTTTTGTGTCGGACGCATCGTACACCTCACCGTCGTAAAGTTCAGCCGCTTTTAGCTTCCCATCCATGGTCACGTCCCAGGCCTCATCCGTGGCGATAACCTCTTCCGTCCCATCCGCGTAACGGATCTGCAGTTCCGCCAGAAACGCCTGACGCTTCGCGTAGACCCGGTTTCTTCGGAAGTACGTGTAGCTTCCCACCGCCCAGCCGCCGGTGACCGTGGCCAGAAGCTCATTCTTACCCCCGATCGCATCCGTCACGTCATACACCTGATACTGCATCTGATGCCGGTAGGAGGTAAATCCCGGGGTTAGATAGTCTACCCCTACCCGCTTTCCGTTTAACGTGCAGCCATAGATCCCAATGGCGGTCACATACAGCCTGGCGCTTTTCACTTCCTTTTTCGTATCGAAAGTCCGGCGAAACCGCATGGGCTTCGGCGAAACCTTTCGTTCCGTGAAGCGGTAGGATGGATGGGAAATCCATTTACCGGCCCACGGCTCCTCCCGTTTTCCTGTCTCAAAAGTCATCTGCCCCCCGGCGGTCTCGCCTGCGTCATCCTCCGCCGTCACCGATACGGTATAGCGGGTTTTCGGCGCAAGCGCCGGACCGTCATAGACAACCTGCTGCCTGTTCGTCACCTTCTCCCAGCTTCCCAGGCGGAAACGGGCGCTCTTTAGGGTCACACCCTCCCGGTCCGATGCCAGGGAGAAGGAAAAAGACGGGTTTTCCTTGTCCGTCACGCACTCTTTTTCCAAATGCTCGGTCTTCATCTTCTCAATGGTAAGCATACGATAGCCTCCCTTCTTTTCTGCCGCTACTTTACCATAACCGCCGTTTCCTGTGTGTGATTTGTCCTAACTTGCAAATTTTGTCGTAACTTGCAACATCAAGGTGAACTATTCACGGGTCAATAGCGATCAAGAGATGCTTTGCATGCTTGCATGCACAAGCACTCTTGAATCGCTATTGAACTGCGAAAGCAGTCACCTCCCTACAGTCCCAGGCATAAGCACCGACGGTGCGTCATACGCCGCAGGCGGATGGCCTGGGACTTGTAGGGAGGTGACCCGTGAATAATCATCGACTTCAAGGCAGCATTGAAAAAGTTTTGACGAACCATGGAAAATGAAGTATAGTGACATCATACAAGGAAAGTGCCGACAGGAGGTGCCTTATGCGAATTGCCATTGTAGAAGACGAAGATCAAAGCGCCAGGCTTTTGACCGAACATATACACCGCTTTGAAGCCGAAAATAATCTTTCTTTAGAAATCGTCCGCTTCCTGGACGGACTGCAGTTTATCTCCGACTACCAGGCGGATTTTGACGTCATCTTCATGGATATCGAAATGCCCCATTTGGACGGGATGACTACAGCGCACCGCCTTCGTGAGCTGGATGAAAACGTGTGCCTGATCTTTGTCACCAACATGGCGCAGTACGCCATCAAGGGCTACGAAGTGGGGGCGCTGGACTTTGTCGTAAAACCCGTGCGGTATTTCAGCTTCTCTCAAAAGATGGAAAGAGCCCTGCGCATGCGAAAACGCCGGGAGAAAACCGAACTCGTCCTGCCTGCCGAGGAAAACAAAAAGCGCCTGGACTTAGACGATGTTCTCTATATCGAAGTAAAGAACCATACCCTTCTCTACCACACGCTCTCTGAGACGGTTTCTGCCCGCGGCACAATTTCGGCAGAGGAGAAAAAGTTGGCTGAAAAAGGCTTCGCCCGGTGCTCCAATTCGTATCTTGTCAACCTGGCAAAGGTATCCTCCGTAGAAAAAACTTCCCTGACGGTCGGCGGGGAGGAACTCCCCATCAGCCGGACGCAGAAGGCGGATTTTATGAAGGCTCTTGTGGATTTTGTGGGGAACAGTTGATATGGAAGTGTTATTTAGAATATTTACGGATTTTCCGTTGGGAATCATGCTGGCCGAGCTTCTGTTTTCGTACTATTACCCGAAAAGAAGCCACTTCTTTCTACGGGTCTGCCTCCTCATCCCATTCTGCATCATCTATGCCGTCATCGCAAACGGAGCCGGATCGGACAGCTCCGGCTCTCTCCTTCTGGATCGGCTGCTGATCATCACGGTGATGGCTCTTACCGCCCTGTGGCTGTATTTCTGCCGGATCTGCTCGCTCAATGAACTCCTTTTCTGCATCATCGCTGCCTATGCTGTCCAGAATATCCATCACAATTTATCCGTGAATGGAAGAATCCTCATCGAGACATTAAGCGGCATCTCCCTTGCGCCCTGGATGGACGCCGTTCTTTCCGTACTTCTGATGGTGCTTGTTTACAGCGCGGCCGCCTTCCTTCTGGTGCCCCGTTTAAGCGACGCGGATATCTCCCACGTTGACCGGCCCCGCATGCTCATCAACGGCCTTTTCTTTCTTCTGATGACGGTCTTTTTTGTTCCGGATCTTCCGGAAACCTTTTCCGAAACCCGGGTATTGAATTTCCTGTACTACCTCGCCGCGGACGGCCTGGCACTCTTTGTCCTTTTCGGCCTTTTAAAGGAAAGCCGTCAGTCGAAAGAACTGATGATCCTGGAACAGCTTCTGCACGCGGAAGACCGCCAGCGGAAAACCACGAAGGAAACCATCGACATCATCAACATGAAATGTCACGACTTAAAGCACCAGATCTCCCTTTTACGGCAGGGCGGCAACGACGAGTTCGTAAAAGAAATCGAAAATGCCGTGCAGATTTACGACAGCTCGCTTAAAACGGGAAACGAGACGTTAGACATCATCCTGATGGAAAAGCTTTTGCACTGCGAAAAGCACGAGATCGAACTCACCTGCATCGCCGACGGAGAAAAGCTGAACTTTATGAGCTCTTCGGACATCTATTCTCTGTTCGGGAATGCGTTGGACAACGCCATCGACAGCGTCTCCAAGGAAGAAGACCCGGAAAAGCGCGTGATCAGCTTCCAGATCTCCGCCCGGGATCACCTCTTAAAAATGCGTGTGGAAAACTACCTGGAGAAGGAACTGGTGCTTAAAGACGGCCTGCCGGTTACCACAAAGGATGACAAGAAATACCATGGCTTCGGTATGATGAGCATCCGCCACATCGTCCGGAAATACGGCGGCGAGATGAGCGTTTCCACCGACCACCATGCCTTCGTGCTGACTATTCTCATCCCCATTGAGGTTTAGCAATCTGAAGGGGACAGGCCTGAAATCTGACACAAGCCCGTCCCCTGTCAGATTCCTGCCGCTCAGAGATGTTTTCCCCTGCCATTTTTCTTACGGTAAGGGCGGAGCGTCAACGGAGAGTCCTTCCACTTCCCGGAAAAACGGTTTAAAACGCGCGTAAGATGATTGTAAGCAGGTTAAATAATAGGTAACGAAAGTTTCCTCATCCAAAAGAGGAATGACGACCCGTTTCGGAGCGTTTTCTGGCATAGGAAGCCGGAAGAAATAATCGCTTCCAAAAACAGGGAGGGTCGACGCGTCCACCAATTGACCGAAAGATTCCCAGTCGTTCTGTTTCAAGAAACGGATTCCGGGGCTTTTTTCCCGACATAGATCGTACCAGAAACCAATCTGGGAATATAATAGAATATTTAATCCATCCAGTTCGGAAAGGTATACCCCTTCCGTCTTTTTCGACAGCGGATTGTCCGGAGGCAGGCAAATAAACAGCTTCTCTGTTCCGCAGGGAACATAGACAACATTATCCTCTACAGGTTTCTGGTGCAGAACAATCAGCTGTAAGCTGCCGTCTTTTAATCCGGATACAAGTTTCTCTTCATCTGAAATGCTCTGGGAAATGGTCATTTCCGGATACAGGCGGGAGAGGATGGGAGGAAGAATATAGTTGGGAACCGGTGCACAGGAACCAAGGGCGATGGTGTGGTTCCTTTTTTCTAACATTCTTAGCTGCCGGATCATCTCTTCTTCCTGTGTCAGTATGCGCTCTGCGTACTTAGCAGCCTCTTCGCCGTTTTCATTTAAGGTAATCCGGTTTTTCTGACGCACAAAAAGCGGGACGCCCAGCACATCCTCCAGTTTTTTCATGGAACGGGAGAGGGCCGGTTGGGAAATGTACAGGCTCTCGGCGGCGGCAGACAGGGTGCCTGCTTTGGAAAAGGCAAGCAGTTGTTCTAACAGATAGGTTTCGATCATGTCCATTCTCCTTAAAGTATACCAACGGTCCAGTATGCGCGTCAGTTATAGCAGAATACCTGAACGGTATTTTACAACGAAAACAGTGTGCGATATAGTAGCGGTGTAATTAAAAAGGCTTAATCATTGGACATCGACAAAGGAGTTTCGGAAAAATGAAGATGAATCGCAGACAGTTCTTATTGTCCGGTATGGCTTTCGCTGCCAGCGGAATATTGATGGCTTGTGAAGAATATGCTTCCCAGACGTTGCCGCCTTCGGAAAGCAATCCGTTATCGGGTACATCAAAGGACGATAACCAAACGGAAACGGGCGTTCCCGGGACAGAGGAAGGAACCCCCGGAGAAAGCGACGGATTTGTCCATGCCGCCCCGTTTGACCTGGTGAATGGGAACGTTCTGTTAAATAATGGGATTGAGATGCCCATTCTGGGTCTGGGAACCTTTAATCTCTCCACCAGGGAAGCCCAGACCTCTGTGACAAACGCGTTAAACAGCGGCATGCGCTTAATTGATACGGCGGCTGCTTATAACAACGAGACGGGCGTAGGCGCCGGCATAAAGGCGGCAGGAGTTCCCCGGGATCAGTTCTTTGTCACGACCAAGCTCTGGCCCAGCAACTACAATATGAACGGGATTGATGCCGCACTTAGAAACCTGGACTTAGATTACATTGACCTGCTTCTTCTACACCAGCCCTCCGGCGATTACATTGGCGGATACAAAGCCATGGAGCAGGCGGTAGCGGATGGAAAGGTGCGGGCAATTGGCCTTTCCAACTTCAGCACGTCGCAGTTTGACGAGGTGGTAGCGGCCGCTTCTATACTGCCGGCGGTTCATCAGGTGGAAACCCATCTGCACAACCAGCAGGCAGGTATGCAGCGCTACATCGACCAGTATGGAACTCTGTTAGAGGGGTGGTTCCCCTTTGGCGGACGCACGAACTGTCAGACCTTCTTTAACCTGCCCGAGGTGCAGGAAATTGCCGCAGGGCACGGAAAGTCACCCGCGCAGACCATCATCCGCTGGCATCTGCAGTCGGGACACATAACCATTCCCGGATCCCGTAACGCGGACCACATCCAGGAAAACACGCAGGTGTTCGATTTCGAACTGACCGAGGAAGAAATGAGCGTCTTAAATGCCTTAAACCGCAACGCAGCCTTCTTCCCGGGCCTGGGGGTGACGGACGAAGAGGCTCAGGAGCGCATGCAGCAGTGGGCCAATGAATGGGGTTTAAATATCAATTAAGCGAAGGAGGGGTTGCCCGGTAAAAGGCAGCCCCCTTCTCGTTATTTCATTTGGTTTATTTTTCTTTCTTCCCGGGCATGACAGGGAACGGTTGGAGCTAAGCACTAATACTAATCTCAAATAAAAAAGCTATTTGAGATTGCGCGTGCCCCGCCATGCACTTGGCAAAGCGGAGTCCTGTTTTGTACGAGTTACGACTTTTTTGTGTAACTTACGCCAAAATGATCAAAACTGCAAAAATACCTTTTATACTCACACTTGAAATAAAGTAAGCAGTCCACTTATGAAAAATCAAGGAGATGTCAGCTATGAAAAAAAGTCACAGAGGAATATGGATTGTGTCCTTCACGCTGATCCTGACGATTATCATTACATTGACCGTCAACCACAAAGCAACCAATATGGTATTCCGCAATCTGACCGCACCCGTCTATCATTTTGACGAGTCACAGGATGACTGGGACGGGGGATCCACTTATCTGGGAGTGCAATACTCCGATGTTTCACCCAACGACTATGTGAACATTTACGTGCCTGTTTCGGGAGAGGCACCGCCTCTTTATGTGTTGATCCACGGCGGCGGCTTTGTCTCCGGGGTAGCGGAATCCAAACAGGCACAGATGATATATCGCTATTTCCGGGATCACGGCTTTGCATGCGCTTCGGTGAACTACAGGCTGGCACAGGAAGCCCCGTTCCCCGGAGCGGTAAAGGACTGTAAGGCTGCTATCCGGTTTCTTAGAGCCCACGCGGACGAGTATGGCTATAACGCGGACCGTATCGCCGTGTTTGGAGAATCGGCAGGCGGCTACCTGGCTGTCATGTGCGCGGTGACCAACGATGACGAGTTCAATGATCTTCCCTTTATTGGTCAGGGTGCGCTGGGCGATGTTTCAGCCAAGGTGGATGTTCTCGTTGACTACTATGGGGTCAAGGAGTGGGATCTCAAAAAATATCTTCCGGACATTGAACTGCCGACATTAATCTATGATATTGCGAATTCCTGGGTAGGTGATCTTGAGATGGAGGGGTTTGACGACTTTGTATCCTATTGGCTGCGAAAGGAAATCACCGAGCTGACAGCAGAAGAATTGGCGGTTTCTGATCCTTATACTTACATCGAGAAAAATTTGCCGGGAAACAACAACCTTTCTGCGTGGATCATCCACGGTGACTGTGACATGACCGTGCCCTATCCCCAGTCAGATCGGCTGAACAAAAAGCTGGTGGATATCCTCGGCCCGGATCGAGTCACTTACCGGCTGATTCCAAACATGGGCCACGCCTCGGATCCGCTGTATTCTGAAGAGATACTCGCTGATATAGAGGGATTTTTAAAGGAACATCTTGCATGACATACACTGGTGCCTGACACCATTAAGAAAGTATAAATAATTTTATTTTTCTTTATGGTGCCTGGCACCACATTTGGAGGAAGCGCCTCTCTCTTTGCCGCCAACAGCGATAACCCTTGGCTAGTTGTCTTTGCCGGACAGGACTGGTTCTGGGACGCCGTGTACGCCCGCTGGCAGGAAGCCAGTAAGGCTGGCGTATTTACGCAGGAAAGCACCATGATCGATACCTGCACGGCGCTGTACGCCGAGGAATATGCCCATAACCTTGAGCGCTGGCACTCCGATGAGCCCGGCTCCGGCACACAGATGATGTTCCGCGAACCCGGTTCCGGAACCCCGCAGGCAGAAGCCGCCGCTACCTTAAAGGAGTGGATTGAAACCCGCGTGCAGAACCTGGATCGGCTGTTTGCTGAGAAGGCGCAGGAGAAGTAACGAAATAAAGAATTAAAGAGAGATTCCAACAAGGGCTGGTCCTTTTGCAAGTCTGCAAAATGGATCGGCCCTTGTTACACGAACATTATCACCCAATGCACTGCGGCTCCAATACTTTTACTTCTGAACCAGGTTGAGTCAGTTTTGTCTCTTGAATTCAGCTTGGAATAGTGCGATTTGGTCGGGGAATTTCTTCTATTCTTGCTTTTCCCCGCATGACAGCCTAAAAATGAGCCCCCCAGACAACAAAAAAGAGGAGGAACGCTCCTTTTGCAAGCCTGCAAAAAACCGCTCCTCCTCGTTGCGTCTCTTATTCGTCTTTTCTTGCTATTCCCGCTTTTAGTACAGCTTCGCACCCGCCGGAATATGCGGATCCACCATCAGAAGATGGAGCTTTTCCTCGCCCTCTTCCTTGTGGATGGCGGAGAGCAGCATGCCGCTAGACTCGATGCCCATCATGGCTCTGGGCGGGAGGTTCGTGATGGCGATCAGCGTCTTGCCGATGAGCTGTTCGGGCTCATAGAAGGCGTGAATGCCACTTAAAATCACGCGTTTCTGTTCGGTTCCGTCATCCAGCGTGAACTTTAAGAGCTTCTTGCTCTTCGGCACGGCCTCGCACTCCAGCACCTTGACGGCGCGGAAATCGGACTTGCTGAAG
>JAFVBO010000079.1 GCA_017479935.1 Lachnospiraceae bacterium
ATAACCTTCTGTCACGCCCGCGTCTTCCTGAACCGTCCTACTGTCTCAACCTGTTCCGGATGGATTGGAATCCTGTCACAACACTGTTTGCAGGAGCATTTTTTCTGTCGCAGTTCTGTCCTTTCTATGGGTACCATTTTAAAAAGAAAGAATTCCCCGCACCGGAAGCCAGAGAAGCCAAAAAAGAACGGGGAAAAGGAGCAAAAAAGAGAAGAATTCCCCGCATCGGCAGCCAGAGAAGCCAAAAAAGAACGGGGAAAAGGAGCAAAAAAGAGAAGAATTCCCCGCATCGGCAGCCAGAGAAGCCAAAAAAGAACGGGGAAAAGGTGTAAAAAGAGAAGTATTCCCCGTATCGGCAGCCAGCCAATCCCAAAAGGAGCGGGGAAAAAGAGAGAAAATGGAAGAATTCCCCGCACCGGAAGCCCCCAGAGCCACGCCAGCAGGAAAAAAGGGACAAAAAAGCATGATTCTCCCGCTTCCAACCCCACCCCCTCAAGCCCACCCATCATTTGGCAAAGATTCCCTCTTGACGAAGTCACTGACCTGTGGTATCTTAGCGTTACATGTGAAGAGAAGGTCTTTTTTTTTTGACTTTCTTTTGAGTATTAAACAGGGAGGCTAAACTCATGGCTAACAGCAAAAGAACGAGAATTACTCTGGAATGCACCGAGTGCAAGCATCGTAATTATAACCTGACCAAGGATAAGAAGACGCATCCGGAGAGAATGGAAACCAGCAAATACTGCCCGTTCTGCAAGAAGCATACCCCTCACAAAGAGACCAAATAAACAAACCCATCTAAGGCAGATGACAGGCGCGCCTGCTGTATAAAGCAAGTGCCAAGCCTGGGCAGGACTGGCCGCAAGGCGCAGCCTTGCATGGAAGATTTTTTTTCAGGAAAGTGAGACGGTCATGGAAGAAGCAAAGAAGAAAAAAACGTTGGCGGAACACTGGGCTACTCTGAAGGGAGAGTTCAAAAAAATCACCTGGCTTGACCGGAATACCGTTATTCGCCAGACGGCCGCGGTTGTCGCTGTGGCTGTTTCAATCGGCTTACTGATTGCGCTGCTGGATGTTGTGATCGAGTATGCGTTAAAGCTCGTACTGTAATAGGACAAGGGTGATAAGATGGCAGAGGCAAGATGGTATGTAGTACATACCTACTCAGGATATGAGAATAAGGTAAAGATGGATATTGAAAAAACCATCGAAAACCGGAAGCTTCATGATGTGATCCTTGATGTCGCAGTGCCGCTGGAAGATGTTGTCGAAGTAAAGAATGGCGTTCGCAAGCACGTTCAGAAAAAACTGTTCCCGGGATATGTCCTGGTGAACATGATCATGAACGATGAGACCTGGTATGTCGTACGCAATACGCGTGGCGTCACCGGCTTTGTCGGTCCGGGCTCCAAGCCGGTAGAACTTTCACCGCAGGAGATGCGAAAGCTCGGCCTGGATGGTCAGAGCGAAATGAAGAGCAACATCGTTGTAGACTTTGTCGAAGGCGATACCATTACCGTTATCTCCGGTGTCTGGGAGGGAACGGTTGGCGTGATCAAGGCCATCAACGAGAGCAAGCAAAGCGTTACGATTCATGTAGACATGTTCGGGCGCGAAACACCAGTGGAGCTTTCCTTCGCGGAAGTGAAGAAGCTGTAACCATTGGTATAGGCCGGTAAAACCGGCCACAAAAATCACGTGGGAGGGAACTCCCCCGCAATTACCACATTTTATAACTTAGGAGGTGCCGAAATGGCAAAAAAAGTCACAGGATTTATTAAACTGCAGATTCCTGCCGGCAAAGCGACCCCTGCTCCGCCGGTTGGTCCCGCCCTTGGTCAGCACGGTGTCAACATCGTTCAGTTCACCAAGGAGTTTAACGCGAGAACCGCCGACCAGGGGGATCTGATTATCCCTGTTGTCATTACTGTCTATGCCGACAGAAGCTTCAGTTTCATCACCAAGACGCCGCCCGCAGCCGTTCTTTTAAAGAAGGCCTGCAACATCAAGTCTGGCTCCGGTGCACCCAATAAGACGAAGGTGGCCACCATCACCAGAGCGAAGTGCGAAGAGATCGCCAAGCTCAAAATGCCCGATTTAAACGCTGCTTCCGTAGAAGCCGCCACGAGCATGATCATGGGAACCGCTCGTTCCATGGGTATCCAGGTAACGGACTAAATCTTGTAGAAAAGTGGAAGGGAAAACCCGCTAGCACCACTGGGAGGTAAATATGAAAAGAGGAAAGAAGTATAAAGAGGCTGCCAAGCAGTTTGACCGCAGCGTTCAGTATGATGCCGCTGAGGGCATCGCTCTGGTAAAGAAGACGGCTTCCGCCAAGTTTGATGAGACCATCGAGCTTCACATCCGTACCGGTTGCGATGGCCGTCACGCCGATCAGCAGATCCGTGGCGCCGTTGTTCTGCCGAGTGGTACCGGTAAGACCGTCCGCGTTCTCGTTTTCGCGAAGGGCGCGAAGGCTG
Organism: Lachnospiraceae bacterium; assembly: GCA_017479935.1. Classification (GTDB taxonomy): domain Bacteria; phylum Bacillota; class Clostridia; order Lachnospirales; family Lachnospiraceae; genus RGIG5021. The sequence goes on from JAFVBO010000079.1 coordinate 2,481, forward strand.
AAGAAGCGAAGGCTGCCGGCGCTGATTTCGTAGGAGCTGAGGAACTGGTTCCGAAGATCCAGAACGAAGGATGGCTTGATTTTGATGTTGTTATCGCGACTCCCGATATGATGGGCGTTGTTGGCCGTTTAGGTCGTACGCTGGGTCCGAAGGGCTTAATGCCGAACCCGAAGACCGGTACCGTTTCGATGGATGTTACCAAGGCCATCAACGATGTAAAAGCCGGTAAGATTGAGTACCGTCTGGACAAGACGAACATCATCCACTGCCCGATCGGCAAGGCTTCCTTCTCCGAAGAAGCTCTGCAGGCGAACTTTGACGCGCTGGTTGGCGCGATCATGAAGGCTCGTCCGGCTGCTGTCAAGGGTCAGTTCTTAAAGAGCGTTACCATCTCCAGCACCATGGGCCCTGGCATCCGTCTGAACCCGATCAAGGTGATGGCACAGTAAAAAAATGGTTTATGCCTGAAAGGGCAAAACACCATACAGGACAGCCATTTCATGACAGTTCCTGTTAAGCTAATAACTTATTTCGCGGCGAAGCTTTCAGTAAGCTTCGCCGCGATTTTCATTCTAAGCCAAGGAAAGCGGATTCTACAAAAACACCACGACCCAGGAAGCGTTGTGTATGGAAAACGAAACATGGCAGAATATATACATTTTTGATAAAAGTGACTGATAAGATAGGGAAATCCAATCTGGAGGGGAGTCTGCATCTTCCTGGTCAGGCATAATGCAACAAGGTTTTTACTGGGATTTCATGTCGGGCAGATACATAAAAGGGACTCATTGAACTAACACAATAGGTATTTTTTTCAGAAAGATAGGAGTATCGGGGAAGGAAAAAATGGCTGGTGAAAATAGGATTAATCGTAGCAAAGCTTCCATAAAGAAAGGCACGACAGGTGAGCCTATGGAGGAGAGGGATGGCGAAGAAAGAATGAACGCGGAAAAATCCTCCCGCTCGCAGGGCCGTCCTCGGATGTCAAAGAAAGATCAGCAGATGAAGGCAGCGATCATGGGAATCGCAGGCGCCGTGATCGGAATCGCAGTCCTTTTAGGGGTATTTGTAGGTATTCCGGCCTATCGGCAGCACAAGGAGATGGTGGCCTTTTATCAGGACCATTTTCTGCCGAATACCACCATCAATGGGATTGATATTTCCAATCGTACACCCGATGGCGCGGCTTCGTACCTGAAGGAAACGCTGGAAGATTATCATCTGAATATCGTTACCCGGGAAGGGGATAACATCGTCCTAACGGGGGATGATATCAACCTGACGTCGGATGTGAAAGTGAATTTCCAGGAGCTTCTGGACGGACAGAACCCGGCCAGATGGCGCAGGGGAGCAGATCCTACGGAAGTGGATATTTTCTTCAATTACGACCGGGATCTTCTTTTGAACTGGTACAATCAGAACGGCTATTTCTCCCGTCCGGGACGGCTGGGAAATTCGAAAATTTTTGTCGATTACCAGGACGGGCAGTATGTGTATCACGATCAGGTGCAGGGCACCCGGATTGATGACGAGAAGATGCTGGCGGCCATTCGTATGGCAATCGCCGTCTTGAAGCCGGAGCTGATTTTAAATGAGACGGACGGTTACATCGATCCTATGATGCCGACCCCGGACCCCAAGCTGGTCACGAAGATCAAAGAGAACATGCAGGAGATGAACGAGCATCTGGCGGCCACGATCACCTATTATCTGGGCGATGGAATTTCGGAAGTGGTGGATGCGGACATTATCGGCGCCTGCTACAAGCTGGATGAAAATTACGATATCGTCTTCTCGGATACGCCTCTGCAGAAGTTTGTCCAGAGAATGAAAAAGAAATACGATACCTATGAGATCAACCGGTACTTCCCGGCCCATGACGGACAGACGCGCCTTCTGGAAGGGGGCACCTACGGCTGGATCATGAATTATTACACCTCCACGGATCAGCTCGTGAACATGGTGAAGGCCAAGCAGAAGGTGGATGCCACGGACTTTGTGTGGAATCAGACGGCGGCGAGCCATGTGGAAGGCCGTGACTTTGGAAACACCTACGTCGAGTGCGATCTGGACATTCAGCACGGCTATGTCTGGTGGGACGGCGAGTTGGTCATGGATATGGATTTCGTGAGCGGCGATGCCACGCACCCCGGCTATTATACCTGGGAAGGGTGTTACTTTGTGGCGGACATGGAGCGGGATCACATCATGCGCGGCGAGCGGGATGAGAACGGCGTTCCGGAGTATGAGCGCCCTTGCAGCTACTGGATGAATTTTATTCCCGAGGTCGGTATCGGACTTCATGATCTGGCCCGCATCTGGTACGGCGGGGATATTTACCTGCGCAACGGATCTCACGGCTGTATCAATCTGAGACTGGAGGATGCGAAGAGAATTTACGAAGAGTACTGCTATATTGGTCTTCCTGTCATTACCTACGGCGGACAGAAAAACCTTCCGCAGGAAACGACGGCAGAAGAAACGGAAGAAGTGACCGTGAACGAGCCTACCACCCAGGCACCGCCCGTGACGGCGGCACCCGAGGTCTAATGCATACGCAGGCACCGCCCGTGACGGCGGCGCCCGAGCTCTAATGCGCACGCAGGAAAGATTGTATGCGCCGGAAGGGTTGATACCTCCCCGGTACCCTACGACCCGCTGTGAAGCTCCTGATACTGGGCGGGAGATAAACCGTACTGCTTTTTAAAAGCCCGGTAAAACGTGGAATAATCCTGAAAACCACACAAAGAGACTGCCTCGCCGATCGGGGTGCCGCTAATGATGGCATCGCGGGCGGCGGACAGTCTCTTTTTTATAATGTACTGGTGGAGTGACAGGCCGGTGTTCTGCTGAAACAGGTGGGCAATGTGAAACTTGCTGATGTAGAACGCGCCGGCGATGCTGTCTAAAGACAGATCATCGCTCAGGTGCGTTTCGATGTGGGAGAGCAGCGCCTCGTACAGATCCGGGCGGTCGGTCTGGGCCGGATGTTCCTGCTCGTAAACAACCCGGTTTAAGTGCAGGATCAGGTCGTTCACGCAAAGACGGATACGGCTGGCGCGCGCGAAGCGCTCGGAATGGATTTCCTCCAAGAGGCTTAGGACGCGGCTTTGCATGGTGTTAAACCGCAACGTGTCAAAATGCCAGATATAGCGCTGCGTGGTGACGACCAGCTGCATCAGATACAGGTAGTCCGGCGATTCTTCTGAGAGTTTACTGCAGTAATCCCGGCTGATCCAGAAGACGAAACGGCGATAGGGGATCTCGGCATTTAAGATGAGGGGGCGGTGATAGACGCCCGGAGGAATGACGATCAGATCGCCGGGGCGCAGAGAGTGCGTGGCGGAACCGATTTCCAGGTCCACATTCCCTTCCAGGAAAAAGTAGAATTCGTAGTAATCGTGGGAGTGGGAAGAGACTGAGTGCAGGTGCAGATCGTTGTAGTAGAAAATTTCGAAATCCTTGGACAGCATGTACTGTCTGACGTTAAAGGCGGATTGCAGTTCGTGACGCATCAGGTTTCCTCCTTCTGGATAAGCGCTTAAGAGTTGGCACAGACTCTGCCCATCTGCTGCGAAAGGACATATCCTGCCTCTGACAACACTGCCAGATATTATGCTAATTCCTTTTATAGCATAAGATAGCAAGATTTACAATATATGCAACAAAAAACACAATCGCTTTTCTGGCAACAATCTGATATTCTTGTAACAACAACAGAGGAGACCCCGGCACAAACACAAGTGTTTTCAGGTTGAAAACAGATTTTTGCAAGAATAGGGGCTGGAGAAGGCATTTCGACCTTTTCCGATTTGAATAAAAAACGGATACTATTTGTGTGCAAAGGAGAAATAAACCATGATTTTAAGCGAAGCTGGACTGCAGAATAAGCAGGAGTGGGAGAGCAAGGGATTTGACCTCCCGAAGTTTGATCGCGCGGCTGTCACCGCGTATACGAAAGAAAATCCGGAGTGGGTGCACTTCGGCGCCGGTAATATCTTCCGCGCGTTCCAGGCGAACGTGGTTCAGCGCATGCTGAACGCGGGCGATATGAAGAGCGGTCTGGTGGCCGTAGATGGTTTCGACTATGAAATCATTGAGAAGAGCTATCGTCCTCATGACAATTATTCGGTTCTTGTCACCCTGAAGGCGGATGGCAGCGTAGAAAAGACCGTGATCGGCAGCATCGTGGAAACCTGCATCTTAGATTCCGAGAACGAACCGGAGTATGAGCGCTTAAAAGAGATCTTCCGCACCGATTCTCTTCAGATGGCCAGCTTTACCATCACCGAGAAAGGTTACAATCTGGTAAACGGCAAGGGCGAGATGCTTCCCGCTGTTGTCGCGGATATGGAAGCCGGTCCGGCACATCCCGGCAGCTACATCGGCAAGGTCACGAGCCTCTTATATGCCCGCTATGAAGCCGGCAAGAAGCCCATCGCCATGGTCAGCATGGATAACTGCTCCCACAATGGCGACAAGCTGTACGCAGCTGTCAGCGCCTTTGCGAAGGCCTGGTGTGAGAATGGTAAGGCCGACGCAGGTTTTGCCGCCTACATCGACAACCCGGCCTGCGTGAGCTTCCCCTGGAGCATGATCGATAAGATCACCCCTCGCCCGGATGCCTCCGTGGAGAAGATCCTGGAAGCCGATGGTCTGGATCTGGAGCCCGTTGTCACCTCCCGCGGCACGCATGTCGCGCCGTTTGTCAACGCCGAGGAGAGCGAGTACCTGGTTATTGAAGACTGCTTCCCGAACGGACGTCCGGCTTTAGAGAAAGCCGGCCTGATCTTCACCGACCGCGACACCGTCAATAAGGTGGAGAAGATGAAGGTCTGCACCTGCTTAAATCCTCTGCACACCGCTCTGGCTGTGTACGGATGCCTCTTAGGCTACGACAAGATCTCTGCTGAGATGAAGGATGAGCAGCTGGCGAAGCTCGTAAATGTCATCGGTTACCGCGAAGGCCTGCCGGTTGTGGTGAACCCTGGCGTCATCGATCCGAAGAAGTTTATCGACACGGTCCTGCAGGTTCGCATTCCGAACCCCTTCATGCCCGATACCCCTCAGCGTATCGCTACCGATACGTCCCAGAAGCTGGCCATCCGCTACGGCGAGACCATCAAGGCTTATCAGGCGTCTGACAGCTTAAAGCTGGAAGACTTAAAGCTGATCCCGCTGGTGTTTGCAGGTTGGCTGCGCTACCTGATGGCAGTGGACGACAACGGTGAAGCCTTCACCTTAAGTGACGATCCGCTGCTGGAGACCGTATGCCCTTACGTGGCGGGCTTCAAGCTGGGCCAGAGCGTTTCCGTGGACGAAGTGAAGACTGCGTTAAAGGATGTGTTCTCCAATAAGGCCATCTTTGGCGTGGACCTCTTTGAGGTTGGAATGGCTGATCAGGTGGCTGCATACTTTGTAGAGCTGATTGCCGGCAAGGGCGCTGTGCGTGAGACTCTGGTCAAGTATGTGAAATAGATTGTAACTGCTTAAGTAGCACAGGTTCCGGGCTATCCGCCTGCGGCGTATGGCCTGGGACCTGTGCATAGTATTTCGAAAAAAGTTTTTCTTTTTTGAAAATAGTATTTGACAAACCGAAAGGAAAGGCGTATAATCCCTATTGTTGCGAGGGCAACAAAGAACCAAGCAGTTGTGGCGGAATTGGCATACGCGCATGATTCAGGTTCATGTCCACTTAAGTGGGTGCGGGTTCAAGTCCCGCCAACTGCACTGGAAAGAGAGCTGTTAATCCTTTATGAAGAAGGACGGCGGCTCTCTTTTTTGTTGCCTATTTTTAGGGCAAATGGTACAATGAAACTCAGCAACTATCCAGCATGGATATGCATAAAAACGCAGGACAATGGCTACAGGAAACCAGGTTTGACAGGAGAAAACGGTCTTTCATGAGAAATGAGGCGGGCAGCGACACGAAGATTAACCTTTGGAGGTAGTGAAATGATAAAAAATGGAAGAATTCAAGTCTTATTTATACTCTGCGCTTTTGCGTTGCTGCTTTCCTGCTTTAGGATTCCGGCCCGGGCTGAGGAAACTCTTCCTTCTACAGCACAGAGAATACCGGAAGAATCTACTATAGAAGGTGTGACGGTAGAGGATTATCCGCGTGTCGATGGATCGACAGCCACGCTGCCCATTTCCCGTGCGCTTTACCAGCTGGCCACCGGGTGCTCGCAGAAAGAAGCGGACGAAGCGATTGTCCATACGAAGACAACAAACTCGTATCTTAGGCTGATCGCTGGGGAATGTGATCTATTGATCGTCGCGGATAAAAATGATGTGGTGGATCAGGCTGCCGAAAAAGCACAGGTGGAGCTGGAGATAAAGCCAATCGCACTGGATCCCTTTGTCTTTATGGCCAATGAAGATAACCCGGTGAAAAGTCTGACGCAGGAAGAAATCGTAAAGATTTACTCCGGCGAGATCACGAACTGGTCGGAAGTAGGAGGGGAAGACAGAACAATCATCCCCTTTCAGCGGAATGCGAACGCAGGAAGTCAGACAGCCATGCAGTCTCTGGTGATGCAAGGAAAAGAGATGGTGGGCGACGTAAAATATAAAATTGGGACTATGTCGGAACTCTTGGAAGCCGTCGCCTCCTATAACAACGAAAGGAATGCACTGGGCTATAGTTACTATTATTATGCGAATCAGATGTACCGAATACCGGGTTTGCGTTTTATGGCTGTAGATGGGGTCTTTCCATCCCCGGAGACGGTGAGGAGCGGAGCGTATCCTTACATCGCCAGCTATTATGCAGTAATACGAAAAGACGAGGGTGATACCACTGCTAGAAGCCTTTTTGAGTGGCTCTGCAGCACGGAAGGCCAGGAACTGATAGCCGATCTGGGGTATATTCCGGTGGATGAGCAGGTAAAACTGGATGGTGGCACTCATGCTGATATGCAGGCAGAAAAGGCGCTTCCGATCGGAGAGGATGAATGCCTTGCGGTCATGACGGAAAGAAATGTGGTTACATTTTTTGATCGCGACGGCAGAATCATGGGGAAACTGATGAATGCGACTCTGGGCGGTTTTGCGGATTTAATCGTGAGAGACTCGCCTATCCGGATCGAGGTAGTAAAGAAAAATGAACCCGTCATTGTCATGAAAATGGTTACGCCTGAAGAGACAAAGGAAGGCACCACTTCCGAGGTCAGAGTCAATCATTTGCGGGCAGGAACCTACATCCCGGCTGAAAACCGTTACGCAGCTGAGCCTGTTTTTCAGCAGCTGTTTGAGCTTGGAGATAAGCTGATGACAAACAGCAGTGTAACAATTGGCAGTGGGCTTTTGATGAAAAAAGACGGGACCATACTGAAAGATGATCCTAGAAGCTATTATTACTCGCCTGAGGAAGGCTATATTTTAGGCCATTCGGCAGAGACCGGGATAAGGACAGTCTATACTCTGGAAGGGGAGAGTGTCATAAGTACAACGGGATTTGTGTTTGGAGCCGCGGATGGCTTATACATTCTAACGGATAACTACCGGTTTTCCTATGTCGGAAAGACAGATCGGATCTGGGAAGGAAGTCCGGTTTATGCGGTTAATGAGCAGGGAAAGCAGATCTGGGAAGGAAAAGAGGGCTACCTGCTGGAGAAAATGCAGGATGGTTTCCTCTGCTGGTCCAATGCTGACGGGACAGAATGGGAGATTACTGACACGATGGCAAGCCTTTTGCTTAATGAGGAAATCTTCCGACGTGCCAATCCGGAGGAAAACCTGCCGAACATAGCGCTTGAGGTCAGTGCGGTGAGTCAGAATAAGAAGCAGCTATTCCTGAAGGACCGGAATGGAAACGGATATTATCTGTGTGATGAAGATTTTCACATACAGGAGCATTTCAGGAAGAATGAAATCGTGATGGAGTACCCGGTGGACGATTGGTACGATAGGAATAGGACGCAGAAGGGGAATCCATGGCAGGTTTCGCTAAAAAAGGGAAGATGGATATTCCGGGAAGTTTTGGGAGAGCGTGAGATTGCGTTTGAAGAAAAACCGGAACAGATCAGGCTAAAAATGACAGGTGTAGGTAATCTGGGTAATATCAGAAGTGTCGGGAATCTCATTCTGATTCAGATGGTGTGTGAAGCGGAGCGCAAATATCGAACGGTTGTCGTCACCGCACTTGGAGAAAAACAACTGTTTTTTGACAATGCCTCTTTTTCTGGAGAAAGGGCTGGAAACGCGGCGGTGATTGATGGACTAACCAAAGCCGTTGTGTCCGCAGAGGACGGAAGCCTGATCGCCGAAAAGGACAGCGGGATTGTTTTTGTGGGAGATAACCTCCAGGCGGTCAGAAGAGGAGCGTATCTTTACCTGGAGGACAGGGACGGAAAACTTTATCTGAGAATGCTGGTGGAAGAAGAGTAGAAAAAAGGGGAGGAGGGTCATCAGGACCCTTCTCCCTCTTTAAATACTTCTGCGGTTCGATACAGATAAATGGCTTTGGCTATCATGACACCAAGTAAGGCGAGCGCAATGACTATAGTTACAATCGCTCCTAAGTTTAAGTTGCTTGCAATGATATAAATGCTGACGAGCAGGGCGAGTAAACAGCCGACATACCATTTCCATAACAGGGTCCATTCGTCAGACAGTGCTTTATCCACACCCATCAGTAAGAAAGAGTGGGCATCGAATTCGTTGTATTCACCCCACAGCTGGACAATAGCAGCAGGAAAAGTGATGATCAGTGCCCAGGGAGTCTGAACGACAGAACCATAAATGAACAGGACAAGGAGATTGGCTGCTGCGGCAATGACAGCACAAATGCCGGCGGTCCGATACCTATATTCTTCCTTGGAAAGCTTGAGAAGAACAAAGCCGTAGAAAAAAACACAGGCGATATTTAAGATCTGGCCGGCCAGATAAACACTGGGGGACCTTTCCAGGACGAAATCATTTTTCATGAAGCTTGTCAGGAGGTTCGCAATATACAACCAGAACAGGGGCGGAAGCCATTTTCTGATATAAACTGCACGTTTTACTGCTCTTTCTTTCTGCTCTTGATCGGTTTTCGTTAACATGACAGACGCTCCTTTCTTGGTTGTGATTGTGTAATGTCTGAATGATAGGCTAAGCTAAATTGATATTCATAGTATGCCATATTTCCCTGAAATACGCAAGTACCAGAATGTAATTTTTTTTTGATTAACCGTTGATCATGACTCGTAAATTGATAAATATATATGCGAAATATCAATATACTGACAGAAGAAAAGCCCTCCGCCTAAAGACAAGCGGAGGGCTTTGTTACTCATTTGCTCAAGAGGAATAATCTAACTTCCGAGTAGAACGCAGCTGAGCTGCCGGGAAGTTTTATGCTTTCTTCATAGCCTCAAACTGTTCGCCAAGCAGGAAGCCCCAGGTCAGGCAGCGGCCGTGGGAGTTGCCAGGGATGTTGATCGGGTAGTCGGAAGCATACAGGTTACCGGAGCAGTTACCGGTTGCGTACAGGCCGGGGATCGGCTTGTCTTCGGGCGTCAGAACCTCGAAGTTGTCGCTGATGTTTAAGCCACCGACGATAACCAGAAGGGCAGGGCCAACCTTGGCTGCGTGATACGGGGGCTCCTTGATGGGATACAGGAAGGTAGGCTCCTTGTAGAAGTCTACATCCTCGCCGGCTTCGCACATCTCGTTGTAGCGGGCTACGGAAGCCAGGAACTCTTCCTCGGGTACTTCGATCAGCTTCGCCAGCTCTTCCAGCGTGTCAGCCTGGAAGTAGTTGCGGCCATCGGTACCGGTACCGTTGCCGGCACCTTCTACCTGGCGTGCGAAAGCATCAACGGCATCCTGCTCGGAGGTGCCCCACATACGGAAGTTATCCCAGAACATGCCGCCGCCGTGAGGAAGGCTGTCAAGCAGGTCTTCTTTCCAGTGGCCATCGAAGATGGACCAGGCGTATTTCGCCTTCGCCTGCAGCATAACGCCAAGGCACTTGCCTTGTACCCAGGTAGCCTCATCCATGAAACGCTTGCCTTCGGGGCTTACGAACAGGAAAGGACCGTGGAAGCCAGCGCAAGCCTGCGGATGCAGCATGCAAGGCCAAGGACCATCCTGGAAGGAGCCGCCGGCCCACAGACCCATCTTATGGCCGGAACCGGTGTTGGAGCCAACGGGCGTGTACAGCTTGGAGTAAACCTTGTTGGCAATCGGGGCGAAGTACTCGGTCATCTCATCATCGCCACTGATATCACCGGTCGCCAGAACGACGCCCAGGGAGGCTTTGTAGCGATAGTAGCCATCTTCCTTCTCGCAGATCGCGCCAACCACGCGGTCTCCATCCTTTTCCAGGTACAGAGCCTTGGTCTTGAAATCAAACTGCGCGCCATGCTCCTCTGCGTCCTTCTTAAGAAGAATCGGAACACCGACAGACATGGCAGCCCAGCCGAGGTCTGCGGAGCTCTGCAGGCCGGTGACCATATGGTAGGCCGGCTGCTCCGGATAATGACGGCTGCGGGAGTTGCAGGCCGACAGATAGACATTGCCGCCATCGGCTAAGGCCAGGTCGATCAGCCAGTCCATCGCGCGGTGGGACTCGTTGAAGAACTTCGCCACCAGAGACTCGCGAGCACGGTTCGCGCAGGCACGCAGCCACTGTACGACAGAGTAAGGCTTGTCAAGACCCATGGCCTCATTGCCGCCCAGCTCATCAATGATCTTGGAGCCAACGGAACCGGTTCCGCCGACGCCGTGGCCGGTCAGCGCATCATTCTGCTCAACCAGGATGACTTGAACGCCACGCTCCGCGGAGGAAGCAGCCGCCGCACATCCGGAGTAGCCGCCGCCGATGATCAGAACTTCGGTCTCGATGGTGCCCTTAATGTCGGCCTCGGCAACCGGTTCCGGCGGGATTTCCCAAGGATGCTTTGCTTCTGCAGCTTCGGGAGCAGGTGCGATCAGCAGTTCATCTGCCATGACGGGCGTGCTTGCCAGAGCAGCACCGGCGGCAGCAGCTGCCGTACCCTTCAGGAAGGAGCGACGGGAAATGTCAGTTTTCATGATATTGGTTCCCCTTTCTTAAAAGTGGTGATGCGGCTTTCTTGTCACATCACAGATTGGTAAGCCTAAGACGCGTTGCGCTGGATATCAGATCCTTTTGTGAAATGCCACAAGGCACTCTTCTCCTCACAGAAAGGATGACCGCGAACCATCGGCTAAATGATTGCTACTACAAAAATAGCAATACTGTACCAGGTCAATATAGCAAATCCTGACGGAAATGAAAAGAGGTTTTGCAAAAAAATTGTAAAAAATGCTTATGCGGGTTACTATGCACGGGTGAATAGCAACTATGCGATTGTACTGAATGTAGCGAAATATACATCTGTGTGTAAATGCCACCGCGATACGACAACCAATCGTCTATCCCAAAAGCCGCTTTACGCCGATCGCTTTCATCGGGCACATTTCCTGGCAGCAGAAACAGGAGATGCAGTCCTTCCGGGTAAAATGAGCCTTGCCGCCGGAGACGGTGATCAGGTGCCGTGGGCAGCTTTCGGCGCACCGGCCGCAGCCGACACATTTGGAAGGATCCAGCTTCGGCACCGGGTGGAACAGGACAGAGGCCACTTTCTGGACCGGCTTTCGAAGGAAGGCCGGGAAGCGCGACAGAAAGAGAATGTCTGTCGCTTTTGGCAGGGTGAAGGGAACCTCCAGGGGCTTTGGTGTATCAAGCGGATAAGAGATCTCTTTTTCCTTTACCAGGCCATTTTCTACGGCATCGGCGATCATCCCCACGGACAGCGGGTCAATACCGGCTACCTGCGCGGCCACATAGTCTAAGGTAAAGATATCCCGCGAGGCCAGAAGGAGCCCCACGTGGCGTACCGTGCCCCCGTGAGGACCGTCGCCCTCCATGGCATCGATGGCGTCCACAAGCGTGACGGCCGGATGGGCGGAGCGGGCCAGTTCCACCAGCATATGGGAGAATTCCTTAAGGTTGGGGTAGCGGTAGTGCATTTCCGGCTTTTGAAGCCCGGGGATGGTTCCGAACAGGTTCTTGATCCCGCAGGTAAAGCGGACCATACCGTGGGTTTTCATCTTGGCCAGGTTGATCACGTAGTCGGCATCCGCGATGACAGAGATCCGGTTAAAGCTTTTGACGGTAAAGCCTTCCGGACAGCTTACCGTCTTCCAGCTGACATCGCGATTCAGTTTTAAAAGCCCCTCTTCTTCCAAAGGGAGCATGCGGCAGGCCTTATAAATGTTAGTAAGCGCTTCCACGGTAAACGGCCCGCCGGGGCTGTCGGCCGCCGTGATGTCCGTGATGCCGTGTTCTCGCAGGTAGAGGGCCACCGCGCGGACAACGGAAGGGTGGGTCGTAACGCAGTATTCCGGCGCGCGGCCGGTTAAGAGGTTGAGCTTTAGCACCACCTTCATGCCGGGTTTTACATCATCCGGCACATGCAGCGCGTCCAGAAGGGCGCTGACCTGGCGGTATACTTCTGTCTCATCATAGTGGTTGGTATAAAGGGCTGCGATATCGGGCATGGAAGTTCCTTTCTCGAGGTTACTGTTCAAGGGACAATAGCAGTCAGGAGAGGCTTTGCAGGCGGAAGCATGACAGTAACATTTTGGCAAGAGGGTTGACGGCACAAATTATGTGTGATAAAATATATTTGGATAAAAGCAAAAGACGCAGGCAGCAAAGGGTGAAAATTTTCATGGATTTTCAGCAGTTCATGCGGCTGATGAAACCGGTTTCCATTGGCTCCTGCTGCTAAACAGCAGTTTTCCTTTGATCTTATGCAGCCTGTGCCCCAATAGCTATACAATATATGAGGAGGATGAAAATGAGCAAGACGTTAGTTACGTATTTCACTGCCAGCGGTGTGACGAGAAAGGCCGCGGAGAAGCTGGCCCAGACGATCGGCGCGGATCTTTATGAGATCAAACCGGCGGTTTTGTATACCCAGGCGGACCTGGACTACATGAACCAGAACAGCCGCAGCTCTGTGGAGATGAAGGATCCCGCATCCCGCCCGGAACTGGCGGATAAGGATGCCAATATCGCCGCATACGATGTGATTTATGTAGGATATCCGATCTGGTGGGGCGTTGCGCCGCATGTGGTCAACAGCTTCCTGGAAGCCTATGATTTCCGGGGCAAGACCGTGGTGCCGTTTGCCACTTCCGGCGGAAGCGGCGTTGGCAACGTACAGACGTACATTGCTCCGTCCGTCCCCGGCGCCGTGGTAAAAGAAGGCAAGCGCCTGGGAGGCACGGAAGACGCGGAGGCGTTAAAAGTCTGGGCGCTTTCATGACTTAGACCGGCTCTAAGCGGACGATCTGATCCAGGGATACCTGCCTTTCGGCGGCGTGTGGGTCTGCCTGAAAACACAGGATCCGCTTTCCGTAATCCACGTTTGTTAAGGCTCCGGTAAAGGTATCAAAGGCCCCGCCTTCCTTGCGCGCATCCGGTGTAAAGATTGTCACGGTGGCAAGAGGCGTTTCGCCGGCCGCCACCTGACTGGATAAGGCAGCCAGAGTGTAATCCAGGACCTCCCGTTCTTCTTCGGTGAGGTCCTTTTCTTTGTCCGTCAGCCGCCCGGTTTCTTCGATGATCGCATCATACCCGACAAGGGCCGAAAAAGGCAGAAACTGCGCAGCGCGGTCCGAAAGAGGCATGGGCGGGTGTCTGAGAGACTGGTGATGGGGAAGGTAGAGAATATCGTCATATTTTCCCATAGCTTTCATTCCTATTGTATGCTGATCATGAATCAGACTATTTCAACGTTTAAATCTTTCGCCAGGTTATAGAAGGAGCGACCGTTTCAATGGGCAGTCTTTCCGTTAAGCTTTATGGCCGCCGATTTGGCTGTTGCGCTCGATGGTTTTCGCGCCTTCCTGCAGATTCATTCCTTTTAATACCGCGTTTTTTCCGAATTTCTTCTGCAAATCCAGAATCGCTTTCTGCATCTTGTTTTCCCGCGCTTCGTCCCGTTTCTGTTTTTCCTCTGCTTCCGTATCCGAAAACAGACTCAGCTGCTCGTACTGGTTTTCCGCGACCTCTTTGGCTGACTGGACATGGGCGGCCGTGACATTTACCCGCCTCACGAGAAACGCCGGCTCGATGATCCGGTCGTACAGATCCATCATCGCGCTTGTCATCTGCCTGGCAGAGCTGGTGGGGTGGTCTAAATGGGCGGTCCCGTGCGCATGCTTCGGCACGGTTTTTCCATACCAGTCCTTTGTCATCTCCCCGGTGTAGCCTGTTACATCACTGCTTTGATCGTAACCCAGCGTCAGAACCAGCTGATCGGTCACCAGATCCTTGGCCACCAGGTCCAGTGCCATCAACTCTGTCATTTCCCTCACGATCAGCCGGGCCTTTTCGGCATCGTAAGGGCATCCCAATACCTGGCCGGAGGTGAGGCTGTTCATCTCGGGTTTGTACGCCTTGATGGCGGCAATGTCGGTGGGTTCATACCCCCAGGCGTGGTCGATCAGAAGCTCGGCGTTGATGCCGAAGAGCTTATAGAGCAGGTCCTCGTTGTGAAAATCCGTGTCCTTCCCCAAGGAGCACCTGGCGATGTCGCCCATCGTATACAGGCCTACATCGGCCAGCTTTTTCGCATAGCCTCTTCCTACTCGCCAGAAGTCGGTGATTGGCGTGTGATCCCAGAGCTTTTGCCGGTAGGAAAGCTCGTCCAACTCCGCAATCCGCACCCCGTCCTTGTCCGCTTTCACGTGCTTGGCACCGATATCCATAGCTACCTTAGCCAGGTATAAATTGGGGGCGATGCCGGCCGTGGCGGTGATTCCGGTCGCGGCGAGGACCTCGCGGATCATGGTCATGGCCAGCTCGTGGGCAGTCATGTGATAAGTAGAAAGATAGCTGGTGACATCCATGAATACCTCGTCAATGCTGTACACATGGATGTCCTCCGGGGCAATATATTTCAGGTAAATGGAATAGATTTTGGCGCTGGTTTCCTGGTACAGCTTCATCCGGGGCGTGGCGGTAATGTAGCCGATGCCCAGGGACAGATCCCGCGACAAGAGGGCAGCATCAGAGGAAAAATCCCGGAACGCGTAAAGCCCGTCCTGCCGGGTCACCGCTCTTTTGGCGATGGCCGAGGAAAGCCGTTCGGCGTTGGCTTCTTTCACTTTTTGCACGACCTCGAACAGCCTGGCCCGCCCGGGAATGCCCAGGGCTTTTAAGGAAGGCGACACCGCCAGGCAAATGGTTTTTTCCGTGCGGGAGGCGTCCGCCACAACCAGGTTGGTGGTGAGGGGGTCAAGCCCACGCATTTGGCATTCCACGGAGGCGTAGAAGGATTTTAGGTCGATGGCGATGTAGGTGCGGGGGGTGCTTGATTTAGGATCATGCGCGTTATTTGTTGGTTTCGTGCTATTTGAAGGATTTGCATCGGTTGCATGATTAGAAATGTTTATATCATGCGCATTGCGTATGTCATTTATATGTCCGTCCACTTGACCTCACCTGCCTTTCCCGGAAACTATTTCATTCGATTATATCACGGTGCCCCCCGGAAGGCAACGAAAGTAAACCATCGCCTGCTTGCAGCTACATGTGGGGCGGTTGAGATGCATGGGAAAAGAGAGAAAAGAGAGAAAACCCATGCAAATATTTGGCGTGTGGCGGTCGAGATGCATGGAAAAAGAGAGAAAAAAGAGAAATCCCATGCAAATATTTGGCGTGTGGCGGTCGAGATGCATGGGAAAAGAGAGAAAAGAGAGAAATCCCATGCAAATGTTTGATTGTGGCAAGGCGAGATGCATGGGAAAAGAGGTGAATGGAGGGGAAACCCATGCAAATAAGATATTTCCAGAGAAAATCATGCATGGGAAACAAGTCTTTTATGGCCCAATCCCATGCAAATCAAAAGCTTCCGGAGGCGAACACTCAGACTGGACAAACCAGGGCGGACAGAGTATAATCGGTGGGCAAAAAACTGGCACAAAAACCACATATCCATAAGAGCAAGACAAAGATTGATTGAGGAATGAAAGAAAACATGAGCGCATATGAACTGATGAGGGGCCGCCCGGAAACCAATGAGGGACGGCTTTTAAGAGAGATTCGCTGTTACGATAAACTGGATGAACTGGGGATGGAGTATTGGCGGACGGACCACCCGGACGCGGAAGCTTATACCATGGAGGCGTGCAAGGAGATTGATGCGGTGCTGGGGGCTACCGTCTGCAAGAACCTGTTTCTTACCAACCGGCAGCACACGAATTACTACCTGCTTCTGATGCCGGGTGACAAGGTTTTTAAGACGAAGGAGCTTTCCTCCCAGATTGGCAGCGCGCGGCTGTCTTTTGGGACGCCGGAAGAGATGGAAAGTTTGATTGGCTGCGCACCGGGATCCTCCAGTATCATGGGGCTGATGAACGATACGGAGAAAAAGGTCAGACTCCTTGTGGATGAGGATGTTCTGAAAGGAGAGTACCTGGGCTGCCATCCGTGCATCAACACATCCAGTTTAAAACTGCGGACCGCGGAAGTCTTCGGGATCTTCCTGAAGGATGTCGGCCATGAGATGACGGTCGTGAAGCTGGTAGGAGAAGAATAATTGTAAGGGAATATCGTAGAGAGAGTAAAATGGGAAATATCAAGGAAACAATTACAAAACTTGTCTTTGAAATCAAGCCGCTTTTTCAGCTGGCAAACTGGATTCTGGAGAGCAGAAGCAAAACTCCTGGCGGCACCGTCGTGAAAAACAACGGCCATGCCCGCTTGATCAAGGATTTTAGCGGGACCGGGAACCTGGTCACGATTGAAAAAGGCTGCACGCTTCTTGACACGAAGATCCGGATCCGCGGAAACAACAACAGAATCTCCTTTGGAGAGGGCTGCATTGTTGGCGAGGGGTGCTCGTTCTGGATGGAGGGAAACAACATCCGGATTGAAATCGGAAAGGACTCTACCTTCACGGGCACGGTACATGTGTGCGCGCAGGAAGATGGCAGCCGTGTGGTGATCGGGGAGGATTGCATGTTCTCGTACAACATCACGGTGCGGACGTCCGATTCGCATCCGGTGTACGACGTGGAAACCGGGTTGCGTGTCAACCCGGCGAAAGATGTGGTCATCGGAAAACATGTGTGGATTGCGCCTGATTCGAAGATTATGAAGGGGGTTACGATCGGGGATGAGAGCATCATCGGCTCCGACACGATCGTTACAAAGGACATTCCGGCGAAGGTTCTGGCAGTTGGGCACCCCGCGAAGGTAGTGCGGGAGAACGTCAGGTGGACGAGGGAATCCCTTTATTAAGGATATCGTCCGGCTGCGATGCTGTGCGAGGGTGATATCCTATGGTGTGTAGCACCGCGTAAACGCGGCAATGGGAGTTAAAATGGATCTTTTTGATTACATGAGAGAAAACCAGAAGGAAAAGGAGTCGCCTCTCGCGGCCCGGATGCGCCCCACGACGTTAGATGAGGTGGTGGGACAGAAGCACATCATCGGGGAGGGGACTCTTCTTCGGCGCGCCATCCTGGCGGACAAACTCAGTTCGCTGATTTTGTACGGCCCGCCCGGAACCGGAAAGACCACCCTGGCCAAGGTTATCGCGCACACCACGAAGGCGGAATTTATGCAGATCAACGCCACGTCCGCCGGCAAGAAGGACATGGAGGATGTGGTGGCGAAGGCGAAGGACAACATGGGGATGTACGGGAAGCGGACGATCCTGTTCATCGACGAGATCCACCGCTTTAACAAGGGGCAGCAGGACTATCTGCTTCCGTTTGTGGAGGACGGCACCATCATCCTGATCGGGGCGACGACGGAGAACCCGTACTTTGAGGTTAACGGCGCTCTGATTTCCCGCTCGGTCATCTACGAGCTGAAAAAACTGTCGTCAGACGACATCAAAACGCTGCTTTTGCGGGCGGTGAGCGACCCGGTGAAGGGGATGGGCAGTTATCACGCGAAGATCACGCCGGAAGCCCTGGACTTTTTGGCGGACATCTGCGGCGGGGATGCCCGGTCGGCGTTAAATGCCATAGAGCTGGGAATTTTGACGACGCCCAAGGGCGCGGACGGGCAGATCCTGATCACCCGGGAGGTGGCTTCCGAGTGCATTCAGAAGCGGGTGGTGGCCTATGATAAGGATGGGGACAACCATTACGATACCATCTCCGCGTTTATCAAGAGCATGCGGGGGTCGGACCCGGACGCGGCCGTCTATTATCTGGCGCGCATGCTGACCGCAGGGGAGGACATCCGCTTTATCGCCCGGCGCATCATGATCTGCGCATCGGAGGATGTGGGAAACGCGGATCCGCAGGCAATTTGTGTGGCGACCGCCGCGGCGCAGGCCGTGGAGCGGATCGGCATGCCGGAGGCGCAGATCATTCTGTCACAGGCCGTTTTGTACGTGGCGACCGCGCCGAAGAGCAACTCCGCCGTGAATGCCATCTCGGCTGCCATGAAGCATGTGGCGGAGAACCGGATGGAGACGATCCCGCCGCACTTAAAGGACGCCCATTACGGCGGGGCCGCAAAACTGGGACATGGGCTTACCTATCAGTATGCCCATGATTACCCCAAACATTTCGTGGAGCAGCAGTACCTGCCCGACGAGGTGGTGGGAACGAAATTTTACGAGCCAACCATGCAGGGCTATGAAGCGGAGATTTCCCGCTATCTGAAATGGATTCGGGAGTAGAAAGTGAGAAAGCGGCCGCGTCGCTTCGCACTCCGCTTTTATAAAAGGGCTTGCATGGAGAGGGGCTTTTTGTTATACTTAATGCCAAATGCGACGGCGGACCCGGCTGTTTTGCACAGCCGGGTCCGTTTTCATGGCATGTGTAGCAGCGCGCAGCGTTGCAAAAGGAGTTTAACTAATTCCGATCAAGTAAAGGAAGGTGGAATCACTTGCGGGAGCGTATCAGCCGTTTATCCAGAGGCTTTGTTGAATATGGAAACTGCACCATCCGGTTCTCTGAGCGTGAGATTCAGGAAACGGTCACGGAAGGCCGGAAGGAACGCGGTGAATTTCGCATCTACAACGATGAGAACGTGCTGATGAAGGGACTCGTTTATTCATCGGACCGGCGGGTGAAGCTGAAGTCGGATCAGTTTGCCGGGACCGGATGCCTTTTATCCTACGAGGTGGACGGGACGCGGGACGCGGCCGGCACCCTGATCGGGGGAGAGTTTCAGATCATCAGCAATTTTGGAGAATATACCATACCCTATACCTTCCGTGTCAAGGCGGGGGACGACGTGCTCGACCGCTTACAGACGGCGGAATCCTTCGCGGAATTTGCCCGGAAAAACCGGGACACAGCGCTCAAACTCTTTGATTCGGCGGCGTTTGTGCGGCTGCCGTTCATGCGGGCTCCTTCCCTGCGCGCGCTGTACGACGGGCTGACCGCCCGGGGCAACAAGCGGATCGCCATGGAGGAATTCCTGACCGGAAGCGGCTTAAAGGAACACATCCGCCTGTTGGTGGAGGACAGGGAGCATCGCTTCCTGGCGGAAAACCTTCCGGAGGAAGACAACCTTTGCATCACCCGTTCCACTTGGGGCTATGTGCGGGTGGAAGTGGAGTCGAAGGCGCCGTTTCTGATTTTGGAGAAGAAGGCCGTTTCGGAGGAGGATTTTGAGGAAAACGTCTGCCGTTTCCGTTTCCGTTACGACAAGAACGCCGTGCACAGCGGCATCAACTCCGGTTCCCTCATCTTTCGCACGATCTATCAGACCTTCGAGGTTCCGTTTACGATCGAAGGGCCCAGGAAGGTGGGCTCGCGGGATCTGCGGGTTCGTCAGGAATGGATCGACTATCAGAAGAATTACCTGGAGTACGCCAGCGGCAAGGGCGATGACAGCACGCTCCTTCGGGCGATGGATCAGTCCATGTCGTACATCCGGGAAAATACCGCGCCGGATGACTTAAAAGAGCTTTTACACGCGGAGATTTACTTACTTCAGGAGCGCCGGGAAGAGACGGGGCTCTTGCTTGCCGACGTCAAAAACCGGCTTTCGAACGAGACAACCACGGACGTCCTCGCCTACTACCTGTTCCTCCATGCCATGTATGCGGGCACGGAGAGTGAAAAGCGGGAGATGCTGGCACGCTTAAACCGCCTCTCGGAAAACCCGCTGACTGCGACGGACAGCGTCATGCTGCTTCTGTTCCGCGTGGACGCGGCGCTGCAGGAAAACCCGAGCCTGGAGCTCACGCAGATCAAGACGCAGTTTCGCCGCGGCTGCCGCAATCCGCTTTTATATCTGGAAGCCTGCCGGATTTTAAACAATCATCCGGAGCTTTTGCGCGTGCTGGACAACTTCGAACTGCAGGTGCTGTTCTTCGGCGTGCGGGAAGAGCTGGTGGGAAGCCGCCTGGCCCGGATGTGCGCGCAGCTGGCCTCGCAGGAAAGGGCTTTCCGGCCGCTGTTTTTCACCATTTTAAAAAAGCTGTATGAACGCTATCAGGATACGGAAATCTTAAGCGGCATCTGCGCGCTTTTGATGCGCGGGGACTGCCGGAACGAGAAGTATTTCCCCTGGTACGCGAAAGGCGTGGAGAAGGATATCCGCCTGACCCGTCTGTACGAATACTATCTGTATTCCCTGCCCTACGGTTTCACGGGCGAAATCCCGAGGATGGTTCTGCTGTACTTTTCCTACAACAACACGCTCGACTTTGTGACGCAGGCCAGGCTCTATGCCTACGTGCTGGATCACAGCCGCGGAGACTTGCAGGTGCAGGAGGCGTATCGCCGCCCGATGGAAGAGTTCGTGCGGGAGCAAATGATCGAAGGCCACATCAACGGGGATCTGGCCAAGCTTTACGAGCGAATCCTGTCGCCCGATCTGATCGACGCGAAGATGGGGCGGAGTCTGCCGAGACTTCTTTATGCGTACCAGTTAAGCTGCGAAAACCCTCAGGTTCGCTACCTGATCGTGCGCCACGGGGAGCTGCGCGACGAGACGGTTTTGCCCCTTAAAAACGGGCAGACTTTTGTGTCCCTGTACTTAGACGACACGCAGATTTTGGCGCAGGACACCTATGGAAACCGCTATGAGGGCGTCTACGTGACCAGCGCAAGGCTGCTCGACGACCCGGCTCTGGAAAAGAAGTGCCGGGAAGCGGCGCCGGATCACTGGCTTTTGGCCCTTCGGGATGCGGTGCGCGGCATGGAAGCCAAAAACGACGGCGGCCGCTGGGTGCGCCGCGTGGAGAACATCCGCAGCCGCACGGAGCTGCATCCTTTGTTCCGCGAGCTTATGATGGCCGAAATCCTGCACTATTTCGAGGAAAACCCGGATGAGGACAGGGCGGTCGACTTTATCTTATCGATCCGTCCGGAAATGGCAACGCCGGAGGACCGGATGAAGATCATCGAGCTTCTGACGGAGAAGGACTACTTCCGCGAAGCGTACGATATCGCGGTCCGTTTCGGCTACGAAGGCGTGAAGCCGTCCAGACTCCTGCGCCTGTGCAACCGCATGATCCTGGAGAAAAACATGGAGCGGGATGAAAACCTGCTCGACATGGCGTACACCTGCTTTAAACAAAAACGGGTGGACGCGGTGGTGATCCAGTACCTGTGCCGGTATTACAACGGCGGCAGCCGCGACATGTATCAGATGCTGATCAACGGCCGGGAAGTGAACGCGGCTACCTACGATCTGGAAGATCGGCTTTTGGGCCAGATGCTATTCTCGGGCTGCCGGGAGAACCTGGATGAAACCTTCCGGATCTACGCTGAGCGGCCTTCGGGCGATGAAGCCATGGTGCGCGGGTACCTGGTTGTCAAGAGCTACCGTTCCTTCCTGGAGAAGGAACCCTTAAGCGATGAGCTGGCTACCTATATGAAGGGGCTGCTGCGCGGAAAGAAGAACTTTTCCTATCTGCCTGCCGTGTGCCTGATGGCGCTTACCTGGAGCGATTCGCGTAAGAGCCCCGGCTCTTTAAGCGCCGAGGACTGCGATCTGTGCGGTCAGATGATCGAGGCGTTGTACCGCAAGGGTTATGTGTTTGCCTATTATCAGAACTGCGCGCGCTTTACGCGCCTGCCGGATGAGCTGTCCGACAAGGTGATTGTGGAGTACCGCGCCAAAAAGAACGATCGCATCCGCATCCGCATCCGGATTTCCCCCGGAGACGAGGAGACCCCGGTTCGCACCATGCCGCATATGTACGAGGGAATCTTTGTGCTGCCCATCGCCGTCTTCTACGGGGAGACGCTGCAGTACGAGATCATCGACATGGGGCGTGACGGCGAAGTGGTGGAAAAGAGAGAAGTGGCGGTTTCGAAGGAAGAACGCTTCGGGCAGAAGAGCCGGATCGCCATGTTAAACCAGATCTTATCGGATCTGGAAACCGAAAAAACCGATGAGCTGAGGGACGCCCTCTTAGATTACGGCGCCATGGATGAGATGGTGAAGGAGCTGTTTACGCCGGTGTAAAGCCGGATAACAGCCCGCCGCTAATCCGGAAGACGGCCTGAAAGCTTTTGATACAGAGGAAACTAAGGAATGGAACCAAACGGAAGGAGGGGAAGCCTGTCATGGGTCTGATACTGGGCATTGATCTGAATGATGATTACAGCCAGATCAGCTGTTTTTCGCGTGAAATCATGGACGCGGAAGCCATCGGGCTTTCCGAGGATGAAAACTCTTGTCTGATTCCCTCGGCGATCTGCCGGGAGCGGGCAAGCGGAAAGTGGCGGATTGGACAGGATGCCTATGCCTTTGCCTTGCAGGGGGATGGCACCATGGTGGACAAACCGATCAAAATGCTGAGCCGGGGCGGCATTGCCACCATCGGCGGAGTGCGCTTTACGGCGGAGGATCTTTTGACGGTGTTTGTCGAACAGCTTCTTCGCCTCCCGAAGGAACGCTATCATGAGGAAGAGGTGGACCAGCTGGTCTTCACGGTTCAGGAAAAGACGGTGGAGACGGCGGGAGGCCTGACGCGCGTGGCGGAAAGACTGGGGATCCCCAGAAACAAGGTTCACGTGATCACCCATTCTGAGGCGTTTTTATTCTATGTGCTCAGCCAGAAAAAGGAAATCTGGACGAACGAGGTCTGTCTGTTTGATCTGGGAGAAAACGGCCTTCATTTTTACGAGATGGACTTTCTGCGGGGGAGAAATCCCAAGCAGGTGCGGGCCATCCACGAAGAGATGGAGGAGCGCTTTAGCCTGGATATTCTGGACGAGGAATCCGGATGCCGCATGGGAGACCGGATTTTGACTTCCTGCGCGGAAAAGAAGCTGGAGCGGAAGATTATCTCCGCGGTTTTCCTGACGGGAAAAGGCTTTGAGCGGACCGATTGGGCGCCGGACGCGCTGCGCGTGATCTGCCAGAAGCGCCGGGTGTTTGCCGGGCAGAACCTGTTTGCCCGCGGCGCCGCCTTCCTGGCGTTTGACTCACTGCAGCCCACGACGGCGTATCCGTACGTATGCCTGTGCGAAGGGCGCGTGGCGGCCAGTGTTTCTTTGAAGGTGGAGTACGAAGGGCGCGAACGTCAGCTGATCCTGGTTCCGGCCGGGAGCAACTGGTGCGAAGCGCGGGCATCGGTGGAACTGATTCCGGACGATGTGCGGACGCTGGATTTCGTGGTAACCCCTTGCATGAGCCCCACGCCCCGGCATTTTCTGGTTTCCCTGGATGAACTGCCGCCCCGCCCGAACAAGGCAACCCGGATCGAAGTTATCGTGTCCTTCACTTCGGAGGAGCAGATGACGGTCCGCGTGGTGGACAAGGGCTTCGGAGAGCTCTTCATGGGCAGCGATGTCGTGATTCGGAAGGACTTTCAGCTGTAGAATTAAGGAGGATGGAACATGGGCAGGCTTCTTTTGTGCCGCGGCACGGAGGGAAAGCATCCCTTATATATCAAGGAACTCGGCCTTAACGTGTATTCGGCCGAGGAACTCAGCTATTATATCTTTAACCATGCCTTCTTTCTGGATGAAAGTTTCTTTTCCGATGAACTGTACGCGTTTCTGGCGCAGGAATGCCGCATGCCGGCGCTGGAAAAAAAGCTGCGCACGGCCGTAAACGAAGGGCAGGATTTTGTCACCCGCGTGATGCTCATTCAGGAAGAAATTCATTACTACACCGATTTTGAGCTCCTGGCCTTTAAGGAAAAGCTGACGCAGATCGTGAGCGCTTCCGCGGCCGAGCGGATGAAGTCGCAGGGAGATTTCATGCTGCAGCAGCAGAAGTACGAGAGCGCGCTGCGGCTCTACGACAATGCCCTCGCGGAGACGGAGAAGGAACCGGACGACCGCTTAAGAAGCCGTATCCTGTGCAACCGGGGATCGGTCTATGCCCGCCTGTTCGCCTTCCGGGAGGCGGCGGAATGCTTTGAAAAGGCCTACGCTTTGGAAGAGAGCGAGGAGATGATCAGCCGTCTGTTTATGGTCTATCAGCTGGATCCCTCCATTCCTGTGCGGGAGAGCCTGATCGACAAAATTCCGGCGGAGAAGCTCCACAAATGGCAGGAGGAGATGGATGTTTTAAAGAAAAATTCCTCCTACAAGGGCAAGGCTTTGGAGGCGCGTGAGATTCTGGAAAAGAATTCCGTGCGCCGGGTGGCGGAGCTGGAAAAGATGCTGATGCGCTGGAAACAGGAATATCGCGGAGAGATGGCATAAGAGCATGGGACAGCCGCTTTGCAAAAGGGTGCGATTCTGCTCGCGACAAGGCGCAAAGCAAGGGAAGGACAGAGGAAATGAACGTAGTGCTGGTTGGCTTTATGGGCGCCGGGAAAAGCACGGTGGCCGCGCTTCTTCAAAAGAAAACGGGATGGCCGCTCATCGAACTGGACGAGGAGATCGTCCGGGCGGAAGGCCGGTCTATTCCGGAGATCTTTCGGGAGGACGGCGAGGAAGGCTTTCGCCGGGTGGAAACCCGGGAATTAAAGAAGGCCCTTTCCGGCGAAAACGCCATCATTTCCGGGGGCGGCGGTGTCGTTTTAAAAGAGGAAAACCGGCGCCTTTTGAAGGAAAGGGCGGTCTGCGTGCGGCTTTTGGTTTCTCCGGAGACAGCGTTTTTACGGATTAACGGCGACGCAAACCGCCCGAACGCAAGCGGCAAAAGCCTGGCGGAGATTGTGAAGCTCATGGAGAGCCGGGAAGCGTACTACAAGGCGGCCGCCACCTTTACGGTGGACACGGACGAAAAAACCCCGGAGGAAACCGCCCGGGAGATTCTGAATTACATGCAGAAGTGAAGGTTCGTCTTTCATGGCATGTGAAGCGCGGTGCATATCTCAGTTTTGATAGGAGCCTGATGATGAAAATTACCCTGCTGCAGGAAAACCGGGCCGCCCGCCCGGATATGAAACCCGAACACGGTCTGTCGGTTTTTCTGGAAAAAGGGAGCGTGAAGCTCTTGTTTGACACGGGCCATGTGACCGGGCATTTCATGGACAATGCGGCGGCACTGGGGGTGGACCTTGGCACCGTGACGCATGTGGCTTTTTCGCATAACCATATGGATCACACGGGTGGTTTCCCGCGCTTTTGGCATTACTATCACGATGAGCTGGGGAAAAGCTGTCCGGTCTATGCGGGGCCGGATTTTTTCCGTGTCAAATACTGGGATCACAGTAAGCATGAGCCGGGCGAAGCGCTGTACGAGCCGGGCCTGGAGCTTGTGGGCCCCGGGTTTGACGCTGCCTGGGTGATTCAAAATCAGGTGACGGGATTTCGGATTTTTACGGGCGACCTTCTGGAGCTGGGCGATGATGTCTGGCTGATGGGAGGCCTGTCATCGGACCGGGGGTTTGAGGAGATCGACCCCACCGCCGCGATGGAAGGACCAGCGGGGTGCGGCACCCTGCACGATGAGTTTGTGGATGAGCAGATGATTGTCGTGCGGGAGGAGGACGGCTTAACGCTCCTCACGGGCTGCGCGCACAATGGCGTTGTAAACCTGATACGTAAGGCGGAAAAACGATTTGGCCTGCCCGTCAAAACCGTCATCGGCGGAACGCACCTGGTGGCGGCGGATGCGGCTCGCACAAGGACAACCATCGACTGGTTTGTCCAAAAGAATATTCCGAGGGCGTACGTGTGCCACTGCACAGGTCCCGTGGCCCTGGAGGCATTTGAAAAAGAGGTGCCCAGCTACCGGTTTGCGGGAGCGGGGACGATCATCGGTTGAAAGCCGAACGCGATTGGTGTACTGTTTCATAAGCTTTCGCAATCGCATTCATAACATACTCGGAGGATATGGATGTACTATCTGGTAGATTTTGAAAATGTGAAGGGCGGCGGCCTGTACGGCATCGAGCGCCTGACCAAGGACGACCACGTGGTGGTTCTGTATACAAGAAACGCGAACACGCTTTCCATCGGAGAGCATTTAACTTTAATGACCTGCGCCTGCAAGGTGGACTTTATCGAGCTGCTTCACTTAGGGAAAAATGCCCTGGATTTCCAGCTGGTCATGATGTTGGGCGTCTTAGGCGGACGTCATGAAAAGGAATCGCCGACGTTCTTCATCATCAGCGGCGATCAGGGATACGATGTCATCTCGGAGATGAACGCCATCGTGGGCTTAAACGCGAAAATCGCCCGCTGCCGCACGATCGCGGAGGCCGTGGATGCGTACCGGCCGCGGGAGGTGGCGCGCGAAGAGCGTGGCGTCACCCTGTTAAACCGCCGGGAGGAAGCCATCCGGGATCTGCTGTTGGGCACCTCCTATGAGAACCGCCTGACGCTGGTCATTGAGGCCATTCGCTCCTGCGCGAACAAGGATGAGGTTCATCAGGCCTTAGGCGCGAAGTTTAAGAACGAGGGCACGGCGATCTACAAGATCATCAAGCCCGCCCTGACGGCGCAGAAGCAGCTGCGCGGCAGTTTCCTGAAGGGAACCATCGCCACCTTTACGGATCCGCAGGCGGAGAAGAAAGAGGGAGAGAAGGCGGAAGCGGTAGCTGCCTGGAACGAGGCCGAAGAGAGCACAGTTGCGGTGAAAGCGGCTGAGAAGCCGGAGGCATCTGCCGATCAGGCAGCGAAGAAGGCTGCCGGTGAGAATGCATCTGCCGATCAGCAGGCCAAGGAGCCTGTGGCAGCAGAAGCCGAAACGAAGCCGGAAGAGAACGGCGATAAGTCCCGGGAGCAGAGGGGAAACGGTTCTAAGGACACAAGAGGCAGACGGAACTTCAGAGAGAGAACGCAGTCTGCTCGTCAGGCGGAAGAAACCGCAAAGGCGGAGGCTTCGGAGGCTGTCCGCGAAGAAACCGCAAAGGCAGAGGCTGCCGGTGTAGAGGAGCCCATCCGCGAAGAGCAGGAAGAGCCCTTCGAGCTGAAGGAAGCCATCCGCGAAGCGGCCGCCGCGCTGGAGCTTGCGACCGACCGGGCGGAGGATCTGACAAAGGAACAGGAAGAAGAAAAGGCTGAAACGCCCGTTTTCCAGGAGTTTGCGCCGTCCCCGGGAAAGACAAAAGCCCCCGGAATTACGGTTCGCACCGTCAACTCCCCGGTGGTGGTGCAGCCCGGCTTTAACGATGCGGACGAGATCCACCGCAAGGCCATGCAGAGCGGCAAGACGGCGGTGACCAAACTGGCCGCGCCGGTGATTACCATGCACAGCGTGGAGGTGCCCACCTTCGTGCAGGGCGCGGAGAGCGTGAAGGAGACGAAGTCTGCCGAGAAGGTGGCTGAGAAGGCGGCCGCAAAGGCAGAGGAAGCGGTGAAGGTCGAGGCTGTGAAGGCTGAGGCGGAAGCTTCCAAGGCCGAGGTTAAGGTTGAGGCTGTGAAGGCCGAGGCGGAAGTTTCCAAGGCCGAGGTGAAGGAAGAGGTTAAGGCGGAAGCAACGAAGGCTGAGGCGGAAGTTTCTAAAGCTGAGGCTGCGAATGCCATTGCGAAGGAAGAGGCTAAGGCTGAGACTGCGAAGGCCAAGGCGGAAGTTTCCGAGGGTGAGGCGAAGGAAGAGACTAAGGCGGAAGCAGCGAAGGCCGAGCCGGCAGCTCCGGAAGCCAGTGCTGTGGCGGAAACCAAAAAGGCAGAAGAAAAGCCTGCCAAGACGGGAAAGAGCAACGGAAGAAAAACAACCCGCAAGCCGAAGACCGCTGCCAAGGCAGGGGAAACGGCCGGAAAGGCGGAAGAGCAGAGCGTAGATAAGAAGAACGAAAAGTCGCCCGCGAAGAAGGATGCCGCCAAGGTTGAGGATCAGAAGACTGAGAAGGCGGAAGCTGCCAAGGCAGAAAGCAAGGCAGAGAAGGCGGAACCTGCGAAAACAGAGAATGAGGCCAAGAAGGCCGAGAAGACTGAAGCTGCCGAGACAGCAGACAATAAGGCTGAGAAGACTGACGCTGCCAAGACAGAAAGCAAGACGAAAAAGTCTGAACCTGCTAAAACGCAGAATAAGGCTAAGAAGTCTGAACCTGCGAAGGCGCAGAGTAAGGCTAAGACAGCCGATGCTAGCAAGACAGCCGATGCCAAGGCAGAAAATAAGGCAGAGAAGACGGAGGCGGTAAAGGCAGAGAGTAAGGCTGAAAAAGCGGAGCCCGAAAAGAGTGGCGAGGCTTTGGCCGCGACTCCCGAGACAAAGGAAAAGGCCGCGCAGGGAAAGAAGCGCTCCGGAAGCAAGAAGCCGACTGCATCAACCCCGAAGGCTAAGGCCGCCGACAACAAGGAAGCCGCTCAGACGACAGACGCGGCCGCCGCAGGAAAAGGCGTAAAGGCGGAGAAGAAGACCACAAAGGCCGCTGCTGACCAGACAGAAAAGAAGGCAGCAAAGACCAAAAAGACAAACACTTCCGCCAAAACGGGAAGTAAGACAGCCGCGAAAGAAGCTTAAAGTTTTAGCGGTCGCAACAAACAAAGGATCGTAACGTCTGATTACAGACGGCATATAGAAACCTACTTTCGCCAGGGGCTCTAAAAGCCCCGGAAAGTAGGTTTTGAAGTTTTTCGATAGCTAAGTGAGGATGCAAGGCATGACCTGGGAGGAATTTGAAAGACAATTTCCCATTCCCTTAAATGACCAGCAGAAGGAAGCGGTAAAAAGCGTGGAAGGACCGGTTCTTCTTCTGGCTGTTCCGGGAAGCGGAAAGACAACGGTGCTGGTGGCGCGGCTGGGCTACATGATCCATGTCTGCGGCATCGAACCGGAGCGAATTCTGACCATCACCTATACGGTGGCTGCCACGAGGGATATGGCCGCCCGTTTCGCCTCCTTTTTCGGGGATGAGCTGGCCGCGCGTCTGGAATTTCGTACGATCAACGGGATCTGTGCGAAGATTATCGCCTGGTACGGGGCCAGACAAGGAAAAAAGGCCTTTTCTCCGGTCACGGATGAAAAAAGGCTCTCTGCCATTTTGGGCGCGATCTACCAGAAAATCCAGGGCGGGTACGCATCGGAGAGCGACCTGAAAGACCTGCGGACGCAGATCACGTTTATCAAAAACCGGATGCTGAAAGATGAGGAGATCAAAAAGCTGGATGAAAAGGCAGGCTATCCCTTATCCCAGATGTACGAAGAATACCAGAAAACCTTGCGCAAGCAGGGGCTGATGGATTATGACGACCAGATGGTCTACGCCCTCAATATCTTAAAGCGAAGCCCGGAAACGCTGGAGTTTTTTCAGGACCGCTACCGCTATCTGTGCGTGGATGAGGCGCAGGACACATCCCGCATTCAGCACGTGATCGCGGCGCTCCTGGCCGCTAAAAACGACAACCTGTTCATGGTGGGCGACGAAGACCAAAGCATTTACGGCTTCCGGGCCGCTTACCCGGAGGCGCTGTTGTCCTTTGAAAAAAATCACCCGGGGGCCAAGGTGCGCCTGATGGAAGAAAACTTCCGCTCCAACGCCCGGATCGTGTGGGCGGCGGACCGCTTTATTCAGAAGAACACCAGACGCCACGAAAAACATATGCGCGCTTTTCGTCCGGCCGGAAATGTGGTCAGGTATCAGGAATTAAAGGGAAGGCGCGCTCAGTACACCTACCTGGCAAAAGTGGCGGAAAGGTGCGACGTGCAGACGGCGGTTTTATATCGGGACAACGAAAGCGCGGTTCCTCTGGTGGATCTTCTGGAACGAAAGGGCATCCCCTATCGCCTCCGAAATGGCGACATCACCTTCTTTACGCACCGCGTGGTGCAGGACATTACCTCGATCCTGCGTTTTGCCACAGAGCCGAGGAATGCGGAACTGTTCATGCAGATCTATTATAAGCTGTCCACGTACATTCCGAAGAAAGCGGCGGAAAAGGCGGTGGAGTACAGCCAAAGGTATGGCGTGCCGCTTTTGGACGCGGCCATTGACTGCGGGTATCTGCCGTCCGGGTCCATCCGTTTCACGAAAGGCATCCGCACGCATTTTCAGAACATGCTGGGCGAGACAGCCGCGCAGGCCATCGACCGGATCACTGAATACATGGGCTATAAGGAGTATCTGAACCGCTCCGGTATGGACGCGCGCAAACTGTTTGTCCTTCGGACCATCGCCGGGAGGGAGGAGACGGCAGGCTCGTTTCTGGAAAGGCTGGAGACGCTCCGAACCATTTTCCAGGAGAAGGAGAATGATCCCTCCTGCCGGTTTATCCTGTCCACCATTCACGCGTCCAAAGGCCTGGAGTACGACCGGGTCTATCTGATGGATGTAAAGGACGGGCTTTTTCCGGAGAAAGTCCCGGGAATAGCTGATTCGGAGGAAGACCGGGAAACCTATGAGGAAGAACGCCGCCTGTTTTACGTGGGAGTCACCCGCGCCAAAAACGATCTGTGCCTGTTTTCTCTTCCGGAGGAATCCACCTTTATCCGGGAGTTTTTCGCGGGGCTGCATGAGCAGGATGGGAGCGCGAGTGTAAACGCAGGGCCTACTGGTGCGAAGGCGGAGCGAAAAGAACCCTCAGGGCGAAAAAATAGAAATGCCCCGCTTCAAAGTTGGCAGAGCTACATGCATGCAAATGATAATCCATATAAAGACAGGCAAATCTCGCCAAAAGAAAACCGGGAAGCAAACAGACAGACGGACGCCGGATTTGCGAAATTTCAGAACAGCCTGGCAGAAGGCCTGGTTGTAGAACACAAGGAATTTGGCACCGGTGTGATCGTCATGTTAAACGACCGCCTGGCAGCCATCGAATTTGACGGTGTTCGCAAAGTGCTGGACCTGCGCTGGCTGTATGAGAAAGGGCTGCTGGTGCCCAAGGCCTGACAGCCACTCAACGGGGCGAAAAAATACGGACGTGTCTAAGGGAGGAAACAGGGATGTTTTACAGGATCGAGGAACGGCTGATCGAATGCACACAGGAGGAAGCCAGGGAGAAAAAGGAACCCTTCGTGGCGGTGATGACCACCAAGGAATGGTCCCAGACGCAGGAAAAATTCCAGATGGGTATTGACCTTGAAATGGAACTGGATCAGCCGTGTACCACCAAGGCGGAGGTAAACTACGACTCCCTGACGGGTACCTTCTCCATACCGGATCGAAATATAAATTCGGATAAAGATTATCAGTTCGCCTTCGCGCTCGATGAAACCGGTATTGTCTTCATCGACAACCACGGGAAAGCCTACGAGATGATTAACCCTTAGTTCCCAAGCGTAAGTGGTTCTACAAATAACTTTGGTTCTACTACGTGAACCTTGAAAGTCTTATATTTCTTCACTTTCTCGGCATGTTTAGTTGACACATGTGGCTCG
Organism: Lachnospiraceae bacterium; assembly: GCA_017479935.1. Lineage (GTDB taxonomy): Bacteria > Bacillota > Clostridia > Lachnospirales > Lachnospiraceae > RGIG5021. The sequence continues at coordinate 34,105 of JAFVBO010000079.1, forward strand.
ATATGGTACAATGTAGAAGTATGTTAG
>JAFVBO010000080.1 GCA_017479935.1 Lachnospiraceae bacterium
GCAAGACGCCCACCGAACACGCAGCCGCAGTCGATGGCGAAGTGCCCGTTCTTCTGGTACACTTCATCCTTCTCATGCCCGGGAATGAGGGTGGTAGGGTAGTGACCGGTCACCAGGTACTTATTCGGGAAATAGCGCCGGCTGTAATCCGGGTGGCCGAAAATCAGTTCCGGAACCAGATACTCATCCATGGGCCGCTCGGGGTAAAACCCGGACAGACCGCCATGGACCAGCACATACTCCTGTCCGTTTACGGTCAGCTCCGCGTACAGGGAAAACTCCAGCAGATAATCCAGAAGGTCTTCGCGCTCGTCCCGGGAGAGCTTCTTCAGCTCATCCAGCGTATCCTGCCCGCCGATGCGCAGCCATTCTTCCACCGCGAGAAGTTCTTCCGCATCGATTTCCTCTGTCGACTTCTTGGTTACTTCCTTCAGCAGAAACTTCAGGCAGGTGATGGCGGCGTACTCATGGTTCCCCAGAATAGGAAACACATTGGCCCTCATCATCATGTCCTGCAGGATCCGGATGGACTGAGGTCCCCGGTCGATGACGTCGCCCAGAATGTACAGGGTATCACGGTCCGAAAAGCCGATCTGGTCCAACATGGACAGGTAGGCGTTATAACAACCGTGCAAATCACTCATACAGTAAATCATGGCATTCTCCTTATGGGTGAGTTATTTATACTCTATTTTACATCAAAATACATAAAAAATCAACGAAAAGAATTGCCACTTTTGCCCATTCTGCCAAACAGATCAGCAGAACGACACTGATTAGCGCGTATACAATGTGAGCCCCCATCTTGACACGCATTCCAGATATGGTATACTTATGTGCATCCAAGAAACCTTTAAACCAAACACCATACAATATAGAGGAGAACCAACAATGATTACCAAAGATATGCTTTTAGGCGAAATTTTAGACAAGTATCCGGAACTGGCCCAGGTTTTGATGAACTGCGGCATGCACTGCGTCAGCTGCTTCGCGGCCGCGATGGAGAACCTGGAGGAAGCCTGCCTGGTTCACGGCCTGAACGTCGAAGACGTGGTCGATGAGCTGAACGCGAGCCTGGAGCTGGCAGGAAAGCAGGCGTAAGGACTGTCGAAGCCTTTTGGTCTGTAGTCATTCCGAAAGCGGCATGGCAATACAGGCCGAGGACCCAAACAAGAAAACCCAAAACGCACAGACAAAGGGGCTGTTGCATGAAACAGATGCGACGGTCCCTCTTTTCTTGTGCCTGCAAAAAAACAGAATAAAGGTTCCCGCGAACAGCAATCAACAGCGGTTCCCGCGAGCAGCAACCACCAGAGGGTCCCACAAGCAGCAACCACCAGAGATTACCGCGAACAGCAACCACCAGAGATTACCGCGAACAGCAACCACCAGCGGTTACCGCAACCCGTAACCCCAAAGGAGCAGCAGAGCACCCATGAACGACAAACAAGATAAACAGAACACCCGCCGCTTTTTCCCTATGATGAAGCGGCTCATCGGCTACTATAAACCTTACCGGAAAATCTTTTACACCGATATGTTCTTCGCCCTTCTCTCCGCCGTGGCGGCGCTGATCCTGCCGCTGGCGGTGCGCTATGTGGCGTACACCGTGGTCTATGAGGAAACCTCGGCCGCGGTCACGCACCTCCTTCTCATCGGGGCAGGGCTGGTGCTCCTCGTGGGTCTGCAGTGTTATAGCAACTACTATATCGCCAACTATGGTCATGTGATGGGCGCCAAGATCGAGTACGACATGCGCGCGGAGATCTTCGCACACTACCAGAAGCTGTCCTTCACCTTCTTTGACGATCAAAAGGTAGGCCAGCTCATGAGCCGCATCACGAGCGACCTGTTCGACATCACGGAGCTCCTGCACCATGGCCCGGAGAACCTGGTGATATCTTTCATTAAACTGGTTGGCGCGTTCATCATCCTGTTTTCGATCAATGCTACACTGGCATTCACGGCGTTCTCGCTGGTTCCCTTCATGCTGCTGTATGCCTATTACTTTAACAAGCGCATGAAAAAAGCGTTCCGCCAGAACCGGATCAAGATCGCGGCCATCAACGAGCAGATTGAGGACAACTTATCCGGCATCCGCGTCGTGAAATCCTTTGCGAACGAGGCAGTGGAGGAGGAAAAATTCCGGCATGGAAACGATGGCTTCCTGTCCGCGAAGAAAAACAGCTACCATTACATGGGCGGTTACAACTCCGGCCTGAATGCCTTCACCAACCTGATCACGGTGCTGGTCCTGGTGGTGGGCGGCTGGCAGGTGATCCACCAGAAGCTTGACGCGACCGACCTGATGGCTTTTGTGCTGTACATTCATGTGTTTACCGACCCAGTGCGGGTGCTGATCGATTTTACCGAGCAGTTTCAGAATGGTTACTCCGGCTACGAGCGCTTCGTGGAGATCCTGGAGATCGAGCCCGACATCCAGGACGCGCCCGATGCGAAAGAGTTGCAGGACGTGCGGGGCGACGTGAGCTTCCGGAACGTTTCCTTCCATTACCCGCGTGACGAGCACAAGGTGTTGTCGAACGTCAGTCTGGATGTGAAGGCAGGAGAATATGTGGCTTTAGTGGGAGCCTCTGGTGTCGGAAAGACCACGCTGTGCAGCCTGATCCCCCGCTTTTACGAGGTGGACGAGGGCAGTGTTCTGATCGATGGAATGGACGTGCGCGACCTGACACAGAGGAGCCTGCGAAGCCGGATCGGCATCGTGCAGCAGGACGTGTACCTCTTCGCGGGAAGCGTCATGGAGAACATCCGCTACGGGCGCCCGGACGCCACGGAGGAAGAGGTGGTAGAGGCGGCGAAGCGCGCTAACGCCCACGAATTCATCCTGTCGCTCCCGGACGGGTACGCGACGGACATCGGCCAGCGGGGCGTAAAGCTCTCCGGCGGCCAGAAGCAGCGCCTGTCGATCGCCCGGGTTTTCCTAAAGAACCCGCCTATTCTGATTTTCGATGAGGCCACGTCGGCCCTGGACAATGAGAGCGAGAAAGTGGTGCAGGAGTCGCTGGAAAGCCTGGCGAAGGATCGCACGACATTCGTGATCGCGCACCGGCTTTCGACAATCCGAAACGCCGGAAGAATTCTGGTTCTGACGGAGAAGGGCGTGGAAGAGGAAGGCACGCACCGGGAACTGATGGAGAAGAAGGGCGCCTACTATCATCTGTACGAAGCTGGAACAGTGTAAAAATGGGGCTGCCGCACAAAACAATAAAATGAATGGCGTAAAAGAAATTGAAAAAGGCAGAGTTTATATCAGTTTGCAGTCATGTGCCAAGGCCTTTAGAACCGCTTGCTGAAAAGAATTTGCTTTAGAGCAAAAATCGACAAGCCTTATAGCGAAGCGACATTGTCGATTTTTGCTCTGCTTTTTGCAAATTCTTTGAGGCTTACGCGGTTCTGGCCGCAGGTTCTTAGACTGCAAACGATAAAACTCTGCCGATTGGGATTGCTTGACGCCCTCAAAACGATAGGGTGTGCGGCAGCACCTTAAACTTACTGCGCCACCCCGCTCGGATAGAAAATATATCCGCGGCCGGCCGTGTTGCGAAGGAATCGCGGAGAGCGGTAGTCCGTCTCAATCTTGCGGCGGATGTTGTGGATATGCACCAGCACCGTGCGCACATCGCCGAAACTGTCCTTGCCCCAGATGCGCTTGTACAGCTCCGCGGCCGTAAAGTACTGGTTCGGGTGCTGCATCAAAAAGCACAGAAGCTGGTATTCGATCGAAGCCAGGGGATAGCCCTCCCCGTCCCGCTCCACCATGTGCGAAATCGCGTTCAGGGTAAAGCCGGCGCACGAAAGCGTGTCCTGCCCGATCAGCTGCGGCGCGGATTTGGCGCGGCGCAGGTTCGCCTGCACGCGGGCGATCAGCACCTTGTTGTCGAAGGGCTTCGTCAGGTAATCGTCCCCGCCCATCTCCAGGGCCTTCACGATGGTATCCGAATCGTCCAGGGCGCTTAAGAAGATGATGGGGCAGCTGTGGGTTTCCCGCAGGCGCTCGCAGACATTGATGCCGCTGCCGTCCGGGAGCACCACGTCCATCAGAATGATGTCGAAGGACTGCTTCCCGAGCGCAAAGGCTTCCTGGGCATTGACGGCGTGCGATACCTCGTATTCACCCGCCTCGTTCAGATAGTGTGTGATAATCTCGGCGATGTTGACATCGTCCTCGACCAGAAGAACCTTGATCATAAAAACCCCCATGCTGCGCTGATGCGTTGCGCCATAAAATGAAAAGCTCCTGTAACCATGCGCTGCTGTACAAAACCTGAAAGTTCTGTAAGAGAACAAAAAAGAGGTTACGCGAAGTTACTTTCCTCATAGTTTAATCTAAAATGCCGTTCTTTACAAGCATTTTTACTTGTGCAGATTTTTCTCTTCGCAGTCAGGCAGTAACGCAAGAGTGCCATTGACCCGTGAATAACAGGAACGGGACGCCATCATTTGGGAGGACCCCATGAATACATGGATGAAAGCCATCATACATCGTGATACGAAAACCAGCCGGATCATGACCTGTACAGCCGCCGTGCTGCTGGTCATCCTCTGCTTCCTTGCGCTGTTCTGGAGCGATGGACAGCAAAAGCTCATAAGAAACGGAGATATATTCCCCGTTGGAGAAGAGGAAACCGTGCTCTTAGCGGACCTGGAGCGGGGCAAGAACGGCCGCTACGGGATCACGCTGCAGCCTGACCGGACAGACATGGACAAGGAGTGGATGCTCTGCTTCATCGAGTGCGAGCCCTTCGTGCTGTATGTCGACGGGGCCGAATGGTTTCGCTACGGGGAGAGCAACGGCTATCAGCGGATCATCAACGTCAGCCTGGGCGAGCTGTTTGCGGACGGGCAGGAGAAGCAGCTGGAGATCGAAACCGAGGACCTGGATTACAGCAACTATGTATACCTGGGCACCGCGGAAAAAATCAGCTACCTGTTCACGCTGACGATCGTCCTTCAGGCTTTCGAAGTGGGCGTCCTTCTGGCCATGTTGATCTATGCCGTGTCGCTTTACCGCTGGAAAAGCAGCGAAGGGTACCTGCCGCCGTTTTTCATCTACTTAGGGATCCTGCTTGTCTGGACCTTCTGCCAGCTGGAGTTTTACCCGATGGTATTCAACATGCAGTTCTTTAAGTATCTGCAGAGCCTGTTTGCCACGCTGACGATCCTGGAGTGCATTCAGGCGGGCTTTTTGTTCGCGGGATGCATGCCGGACGGCCTGAAGGACATCCTCAACTGGTATGACAACCTGACGATTTCCATGGTCTTCGCGGTTTTATCGCTGATCCTGGCGGGGACGGCGGCCGAGCGGGTCATCGCCGCCATCCCGTATGTCCTGGGCGGCGCCGCGGCCGTCTATCTGTGCGCCAGGTCGGAGGAGAAGTACCGCCCGCTCGTGCTCATGTTCGTGTTCTGCCATGTCGTCCGGTCGATCATCTTCGCGTCCGTGACCTTTGACTGCGGCCGCAACATCTATTTTAACAGCCTGCGGGCGGTGCCGGGCTTCGAACTCTTCTTTGCCGTGATCTGCATGCTGATGATCAACCGCCTGTTTGCGGGCAAATTCCAGCAGACGGACGAGCTGGTGGAAAAGCTGGAGGAAGCCAACCGCCGCCTGGATGAAAAGGTGGAAGAGCGCACCCGCCAGCTGAAGGAAAACGAGCAGAAAAAGCGCCAGCTCATGATGAACGTGTTTCACGATTTGCGCAGCCCCATCTTCGTCGTGCGCGGCTATCTGGACATGCTGCCGGCCTCCACGCCGGACGCCGAGAAAACCCGCAAGGTGATGAAGGAAAAGCTGGCCTTTTTGCACCGCCTGACCGAGGACCTGTTCCTGCTTTCCAAGCTGGAGGACAACAAGGTCCTGTTCTGCGAGGACGCGGTGGACTTGGCGGAGCTCCTGGACGGGATCATCGAGGCCGCGCGGGTGGAAGCCGAAGCCAAGGAAATCACGGTGGAGGCCGACCTGCAGGAGGAATGCCGCATGGTGGGCGACAGCTTCCGCTTAGAGCAGGCATTCCAGAACCTGCTGACCAACGCGGTCCGCTACACGCCGGACGGCGGCCGCATCCAGGTGCGCCTGGCGCATGAGTCGGAGGCGGTCCTCAAGGTGGAAGTGGAGGACAACGGCATCGGCATCCCGGAGGATGAGGTGGACAAAATCTTCCAGCTTTACTACGTGCGTGATCGCTCCAGCAAGTCCAACTCCACGGGCCTGGGGCTTTCCATCACCCAGGAAATCATCCGGCACCACGCAGGGACGATCGAGGTGAAGAGCCACGAGAAGGAAGGCACCACCTTCACGGTGCGCCTCCCGGTGGACGGCGGCGTCGACGGCTCCGCCCTTTAAGTAGCGGCGCCAGGCATGGTTTCGCCCTTTAAGTAGCGGCGCCAGGCATGGTTTCGCCGGCGCTCTCTCTTTGCAGGAAGCGTGCCCGGCCTCCCTTGGATACGGTTTTTAGCGTTTACAATTTCGGGAGTTTATACTAGAATAAGTTACGATATGCCCGCTGCAACTGGTGGCGGTTTTGGTAAACGTTCGAATGAGATAAAGGAGCAATCAACATGTCCGACAAAAAACCCTTCTGGAAGAAGGGGATGTTCTATCTGTATCTACTGGCTTTTCTGATCCCGGTCTTCATGATGGTCTGTATTTTCGCCATGAAGAAAATCTACCCGTTCGGGGAAAACTGCTTCCTCCGCACGGACCTGTACCATCAGTACGCCATGTTCTTTTCGGAGTTTCAGCACAAGCTGCAAAACGGCGGAAGCCTTCTGTATTCCTGGGACATCGGCGCCGGCACCAACTTCGTGGCGCTGTACGGCTACTATCTGGCCAGCCCCTTCAACTGGCTGACCATGTTCATCGCCAAGGAAAACCTGATCGAGTGGCTCTCCGTTCTGGCGATCGGCAAAATCGGCCTGTGCAGCCTTGCGTTCACCTGGTACCTGCATAAACGCACGGACAGAACCTCCTGGACGCTGCCGCTCTTTGGCTATGCCTACGCAATGTCCGCGTACCTGGCGGCCTACAGCTGGAACATCATGTGGCTGGACTGCCTGGCGCTTGCTCCGCTGATCTTATGGGGCCTGGAAAAGCTGGTGAAGGACGGCAACTGTGTATTCTACACGGTCACCCTGGGGCTTTGCATCCTGACCAACTACTATATTTCCATCATGGTCTGCCTGTTTCTGGTGCTGTACTTCGCCGTGCTCATCATCGAGGTGGAGCCGGTCCGGAGCGTCAAGGCAAACGGGGAGGAAGGCGGCGTCGCCGGTTTCTACATCGGCAGACTCCTGCGCTTTGGGTTCTGCTCCATTTTAGCCGCCGGCCTGGCCTGCGTCGTCCTTCTGCCGGAGGTGATGAACCTCAGCAGCACCGCGTCGGGATCGACCACCTTCCCGAAGACACTCACCAACTACTTCTCCGTGTTAGACATGCTGGCCAGACACTGCGTGAACGTCACCTGCGAGGTGGGCCTCGATCACTGGCCGAACCTCTACTCCGGCTGCGCGGTGTTCTTCCTGTTCCCGCTGTACATCCTGGACCGCGAGATCCCGTGGCGCAGCAAGATCACCCGCTGCGTCCTGCTGGTGTTTTTACTGTTTTGTTTTAGCTACAACATCCCCAACTATATCTGGCACGGCTTCCACTACCCGAACAGCCTGCCGTGTCGCCAGTCGTTTTTGTACACCATCGTGCTGCTCACGATGTGCGCCGAGGTGACGCTGCACCTGGGGCGGGTTCCGTCCCGCCAGATCGGCCGCGCCTTCTGGGTGGGGGCCCTGTTCCTGCTTGTGTGCGACCACGTGGTCGACGTGGAGGATTTTCAGCCCTACACCTTTTTCGTCACCTTCGCGTTCATGGGCTTCTTTGCCCTGTTCGCGTACATGTACCGCACCCGCCGCGGCTCGAAGGGCTTTCTCATTGTCCTGTCGTACCTGATCCTGTTCGGCGAGCTGACGATGAACATGTACAACACTAGCATCACCACGGTCAGCCGCACCTCCTACTGGCGCAACTACGAAAGCTACCGCGAGCTGGCGGATAAAATGGCCGCCGACAACCCGCTGTTCTTCCGCGCGGACAAGGACATGTCCACCCGCCGCAGTAAGGACGACGGCGCCTGGCTGCTGTACCCGTCTGCCTCGGTGTTCTCCTCGGAGGCCAACTCCGGCATGACCGCGTTCTACAAGAAGTTCGGCATGGAAGGCTCCACCAACGCCTACGCCGTGCAGGGCATGACCCCTGTCGCGGCCTCCCTCATGGGCATCCGCTACGTCTTCTCAAATGGTGGATCACAGTATACTAAGGCGTTAGCTGACCATGGAGTATACAAGGAATACGGAAATTCGGGGGCCATCTACGCGTACGAAAATCCCTACGCCCTGTCGCTGGGCTTTGCGGTTTCCAAACCCGCCTACAGCGCGCTGGAAGCGGTGCTGGGCAACCCCGCCGAAGTCCAGAACGGCTACTTAACCACCCTGACCGGGGTCGAGGATGTGTTTGAGAAGGTGACCGGCGCCGTGGAAGGAAGCACCTACACCTTCACGCCCACGAAAGGCGGATATTACTACGTTTACAGCATGAATTCCACCGTCGACGCCATCAGCGCCGCCATCGGAGATGCCACCAAGTCCTTCTCCAACGTGAAAAGACGCTACCTGCTGGATCTGGGCTACGTCGAAGCCGGCACCCGCGTGGTTCTGTCGAACACGAACAAAGAGGGCGTGACCGCCGCCGTCTACCGCCTGAACACCGAGCGCATGGACACGGCATTAAAGAAGCTGGCTCAAGGCAACTGGCAGCTCACCGAGAAGACCGACACTCACATCGCCGGCACCGTGAACGTAAAAGAGAGCAGCTACCTGCTGGTAACCATCCCCTACGAAGAGGGCTGGAGCGTGACCGTGGACGGCATCGACACCCTGGCCTTAAAGTGGGACGGCGCCATGTTTGCGGTCCCCCTGACGGCAGGAGAGCACGAGGTCGTGTTCGACTACGAGCCGGCCGGCTTTAAGATGGGCATCCTGATCTCGGCCGTATCGATCCTCATTCTTCTGATCATAGCCTTCTGGAGCCTGCGCAAGCCGAAAAAAGTGGGCAAGCATGAAAAAGAAGTCGTCCAGCAAAGAGCCGCCATCCCGGAGGACGAGCTGGATGAAGTGATTACGATAGACGATTTGCCTAAGGAATAAGGAGGAACAACATATGAAGCTTTGGGGCGGACGTTTTCGCGGAGAAACCGACGACCTGGTTTTTCAGTTCAACGCATCCATCGGATTTGACCAGCGGTTCTACCGTCAGGATATAGAAGGCAGCCTGGCCCACGTGGCCATGCTTGCCAAGCAGGGGATTTTGTCAAAGGAAGACGGGGACGCCATCACGGCCGGCTTAAAAGGCATTCTGGCCGACTTGGAATCCGGCGCGCTTTCCATCGACCCCACCAGCGAGGACATCCATAGCTTTGTGGAATCCACGCTCATCGAACGCATCGGAGAGGTGGGCAAACGTCTCCACACTGGCCGCAGCCGAAACGACCAGGTGGCGCTCGACATGCGTCTCTACACGCGCGAGCAGGTGCTTACCACGCAGGAAAAGCTGAAAGAGCTTCTGCATACCCTTCTAAAAGTGATGGAAGAGAACCTCGACACCTATATGCCGGGCTTTACCCACCTGCAGAAGGCCCAGCCGGTCACGCTGGCGCACCACGTCGGCGCGTATTTTGAAATGTTCCTGCGCGACCTGTCCCGCTGCGAGGACATCTATAAGCGCATGAACTATTGCCCGCTCGGCGCAGGCGCCCTGGCGGGAACCACCTACCCCCTGGACCGTTTCTACACCGCCGGGCTGCTTTCCTTCGACGGCCCCACGCGCAACAGCATGGATTCGGTTTCGGACCGCGATTACCTGATCGAGTTTCTGGCGGCCCTGTCCACGATCATGATGCACTTAAGCCGCTTCTCGGAAGAGATCATCATCTGGAATACCAACGAATACCGCTTTGTTGAGATCGCGGACGCGTATTCCACCGGCTCCTCCATCATGCCGCAGAAAAAGAACCCGGACATCGCCGAGCTGGTCCGCGGCAAAACCGGCCGTGTCTACGGCGCGCTCATGAGCCTCCTCACCACCATGAAAGGCCTGCCGCTCGCCTACAACAAGGATATGCAGGAAGATAAGGAATTATCCTTTGACGCCATGGACACCGCGCTGTCCTGCCTCACCCTGTTCACCGGCATGATCGCCACCATGCGCTTCAGAAAAGACGTCATGCGTAAAAGCGCCACCGGCGGCTTCACCAACGCCACCGACGCCGCCGACTACCTGGTGGGCAAAGGCGTTCCCTTCCGCGACGCCCACGGCATCGTAGGCCAGCTGGTCCTTCTCTGCATCGACAAAGGCTGCGCCTTAGACGATCTGTCCCTCGCCGAATTCAAGGCCGTCTGCCCCGTCTTCGACGAAGACATCTACGCCGCCATCTCCCTCGAAACCTGCGTCGAAAAGCGCCTCACCTACGGTGCCCCCGGCCCGGAGCGCATGCGCGAAGTGATCGCGGAATACAAGAAGATCTTGCAAAGCTGAAAAGGTGACAGGGGACGGGCCTCTGTCACAAAAGGTGACAGGGGACGGACCTCTGTCACAAAAGTTGATAGGGTACGGATATCTGTCAGAAGAACTGATTCAAAACAGGCCATTAAAAAAACAAAACAGGAGAGTAAGAAAAAAGTGGAACGGAAGATTTCGGAATTGATTGAGTATGCCGTCAGAAAAGGATGGCTGACGGAAGGCGACCGCGTCTGGGCGGCCAATCGGGTGCTGGAAGCACTGGAAATGGACGGCTTTGAGGGACTCATGCGACTCTCGGAAACGGAAGAGCTTCCGGAAATCGCGGACATTCTGCAGGCCCTCTGCGAAGACGCGCATGCGCGGGGCGTGATCGAAGGCGACAGCGCCGCGTACACGGACCTTCTGGATACAAAGCTGATGGGTCTTCTCCTTCCTCGTCCGTCGGAGATTGCCTTTCATTTTGAGAAGCTGTACGAAAAGTCGCCCGCCCAAGCGACCGACTGGTACTATGCCTTCTCCGGCGACACGAATTACATCCGGCGCGACCGCATCGCCAAAGACCGCAAGTGGACGGTGGATACCGAGTACGGCACCATCGACATCACCATCAATCTCTCCAAGCCGGAGAAAGACCCGAAGGCCATCGCCGCCGCCGGCAAAGCCAAAGCGACCGGTTATCCCAAGTGCCTCCTGTGCGTGGAAAACGAAGGTTATGCCGGCACGCTTACGCACCCGGCGCGCCAGAACCACCGCATCATTCCGATGCCTTTAAACGGCCAGGATTTCTTCCTCCAGTACAGCCCCTACGTGTATTATAACGAGCACTGCATCGTCTTTAACAAGCTCCACACGCCGATGCACATCGACGAGCAGGCCTTCGGAAATCTTCTGGACTTCGTCACCCACTTCCCGCACTACTTCGTTGGTTCGAACGCCGACCTGCCCATTGTGGGCGGCAGCGTGCTCAGCCACGACCACTACCAGGGCGGCCGCTACACCTTCGCCATGGAGCGCGCGGAGATTGAAAAAGCGCTCACCTTCCCCGGCTTTGAGGACGTGACCGCAGGAATTGTGAAGTGGCCCATGTCCGTCATTCGCCTGCGCGCCGCGGACAAAAACCGCCTGATCCAGCTGGCAACCCGCATCCTCGCGGCCTGGCGCGCCTACGATGACCCGAGCGCCTTAATCCTTCACGAAACCGAAGGAACACCCCACAACACCATCACCCCCATCGCGAGGCGCCGCGGCGAAGACTACGAACTGGATCTTGTTCTCCGCAACAACCGCACGACGGAAGAATTTCCGCTTGGAATTTTCCACCCGCATGCCGAGAAGCACCACATCAAGAAGGAAAACATCGGCCTCATCGAGGTCATGGGCCTGGCGGTCCTCCCGGCCCGCCTGAAACTTGAGCTTGCCGCCGTGGCGGATTTGCTGGTCGCCGGGAAGGCAGCAGACGGGCAGGTTGCCGAAAAAGTAGAGGCCGGGTCGCTTTCCGAGAAGGCCGTAGCCGCGCTGGCTGCGAAATTACAGGCAGATGCTCTGACCGCCTCCCATGCTGACTGGGCCCTGGAAGTCGCCCAAAAGCATCCGGAATTAACCGCCGAGAATGCCATGGAAATCGTGCAGCACGAAGTAGGCCTTGTCTTCGCCGCTGTCTTAGAGGACGCAGGCGTCTTCAAGCGCGACGAAGCCGGCCAGGCAGCCTTCTTGCGCTTTGCCGCCTCGATCTGAGAAAGATTTGAGTGCAGATAGGGGACGGTCCATTTTTACACTCCCTGCGGATAGAAACGGAGCAGGTAGGGACGGCCCATTTTGCAGACCCGCAAAAAGGACCGTCCCTACCTGCTTCCGGAAGAGTCTACATTCGGTGAAAAAAGAATAAGGTACCTACTCAGCACAGCCACTTGCACCCCGCTGCAAGCGGCGTAAAACAAAAGCTGGCATGCCAAGCCACAGGCAATTTGGAATGCGCGGAGCGCATTGCCTGTGGCTTCGTAACTGCTCAGGTACTGAGCAGTTAC
>JAFVBO010000008.1 GCA_017479935.1 Lachnospiraceae bacterium
ACACCCCCGACCCCTGTCACCTACAGGCCCGTCCCCTGTCACCTTCCTTCAATTTCTCATCTCACACTTACCGTTTTTCAAACCACTCCGGTTTCCTGGGAAACTCCTCGTATTCCGAACAAACCGTCATCTGATATCCCGGCATTTCATACCGGGTAAACCAGATGCCCTGACAGGGTCCATCCTGACAGAACGCCCGGATCGGACCATCCTGCCTGATCCCAATCGTTTTCGGCTCCGTAGCGATGCCCGTGCCCCAGTATTTCACCAGACTCTCCTTGATCGTCCACAGAGCGATAAACCCTGCATCTTCTTCTCTTTCGTTTTTCCGAATCCATTCTATCTCCTGCTCCTGAAAAACGAAGCGACACACATCCTCTTCCAAATGCGTGACTTCTTCTATATCAACCCCGACCGGGCGGTCGGAAACCGCAAAGGCCACCAGATTTCCGGAATGAGACAGGTTAAAGTGTACAGAAGCCTGGCCCTCCAGAAACGGTTTCCCGCCGGGTCCATAGGACAAAGAAGCCGTTTCCATCCCTTCCCGCAAAAGCAGATCCCTAAGAAGGATCCCGGCGCCGAGGGACAGGCGTTTATCCTTATCGAAGCGAAACGCGTCGATTTTCGCCTGGCGCCCCGGCGGCATTTTCTGATACCAGTACCGGTAAACTTCCCGGTCCATGAGATCCTTTGTATCAAGAAGGTAAATTTGATTCTTCATAACAGTTTCAGATGATACCGATCCCGGTATGCCATACTAAACTAACTTACGCGAACTTCATTCGCTTATCCAGGCCAGTCATCCGAATGACGTTCATGATGTCCTCGGAAACATTTTTCAGCGTCAGATCCCCATTCATCTTCTTATAAGCTGCCACAATCTCGCGCAGACCCGCGGAGGAAATATATTCCAGTTCGCCGCAGTCAAACACGAGAGACGTAACCGTCTCATCAAGCGCGTTCAGCTCCTCATCCAGCACAGGGGAAGTCACGGTGTCCAGCCAGCCGATGAGCTTCAGTTCCAGACAATCTCCCTGCCTATTCTTCTCAATGGTCATTTTTCCATCCTCCTATGTACTCTTTGTCATAAAAACCGCATTTCCCGGGCGCGGCGCACCTTCATGCGAGGCGCCCGGTCATACCAGTCTGCTACTCTTCCTGCTCCCAGGAGTCATCAAAGAAGCCCAGCGTCTTTAAGCCCTGAATGGATTTTTCGAGGTAGGCTTCATCCGTTAACGGCCAGCGGAAGCCCAGATGATACAGGGCGTTCTTGGTAAAGGTATGTTCCTCTGTGATGTAAGAACGCGATACCTTCGTATCGGACGAGAGATAGCTGATGAGGCCCGATACCAGCATGTTCTTATTTTCATCCTCCATGGCTTCCTTCATGCGCAGCTGGAACTCTTCATCGCTTACGACTTCGATCGGAATTCCCACCTCATTTAAGGCGGCAATCACATCGCCCATCTCGATCCAGTGCCCGTTCACGGAGTGGAACAAGGTAAACTTTTCCGGCGTCCCGCCCAGCAGGCAAACCGTTTCCGCCACCTTGTCAATGGGCGAGAACTCCACGGGTCTGGCCAGGCTGCTCACCGGGCACGCGCCGATCGTGGCATAGCCGCGCAGGTTCCGCCAGAAGCCGCTCGTGACGGCGTTCACCTGGAATTCTCCATCGCTGTCGCGCGCCATGAGGTTGCCGACGCGGATGATTTTCGCGGAAAGCCGTCCCGCCGCAATTTCCGTCAAAATTGCTTTTTCGGCGTCAAACTTGGAGCTCACATACTGGTTGGACAGATCCTGTCCGAAATAGAGCATGTTCTCCCGCATGATGACGCCATCCAGTGCATGGTTGACATTCTCGCCCGCAACGGACACCGTCGAAATGTGTACCAGCTTCCGGCCCGTTTCCTCGCACAGCGAGATCAGGTTTTTCACACCGGTCACATTCACGCGCTCCAAAATGTCATCGTTCGCGAAGTGCTTGACGCAGGCTGCGCAGTTGATGATGGTGTCAAACGCAAAATGCTTCTGTTCCAGCACGATCTCCCGGTCCGTGATGTCCCCGTCCACCGTGCGGATGCGGCCGCTTTCAAACACCTCGGTAAAAGGTGTGTCAAAATAGTACATTAACAGCATCTGCATGCGCTTTTCAGGCGATTTGTAATGCCCCTTGCGGATCAGGCAGATGATCGGATCCGACGTGTTTTCAATCAGATACCGCAGCACATGAATGCCCAAAAAGCCCGTGGCTCCGGTCAGAAGGACGCTGCCAAGCCCTTCTCCCGCAATCTCATTCACATGCTCCATCGTATTGTACGAAAGCGCTTTGGCAATTTCCGGCGCTTCCAAAGTTGCTTTCTTATCCGGCGTCACATCCTCTATGGGTTTCGGCGCCTCAGGTGCTTTCTCCCCACGCTGCGTAAGGACATGGCGCTCCATATCCGCGACGGACGGGTGCGCGAAGACATCCTGATACGAGATCGGAAGGCCCTTCACCATCGCGCGCATGGCCACCTTGGAAGCCAGCATGGACGTGCCGCCCGCCTCAAAGAAGTCGTCGTACAGGCCGAAATCCTCCAGCCCAAGCGCATGGGCAAACATTTCGGCGATCTCGGTCTGCAGCGGGTTCTTGCTTTCTTTTCCTGCTGCCTCCTTTTTCTTTACTTCCGGCTTCGGCAAGGCCTTTTTGTTGACCTTTCCGTTCACGGTGAGCGGCAGGACGGTCAGATGCACATACACCGCCGGCACCATGTACGCCGTCAGGGTCTTGCGCAGGTGTCTGGATAAGTCGCTCTCGTCCACGGCTTCCTTGGCCACGTAGTACCCGGCCAGATATTTGCCCTCGCCTTCTCCTAACACCAGCACCACGCTGCGCTCGATGCCGGGGTAGGTGTTCATGGTGTTTTCGATGCCGTCCAGCTCGACGCGAAGGCCGCGGATCTTGACCTGATTGTCGTTCCGGCCGCAGTGCATGATCTCGCCCTCGGCGTTAAAGTAGGCGACATCGCCGCTTCGATACGCCGACACGGTTTCGCCGTTTTCCTGCAGCGAAATAAACGCCTGCTTCGTCTTTTCGGGGAGCCCCACATAGCCGTTTCCGACCTGCTCGCCCGCGATCACCAGCTCGCCGCGCATATACGCGGGCAGCAGGTTTCCGAAGCGGTCCCGGATCAGGAACCGGGTGTTGGCGGTCGGTCCGCCGATCGTGATATAGCGCTCCGTGATGGTGCCGATGCTCACCGATACACAGGTCTCGGTGGGCCCGTAGGAGTTGAAAATAATTCCCTTAAAGCCGGCATCGCGCAGCTTTTTCTGCATGCCCTTCGGGCACGGCTCCGCGCCTAAAATCATGGCGTTTAGCTGCGCAAACAGCTCGCCCGCCCCGGGGGCTTCCAGGATGGACAGCATGTACGAAGGCGTGCATTTCATCATGTCCGCCCCGGTCTTCTTCATCGTCTCCACCAGCAGCATGGGGTTGTGGATTTCATCCTCCGTCGCCATGCAGACCGTCTTTCCGTGATAGAGCGTCATCATCTCCTCGATGATGGAGACGTCGAAGGTGATCGCCGCCAGCGCCAGGAACACGCTCGAATGATCCACGTAGGCGTGGGCCAGGATGTTCTTGTCATTGTAATCCAACAGGTTGCGCAGGTTCTTATGCAGAATCTCCACGCCCTTGGGAAGTCCCGTGGAACCGGAGGTATAGATGCAGTACGCGGGATCCTCCGCTAAAAGCTCAGGGAGTTTTACGCTGTCTTCACCAATCTCTACCGCATAGATATCCTCCAGCCGCATGTCATCTACATGCCCTTCAAACAGGTTCTTGCGGCTTTCATACAGCGCTTCGGTCGTCACCAGGGTCTGAATCTGCGCATTCTCCAAAATGAAGCTGATTCTCTCGTCCGGGTAATCCGGCTCCAGGCTGACAAACGCAGCGCCCGCCAGCATAATGCCCTCGCGGATGGCGTACACGTCCTCCGTCCGGTTCATGTACAAGCCGACGCGGTTTCCTCTGCCGATGCCCTTCTGCTGTAACGCGTAGGCCACCTTCCTTGCCCGGCTGCCAAGTTCCGCAAACGTCACGCTCTGCGTGCCCGCCTTTGCGATGACGGCGGTCTTGTCCGCATACTTCGCCACAGCCTGCAAGAACCGCTCCGGCGCAAACGCCGGGCGCACAGAGACAGACGTATCGTTAAACCGATCCATCTCCTGTTGCATGGCGTCCGTCATGAAGGAAACTTCCGCCATCTTCTTTTTGGTGAGCAGTTCTTTTACCGCATAGTCAAATCTCTCCGCAAACGCCTCGATATAGCGCTCCGAATAGCGCAGGCTGTCATACTCAATCTGCACATGAATGCGGCTTTCCAGGAGCTGCAGGGTCACGTTTACCGGTGCCTTTGCGGCGCCTAAATCCAGCGGGATCAGGCAAGCCTTTTCCCCGCAGAAGGTATCAAAGCTGAACTCATCGCCCTGATACGCAAACATCACGTCGGCGTTCACATTCATCTGCCGGCTGATTTCCGCGAAGGAGTACAGATCTCTTGCCTGGGTGTCAGAAAGCTGGCGGCCCATCGCTCTCACCTGGTCCACCACCGTCTCCTCGCTGTTTGTGCCCGCCACAATCGGGATGGTTTTCACCAGCATCGCCACGGACCGGTCCATTCTGGAATCGGATCTGCCGTTGTAAATGCCCGCAAAGACCACCTTGTCGGTGTTCAGATACGCGTTTAACAGATGCCCGAAGGCCGCCGAGAAGAAGGCATTCATGGAAAGCCCGTTTTCCTTGCAGAACGCGCGCACTTCGTCCGCTCCCGCGTATGCGCCGTCGATTTCATACAGTCCCGTCTTCGTATCTTCCCCGGTTTCCGCAACCGCGGTACCGTCCGCGATATCGCCCACGGGCAGGGACTGGGTTTCGGCCTCATCGAGCAGTTTTTCGTAGTACTGTTTGATCTGGCGCATTCTGTCCTCAGTGCGCAGCTTCTCCTCATTTTGCACCACTTCATAGCCGCTGAAGCCTTCGCTTTCCAGCGTCTCCCCGTGGTAGGCGCGGGAAATGTCGGAGAGCAGAATGCCAACGGAGGTGCCATCGGAGATCAGATGATGCATCTCGAGAAACAGGAACAGCTTCTGCTCTTTATCGCGGATCAGCTTCACCCGGAACAGCTTTCCGCCGATGAGCTTGAACGGCTTCACCAGGGTATCTTTGATCTCGTCGATCGAATCGACCGAAAGCTCCTCGATGGAAGCCGCGTCAAAAGAGTAGTCGCCATCCATGCGGCGCATGCGCACATCCCCATCGTCGTTTAAGAACAGTCTGGTCTTGATGAAGGGATGGGCATCGACCGCGGCCACAATCGCTTCTTTCAGCTTTCTGATCTCCAGAGACGGCGAAATTTCCATCAGGATCGGGATGTTGTAGACCGTCGAATCCGCCCTCGAGATGGATTCGACGTACACACCTTCCTGCGTCTTCGATAACGGATATTCCGGGAGAACCGGGAAGGCCTGCTCCGCATCCTTATCCTGTCCGGCTTCGATGAAGGCTTCCAGCTTTTCGATGGTGTCCTGCTCCTTTAAATCCCGGGTGGTGAACGCCATGTCAAACGCCTTGGACAGTAGCACATTCAAGCGGATCGCGCCGATGGAGGACAGCCCTGCCTCCGCCAGATCCGTGGTGACGCCGAAGGAGGTATGTCCCACCACCTCCGCGACCAGGTCGAAGATCTTTTGCTGCGTCTCGTTTTTCGGGCGCACCATCTCCGCCAGAACGCGGACCGGCCTCGGCAGCGCCCGCTTATTGACCTTCTGATTCTGGTTTAACGGAATGGCGTCCAGCTGCATCGTCACCGCCGGCACCATGTAGGGCGGCTTTTGCTGACGGATAAAGTCCTCCAGGGCCGGTACATCCACGGTCTGATCGGAGACGACATACGCGGCGATGTATTTCTCACCGGAAGCCTCGTCCTCGAAGGCCTGCACTGTGGCGTCCGTGATTCCGGGGAAGGTGCGGATCACTGCCTCCACCTCGGTAAGCTCAATTCTAAATCCGCGCACCTTCACCTGGCCGTCATTCCGGCCGATAAAGTCGATCGTGCCGTCCGCCAAAAAGCGCACGACATCGCCCGTGTGGTACGCGCGGGCAAACGTCGGATCATCCGAGAACGGATTGCTGATAAAGATTTTTCCGGACAGATCCGGACGGTTTAAGTAGCCCCGGCCCACGCCGCGCCCGGAGACAATCAGCTCACCCGGCGCAAACGGAGGCAGAAGCCGCATTTTTTCATCTACCACATAGCAGGCATAGTTTGCCAGTGGCTTTCCGATGGGCACGCGCTCATACTGTCTGTCGACCAGCTGTGTGGTCGTAAAAATGGTGCACTCGGTCGGACCGTATACGTTGAAAAACTGCACGTTCCCCTCTCTGGGCGCAACCGGCACCAGCTTCTCGCCGCCCGTGGACAGATAGCGGAGCTTTTCCGGGGAAGCCATGCTGTAAAACTGGCGGCCGACCTGGGTGGTCATGAAGGAATGCGTGATGCCTAAGCGGTTAAACCAGGCCTCCATGGCCAGAAGATCCAGCCGGATTTCTTCTTCGATGATGCACACGCAGGCCCCGGTGGTAAGCGCCGGGTACAGATCCATCATGTTGGCATCAAAACCATAGCTGGCGTACGCTGCCACCTTGCAGCTTTCATCCAGCTGATAATAATCCCTGTACCAGAAGCAGAAGTTTGACAGGTTCCTGTGCTCCAGCATGACGCCCTTGGGCGTGCCGGTGGAACCGGAGGTGTAAAGCAAAATGAACAGATCTTCGGGGGCCGGATGGGCTTTCAAAGGCTCACAGGCCGGAAGATTCTGGATTTCTTTCGTAAGCAGCACCGGTCCTTGATAGTCCGGCACCTTTTCCATGAGCAGCTCCTCCGCGATCAGAAGCTTGCAGCCCGCATCCTGCATCATAAAGCTCAGTCGCTCGGCCGGATAGCTGGGGTCTAAGGGCTGATACGCCGCGCCGCTTTTTAATACGCCTAAGGAAGCCGTGACCATATAGCTGCAGCGGGGGATCAGGATGGATACCACGTCGCCTTTTCCGATGCCCTTTTCGCGCAGATAGCCGGCGATGCACTCGGACAGATCGTCCACCTGCCGGTAGGTCAGCTGCTCGTCCTTAAAAATGACGGCCAGGTTGTCCGGCTTTTTCTCTGCCGCCTCCCGGAACATGGAGACAATGTCCGTCATAGGGTACGCCTGCTTCGTCTCGTTCCATCCGGCAAGAAGGTTTCTTGCTTCCGGCGCCGCGGGCTGCACATCCGCCATGTTTTCCTTGCAAAGGAGCTCTAAGAGCACCTGCTCCACGGTCTTTGCAAAGGAATCCAGGAAGGCTTCCGAGTAATGATCGCTTCTGTAATCCGCCTCAAACAGATAGCGGTTTCCCTTGCGAAACAGGTAGTACCGGGTCTCATAGTCAGAATCGTTCGCCTGCAGGATGCTGTGCTGGTATTCCCGCCCATCAAACAGGATCGTGTCATTATCCATATCGCCCTGATAGGCAAAGCAAACAGGCACGGTCAGCCCAAGCTCCGTGTTCATGTTCAGATAGGTATACAGACTGTGTTCCCTGGCCTTGGTGGTCTGCTCATCCAGATCGCGCAGATACGCATCCACCGTGCGGTCCGGTGTGATCCCGCAGAGGATCGGCAGCGTGCGGACAAACATGCCGCAGCTTTCCTTGGTCTCGGGCCTGCGGCCGGTCATGGCCGTGGCAAGGACCGCCTGCTTCACACCCGTAAACAGCGCCAGCGCATACCCCACCGCCCCGGTAAAGATCGTGCTGGTGCGGACGCCGGACGTGTCTTTCTTTTGCTTGACATCCTGCGGCGACACCCGGTCAAAGTAGCAGGAATAATGAGCAAAGCTTTCGCTTTCCTCATGCTTGTCGGGCTCGGGTGCCTGGCCCTCGGCCCCGGACAGACGCTCCGTAAAGTACGCCTTGTCCAGCGCGTAGGCCTCGCTCTCCTCTTCCTTTAACTCCGTCATGGCAAACTCATAGGGGGCATAATCGGGCTCGCCGAGTTTCTCGCCCCGATAGGCAGCCTGCAGATCCCGCACCACGTTCTGCATGCCGGTTCCGTCCATGACGATGTGGTGCACGATCAGATAATAGTTTAACATTGCGGGCGTATCCACCAGGATGACGCGGTAAAGCCTGCCGCCTTCGAGCTGGATCCCCGAACAGTAAGCGTTATCCTCTTCCGGCGTGGTCTCCTCCATCCGGGTTTCCACTTCGATGATCGGGGTTTCCCCACTGTCGTATTTATAGAGACTGCCCTGGCCGTCTTCGCAGAACCTGGCGCACAGGATCCGGTGTCTGGCAAACACTGCCTCGGTCGCGCCCTTGAGACGGATGGTCGCCTGTTCCCGTTCCTCTCCCTGCACCGGGAGCTTCAGGCTCCACCCCAGAACGTACGCGTTCTTTCTCTCCGGATTCATCGTACATGCAAGATACAGCGACATTTCTTCCTTGGATAACGGATATCTCTTCTCAGTTGTCTTTTCCATCGTTTTTCTCTCTTTTCTTTAGAATCTTAATACAACCGTGTTAAAACCGAGCTGCCTTGCGTAATCCGCGGATTTGACGATCTTCTTTAACACCGCGATGCCGCTTGCAATGGTCTCATCTTCTTCCGAAAGTGGATTAAAGGGAACTCCGTTGGAGCGGAAAATAAGCAGTTTTTCGTCCTGATCCTTGCTGATCAGAACATCGATCAGCGGGATCTGCTGCCGGGCCTTCGTGTTCTCCGCGATGGAGACCGCCGTCTCCTCCACTGCGACGCCAAGCAGGTTTGCCTGGCTTTCATTTAGACCCAGCTCGTGCGCCTTGGCGATGATCTGCGCGGAAAGCCCCACGGCCTCTTCCTTCGTGGCGTGGATTGTCACGTCTGTCAGGATCGTTCCATCAGCTGGCTCCCTTAGCAGAAGGTATCCCTTGACTCCCTCTTTTTTGCGAACCTGCTTCGCATACAGATATGCCGTAAACAGCGACGCCAGATACGACGCCGGATAGCACAGCCACATGAGCTGCGGATGGATGAGCCCAAAGAGCAGGCAGAACAGACACATATACACCATCTCACTTAAGAAGCTGATGGCGGAGGCGATTTTGTGACGCCCCGTCGTGTTATACACCGTCTGAATAATGGTATTTAAGCCCATGAGCGGGAACGCGAGGGCTAAAAGCCGGAACGCGATCTCCGAAATGCCGGCGGTATCCGCGCCTGTGAGGCCAAACGCCTTTCCCACAAATCCAGGGAAGATCATCAAAATGAGCAGCAGCACCATGCTTCCGCTTAAGACAAAACGCACCGCGCTTCTTAGACACTGCCGGATGCCGTAAAAATCCTTTTCTCCGTAAAGCGAGCCGACGATCGGCAAAAAGGCATCAGAACCACCGTTGGTCACGGCCGTCGAGAAGAACAGCAGACAGCTGCAGACGGTGAGCACCGCCAGACCGGCGCTGCCCAGGAAAAACAGAACCAGCGAGTTTAAAACGTACCGCTTCAGAAAATCCGCCAGCTTCTGGAAAAAGCGCGCGGAGCCCGCCGAAAAGACCTCCTTTAAGGTGGAACCGAAACTGCCGGCCATTGAGACCCTGTGGAACGATTTCTCCTTGGACCGCAGGTACGGCACCACCATACAGGTCGCGACCACGTACCCGCAGACCGTGGATAAGCTGGCGCCCATGACGCCCCAGTTCAGCAGGTCTTTGCTGATGAAGCAGTAGTCAAAGCCCAGGTTCACCACATTGGCCACAACGGCAATGTAGGAAGCCATCTTCGGATGCCCGTCGATCTTCATATACTGCGCGACGCCGAGCGTCAGAAACAGACACGGCGTGACGAACAGGATCGGCCGGTAGTAATCCAGGACATAGGGGATAAGCGTCGCATCGTTGTTCGCCAGAAGCACGCATAACGGCGGCCCTACAAGTTCCATCACCGCCACGAACACGAGCGATACGAGAAGGCCAAACCAAATGCCTACCGTGTACAGCCTGTTCGCTTTTTCCCTGTCTCTCTGTCCCAGGGCAATGGCCGCGTTGGTGGAGCTGCCGATCGAGAAGACGAGGAAAACCGCGTTAACCAACTGGATCACCGGGCTGCAGGCGCCGATGCCGGCAAGCGGCTCCGCGCCGAGCAGCTGGCCCACCATCATGTTATCCACCAGCGCCGCAACGGCCAGCGCCGCCGCGGACATCACGGCCGGTCCCAGATATTGCCAGTATTTTTCCTGAATGAGTTTTGCATTTCTCTTATACATGTACCCCTTTCCTCTCCGCTTTGTCATTTTTGCATCATCTCATTTATATTCCGCGCCGTTTTACTTCAATAATGCACAACTTATTATGCGGAATACGCCGTTTCTTTCGCTGTTTTGTATGATTATATGCTGAAAATTGGCTCTTGACAATACACTTTGTTTAATCGGCACTAGTATCTTTCACGGAGGGCGACGTTCCTGTCATCCTCTCGCCAACGCAGGGGTGTCTTTTAAGAAATTGGCAACCGAACCGTGAACACCGCCCCGCGAGGTGATGCGTTGTCTGCCCGGATGCTCCCTCCGTGAAGCTCCACAATCTTCTTGGCGAGCGTCAGCCCCAGACCGTTTCCCTTCGTCGCGTGGGACCGGTCCGCCTGATAGAATTTCTCAAAAATCCGCTCCCTTGCCTCCTCCGAAATGCCGCATCCTTCATCCCGCACCGACACGGTGACGGCATTTTCCGCCTTTTCCATCGTCACAAAGATGGTCCCGCCCTCCGGCGAAAACTTGATCGCGTTTCCGATCAGATTCGTCCACACCTGCGACAGCAACGCTTCATTTCCCGTATAGGCGCACGCATCCAGGTTCAGATCCGGCTCCAAATTCTTTTCGCTCCACGCCGGTTCCAAAGCTAAAAAGCAGCCGCGGATCTGCTCGTCTAAGCGAAACGCGCTCTGTTCCAAAGACACGCTGCTGTGTTCCAGCCGCGACAGAAGAAGAATGTTTCCAGTCAGTTCATGCAGACGCCGCGACGCGTTTATGATCCGCTCGCCGTATTCCCTCCGCTTCTCCGGGGAGACATCCTCCCGGGAAACGAGCGATGCAAAGCCCTCCATGGCCGCTAGCGGCGTCTTAAACTCATGCGACACATTCTCGATGAAATCATTGCGCATCAGCTCGTTGTTTCCCAGCTCCTTCGCCATGGCATTGAAACTCTTCTCCATGACCGCCAGTTCCTCTATCCCGCCATCCTCCGGCACCCGCACGGAAAAATCGCCGTGGCTGACCTGCTCCATCGCCTCCGACAAAGCGGCCACCCGGTCAAACAGCGGCCGGCCCGCCCGGGAAGCCAGAAGCGTGCCCAAAGACGCCGTCAAAAACACATACATCCCGAGCATCAGAAATCCAATGACCGGGCCGACCAGGTCAAAGTGCAGCATAACTCCCGCCAGAATGGCCAGCACGGTGTTCGTCAGGAAATTGATCACAAATACGGACCCTACCATCACATGGGCCAGTTTCTTTTTCTTCATTTGTGTACCGCCTTCTATCTTTAGTCGCTCATTTTCTTTTTTACTGCCTTATATCCTAAGCCGCGTACGGTTTTGATCTCCACATCCGGGTTGTCCTTCAGCCGCTCGCGCAGCCGGTTGATGTGCACGTACAACGTCTGTGGACCCGCATCGGATTCCATTCCCCACACATCCTCCAGCAGTTGATCCTGCGTGAAGGTACGGTTTAGGCTTCCACACAGTTTCGCCAGGAGCGCGAATTCCTTTTTCGGCAGCTCCTCCGTTTTCCCACCCTGGGAAATCGTGAGATTGCCTCCGTCTAACACTGTACCGCCCACCGTGATGCTCTCGCCGAGCGATTTCCCGCTTCGCCTGAGCAGCGCTTCCACTCTCCAGACCATTTCGTCCACATCCACGGGCTTGACCATGTAGTCATCGGTTCCCGCCCGGAAGCCATTTCCTTTGTCCCAGCTGGTTCCCAGCGCCGTAATCATCAAAACCGGCATGTCCCGTCCGGTTTTTCGAAGGAACGAAACCAGCTCCAGGCCGGACATCCTCGGCATGCGCACATCCGTCACCAGAAGGTCCACCGGCTCCTCCAGGCGCTCCAGCGCTTCCTCCCCGTCTTTGGCCGTGAGCACATGGTATCCGGCGCGCATAAGAACCTCCGAAAACAAAACCTTAAGCTCTTCATCATCTTCCGCAATCAGTATGGTGATCATGGTGTCTCCTTTCCTAGTGGCTTTCGTTCATGGGTTGCCTTTTTTTCGCTTACGCGCAGGCGGCGCGTTCAGATTCTTCAGGCATATCTTACCATAGATTTACACTTTTCCGGACGCCTGTTCAAGACTTTTCTTCCGGAAATGTCTGCTTTCGCACAACCTTTGGGCTTTCCCGCATAACCTTCTGATTTTTCTATTCTCCGTTAAGACAGAGTTTAGAAAAGCCCGGTAAGATACCCCGCGAAAGGAGGAACATGAGCGTGGAAATAAATCAGAAAACAAACGATAACGTGGCGCTTAAACCCCGCCATGAGTGGAAATACGGGATCACTTTTCCGGAATACCTGACGCTAAAGCACCGGCTGTCCGCTGTGATGCAGCCCGACAGTCACTCCATCAACGGAATCTACCAGATCCGAAGTCTGTACTTTGACAACCTGCGCGATAAAGCGCTGATGGAGAAGATCGACGGCGTGAACAACCGGGAGAAATTCCGGATCCGTTATTATAATGGAAATGCAGACTTCCTCATGCTCGAGAAAAAATCCAAGAAGAACGGCCTCTGCACCAAAGTGCAGGCGCGCCTGACAAAAGAGGAAGCGCAAAAAATTGTCACTGGAGACATCGCCTGGATGAAAGACGCGGAAAGCAAACTGATCGCCGAGCTCTACGCCAAAATGCTGAGCGAAGGGCTGCGCCCGAAAACCATCGTGGATTACACGCGGGAAGCATTCCTGTATGGCCCGGGCAACGTGCGCGTCACCCTGGATCACGATATCCGAAGCGGGCTTTCGTGCACGGATTTTCTGGATGTGTCCTGCCCCACGGTTCCCGTGGGTGATGATTTCGGCGTGCTGGAGGTCAAGTGGGACGAATTCCTGCCGGAAGTTGTCCGTCTGGCTGCCTCACTCCCGAACCTGCGCCCGACCGCGTTTTCCAAATATGCCCTCTGCCGCATATATGGGTAACGCATACCCCTGTGGCCTTACAGTCGTGCCACATGAGATAATATCATCTGCATACAGCTTCGCTGCTTCGCGCACCAGCTGTAATACAAAAATACAATAAAAAGGAGAAAACCAACATGATCAGCTTCTCAGACATCTTCAAATCCTCTTTCCTGGAAAACATCAACGCCGTCAACATGGTGGACATGGTGCTCTGCATCCTTCTGTCCTTCGCCATCGGCCTGTTCATCTTCTTCATCTACCGGAAAACCTACCAGGGCGTTTTATATTCCTCAAGCTTCGGCGTAACGCTCATCGCGCTCACGATGATCACCTCCCTGGTGATCCTGGCTGTCACCTCCAACGTAGTTCTGTCCCTCGGCATGGTCGGCGCGCTTTCCATCGTCCGCTTCCGCACCGCCATCAAGGAGCCGCTTGACATCGCGTTCCTTTTCTGGTCCATCGCGGTGGGCATCGTACTGGCGGCCGGCATGCTGCCGTTGGCGCTGTTCGGCAGCCTGTTCATCGGTGTGATCCTACTGCTGTTCGTCAACAAGAAGAGCCACACCAATCCTTACATCATCCTCGTCACCTGCACCGACAAGGCAGCGGAAGACCGTGCCAAAGAACTGATCGGAAAGAACACCGTCAAGTCCGTCACCAAGTCCAAGACAGCCCGCCCCGGTTCGATCGAACTCAACCTGGATGTGCGCTTAAAGGACGACAACACGGACTTCATCAACGAGCTGGGCGCCTTGGAGGGCGTGCAGTCCGCGGTTCTGGTCAGCTACAACGGAGAATATATGGGGTAAATTATGTCAACGAGTAAACATTTAACAGCCATCACAGCCATCGTCATGGCAGTCGCGGTTCTTCTGACGCTTTTTGCCATGAATAACGCCTCGGTCCTGAACGAAAGCGAAGCTCTTTCGGCTGTTTCTTTGGGCTCGTCTTCCGAACCGGCCGATGCCACTCCCTTAGTCACCACCGGTCGGTATCCCCTTACCACCCTCGGCTACGAGGACCGGCTGTTTGACTTAAGTCGCGTTCACACGATCGACATTGCCCTGCCGGATTTTGACAACTGGATCAAAGCCGCGACGGACGAAGCTTACACGGCTGCCACCGTCACAATCGACGGGGAAAAGGTTCCGAACGTAGGCTTCCGCGTCAAAGGAAACGGATCGCTCATGGCCGTCACCATGATGAATTCCCCCCGGTTTTCCTTCAAGATCGAATTCGATCACTTCGTGGACCGCCAGACCTACCACGGCCTCGACAAGCTTTGCCTGAACAATCTGGTGGAGGACACCACCTACATGAAGGACCTTCTGGTGTACGAAAGCATGCGCGAAATGGGCGTTCCGGCCCCGCTCGTCAGCTACACGTTCCTCACGGTAAACGGCGAAGACTTTGGCCTGTACATGGCCGTGGAAGGCATCGAGGACAGCTTTCTGAGCCGCTACTACGGTCAGAATGACTACGGCAAGCTTTATAAGCCGGACAGCACCAACATCACGGAATTCGGATTTGGCCCCAACATGAACATCTTCGCTCTGATCGGCTGGGTGCTGGACAATATCGATCTTTCCGCCCTCGCAGAGATGGATTTCAGCCAGTACGAGGGCATGAGTATGGACGACATCGGAACGGGAAGCGCCGGATCTTTCGATTTTGAAGACTCTTTTGGGGACGGGTCCGCCTTCTTCTCAGGTTCGGATGATATGTCCATGTCCATGTTTGGCTCCCTGTTCAGTAAATCGGAGGATATGACGCTTTCGTACCTGGGCGAAACGCCTTCCTCCTACCCGAGCATCATGAAAAAGGCCAAATCTCCCGTCACCTATCAGGACCAGATGCGGCTGATCGCCGCCTTAAAGCGCCTGTCGGCGCGGGAGGATCTGGCGCACACGGTGGACATCGACGAAATCATCCGCTACTTTGCGGTGCATAACCTGTTCGTCAACGCCGACAGCTACACCGGCATGAGCACGCGAAACTATTATCTGTATGAGCGAAACGGCATCCTTTCCATGCTGCCCTGGGACTACAACCTGGCCTACGGCACACTGATGATGCAAGCACAATACGCCGTCAACGACCCGATCAACGAGCCCATGGCCGTGCACTCGGACGGAAAACACCCGATGTTCGAGTGGATAACCGCCGATGAAACCTATCAGGCACAATATCACGCCTACATGACGGAGGCCCTGGATCGCATGGATTTTGCCGCCCTGATCGATGAGACGGTGGCGCTGATCTCGCCTTACGTAGAGCGCGATCCCACGAAATTCGTCAGCATGGAGGAATTTACGGCCGGCTATACCATGTTAAAGGAATACATGGCCCGCCGCACGTTATCCGTCCGCGGGCAGCTCGCCGGCACCATTTCCTCCACCAAAGATGGGCAGCTTGCTCGCCCGGAAGCTCTCATCTCCCACGAAGGCATCGACCTGCACGCGATGGGCGACGTCACGATGGGCATCGCCGATGAGCGCCAGGATCTGTCCGGGCTGATGGGCAGTATGGATCTGGGGATCTTAGAGCCACTGCTTGGCGGTATCATGGGCCAATAAGAGATTGGGAATTCTTCAAAGCTTCCCAAGCGGAAATTCTCTTCCTTCACGGAAAAAGCCTCTCTCGCCGCGCGAGAGAGGCTTTTTCATATTTGATTCTCCATTCGCAAAAGGGGCTGGGCTTGCGGGTATTAAGCACAAGCTTAACTTCTAGGTGATGAACAAAGTCCCTGGCCAGCCACAATCAAAATGACGAACTAACCCGCCTAGCTAAGTACAATCAACTTTTCTTATCCCTATCACAAGCCGGCTCTGTCCCGCTACCCCCTCTACCGCACGCTCCAGATTTCGCCGTTCGGCATCATCTGCAGGTCCCCCGGGAGCACTTCGGTCAGCTCACCCGCCAGGTTCCGGACCACTGTCTCTTCCCAGTAGCGGTAGGTTTCGCCCTCGCCTTCCTCATACCACTTGCTGAAATACAGTTTCTCCCCGTCCCTCAGGAAAAAGCTCTCGTGCGGATCCATCGCGAAGCTCGCTCTCTCCGGCCAGACGATTTCAAACACGTTCTCCCCGCCCTGCCTCGTCAGGCACAGAGGGGACGCGTGAAGCTGCAGGTTGTAACAGTCCTTCACGATGGAAAGCGGAAGCTCCTGTTCGATGCGGCACTCATGCGTGTGGCAGTCAAACCGGTAGATCCGGATGGTCTGACGCACAAAGTCTACACGTATGGTATAGATCCCATCCTGATAATAAAGGGGCGTCCCGGAATAGGTTCCGGCTTCCTTTGCGACTGGTTCGAAAACCTCTCCGCCCGGATAGGATACAAGCACCAGCCGGTTGCCCTCCACGGGCAGGCCTTCTCGCACCATCTCTTCGGCCTCGTACAGGTCCCCGTGGTTATAGTCCATTCCGTAGTACCATTCGGTGGTCCCGCCCGGCACTGGCTCCAGATACGTGATCCCGTTCGTTTGTATGGTCTTCATGGTTTTCTCCTCCTTTGTCGCGGCACATCCGCTGCCGTATGTACATTTCCCAATTCAGAATCCTGACAGTAAAAAACCTCGAATAGGCGCAGCCGGTTTTTCATCGGCTGCGCCTTTCCTTTTATATAGCAGATTATACCTGTGCTTCCTTATACGCGGCAGCCTTCTTCATACGGCGGCGCAGAGCCCATACGAACAGGGCAATGAGCAGCAGATCCAGCACGGCTATGCCGATGTAGATCGGATAGAAGACGGGGGTTCCGCTTACCTCCTGTCCGACGCTGTTGACGGCGGTGTACAGGATATTCTTTGTTGCGGCACGAAGGGCCTGACGGCCGGTCGTGGTGCCGGTGGTCTTGTCGGATGCAACGTGAAGGCTCATCAGAGACAGCTGCAAATCGTTGCCGGCACGCAGGGCGCGATCCACGTTGACGTAGCCCAGCTGAATGACACAGTCGGTGATGACGGTTCCCTTAAAGCCCCACTCGTTCCGAAGCACGGTGGTGAGGAGCGGATAGCTCTCCGCTG
The DNA here is from genome assembly GCA_017479935.1 of Lachnospiraceae bacterium. Lineage (GTDB taxonomy): Bacteria > Bacillota > Clostridia > Lachnospirales > Lachnospiraceae > RGIG5021. The sequence continues at coordinate 17,249 of JAFVBO010000008.1, forward strand.
CGTTCGTCGTGCCAAGGCGATTGAAGGAGGACATGATGGCGCGGGTGCCGCCTTCCTTCACGGCCAGCTCAAAGCCGCGCAGATAGATCTCACGCATAGCCTGCTCGTTTAACCAGGTGCAGAGGCCGCCGGCGTCGCGATTGGTCTCCTGATCGTTGACGGCAAAGTGCTTGGAGTACGCCGTCACGCCTTCTCCCTGCATGCCAAGGATCTCGGCCGCCGCCATCTTGCCGGAGTGGAGGCCGTCCTCGGAATAATACTCATAATTGCGGCCGGAGAAAGGACTGCGGTGGATGTTCATAGCCGGCGCGTACAGGGCGGCGATGTCCAGGGCGATCGCTTCCTTCGCGAAGGTGGAGCCCATCTTCTTCGCCAGGTCGGTGTTCCAGGAGCAGGCAAGCACGGACTGCGCACAGAACTGGTTGCCCGTGGTTCCCGCCATGATGTTGTTAACGCCGTTCGGTCCGTCCACTTCCGTGTAGAGCAGCTTTCCTACCGAGGGAACATCCTGGGTCGCCCAGCCGCCGTTGGCCGTCAGGTTCACCATCTCACTTACCGGAACCTGCTCCAGCAGCTGATCCCACTTGGGATCATCGTAGGCCAGGCCCTTCATGTCATCTAACTTCAGACCGTGATCCGCCGTCACAATGTCGGGATCCGCGCTGTTGTTGGCCACTTCATCCGCCGTCAGAGCCGCCACGATCGCTTCAGAGGCTTCGCGGCTTGCCGCGGCGCGTTCCTTCGGCATGGTGCCCTCCCAGTCGGCACGGGATACGTAGGTAATCTTTTCTCCGTTCGTTACATCATCAAACAGGTTCACGGCGGCGATCAGGTCAGATTCTCTCTTTCCGTCCTTCGCATCGCTGTAAATCACATCCGCAGCCACCGAAATGGTGCGGCTCTCAATCACGGTATGGCTATCGCTCTGAAGACGGATCTCATAGTCTCCGGCCTCCAGCACGTACGCGCCGCCTTCGGCCTTGATGCCCAGATAATCGTAGGAAGCCATGTCTTCCACGGCGAAGGAGAGTTCCACGGTCTCCGAAGCGCCGGGAGCCAGAAGGGACGTCTTGGCAAAGTCCGCCAGGACAACTTCGCTCTTCTCAATTCCGCCCTTCGTGTACGGTGCGGAGTAATAGATCTCGACAACATCCTTGCCGGCCACATCGCCGGTGTTGGTTACCTTCACCTTGACAGTCACGTTTTTTCTATCGTTTGCAAAATCCTCGATGCCTTTCTCAAACGTGGTGTAGGAAAGGCCGTAGCCGAACGGGTACTGCACGGTGGCGTCGTAATCGATGAAACCGTCCGCCGCCGCGGTCTCATAGAACCGGTATCCTACATAGATGCCTTCCACATAGTCCACGTAATGATACACATCCGGGTCATGGTTGGAGGCGATGGGGGACGTATTGACGTATTCCACGTTGGTATAATCGTAGGCGCCGATACTGTAGTAGGACGGCGCGCTCTCCACCTCATAGGCAAAGGTGTCCGACGTCTTGCCGGAAGGATTGACTTTGCCGCTTAAGACCTCGCCCACGGCGTTCGCGCCGGTGGAGCCAATGCATCCGATCCACAGGGCCGCATCCACCTTCTCATCCTCCAGGAAGCCAAGCTCCATGGCGTTCGTAGAGTTCACCAGGACGATCACGGTGTCGAAATTCTCCTTTACCATGTCAAGCACTTCGATCTCGCTGTTCTGAAGCTCCAGATAATGCTTTCCGGCATCGCCGCCCTTCACGCCGATGCTCTTCGCCGCGCCAGCACTGCTGATCTCGGTCTCGCTGGCGCCCATCTCCATGGGTAGATCCGCGCCTTCACCGCCGTAGCGGGAAATGACGAACACGGCCACGTTCGAGAAGTTTTTCGCGTTTTCGATCATGCTCTCCGGATACTCGGACAGGAGCGTTTCATTGATATCGAAATTGCTGCCCGTGTAACCCACACCAACGCGGGGAATGAAATGCGCGTCGTAGAAGGCGGCCAGCTCCTCGTTGACGGTAAAGCCGGCGTTGGTGAGGCCCTGAAGGATGGTCACGTTCTTCGAGCTGTCGCCCGAGCCCGAACCGGTGCCGCCGTAGACAGTGTCGCGGGAGCCGTAGCCGAAGACGTTGATCTTGATGCCGGCATCAAGCGGCAGCGCGCTGTTCTTGTTCTCAAGGAGCACAATGCCTTCCGCTTCGATCTCCTGCGTGACCGTCGCGGAGTTCTGGCGGGCTTCCTCTACCTCTTCGCCCGAAGGGCCATGGTAAAAGAAGCTGTTAATGACAGAAAAGTTCTGCGGCACCAGCACCGCAATGGCGGCGTTTAAAGCCACCAGCACGGCAGCAAACACGCACAGCAGCACGGCCGAAACTTTTCCGGGTTTCTTTGCGGATTTCTCGTTCATCTGTTTTCTCCTCCTTTATGGTGGGGTTCCTTTCCGGAAGCCCTCTTGTTTGTGAGGAGAAAATACCAGAATCGCAGGGAGAAAAAAAGCAGGGGGTACCTGTTTGACGTTTTTCGCGACGTAATCGACATGCCAGCCGTTTTTTTCGGGTGCCGCGCGCCCCTAGGCAGTGGGGTTCTTCCCCTTCTGTCCCTGCACGACCACCCTCATGAGGAAGACGCTGTTTTCCGCTTCCACGGTCAGGAAACCCTGATATTTTTCCGCCGTATACCGGATGCTCTTCAAACCAAACCCATGATACCCGGGTTCTTCGGATTTCGTGGTAGCCGGCGTGCCGCCGCTCCAGTTCCGATCACCCTCATAGAAGTTCTCGGTCTGGATCATCACCATCTCCCCCCGCCGGGCCACCACCAGCGAGATGGTGCGCATCTCCGGGTCCTCCAGGCGGCTGACGCTTTCGATGGCATTGTCCAGCGCGTTTCCGAAGATTGTGTAAATGTCCACAGCGTCCATGAAGGCGAGCGCGGCCCCGTCCGCCACGGCCGTCAGCTGAATGTTCCTTCCCTCGCAGATCAGGCTCTTTTCCGTCAGGATCGTGTCCAGCACCTCATTGCCGGTCTCCACCACGGAATCGTAGATCATCACCGCCTTCTCCAGCTCCCGGATGTGCTCCTGCCGGCTCTGTTCGTCGGAGATGTGCCGCAGGGCGGCTACCTGATGCTTCAGGTCGTGGCACTTCCGGTTGATGATCTCCTTGTTCTCCGCCGTCATCTCATATTGTTCCTTGTACTTCCGGAAAAGCTCCTGCTGCATGTCCAACTCCTGGGCAAGCGCCAGGCGCCGTTTTTGCAGCAGCTGGACCCAGAGGATGTACAGGGAAACCCCCATGGAATACAACTGGCAGATTCGGTACAGAGGGACGGATTCTCCCTGAAAGAGTTGCGCAAACGCGCTAAGGACGAGGGAAAACACCAGCACGGAAAAACTGCTGCTCACCATCATGCCTGTCCGGGTGTCATAATGCCTCTGTTCCGGCAGGCGGCGGGCAAAGGCAAGGCCGAACCACAGATAAACGGCCGCATAGATCAGGAGATAAACGAACACCCGCCCGCCCGACAGGCGGTCTGCTCCAGGCTCCACCAGGGCATACATGCAGTAGGCGAAGTGCTGGGTAAGGTAGGCATTCGTGGCCAGCTGCACCGCCTCCTGCGGGGAGATGTTTCTCCAGAACCGCCCAAAGGCCAGCATATACAGATATCCCAGAAAAGAATAGATAAGCGAGACCATGAGCCGGTTTTCGGTGAACGAGGGAACGAGCAAGACCAGTCCGTAAAACACCCCGCCGTACAGCACGACAAGTCCTCCGGCGCCAGCAAGGAAGCGCAGGACCGATCCGCGCCGCTTCTCCAAAGGCTGTCCGAAGATGAGCATCGCCAGAAATATTTCGGCAGGAAAGCCAAGGAAAATGGAGCTCAGCATTCGCAAATCATTCATTGAAAACCACCTCCCATGTACGAGAAAAAGCGCTCCAGAAATTCCTTTCGGCGCGTCCTTCCGATGGGCAGCTCCTGTCCTTTCATATATACCGTATCCTTGTATACCGAGACGACATTCTTCAAATTGATTAAAAACGAGACGCTGCTCCGGGCAAAGGGCAGGTCTTCCAGCTGCTTCTCTATCTCCTGCAGCGATCCCCGCACGGTATATTCCATGTCCTCCGTGTGGATGTGTAGCCGGTGGTTCACCACCTCAATATACTGGATCTGCCCCGTCGGAATCTTCAGTGCCTCCCCGTCCCGGTTGACCAGAAGAAACCGGTTTTCCCGGCTCTTCACCTGGTTCACCGCCTTCCGAAGCTTCAGGGAGAAGGGCATGTACGCCACCGGCTTTAAGATAAAGTCCATAGCGTCCACTTCATATCCTTTCACGGCGTAGCGCGCCATGTTGGTCACAAAGATCAACACCACCGCCGGGTCCTGTTCCCGTATCTTCTGCGCCGCCGTCATGCCGTCCATGTGGGGCATCTCGATATCCAGGAAGATAATATCCCACACCGGCCGGTAGTAATTCACCAGCTCCAGCCCATCCGAAAAGCACGTGGTTTCCTCCTCCAAGTGGTTTTCGGACGCATACCGCTCTATAAACTCCCGCAGTTTTCCCGCGCTTTCCGGGTCGTCCTCTACAATTGCTATCCGCAACATGATATCTCCTTGTGAACCGAACTCTTTTTGTCCCACCCCAATCCGCCACCCCATTCTATCACGGCCCCCTCACGCACACAAGGTATTTTCCTCGCAGACTGCACTTGACTTCCCTTCCCGAACGTGCTACATAAGGAGGAAAACATTCTTTTTTAATTTCGTGAGGCATTCATCATGAAAATAAAGGAAACCTTTTTACCTTCCCAAGGCCGGCGCGACCAATCAGCCGATGACTACCAAAGAAAAGTCCGTCAGATCTCCGTCCTCGGCATGGCCGTCAACCTGCTGCTCGCGGCCTTCAAATTTATCGCCGGTTTCGTCGGCAAATCCGACGCCATGATCAGCGACGCTGTCCACTCCTCCTCGGATATCGTCGGCGGCCTGATTGTTGTCATCGGCGTATCGTTCTCAGAAAAGCAGGCGGATGACGATCATCCCTACGGCCATGAGCGCCTGGAATCCGTCGCCTCCCTGCTGCTGGCCCTTCTGCTCTTCGCAGCCGGCCTGGCGGTGGCATACTCCTCCGCGGACAAGGTCTTAGGCGGCGGATATCTGACCATGGAAACCCCCGGGCTCATCGCCCTGATTGCCGCCATCGTCTCCATCCTGTCCAAGGAAGCACTCTTCTGGTACACCATGAGCGCGGCGAAAAGGCTGAATTCCGGAGCCTTAAAGGCGGAAGCCTGGCATCACCGCTCGGACGCTCTCTCCTCCATCGGCTCCCTGATCGGTATCGCCGGCGCCCGCCTGGGCTTTCCCATCATGGACCCCATCGCCGGGCTGCTCATCAGCTTCTTCATCCTGAAATCTGCCTGGGACATCTGCAAGGACGCCATGGAGAAAATGGTCGATCACCGCGGCGACGCGCAGACGGAAGCCGACATCGCAGCCGTAGTCAAAAAACACCCGGGCGTAGAAATTGACCTCTTAACCACCCGGGAATTCGGCCGCAAACTGTACGCGGACCTGGAAATCCGCATGGACGGAAACCTGACCCTCTCCGAAGCGCACCGGGTGGCGGAGGCCATCCACGATGAGCTGGAGCACCGGTTCCCCCAGTTAAAGCATGTAATGATTCATATTAATCCGGATGAAGGATGATAAAGATAAGGCAACGGGCAAACAAATGAGGACGGTCCCTTTTGCAACTCCGCAAAAAGGACCGTCCTCATTTTGTTGGTCTTTTTTAACTCATTTTTTTCACGTATGGCAGTCTTGAAAGAAGACTTCCGGCGCAGGCATTAGCTTGTTTCTGACTCTTGCCTACGCTTTTTTTATCCTCAAAAGTGCTATAAGGCGTAGGCATCAGCTTGTTTCTGGCTCTTGCCTACGCTTTTCTAACCTTCAAAAGAGCTATCAGGCGCAGGCATCAGCTTGTTTCTGGCTCTTGCCTACGCTTTTCTGATCATCAAAGGATCTAACAGGCGCAGGCATTCGTTTGTTTGTGGCTCTTGCCTACGCTTTTCTGATCATCAAAGGATCTAACAGGCGCAGGCATCAGCTTGTTTCTGGCTCTTGCCTACGCTTTTCTGATCATCAAAGGATCTATCAGGCGCAGGCATTCGTTTGTTTGTGGCTCTTGCCTGCGCTTTCCTGTTATTTCTCTTCACTACCGAGGAATCCTGACCTCCAAATTCACCAGCCAGTCTCTCACATCACTTGCATTTTCCCTGAATACAAATCCTTGCATCCCTGTGAAAGCAGCGGCTTCCACGTTGCCGACATTGTCATCGATAAACAGACTTTCCTCTGGCTTGATGCCAAATTTCTCGTATGCCGCGTGGAAAATGGCGGGATCCGGCTTTAACAGTTTGTAATCACAGCTGATCATCACATCCGTAAAGTATCTGCTAGCAGGAATCCGCTTCCAATACTCCGGCTGACGGACGCTGGCGTTGGACAGTAGATAGACCGCATAGCCCGCCTCTGTCAGATCGCGGACCAGTTCTTCCATCCCCGGGATCATGATGAGCGGCTGATCCCACCTGAGCAGGATATCCCAGGCCGTTTCGTGAAGCTTCTCCGGCAGACGCTTTTGGATCGCCCGGAAGGCCTCTTCATAGCTGATCGTTCCCCTGTCCAGGGAAACCCATTCGACAGAGCCAAACACCTCATTTTTCAGGAGCCTGCTCTCCTCTGCGCTTTTCTCGTACCGCTTCAGGAAGAGGTCCGGATCAAACAGGATCAGCACCCCTCCCATATCAAACACAATATTTCGAATCATAGGAATCTTCGTCAATTATCCTCTCTTTGGTTTCGCTTTCGCGGAAAACTCATCCACGCTGACTTTGATCACCGCCACCGTGGCCGCCATCCGCCCATCCATCGCAAACTCTCTTCCGGTCTGATTTTTCATCAGAAGCTTCAGTCCCTGGATCTTTTCCTGCTCTTCCTCAACGATTTGGGCCTGCCCCTTCCCGATCACAGACGCGAAGGTCGAGCCGTAGCTGCAGGGGACATCCCCGCCCGAGATCAGTTCGATGTCGCACTCCATTTCCACACAGACCTGCGGATTCTGCCTGATCAGGTCCAGTTTGTGCCCTTCCAAGGCACCGTGCATATAAAATGTGAGCCTCTTCGCTTCTTCCGCATAACTGTAGCCAAAATGCAGCGGCACCACGTAGGGGTACTCTCCGTCAAACAGCCCCAGGTGGAGGACTTTGGCCTTGTCGATTATCTGCAGAATTTCATAGATATCCGTCACTTCCCGGTCGCTTCGTCTCATCTTTGTTCCTCCTTTGCCTTGCCACAAGTCAGTTTTTCTGCCTTCTCTCAGTATACTATAAATTTTTCTCTCTACAACCCGAAAATGATCTGCTATGTCATTCCTTCCGGTTCGTACTCCGTCAAAAAGTGGCCGCGGCAGCGTTAGATCCGTGGTTGTCATGTGGGGAGACCTATTGGCGGCGGGGAGTTTTCCTGCAGCTATAGAAGCTTCGGGGAGTCCCACTAATAGCAGAGAAGCGCTGCCATAAGTGGCACTATCCCCTTGCTTCCGCATAGCTGCCCGGAAATACTCCCCACCGCCATATTGCTCCCCTACATGACAGCATCCAAGTTATTTGCTGCCGCGGCCACTATTGACGACCTCAAAGGTGCAGGCAACACAAGAAAGGCTTGTAAAGCAGGACGAAACAAGGTATGATAGGTAAGCCAACTTTATGTGCTGCAAAGAAATGAATGGTATAGGATAGGATATGAAGCGAAATCAAATCATAGAAATCTACGGCACCGATTACCGCCGCATGACAAAAGAACTTCTGGCCAAGGCGGACCTGCGCTCCCACCTGCCAGGAAAAGTGGCCCTGATTGGCATCAAGCCGAACCTTGTGTGCCCCTCACCTGCAAACTTCGGGGCTACCACGCACCCGGAAATCGTCGCAGGTCTGATCGAGTTTCTGCAGGAGGCGGGCTACCAGAACCTTCTGATCACCGAAGGCTCCTGGGTGGGCGACAAAACCGCGGACGCCTACGAGTACTGCGGCTACCGGGAGCTGTGTGAGAAATACCACGTTCCGTTTTTCGACAATCAGAAAGATCGCTGGCATGAGATCGACGCGGCCGGCATGCGGCTGAAAGTGTGCGATGTGGTGGACCGCGTGGATTTCCTGATCAATATGCCTGTCTTGAAAGGCCATTGTCAGACCCGTGTCACCTGCGCCTTGAAGAACTTAAAAGGCCTGCTCCCCAACATGGAAAAACGGCACTTTCATCAGATGGGGCTTCATAAGCCGATCGCCCATCTGGCAAGTGCCGTGCGTCCGGATTTCATTCTGGTGGACCATATCTGCGGGGATCCTGATTTTGAAGAAGGCGGCAATCCTTTGGTCAGAAATTGCATCTTCGCCGCCCTGGACCCGGTGCTGGTAGATGCCTACGCCTGCAAGGAGCTCGGTGTGGACGTTTCGGATGTGCCCTACATCGGCATGGCTGAGCGCCTGGGTGTTGGATCGTCAGACCTGGCTGCGGCAGACATCATTCGCTTAAACAGCACTTCCGAGGCGAAGGCCACTCCTCCACTCTCGGAAAAGCGCGTGCTGGAAGTTTCCTACGCAGCGGATGAGTGCGATTCCTGCAGCGCCTGCTATGCCAGCCTGATCCCGGCCTTGTACTGCTTAAAAGAGGAGGGGCTGCTGGAAAAGCTTCCTTGCAAGATCGCCATCGGCCAGGGACATCGCGGAAAAACCGGGCTGCTTGGCGTGGGGGCCTGCACGTCCGGTTTTGATTACAACATTCCGGGCTGCCCGCCGGATGAGGATGCGATTTACGAAGGGTTAAAGGCGTTTGTCACTCGGTAAACGCTGAGAGTCACGAAAGGTTAGGTGGCCAGGCAACATTAAAATCATATAAAATAATGTGGCTAGAATTAATACGATTTTAATTAGGCCTGGCCACTATTCTGGAATTTAGCTATACTGCAGCCCCAAAACCATCTGATCAAAAATCTTCTGACTTCCCTCTTCCTCAAAGTGAACGCCATCGCCGCGATACAGCCCATTCCAGGCGGCCGGGTCTCCGATGTCGATGAAGAAGTTCTCGCCAGCTGCTGCCGTCACTTCATTTTTCAGATATTCGTTGAAAGATTTAACCGTTTCTCCCAGGTAGTCGGTCTCAAAGTTCCCTTCGGTGGGCACCATTCCCATGTAGTACACGTCCGGGCTGAGGCCATCATCCAGCGTGGCGTCTTCTTTCAGAGCCTTGCCAAGCTCGATCATGGAGCTGGCCTCATTCGAGCACCAGTCATTGTAATTCAGGTCATTCACGGTCGCCGCGATGACGACATAGCAGGATCCGTGCTTTTCCAGTATACTTTTTGCCAGGGAGATCATCTCGCCATAGTAGCCGGTCTTTGCTTCCGGATAAGCGTTTCTCTCCTGCAGGCCCAGCGCGATGATAACCGGGGCAAAGCGCTCCGCCCACACTTTGTTATACCGATAGTGCCCGCCAACCGTGGCAACGTAGGAGACTCTTCCCACGTAATCGCTTAAGCCGACAATGCGGCTGTCTCCGATGACAAGCACATTGGAGTGATCCGTTAGATCCACATATACATGGTAGCCGGTATCTTCGGCGCGTTCAATCAGATGCGCGTTGTCTTTCCGGATGCCTTCCTCGCCCGGCTCCGCGATCAGCAGCGTTTTCGTCTCAAACATCTCGGGCTTTACAGAGTTCAGGGTGTAATACAAAACCGCGTTGTCTCTCGGCCAGATCAGCACGGTCGCGGTCCCGAAGGCCGCCTCGCCCTTTTCCCGCACCTCATTCTGAACCCGGCTGCCTCTCTCCAAGAGGTCGCTCCTCACAAATCCTCTGGCAAGCCCGGATTCCACAAATACCCATTTCTGATCGGCATCGGCCAGGATATAGCAGAGATCTCCTGCTTCCAGGGTTCCGATAATCCTGGTTTCCACACTGGTTCCCTCCCGGATGTTGAGTGAATCGGAAAGAGGAAAGGCCGGTTCTCCTTCTGCCTGCATCATGGTCGTCTTTTTGACATTCCCTGATTCAGGGTTCTGCGCGGTCGTCTCCGGAATGGTTTCTTTCGGGACTGCTACGGTTTCTAAAGGGTCCCCTTCCGAAATCTGTCCCGGTGTCTTGCCCTCGGAACTGGCGTTTAATTCGTTCACGCCCCTTTTAGGCAGCAGGGTTTCTCTGTGTTTCCAGATATACACGCCAAGCAATCCCAGCACAACCACTTCCAAGGTTACTACAAAGGCAATTAACCCCAGCTTGAGATTCTGGTTGGATCTCTTTTTGCGTTTCTGTTGTCTCATGTTTACAATTATCCTTTCACAGCATTGCACGTACCTGCTTAACTGACAGATACAACGCTCCTATTATACGTGCAATGCCGTATTTTGGCAAGCTGAAACAAAGGATCAATTCTGCACAGTGATGGTTCCTTCGCACAAAGGAAGGTCTTAACAGGCGTCACTTACCTTCTTTTCCGCCAGGCTCTGAACTCTTCAATATCCGTCTGCATCATCTTGATGGCGAACATGATCACGGCCGCGTCATCGGCCAGACCAATCCCCGGCAGCACATCCGGTATCAGATCCAGCGGCGAAACCACATAGGCGACTGCTGCCACCATGCCGATGATGGTCCCGATCGGCGCCTCCCGATATTCCCCCATCGCATAGCTTTTGATGAGCGAAATCATGCAGGTGAGGTCCCCCATAAACTTCCCGATACCGGGGAGCTTACTCATCTTCGCTTCCATTCGTTCCATCAGATGGTCAAATTTGTCCGGATCCTTCAGATAATCCTTCGCCTTTTCTTTATACTCATTTAGCGCTTTTTCCAGCTGCGAGTCCGTAAACGAAATCTTCGAGGGATCGCTTCCATATTTCTTTTTGTAATCCTGTTCGACTTCCTCTACCGAAATCGGATCCACGTCAATGACGTCCCATTCTTTATCCATATATAGTTTTCTCCTTATTCCGGGTCTATAAATGTCTCGATATCCGGAAAGATCTCTTCCCAGATGGCATAGATCGTCCTGTTTTCCGTTATAAGACCTTCTTTGCTGATTTCTTCGCCATCCTCCTTATCCGACCAGTACGCAAAGAAACAGTCAAAGATAAATTCCGTATAATCCGCAGGGCGCGGGGCATCGGCGATGAGCTGGCGAACCGTGGTTCCTTTCAAAACTCCAATCTTCCGGGTTTCCTCTCCGTCATCAAAGAGGCCGCCGTTACCATCTAATGTGATGATAAAGTCCGGCTTTTCCCAGGTGGCATAGACCGTCATCTCACCGCTTACCTGGGCTTCCTTCACAGGTTCTTTCCCTTCCGGGTCAAGCGCCCAGCCGGCAAAGGCTTCGTTCTCCTTCATGGGCCTGAAGGCGGGGGCTACCACGGCAAGTGCATCGCCCTCCTGTGCATTCCGGTTCAGGTAGCTGCTGCCGTCTCCAAAAACGCCACCGTTCGCATCAAAGCTCACAGAGAAAGGCTTAGCCGCGATGCGGACGTACGGCAGCATGCGATCTGCCTTGGCGGAAGCCGCCATCCAATCCTCGATCGTGCTCTTTTCGGCCTCTTCCTTCGAAGCCCCCATGTAGACATTCAGGGTTTCTGCAAACGCAGACGGTCTGGTATCTTCCCCTTCTTTGTTCTGGAGGGAAATGCCCTTCTTTCCTTCGCCTGTTGCCGTTCCGATCACGATAACGTCCTCGCCCAGCTCCATGCTGGCTGCGCAGATGCCGAGAGTCTCGCTCTTGCCGATGACCTCACCCTGCTCTGCTTTCAGGATCTGGCTGCTCACGCCAACCGCTTTGCCCGAACCGGTGAGGGAACCGCCTGCGATTTCAATCATATCCGCTACGACACCATTGCCAACAAAAGGATCTTGCCCAAATACTGCTTCGGCGGTACCTGCCACCTGGCCGCCGGAGATGGTCAGGGTGCTCAGCGCGTGGATACCGTAGCTTGCAAAACTTGCCTGCTTCGCGAAATCCGAAGTCGGCTTCGCTTCGGCAGCAGCTTCTTCGGCAACCACTTCACTTTCCTTTGTGTCCTTGGTTTCGGTGGGCGTTTCGTTCTCACCTGCGTCCTTTACTTCACCAGCCATCTCATTCTCCCTTGCGTCCTTTGTTTCGATGACTGTCTCGTTCTCGCCTGCACTCTTGCCACCGTACTTGCCGCCTACACCAGAAAGCAGGCCCTTTGTGACAATAATGTTCTGCGCATAGACGCCTTCGCTGCAAAGGTTCCCCTCACCACGAACGCTACCGCCGGTGGCAGTAACCTTGCCGGCCTTGACCGCGATCCGATTGTCCGCGAAACGGGGGGACGCGTAAATGCCATAGCTTCTGCTGTCCGTGCCGTTCGCCTCACCGCCAGCCGCGTTTATTTCGCCGCCCGTGATAGAAAGGGTACCACCGCCTAAAACAGCATCCTCGTATTCATACGAATCAAGATAAATCCCAGCGCTTTCCTCGGCTGCCTGGCCGCCTTCCGCATGCAGAAGGCCTCCGGTAACCCAAATTTCCGTGTCGGCGTACAGGCCGCAGCTTCTCTTTTCCGCCGTACCACCCTTGACATTTACCGTACCGCCATCCACAAAGCCGCTCATTCGGATGTTCATGCCGTAACTGTAGGCTGCCTCGCCGCCGACAGCGGTAAGCATCTTGCCATCGGCGGAAAGCGAAATGCACTCGACGCCGCAGCTAACCCCATTTTTCGCGTTGCCGCCTTCGCACAAAACCTCGGCATCGTTATTCAGACTGACCGAGCCTGCTATGCCGTAAATACCGTAGCTTTTTCCTTCCTCGCCTGTAGCGGTTTTGCCAATGGCTGTCACTTTGCCGCCAAAGGCATCCAGGCTGAATACGCCCAATTCCAGGCCGCAGCTGGTTTCTCCCGCCTCGCCGCCGGCAACCGTAACCGTTCCGTCCATGACGGCGACGACGCTGTATAACGCCTGCATGCCGTAGCTTTTCAGCCCGGCGCTTCCGCCGCATGCCGTCAGTTCCCCGCCGGAGATCGTAACGCCGTAGATCACGTGGTCTCCGTCACCAGAGGAGAAGCCATCATAGCTGTAAAAGCCACAGCTGTTTTCTTCCGCGTGGCCGCCAAGCGCTTTGACGCTGCCATCTGTCAGGTTGAATTCCTCATAGCAATAGATTCCGTAACTGTTCTTCCCGGCATCCCCGCCAGTAGCTGACAGTATACCACTTAAAACCGTAAGGTTCTTATAGCAGTAAATACCACAGCTTCTCTCCGCGGCGCTGCCTCCCGTGACCGTAAGCGTGCCGCTTCCGCTAATGGTAAGGACGGGGCCTTTTTTCTCTTCTCCCGTTACGTAGAGGCCCATGCTGTATGCAGGCTTGTCTTCTTTCCGTTCCGGAAGGGCCAGGATATTGTCCCCCTCGAGCACAAGAGTCAGGTCCTGATCCCCCGCGTAGTACAACGCTGCATGCGTGTTCTCCTCATCGTTTTCTTCCTGTAGGATATAATACCCATAGCGATCCCCTGCCACATTGCTGTAGTCATGCAGCGTCAGCGTGCAGGTATCCGGGTTATAGGACCAGCCGGTACCGGACAGGTTTTCCGGGGTCACCTCCACCCCGCCGATATACAGCTGATAAGACTCTGCCTGTCCTTCCGCTGCCATTAGTGTCACATGCCATCCGCTGGTAAGTGAAAACAGCATTGCCAGCGCAAGAAGCCAGCTGATGGGGTTTCTTTTGGTCTTGTACTTCATACATTCATCTCCTTTCAATTATCAGTCTGATTATTTCGATGTCCCTCTTCTTTCCGTAGTTTACAGCCATGTAGCTTCATCATACCCTTCTATGTACCCTTTTGCAAGAACAATCGAAAGCTGACAAAAGATGACAGGGAAAAGGTGAAGGGGACGAAGGTGACAGGGGACGGGCCTGTGTCACAAAAGCGATCCGCTTTTGTGACACAGACCCGTCCCCTTCCTTTTCAGTTCTTTAGGTCAGACTAACGCTCTCCCCCGCCCGCCGAACACCAAACTGCGGTTTATACCGTCTCGAGCCGTCTACATCTCTGCCCTTTTCAACCGTTACCTGCACATCATAGCGATACCGGTTGATTTCGTTATCGATAACTCCGATCTTATCCGTCACTTTAATCTCTTTGATCCCGGCCAGGCTCCCCCGCAAAGAGTTCCAATACTCTCTCGGAATATACAATTCATACTGGAAGCTTCTCTTATAATTGTCATCCGGATGATCCTTGGCATACTCCGCAACGGATTGCTTGTAATCCGGAAGCCGCCTCAGATCAAAGATGTCAAGGAAAAAGATCTCTCCCGTTTCATCGATCCGGTCGATGCATTGCCGGACAACCTCTCTCATATAATTGTAGCCGCTGAAATACTCGGTGACAGAACTCATGAGGATGCAATCGTAAACGCCCGGGATTTCACCGATCTCATCGGCGCTTTTCTGATACAGATTTACATGATCAAAGCCCGACTGACGGATTCTTTCCCGTAAGACATCCAGCATCTGCCCGGAGAAATCACATCCGTCGTACTGTCCGCATAAGGGAATGAGCGGATAGGCGATCATTCCGGATCCGATTCCCACTTCCAGCAGGCGGGATTCTTTATTGATGCAGGGCGTAATTTTCTGATAAGCGTCCTGAATATATTCCGTCAGCTCTTCCTGGGTAAACTCTTTGTTGTTATAGCTGTTGGTCCACCCGGACATGAAGGCGAAATCCTCTTCTTCGGCTTTTCCCGCCTGCAGGTCCCAGAGCAGATAATCCTTCTTCTTTACGCCAATCTCTACCGGATACGGATCCTCCGTATCGATACAAATGCTGCCTACCACATTGCTGCATTCCCAGAGCATCCGGTTTGTCAGCGAGATGGCGGCCAGATCCGTGAGAACGATCGACGGTTTGCCCATCCGGCCGATTTCTTCGCAGATTTCCTCATACCTTTTTCTGCCATATTTCACTTTGTTCAGATCGTAATAAAAAATGTTCTGCTCCGGATCCTGGCAGCCCGCCAAGGCGGATGCAAAGATCAGGATTCCCTCGAATGCCATTTTTTTATGTGCTTCTTCTGTCAAGATCCTTCTCCTGGCAGATAAAACCAAGGAAGAATTAAAACTGCAGCACTCGATCGCGGGGGATGTCTATCTGCATGCCGGCGAAACGGCAGCCATGCACTTTGTCCTGCGCGCCTTAAAGAAAGTGCAACTTCTGCACCCCAATATCCGGCTGCACATTGTCAGCGGTGACCGGGAAAGCGTCCTGGATGCGCTGGAAACCGGAATCGCCGATTTCGGAATGCTCTATACCCCCACCGATGCCTTGCGTTATGAGTTTCTGGAAATCCCTTTTGACGAAACCTGGGGCATCATTCTGCCAAAATCCGATCCTCTGGCGACGAATAATGAGATTGAAATGCAGGAGCTACGGGATAAACCTCTGATTCTGTCTCGCTCCATGAGCCCACAGGTGATGCGAGATGGGCTGGATGGTCTTGGTTGGCGAGATTTTAAACTGGTCGGCACCTATAATCTGTTGTTCAATGCTTCCTTAATGGTGGAGGATGGTCTTGGTTATGCCCTCGCATTGGATCATATTCTCCATTTTGCCCCGGACAGTCCCCTTTGTTTTCGTCCTCTTGCCGGGGGCTCGCATCGCATGCGTCCCTTGGAAAACTTTCCGTTCTTTCGCATCAACCTCGCTTGGCGGCGCGACCGCATGATGTCCCGCGCGGCAGAGGCGTTATTGGACGCCATCCGGGAGGAGTGCACGAGTTTATCTACGTAAATTTTAGCGGATTTGCAAGGCAATTCGTAACTGCTCAGTACCTGAGCAGTTACGATGCCACAGGCAATGCGCTCCGCGCATTCCAAATTGCCTGTGGCTTGGCATGCCAGCTTTTGTTTTACGCCGCTTGCAGCGGGGTGCAAGCGGCTGTGCTGAGTAGATACGGCAATTCGAGGTATCAATATGTTCATGTCGTGTAAAGTTTTTACTTTACACAAGAGTCGGGCTGCGTCACTTTCTACCCCCCTCTCTTTCTTTGAACAATCTTTCCATTTTATGGGTTTTCAAAAGTCCACTTCTCCGCTATACTAATCCTATCTGAGAAAGGAATGGCATCCGCAAGGTCACTTCATCGCACAAAAAGACTTTCATCACAGCGCCGATTCATAATGGCACACTTTCATTATGGCATACTTTCATTACGACACACTTTCATCCGGACACACCATGATCCCACAACAAAGGACAGCAGCGGAATAACAGGAGGGTAAAAAGCGAATGAAGAAAGGGAAAACGCTATGAGTGAAAACATGCAAAACATGGGCTTCGGAACAAAAGCCATTCACGCGGGTAAAGAAGGAAAGAACCCGTACGGCGCTCTGACAGCCCCCATTTACCAGACATCCACCTTCGAATTTGACAGCTGTGCGCAGGGCGGCAACCGCTTTGCCGGAAAAGAAGACGGCATGATTTACACCCGCCTCGGCAATCCCTCGTCCGCTCTGTTAGAGCGGAAGCTGGCCGCGCTCGAGAACGCGGAAGCTGCCGTCGTCATGGCCTCCGGCATGGGCGCCATCTCCTCGGTGCTCTGGAGCGCCTGCAAGGCGGGGGATCACATCGTGGCGGACGGAACTCTGTACGGCTGCACGCACGCGCTGCTGGCCCACGGGATGACCCGGTACGGTGTCGAAGTGGATTTTATTGACACATCCGATCTGGCCGCCTTACAGGCAGCTTTGAAGCCGAACACCTCCGTCGTTTACCTGGAGACGCCCGCCAACCCGAACCTGAAGATCACGGATCTGGCGGCCGTCAGCAAGATCGCCCATGAATACAACCCCGCCATCAAGGTCATCGCGGACAACACCTTCGCGACCCCTTACAGCCAGCGCCCGTTAGATCTGGGATGCGATGTCGTTGTTCACTCCATGACGAAGTACTTAAACGGACATGGCGACGTCATCGCCGGGTGCGCCTGCGGCAAGGCCGATTTCATGGGCCAGGTCCGGATGTTTGGCTTAAAGGATATGACCGGCGCCGTCTTAGGGCCATTTGAAGCCTTCCTGGTCACCCGCGGCTTAAAGACGATGGAAATCCGCATGCAGCGCCATTGCGAGAACGCCATGAAGGTAGCGGCCTGGTTGTCGAAAAACCCGAAGGTTGAGAAGGTCTACTATCCCGGCCTGGAAACGCACCCGGGACATGCGATTGCGAAGAAACAGATGACGGCCTACGGCGCCATGGTTTCCTTCGAAATCAAGGGCGGAAAGGCCGCCGGTGTGGCCTTGTGCGATCACCTGAAACTCTGCACGCTGGCCGTCAGC
Source organism: Lachnospiraceae bacterium (assembly GCA_017479935.1). Classification (GTDB taxonomy): domain Bacteria; phylum Bacillota; class Clostridia; order Lachnospirales; family Lachnospiraceae; genus RGIG5021. The sequence goes on from JAFVBO010000008.1 coordinate 34,644, forward strand.
TTAGGCGACGCGGAAACACTCCTTGAGCACCCCGCCAGCATGACCCACTCCCCGTACTCGCCGGAGGAACTGAAAGAAGCCGGCATCTCGGAAGGCCTCATCCGTATGAGTGTCGGCCTGGAGAACGTGGAAGACATTTTGGCGGATCTGGAGCAGGCGTTTGCGTTTGCTTAAAAAGCTGAAGGGGACGGGTCTGAAGGTGACAGGGGACGGGTCTGTGTCACAAAACTGACAGCTGTCAGTTTTGTGACACAGGCCCGTCCCCTGTCACCTACAGACCCGTCCCCTGTCACAATCCAGGCCCGACCCCATCAAAGTCTTTTATG
>JAFVBO010000081.1 GCA_017479935.1 Lachnospiraceae bacterium
CTTCGCCCACACAAAGATACGGGAATTGACAGATTCAAAATCATACAAATACCATGTCGCAGTAAAATATGTGAACCCGGCGTTTACCTCCCAGATAGGGAAGATACGCTACATGAGACTGTACGGGCTGTCCGTCCATACAGCAGCAGCATTTGTCATAGGACGGAGAGCAATGGGCTTTAAGGAACCCGTGCCCGCCGCATACAGAATTAGCATTCCTGCAGAAAAGTTAAACAAGCATAATTGGGGACATTGGGGCTCCATCTATAAAATCACGAAAAATATCAAACCTCACGAGATGTTCGCGCCGGTTCAAAATGGTGCTTCATCTATATCACAGGCAGGGGCGTAAGGCTTCCTGCCACTGCTCGACTGGCACCCACATGGGGGCGTGGATCCGGAGGATGAAATTCCTCTATGGCGGGATGAATTGTCAATTGAGCCGGGACTGCATAGCTGAGGCAGGGGGACGTGCTCGCACGGCCGCCTTAACAGGGGCGATGAGGCAACTCTGAATACCTGTGACGGGAGTACTTGCCAAGGAGTGCAGCCATAGAATGGCCCACGGTGAATAGGCCGTTCGACGCGCTTGACGCGGACTTTAGAAGCCCTTTCCAAACTCCGTTTGGGAGGGGAGTTTCACTAGGTCACAGAGATTATGGTCAGGTATGTACAGATATCAATAGACTGTTCACGGAAGAAATGAACAAAAGCTCGAAGAACTGACAGCTCTGCAGGATCAAGCTCACGCAGTTTTCCTTCTGCGCGATAACGATAATAAATAGTGCAGCGAAGGGCTGTCGCACATCTTTTGATGTGCGGCAGCCCTCCTGATACCTTATGCGAAGATCAAATCATGGTTTATGATTTCCGATACCCGATCCCGGATGTTGTTCATCCGCTGTACCCACAACATTTGATCCTGTGTTTTAAGCTGTTCGGTGACGCCCTCACGCTCGGCCATCTGCTTTTCCATCTCAAGGAACATGGCCTCTGCCTGCTCGTTCAGATCAGCCAAATAGCTGTTCAGCCTGCCAGAGGTTAGCAGTTCCGTATAGAGCGCCTTGCGGTGCTGCCGGAGATGCCGTCGGTGCCGCTGCCCCCAAATGCCGATAGGTTGTTCTTTCTCGGCTGGCAACGTCAAACATGGGAGATAATAGTCCCCGTGCAGTTCGTACCAAAGCCCGTTCTTCTTGTCGTAAATGTACTTTTCCATGATGTAATCCTCCAAATTAAGATTGATTCCTGCAATTCAATCATTCTGGCTGATTACAAAAGCCCGAAGGGAGGCAACTTCCTTACGAAGTGCCTCCCTTATGAAGCCTTTTTGAATTATTGGTTCCGACCACTATTAAAAAAAATAGACGTTATAAGCCCGATTCCAATTTTTGGTTCCGATATATTTGTCATAGCACTTTCATCCCAGAAGTTCCATCAAATCTTCCTTACTGATCGCCGCACTGGAAATGCCCTCCGCAGACAAAATATCATCCGCCAGCTTGCGCTTGTTCTCCTGCATTTCCACGATCCGTTCCTCGATGGTGTCCTTGACAATCAGCTTGTATACATTCACCACCTTGGTCTGGCCGATGCGGTGCGCGCGGTCGGTGGCCTGGTTCTGTACGGCCAGATTCCACCAGGGATCGTAGTGGATGACGGCGTCCGCGCCGGTTAAGTTCAGGCCCGTGCCGCCGGCCTTCAGGGAAATCAGAAACACCGGCACGTCCCCTTCGTTGAAGGCGTTCACCATCTGCACGCGCTTTTCCTTCGGCGTGGCACCGGTAATCTTGTAATAGGCGATGCCTCTGCTGCTTAAGTCCTCCTCCAGCTTTTCCAGCATCGTGGTAAACTGAGAAAAGACCAGCATGCGGTGCTCGCCCTCGATGAGGGATGTGATCAGATCCATGCACATCTCCCGCTTGGCCGACTCGCCGTCGTAGTCCGCGAACATCAACGACGGATCGCAGCAAATCTGGCGGATGTGCATGAGCTCGGCCAGAATTTCAATCTTGCCTTTCCGAAAGTCCGCCTCGGAGGTGCTGTTTAACTTTTTCTTCATGCGCACGACCTGGCCGTCGTAGAGCCGGCGCTGTTTGGTCTCCATCTTTGCGTAACGGATCTCTTCCAGCTTCTCCGGCAGTTCCTCGAGCACCTCAGTCTTTTTACGCCGCAGAATAAACGGGGTTACCATCCGGCGCAGACGATCGGACACCGCGTCGTTTCCGCCCTTTAAAAGCGGTGCTTCAATGGTGGTGCGGAACTCGTCATACGAATACAGCATGCCGGGCATCAAAAAGTCAAAGATGCTCCACAGCTCGCTTAAGCGGTTCTCGATGGGCGTACCCGTGAGGGCAAAGTGCGTGTCCGCCTGCACCAGCTTTAACGATTTGGCCGCTGCGGTGGACTGGTTCTTCACATACTGCGCTTCATCCGCGATCACGAAGCGGAAGTGCTTGTCTTCATACTCAGCAATGTCCCGCTTTAAAAGGTCGTAGGAGGTCACCAGGACATCCACATCCTGCCAGGCATCGATCTTTGCTTCGCGCTCCTTTTTTCCGCCGGCGATGAGGCTGACCGACAGGGACGGCGCAAACCGCCGAAGCTCCTCGCCCCAGTTGAACACGAGGGAGGCAGGGCAAACGACCAGACTTGGCCGTGAAACTGCCGCTTCTGCCGCAGCCTTATCCTTCGAAGCCTTGTTCTTCCCCTTCGCAGCCTCAGCCTCTTCTTTCAACGACTCAGCCTCTTCCTTCACCGCCAGCAATACCGCAATCACCTGCAGCGTCTTGCCAAGGCCCATGTCGTCCGCCAAAATGCCGCCAAATCCGTGGGCATCCAGTGTCCGAAGCCAGCGATAGCCGGTCTGCTGATACTTGCGCAGGGTCTCCTTTAAGGATGCCGGAACGTCAAAATCGGCATCCTCCACTGTCTTAAATTCCTTAATTAGCGACTTAAATCGCTTGTCCCTGGTCGTGTACAGATCCTGGGAGCTCTCCATCATGTGGTCCAGGTACAGCGCCCGATACGCCGGGATATGCATCTTTCCGGAGACAAATTCCTTCGGGGACACGTGAAGGGCTTCCATCATCTCGGTCAGGCGGGCGATCGTATCGTTGTCATCCAGCCGGAAGAAATCGCCGTTCTTTAAGCGGACGAATTTCTTCTTTTTCTGATAGGAAAACAGGATGTCTAAGAGCTCCTCCGGCGATAAATCCGTAGACCGGATGTCGATGTCCAGGAGATTGCTTTCCACCGACAGCCCAATGTCAAATTTGGCGCGGTTTCGGATTCTCAGATTCTTAAACGCGTTCGTGCTTCGCACCTCGCCAAGGCGCATCAGCTCCGGCACACCGCGGTCCAGGAAATCGAAAAGCTTTTCATCATCTTTCGAACAGAACAGAATGTTCAACTGCTCGTCATACTGCGGAAGATAACGCCCCAGCGTATTTAACAGTTCATTTTCCCGTTTTCTGTCCCGGTACGATTCGATGCTTCCCCGTCGCGAGCTCACCCAATCCGTGACCGCAAAACATCTGCTTCCATAAAAGACATCCGCCCGGCCGATCACGTTCCCGCTGTCCACGTCCAGGTAGGTGACAAACTCCGGCTCCGGCGGCAGAAGCCGGGAAAGGACCTCCGCATCCTCATCGGAAATCACCACATGGGCAATCTCCTTAAGCGCCGGCAAAACCCTGTGATAAAACTCGCCCAGGTTGTCCCGGCCGATCGACAGGCGGATGACCCCCAATCTTTCTGCTGAAAGAAGAGGCTTTAACGCACGGGTTCGCTCCTCCGAAATACGGTTCAGTCCATCGTCCGACACATAGTATTTCGATCGGATTCCGTCCATCAGCTTGGGCAGGTTTCCCGTCACTGTCAGGCCATGACAAATACCGGTATCCGGATCCGTATCCTGCCGAATGACCAATGTAACGGGAAACTCGGCGTTTTGGAAGTGCCAGAATGTCTTTGTCTTTTCCCCGCGATAGGACTTCATGGTTGTCTCAATGCTTTCCTCCAGCGCCAGATCAAAAAAGCGATCCAGCTTACCTCCCTCTAACTCGATTTTATCCTTGATCCGCGAAGGTTCCGGGTAGTAGAAGTTTCGATTCGCATATCGAAAATGGTACCGGTTCAGGGTGGTATCCTCACTCGCCAGCTCATCTTCGATGAAGGAAAACCATTTTCTATCCTGCTCCCGTATGTACTCCCGCCGCAGGGTCAGCGTGGTTTTCGACCCAAACGTCATCTCCCCGCCCTTTTGCGCCTCGGAGGCGAACTTTCTGAGATCCGTAATCTTATAGAGCTTGGCGCCGATGTTTCCCACCCGGAACAAAACGGTCAGTGTCTGATCCTCATACACCAGGTACGGCTCCATCTGAAGGGTGGCCGGTATCTCCTCTTCCTGAGTGCTTATTCCTCCTCCAAAACTCCCCAGAAAAGTCCTTGCCTCATAGCTGGTGGAATCCCCGGGGTTTTCTTCCTTCAGTCTCTTTTCCAGGAGCTTTAACGCTGCCACCTGATGAACGCAGGGGATATTTTTTACCTTGTAATACAGTCCGGGATTACAACGCCAGTTACTGCAGTTAGAACTGATCAGATGATCCCGGCCGAAGACGATCGTGGCTTTCCATTCCGCATACACGTATTCGTTCGCCTGATCAGACAAAGTCGCGCTGCCGATCATCCCTTCCTGGTTTCCACTCTGATCATACCCCAGCTTCAGGATCAGGTTTGGATTTTTCATTTTTTCCAGAAGCTTGTCCGCTTTCCGAAGGAGGTCCGCATTCAGCTTCAAATCGCCTGCGTAATTCTGGTACTGGAAATACCGATAGTCGGATCCCTCAAAGGGCATTTCTTCCGGCGTCTCCTCCCTATCCTTCCGGGTCTCTTTCTGTATGGTTGCCAGCTCCGAAAACACTTCTTCCGCTGCCTGCTTCACAGGTTCCTTTTTGCTCTCCACCTGCTCCGCCGGCTCCTTTTCACTCTTTCCATCCTCTTGGGCAGTCTTGGTTTCGAATGAGTGGGGGGTACCATCTTCCTCACCGTCAGATAGATCGATCGCTTCGCCCAGATAGTCCTCCAGTTCATAGAGGGCAGCCGCCATGTGCTTACAATACCGGCCTTCCGCCGCGTACGGGCAGGTGCAGGTGATGTCTTCTAATTTTTCTTCGCCATCCAGGTATATCTCGACATGATAATTCCGGCTCCCCCGCACGGTCATGCTGTAACCATAATCTTCCGACATTATTTTTTTGGTTTTACCGGAATCATAATATTCTTTTCCGCGTCGACGGATTTCTGCCGAAAAAAGTGTGGTCCAGTCTCCATATACTCTCTTCATGGATCTTCTCCTATTCAGCTGGGATGGGGCCGCTTGGGCCCCATCTTGCATACATTTGCTTTTCTCTTCTGTCTATTTCAGGCAATCCTGTAATGTTGTGTTTTCTACTTCAGGCAATCCTGCAGCGCCTTGATTTCTTCTTCCGAAAGGCCGATCCCTGCCAGGTACGTCTTCGCTGCGGCCTTGTAGTCCGCCTTCGCAAGGTCTGCCTGGTGTTCCACGCCCGTAAGTGTCATGAACAGATAAGTAGCGTTGCTATCCTTTATGATTTCATACCGCTCATCGCCCTTTGTCAGATGATAGTAATTGATAAACGACTGCATATAGTCGTCCATCATCTCCTCGTAGGACGCCCCCATGAGAGATTCCAACAGGATCAGCACAAAGCCCGTGCGGTCTTTCCCCTCCTGGCAGTGGATTGCGTAGGGCGCTTTCTTTTCCAGCATGCCCCGAAGATCCGCGGCAAGGCCCGTCTGAAAGCTCTCCGCCATCGCATCCACCGGGAGCGCTCCGCTCGTAATCACCTGCCCACTTTCGTATAATTGCTTATAATAAGCGCTATCAAAATCCTCCGCTGCCATCCAGGCTTCCATATCTTCCTTACTCTCGGACAGGTTCACAGCCGTCTGGATGCCATTTTTTTCATACAGCGCGCTGACCGTAGCCGCCCGCTTATTCGAATTGTCCAGGCCGCTCGCGGAACGATACAGCACGTGCTCCCCGATCTCGCCCATCTTCACCTCGCGGAAATTGGCGAAGGCCTCGTCACTTTCAAAATCCTGCCGGTCCAAAGAATAAGTCATCGAACGCGCCTGATACGCGCGCAGGTAGCCTGCCTTTTCATCCATTTCAATAAAAACCGGCACGCCCACGCTGTCTTCCGACAAGCCTGCCGCCAAGGCAAAGGATCGCTGATTCAGGCTTACAATGAGCGAGCCTTTTCTGGAAACCAGCACCGGATAGCCAGGATTGACGTCCGAATAGTTGGTGCCGTACGGCATCTGCCAGTACTTCTCCCCAATCTGAACCAGCACGATATCGCCCGCTTCGTACCCTTTTTTCTCCAGCTCCTCCGCCGGAATGTCCAGGATCACGTTGCCATACTGATTGACGCTGTAAATTCCACACGTGACACCGGGAACATACGGTTCCACCGACTCACTGTTAACCGGGAAGGTAAAATAGATATCCGTGTACGGCTCATCTGCTAAAGTGAAATGCCACCACTCCTCCTCGATCGGCTTAAAACCGTGGGCCAGCATGGCATCGCGCAGGATCATACGGTTCTGGTACTGCTCCTCCGTGATATCCATGTAAGACGGATGGCTGAGCTCGCCAAAGTAATCGAAAGTTCCGCCCATGTCCACTTCTTTTTCAGTTGTCATGTCAAAGAGCGTCAAATCCACGGTGCTGCCGCGGCTGTGTCCGGAATACTCCGCGATATACCCCAGCGGGAAGAGAACATCCTTTTCAAGCTCCGGATAAAAGTAGCGCTTCATGCGCACATCCTCGGCATCCAACGCCCACTCCATAAAATGATCGACGGCTTTCTGCGGACGATAGGCGTCAAATATTTTCAGGCGATAGCCTTGCTCCACCAGATCATCGCTCACTTCCTTCAAGGCCATCGCGGCTTCCTTGGTCAAAATGGCCAGGGGCTCCTCGTAGCCGTCAATCCGCTCGCCCACAAAGTTGTAGGTGGAATAATAGCGGATCTCCAAAATCGCATCCGGAACCGCCTCCGACAAGAGGACAAAGTCCGACGCATCATCCGACAGCTTTCGCCCGTCCGGCGCGATGGTGATGTTCGCAGGTCCCTTCGTTTCTTCTTCTTTTGCGGGCTCGGCCGTTTCGGCGGCTTCGGCCGCAATCAGGCCTGCTTCCGCCTGCGCCGGCATTTTAAGTGCACCTGCAGCTGTCAAAAAGGTAAGCGTTATCCCCAAAAATCCTGTTAAAATCTGGTTAAGTGTTCCTTTATGCATTCTCATAGTTCCCCTTTCTATCTGATCGTTTTCTTCCCTTTAATAGGTGCTTATATTTTACCTTGCCCATCTGAAAATGGCAAGGTAAAACTACTCCTCAGGCAGGGGCTGAAGCGGAATCTGGAACTTGTACTAAATTTGATTTGTAAGTATGTGAATTGACATTCCCGCCCGGGCATGGTACGATACCGCTACTTATGCGGAAGGAGGAATAGAAAATGACGGGAAAAGAATATACAGATCTAGGGACGGAATATTTAACCAACAAAGACTTTGCCAAGGCGCGCGAATGCTATGAAAAGGCAGCGGAGCAGGGATATTATCTTGCCATGTACAACCTGGCCTGCATGTATTACTTTGGGGACGGCGTGGAAAAGAATGACGCCATCGCCTTCAACTGGTACTGGGCGGCGGCGGAGCACGGCGACCCGGAAGCGGCCAACCGTGTCGGTATCATGAAAGAAAACGGGATCGGCGCTTTTAAGAATGTGGAAGAAGCCTTCCTTTGGTACGTAAAATCCGCCGAGATGGGATCGCTTTCCGGTATGGCCAATGCCGGTCTGGCCTACCTCGAAGGGAAAGGATGCGACGCGGATGTGGAAAAGGGACTTGCCTGGATGGAAAAGGCTTCGGAAAAAGGCAACGGCATCGCTTCCCTGACGATGGGGGATTACTACCGGGATGGTCAGTATGTCCCGCAGGATTATGCAAAGGCCGCCATGTACTACGAGCGCGGCGGCATCAAGCAGAAGTACGCCGACGCAACCCGGCGCCTGGCTGCCCTGTACGAAGCGGGCCTTGGGGTTCCTGCTGATGCGAGCAAGGCTGCGGAGCTGTATAAGCTGGCAGACGAAACCCCCGACGAAGATTAAAAGTGGAAAAAGCGCAGGCAGCACCCCTTTTCGGGGCCGTGCCTGCGCCTAAATTTCCCGAAACCAATCAGGATAACTTCTCTTTTCCTTCCCCTTATGCCTTCCGGAGCAAATCATACGACAGGCAAAGAGGCTTTCCAGAGCGGGGATCCTGCACAATTTCCCCATCAATCTGGAAGCAAGCCTTCAGCATCTCCGGGGTAAAGACCTGCGCCGGCGACCCGTACGCATACACTTTGCCCGATTGCATGGCAAGCAGAAAATCCGAGTAGCGGGAAGCCAGATTCAGGTCATGCAGCACCATGACAATGGTGGTATGCTGCTTCTCATTCAATTCCTTTAACAGCTCCAGCACTTCCAGCTGATGGCATAAATCCAGATACGTCGTGGGTTCATCCAAAAGAATAATTCCTGTCTGCTGCGCCAGGGCCATGGCGATCCAGACGCGCTGTCTTTGTCCGCCGGACAGGTAGGCAATCTCGCGGTTCTTAAAATCACCCATGTTCGTCACTTCCAGCGCCCAGTCCACAATCTCCTTATCTTCCTTGGACATCCGCCCGAAGCCCTTCTGGTACGGGAAGCGCCCGTACGACACCAGCTCCGAACAGGTCAGCGTCCCCGGCGCGGTGGGCGACTGCGGCAGGATGGCCATCTGCATCGCGATATCCTTATTTTTCATGCGGGCGATATCCGTGTCATTGATGATGACTGTTCCCCCCGCACTGGGGATGATCCGCCCGATGGCCTTCAGCACGGTTGACTTGCCACAGCCATTGGCCCCGATGATCGAGGTCACTTTTCCCTTCTGAAAACCTATATCAAAATCCGGGACGATGATAACCGTATCGTACCCCACCGCCAAATGCGCGGTTTTGATCGCATGTTCCATTTTATTTCTCCTCTCCTACGCCGCCCGCATCAACAGATACAGGAAATACGGCACGGCCAGAATGGACACAAAGATACCGGTCGGGATGTTGATAAACCACTCCACGTTCTCCACCAGAATGTTGGCCGCCACAATAATCACGGAAGATGTTACCCCCGCCGCAGGCAGAAGATACCGGGTATCGCTGCCCACAATTCGCCTGGCAATATGCGGCCCGATGAGGCCTAAGAAAAAGAAGTTTCCTCCGAAGGCCACGGACGCGGAAGACATGCCCACCGCCAGAAACGCCAGGCCGGAAAAGGCCAGTTTCACGTTCACGCCCAGGCCGGTGGCGATATCGTATCCTAAATTGATGGCGTTTAAAATCCGGGCGTTGCGCACGGCAAAGAACCCAAACACAACCAGCCAGATAAACAGCACGCGGATGTATTGCCACTCGGTTCCCCACAGCTCGCCCGCCTGCCACCGCTGGATAAATTCCAGCTGGCTTTCGTCCAGCACGTACATGGCAAAGGTTGCCACCGCGCCGTAACACGCGCCCATTGCGACACCGGTCATGATCAGTTTTGTCGAGGAAATGGGTTTCCCCTTCTTGGTTCCCAACAGATAAATGATCCCGGCAGAAATCAGGCCGCCGATCAGCGCCAGCACCGGCAGAAGCATAGGTTCGTCAATCTGCTTCGAGACTAGCGCCACATAGAGCGTCACAAAGAGGGACGATCCATCCGCCACGCCCAGCGTGCCAGGGGAGGCCAGATCGTTATGCAAAAGCCCCTGCATGATCACGCCGCTGGCCCCCATGCCAAAGCCTACCAGGATGGCCAGGCACAGCCGGGGAAGTCGGAAGTCAAAAATAACCATGTTGCTCTTGTAGGTTCCCTGCCCCAGAAGGGTTTTCACCACATCCCCGATCTGTAGGGCATACGGTCCCAGGCAACATCCAACGAGGAAAACGACAAGCAGAAGGATCGCCAGCGCCACAATCCGCATGACGCGCGCCTTGTGCCGTGCAGCCGGAGTCTGCTCCCGGCGAGATCCCAGGAAGAACCTCCCGGCCCGGGCAACTATTCTACCTATTCTATCCATAGAACTGGTCTCCTTCCCGTCGGCATACACCGGCATTTTCTCCCCATTCTATCCATAGAACTGGTCTCCTTCCTGCCGCCGCGACACGTACACGAAGAAGGGCACGCCGATCATCGTGATCAGAAGGCCGATGGGATACTCCATGCCCGGCTTCACGTTCTTGGCCGCCAGGTCCACGATGCTGACAAACAACGCCCCGTACACCGCGCAGGTGGGCAGCACCAGCCGATAATCCGTCCCCACCATGTAGCGGGAAATGTACGGGATCATCAGGCCGATGTACCCCACCGGGCCGATGATGATGACAGCCACGGCCGACAGGATCAACACGATGATCGTGGACAGCGTCTTAATCAGGGTGGTGTTGGCCCCGAGGCCCTTGGAAACATCCTCCCCCAGGTTCATGACCGTCAGCGACCTTGCGATCACAATAGAGGTGACAATCCCCGCCGCAAAAAACGGAACCGCGATCGCCAGATCCTTCCAGATGGTGTTGGCGGAGCTTCCGCTGGTATACCGCACCATCTGCGTCATGAGGCCGTTCTTCAGGATGATGGCCGTTGTGATGGAAGAAAGCAGCGTGGAAATTGCCATGCCGGAGAGCACCATGCGCTCCGGGGTGATGCGCCCCTTGCCGGCGTAGGCGATGAGGTAGATGAGGAGTGTCACAAAACCCGCTCCCGCGGCAGAGATTCCCATCTTTAAAAACCGGCCGGCTCCCGGGAAAAAGGCCAGCACGATCACAACTCCCAGCGTCGCGCCGGAGGAGATGCCCATAATGCCGGAATCCGCCATCGGGTTTTTGGTCGTGCCCTGCATGATGGCGCCGGCCACGGACAGCGAGGCGCCTACGATCAGATCCGCCAGAAACCGCGGCAGGCGGATGTCCCGCACCGTCACGTGCGTAAAGTTGGACGAGTCAAAGCGGAAGAACGCGTCAAACACCTCTCCCGCCGAAATCCTGGTTGCCCCAAAGCACATGGTCAGAAAAAAGGCCACCGCCACAAGGACAAGCCCGATTGTGATAAAAACCAGAAACCGGGTCTGGTTATTTGCTTTTTCTTTACTCATGATGCAATCTTTCCCGCTGCTTTCAGTGCCTCTAAAAGCTGCGCATACTGCTCATATAAAAGGATCACGCCTTTTTGCGCGTAGACGGACATATCAATCACGCCTACCCGGTCCTCCTTCACGGCATCAAGGGACTTCCAGCCCACGTTCTCCGTGACGTAGGTCGAGATCGTCTTCACGCCGTCCCCGGCAAACAGGACCAGATCGCCCTCGTATTCCTTCAACTTTTCGGAGGAGATGGCTTCATAGGCTACGCCGCTCTCATCCTCCATAAATTCCTTCACCTTGTCGGTGCGCTTCATGCCCACGTATTCGTACAGGATCGTGTTCATGAACCATCCTCTCATGGGCGGGATGGAGATGTTTCCCAGGTAGGTAAAGATCGTGAGCGTCCTGTCGGAAAGCCCCAGGTCTTTCAGTTCCTTCACCATATTCTCCCGCAGGGTTTCCTCATAGGTGATCAGCTCCTGCGCTTCTTCCTGCATGCCAAAGATCTCGCCGATGTAGGACAGGCGCTGGGCGAAATCCGTCGAATCGGTGTACAGCGGGATGACCGGCGCAATCTTGGACAGCCGCTCGATCTGCGACGCGCTCATCCGCTCATTCACCAGGATCAGCTCCGGCTCATAGGAGAGAATTTCCTCCGGCGAGAACGGCGACGTGTTCATCAGCGCCTCCGCGTCCCCGTAAAACGACTCGTACCCCACCGGTTCCGTGGAACCTTCGTACGCCAGAAGCGGGATGCCAAACGCCACCACGTCCTGGGAGCCAAACACGCACACAATCCGGCGCGTGTTCTGGTTATAGGTCACTTCATCGCCGTTTAAAGTGGTGAAGGTAACCTCTTTCGGTTCCTCCGGCCGGCTGTCCTTGATCACCGGCACGGCGTACAAACCTGTACCGGTCCGGATGCCTTCCTGCTCTGCGCCATTCTGACCATCCGTCTGCCCGGAACCTTCTCCGCCGCAGCCCGCCATCCCAAAGAGCATCGCTACCGCTAGTACAAGCGCCAGAAGCGTCTTCCCTTTTCTCATGTTTCTTTTTTCCATCATCATTCACCCTTTCCTACCGGCGCATTCCACACGCCGGTCCGCTGCGCTATCTACTTTTCGATCGCCGTCGTCGTGACGCTCAGCTCGCCTTCCAGCGTGAACTCAAAGCGTTCCACTTTCTCGTCATTCTCCCAGGGGATCACGCGCTTAAAGTCCTTGTCGCACAGAGTTTCCCCGTTGTGCACGATGGTCATGTGAATTTCACTGGCCGTATTGTAGGCGAATACGCAGATCTTGGTTCCCGCCGGGACCTCATCCCCCGGAAAGTAGTCTTCCTTTTCCTCCGTGTCCGGGCAGTATACATGAACCGCGTTCACCGCATACTTTGTGTTGACGGAAGCAGCGTCGTTCTGGATGTTCAGCCGGTAAAGAACCGGAGTCTCCTCGCCGCTGGCAGCGGTTTCTTTTTCCGAATCGGAGGCCCCTTCTTCTTCCGCACGCGTTTCAGCCTTGCTTCCGGCTTCTTCTACGGCCTTGCTTCCATCCTCGCCCTGCTGCACAACCTGCGCTTCTTTCGTCTCCTCACCCGCAGGCTCCCTCGTCTTGCCACAGGCGCTTATAAGGCTCATGGCCAAAAGCAGGATCAACGAGAAAGCTATGTTTCTAAACCATTTACCATTTCGTTTTCGCATGTCTTTTTACCCTCCTAAACGCCGGAATTATAGCATAATCCTTGCCAAGCGTCTACTAAGGAAGCTGCCTGAGCATCCGTCTTTTCAAATTCTGCACACAAGCGCATTTTTTATTCCACAGACGATTGCGCAGAAGTCAACTCCCGTGTTATACTGGATCCGTCATTTGTGAGATTGCGAAATTTCACCTCGTTGTGTATCTTTGTTAACATCAGTGGGAATAACCGTATGAATAACAGAAGAGTGTTTTCTTATGACTTCGTGAGATGTCTGTGCATGCTTGGAATTGTCTGGTTTCATTTTTATCAGGTATTTCAAGGCCCTGCGGAAGTGTATATCACCGGGCCGAACAGCACGCTGGGGCGGCAAGCCGTGACCGTATTCTTTATCCTGTCAGGTGTGATGTCCGGAAGAAGCGCGAAACAGAAAGATTCACAGGAACCTTTGTTTCGCAAAGCATGGGACTACTATAAAAAACGCTGGTGGGCCATTTTCCCGGCCTTCTATCTGGCATACCTGATGGCAATGGTCATCCTCCAGGCAGGACCGGGACTTCTTTTGACGCCCCGCATTCTGTTTACACTTCTGGGAATAGACGGGTATCTGGCAGAAGGTGGTGTCGCCACCTCCTATCTGATTGGGGAATGGTTTCTCGGCTGCCTGATCCTGTTGTATATCGCGACAACCTTTTTGCTACAGGCAATCAAAAAGCATCCTCTGTGGGCAGGAATCTGCGCTCTGCTTATCTACGGCACTGTTCTGCTTCTTCCTTCCTACATCAGGATGACCGAAACCAGCGTGCTGATCCGGGGCTTCGATTATATCGTAGGGATTTATCTGGGACTATATCTCCAGAATATGAAATGGCAGCTTGCCCTTCCTTCCCTGATCCTGTGGCCGGTCTTATGGCTCATCCCCTTGCCGCTTCCCGGATCTTTGACAGACAGTCTTTTGGGATTGTCCTCGTACTTTGTCATGCTGTATATCGGAGAGCTTCTTGATGGAACAAATCCGCTTCTCCGGCTCATTCAGCTGCCCGTCCGCTTTCTCGCCGCGCGGTCATACGAGGTTTTTTTACTCCACCATGTCATCCTCTATCGATATGCCCAGGACTTATCCGAGGCGTCTTTCATAAAAGGCACCGGATGGTTCCTGTTTGTTTTTGCCATGATCGTGGCCTTATCCACCATTCTTCATGCGTGCGTACATGATTTGAAAGGATAATCGAGCAGGGAGGATGTCAATCCACCCTACTCGCATGCGCTGGTCGCCCGCCACCGACAGGTGGCAGTAACCTTTGGGCGGCCCTGTGCACAAAACATACGACAAAGAGGGACCTAAAGTCCCTCTTTGTTCTTTCACCTTACCCCCGTATCAGATCCGCCCACTCGCCGCCGTTTGCCTCCTTTAAGTCTTCCGGCGCAAGGTTGATCTGGCAGCCGATCCGGCCGGCGCTTACGTACATGTCATCCAGTAGAATGGCCGACTCTTCGATCCGCACCGGATAGGGCTTCTTCATTCCGATGGAGGTGCAGCCGCCCCGCACGTATCCGGTCACATCCTTGAGATCCTTTACGTGGATCATTTCCACGTTTTTCTCCCCGACGCTCCTTGCGGCCTTTTTTAAGTCCAGCTCTTCATCGATCGGGATTACAAAAACAAAATACCCCTTTCCGGCCCCCTGGCACACCAGGGTTTTATAGACCTTTTCATGGGGCAGTCCCAGCGCATCCGCCACCTGCGTGCCATCCTCAAATTCCTTGCACTCGTAAGATTGCATGGTAAAGGCAATCCCTTTTTCCTCCAGGATCCGCATCGCGTTGGTTTTGGGTTCCGCTTTCTGTTTCGCCATGATTTGCTCCTTTACCCGAGAACCTCTTTCAGGCACTCATCCAGAATACCGCACATTTCATCCACATGCGCCTCTTCCAGAATGAGCGGCGGCAGGAAACGCAGGATGTTCGCGCCGGCATTGATCAGGATCAGGCCCTTGTCCATGGCCTTTTTGATGATCGGCGCCACCGGCTGGTCAAACACCAGGCCCTGCATGAGGCCGCGGCCGCGATGCTCAAAGATGTGCGCCGAATATTTTGCCATCAGCTCATCCAGCTTCTTCCACAGGTACGGGCCAACCGCCTGCACGTGCTCCGGGATTTTCTTTTTCTCGAACAGTTCCAGCACCTTGACGACGGCCGCCGCGGCAAACGGGTTGCCGCCATAGGTTGTGCCGTGATCGCCGGGGCATAAGGAAACCTTCGCCAGTTCCTCTGTCAGAAGGAACGCGCCGACGGGCACGCCGCAGCCAAGCGTCTTCGCGCAGGCCATGACATCGGGCTTGACGCCAAATTTCTGCCAGGCGAACATGTAGCCCGTGCGGCCCATACCGCACTGCACTTCGTCGAAGATCAGGCACAGCCCCTTCTCATCGCAAAGCGCCCGCACAGCCTTCAAAAACTCCTCCGTCGCCGTCGTCAGGCCGCCCTCGCCCTGCACCACTTCCAGCAGGATTGCGCAGGTCTTGTCTGTCACCTGAGACTTTACGGATTCGAAATCGTTCAGCGTCGCAAAGCGCACCTTGTCGTCAATCGTCGCAAACGCCTCGCGATAGTGCGCGTTGCCCGTCACGGACAGGGCGCCGATGGTGCGGCCGTGGAAGCTGTGCTCCATGGCGATGATCTCGTGATCGTTCTTGCCGTCCTTGTTGTACGCTGCCTTCTGGGCCGCCTTGATGGCACCCTCGATGGCCTCCGCGCCGCTGTTCGTAAAGAACACGCGGTCCATGCCGGACACTTTTTTCAGCAGATGCGCCGCTTTGATCGCAGGCTCGTTGTAGTAATAGTTGGAGGTGTGAAGGATCTTGTCGATCTGTGCCTTCAGTGCATCGTTATATCCTTCCGGGTTATAGCCCAGGCCGAACACGCCGATTCCGGATACGAAATCCAGATATTTCTTGCCGTTTACGTCGTACAGATACATGCCGTCACCGTGGTCTAACACGATGGGATAACGGTTATAAGTATGCAACAGGTCCTGCTCCGCCTGATCGATGAGGGACTGCATTTTCGTATTTTCTGCCATGGTTCATTTCCTCCTGTAAGCCCCCTTAGCCGATCTTTCCCGGCGCCAGGGTGATATTTGCATAACTATACACCATGTTCTTATATTATGCAAGTTAAAAATACGCAAAAATGGCAGAGAAGACGTACCATTTATGAGCTCTTTCAAGCCACCAAGATACCTCTCTGCCATTTCTTTGTCAAGACTTGTTCGTTTATTTCTGCACTGTCAGGCGGCCGTTAAAGGTATAGGTCTTATCCCACACTTCCACGGTAATCGGCGCGCCGCCCTCTTCTCCGGCGATCTCCACCGAATTCGGGGTGACGGTGACGGACAGCTTCTGCCCCTTCCAGAGGATCGTATAGCAAAGCTTCGTCCAGGCCTTCGGCAGGCTCGGGGAAATGCGCAGATTTCCGCCCAGCATGCGCAGGCCGCCAAAGCCGTACACCACGCACTGCCACAGGCCGCCGTAGGAAGCCGCGTGCACGCCGGCATCGGAGGAATGCGGGTTCTTGTTGTCCAGGTCGATCAGGCAGGCTTTCTCGAACATCTGGTAGCCAAGCTCCGTATCGCCGATATCCGTCGCCAGCACGGAGTGGGTCGAAAGGCTGAGGCTCGAATCGTGCAGGCAGCGGGGCTCGTAGTAATCCCAGCTGGCCTTCTTGACGGCCTTCGTGAACTGCTCCTCCAGCAGATAGAACAGCACCATGACGTCCGCCTGCTTGGAAACCTGGATCTTGGTGATCTGCTCCTGGTTGTAATCCTTGTAGATGCCGCCCACGTGCGCCTGTTTCTTGTACTTGGACAGGTCGATGTCCTGCAGGGTCAGGTAGGTGGAATCCTGCGGCAGCACGCCGTCCGCGCCGGGCTTGGTCAGGTACACCTTCTCCACGCGCTCCTTCCAGGCGGGCACTTCCGCGGCCAGATCCAGCTTCGCGTCAAGCGACGCGTACAGGGCCGGATTCTTTTCCTTCAAAAGCTCCGCGTACTCGATGGCCTTGCGCAGCGTCCAGACCGCCATGTAGTTCGTGTAGGCGTTGTCGTCCACGTGCTCCTTGTACTCGTCCGGGCCCACGACATCGTTGATGTGCAGCAGGCCGTCCGCGCCATCCTCCAGGCGGCTGTTCCAGAACTTCGCGCAGTCCAGGATCAGCTCATAACCGTACTTGTCCATATAGTCCTGATCGCCGGTGCACTCGTAGTACTGCCATACGCCAAAGGCCACGTCGGAGGTGATATGGATTTCGATAAAGCCGGTCCACACCTTGATCAGCTGTCCCGTGACGATGTCGGTGCCCATGTATTCCGGGGTCACCTCGCCGTCATCCAGCCAGGCCGATTCCCAGGGGAACTGCGCGCCGGCGTAGCCGTTGTGCTTCGCCTTCGCATGTGCGCCGGGAAGGGATAAGTAGCGATATTCCTCCAGGCTTCTGGCCACCTCGGGCATCGTGAAGATGAAGTACGGCAGCAGGAAGATCTCCGTATCCCAGAAGGTATGGCCCTTGTAGCCCTCGCCGGAAAAGCCCTTCGCGCCGATGTTCATGCGGTTGTCGTGCGCCGGAGTCATCAGCTGCATCTGATACTGGGCAAAGCGAATGATCAGCTGGTCGAAAGCAGATCCTTCGATCGTGATCGGCACGCGCTCCCAAACCTTCGTAATCCAGCAGGCGGCGGACTCATCCGCCAGAACCTGGAAACCGTCCGCCTCATCTTTTTTCAGCGCGTCCAAGGCCATGTTCTGCAGTTCTTCCTTGGAAAGCCCGATGGCTTCCTTGTCGCGGGAGGTAAACACGTTGGCGTACTTCTCCATCACGATGGTCTGGCCAGCCTTCACCTCTACGGTATAGTTCGCAAACATCCGGCGGCGCAGGATGTTGATATCGCTCTTCGGCTGCACTTCTTCCCCGTCCACGCAGAATTTATGGGCCGCGTCCAGTACGAAGGTGATGTTCGACTGGATGGTCCGGGGCGTAAACTGCAGATAGTGCTTGTCGTAAAACCGCGTCTGGCCTTCCGTGAAATGCTGGGATCCGTCGCAGGTCATGCGGCCGTCGATGCCGGAGCGGAAGGAGACGGTCGAATCCTGGATGGCCTTCACGGTGATGCGGAACGCGATGGTATGAAGGCGCTTTAAGGAGACAATCCGCTCAAAGCACAGGTCGAACTCGCTGCCCTTCGGGCTCACCCAGGTCAGCTTCCGGGTCAGAAGGCCTGTCTTCAAATTGAGGGTCCGGTCATAGTCGATGACCGTGCCCTGCGTCATGTCAAAGCGCTCTCCGTTTAAGGTCAGTTCAATATTGGTTACATCGGCGGCATTGGGAAGCTCGGTCACTTCCTCCTCCGAGAAGCGGTCAAACGTACCGGCCACCAGCAGGTCCCTCACTTCGCCGGGATAGCTTTCCTCCGTGGCGGAGCGAAGCCCTAAATATCCGTTTCCGAGGCTGAAGTTGGCCTCTACCTTGCCAAGAGCCTTCGGATCAAACACGCTCTCTGATATTTCCCAGCCGCTTGCCTTGCTGAAATCTAACATAATAATCCTTTCTCTATAAGTGTGACAGGGGACGGGCCTGTGTCACATTTTTTGCAAAAATGTGACACAGACCCGTCCCCTGTCACACTCCTGCACACTCTGGCAAAATGTGACACAGGCCCGTCCCCTGTCACACTCCGTCCAATTATAAAATATTTAACAGATCTCCAAACCCATTCAGGTCATAATCCTCCAGGCCGCAGCCCTTCGCATCGCCAAACAGCGCCAGCGCCGTGAACTTACCGGCCTTCGCAGCCTCGATGCCAGCCTTCGCGTCCTCCACAACGCAGCACTCCGACGGGTCGAAGCCCAGGCGCTCGGCCGCGATCAGGAACACCTCCGGGTCCGGCTTGGAGCGGGTGATGTCCGTGCCGTCGGCGATCTTGTCAAAGAAATCGCCCAGGCCGATCTGCTTTAAGATCGGCTTCGTGTTCTTGCTGGAAGAACCGATGGCCAGCTTGTAGCCGCGGGCGCGCAGCTCCACCAGCGTATTTTTCACTTCGTCCGACAGATCCTTCGGGCTCATGGTCTTTAACAGCTCTTTGTAAATGTTGTTCTTCTCTTCCGCGAAGGCTTCCTTCTCCTCCTGCGTATACTGCTTATCCGACCGCTCCAGGACGATTTCCAGGCTGGCCATACGGCTCACGCCGCGAAGGCGGTTGTTAATCTTCTCATCAAAATAAATCCCCAGGCGATCCGCCAGGGCCTTCCACGCCTGATAGTGCAGATGGTCCGTCGAGCAGATCACGCCGTCCAGATCAAAGATTACACCTTTTTTTCCTTCATACTTCATACTCTCTTCTCCTTCTTCATATGGTTTGATAGGCAGACTTGTCTGCCTAAAGCTACGGATACACCGAAAACTCCCTCTCATTTCCCAGAACCGCGTCCACCACCTTGTCGATCGGAATCATGGCCGCATCCGTCCAGGGATAGTATTTCGCGGATACGCCGGTGTCGATGAGTAGCGCCTTTCCACCGTTATGCAGAAGCTGATACCACCCGTCGTCCACAGCCGTCATCCGCAGGCGGACGCTCTCCTGTTCCTCCGCCGAAAAAGCGCCGTACCATTCCGACACAAGCTGGAAGATCGCCTCCGGCTCCATGCCCGTCTCCGTGGACCAGTTTAACAGCTCCGCGGCAAACTGCACCGCCATAAGGCCTGCGCCTTTCTTGCCGGGCTCCAGCTTTCCCCGCATGTCCTCCAGAATGCTTCTAAGTGCCCACTCATCGGAATCCGGCATCTCGTAAACCGAGTATTCCCGGGCATTTCCCAGGATCGGATCGATGATCTTATCCATCCGGTAGATCGCGGGCTCATTCCAGGGATACAGGGTTCCAAAAACCCCCGCCTCCAGCATGTACGCCTTCGCATTTTTCCCCATCAGAATATCCCAGGCCGCGTCCACATCCGTGAACTGGCGCCGGATCACCGTCTGCTCATACAGCGAATACCCCGTAAACCAGGCATCCACGTAGCTTTCCACCGCTTCCTTGGAAACCGTGGCCCTGCAGGACCAGTCCAGCAGGGAGGCCGCCAGCTGCACCGCGCGAAGCGCCGCCCCGGTTGTCCCATAGTGCATGGTCTTGTGAACGCGCTCCAGCCTCGTTCCCAGATTCGCCAGTTCCTTTTCTTCCTGTGTCTGCTCCCCTTCCGCGTACGAATAGCGCGTGACGCCGAAAAACCCGCAGACCAGGATAAGGGCGACAAGCACTGCCATCCATGACTTTTTCTTCATTTTCTCACCTTTCCTTCCCACTATGAATTCCATTACTGAAAAAGGACTCCTTCGCCATCTGAATAAAACGAAACAGATGCGGATTGGAATTGTCACGCCTCCAGACAGCGGTCAGAACCATCCGGCCCGCCTCGCCACAAAGCGGCACGATCGTGCAACCCGGCGCATAATACGCAGCCAGAAAGCCCGGAAGAATGGTAAATCCGCCTCCCTGCCTGAGCCTGAAAAAAAGGCTGGTTTCATCATAAAAAACTGCTGCCTTATATAGTTCTGCAAATCCGGGAACCAGTTCATTCATCCGCTCTATATTCCTGCCCCGAAACGAACTGCCCTGAAAAGCCAAAAATGGGCATTTCTGCAGATTTTCCGGTATCTCTTCTTTTGCCCCGGGAGGCAGGATCATACACAGATAATCCTGATCCAGAATAAGTCGACTATAATTCTCCGGAAAAGAACTGTCTTCAAAAAGAAGTGTGAGAAACAAATCCGTGTCAGAGGTTTTGTCTGATTCCCACAATTCCGGATTTTCCGAAAGCGGCAGAATCGTCACCTTCAGTTCCACATCCGGATACGTATTCTGGAAACGCCGGTAACAGACAAGCAGCCGCTGATCCTGAAACGGAAAGCCCATAAGGAGCAGCCGATTGTTTCCCTGTACCGACAGATTTCGAATTTGCCAAAGCATGGAATCGTAGTCGTTGACCAGCTTCTTTCCTTTCTGGTATAACATCGTTCCTTCTTTGGTTATCTCAAAAAACGATTTACTTCGGATCACAAGCGACACTCCCAGCTCTGCTTCCATCGCCGCAATATGCCGGCTGAGCGTGCTGGGCGTCATGAAAAGGGCGCGGGCTGCTTTGGTAAAGCTTTTCTGCTCATATAATACCAAAAATTCTTTGATTAGCTCTGCAGTCATAACGTTTCCTGCTCCTGATCAAATCGCGCGGATTGTCAGATGTCAGATGTCAAAAGCGCAACAGCTGTCCGGATCCTGTTTACATCCACCTGCAATAATCGAAACCATCGGTGCGAAATGCGCAACAGCCATCGCGCCGTTTTCTGTTATTATAGACAAAAGCGGCGGTATTGGCAAGCTGTTCTTCCGCACATTTGCAAGAAGAATTGTATCACTGACAGAACAGTCACCTGCGGCCATACCGTTTCACCCGCTTTCCATCATACAAAGGAGGAAGCTCTATGAAACTCAGAAAGTTCCTTTCCCTCATCCTGGCATCCGCACTCATCTGCGGCCTGTTCTCAGCCGCCGCGCTCGCGGATGACAACCCCTACGCCAATCCCTATGCCACTCCCGAGACAAAGGAAGCAGAGGCTGAAGGCGGCGAAAACAAGGGCGACAATCCCTATGACAACCCGTACGATGATCCCTACTCGCAGGGCGGCCCCTCTCAGGGAGGAGCAAGCTCCATCGTCTGGCCGTATGCCACCTACATTCCCAGAGTGGAAGCCGGCGGCAAGTATACGGTAGAAAGAACCAAGGACGGATGGCTGAAGATCGCCAACGAAGGCGGTGTTCTGATCGGTATGTCACCCGTATCCGGCATGGAAATCATCACGGATGACCACTACGCCTTCAAGGATCTGAACCTGAACGAAGAACTCGATCCCTACGAAGACTGGCGGCTTCCTTACGAAGAGCGCGCGCAGAACCTGATCTCCCTGATGTCCGGTCCCGAGAAAGCGGCGATCCTGTCGCACGGCGGCTGGGGCAATTTTACAACCGAAACTCTGACGAAGGACGACGGTTCCTTCACGTATCTGATCGCCGGCGGACGCGGCGGCGTTACCCGTAACATCGCGCGCGGCGGCGCGGCACACGCGGCCTGGGCCAATGCCATCCAGGAAGCGGCGGAAGGCTGCTGGTACGGCATTCCGGCCATGATCTCCATCGATCCGGCTAACATTTCCGGCCTGATCGAATCCGTCTCCCTGGCTTCCACCATGGATCCCGAGCTGGCGGCAGCTATTGGTAAAGAAACCTCCAAACAGTACCGTGCAGCGGGCGTCACCGCCCTCCTTGGACCGCAGGTCGACATCTCCGGCCCTACCATGGACCGCGCGGGCGGCACCTACGGCGAGGATCCGCTCCTGACATTAGATATCACCACGGCTTATGTAAACGCGATGCAGTCCAGTTTCGACGAAGAGGGCAAGGACCTCGGCTGGGGCTATGAATCCGTTTACTGCTTCACCAAGCACTACGGCGGCGCAGGCGCGACCGAAGACGGCCGCAACGACCACCACTGGAGCGTACGCTACGCGGTATTCCCGGGGAACAACCTGGAAGCACACCTGATCACCTACTTTGACGGCGTATTTGCTCTTCCGGGCCTGACGAAATCCTCCGGTATCATGACGCAGTATTCCATCAACGTGGACGGCACCGGCAAGCCCTTCGGCGGCGAATGGTCCGGCGCGTACAACCCGTACATGTTCGGCCTGTTAGAATACGCAGGCTATGACAGCTTAAAGATCACCGACTGGGGTGTATTCACCTTCGCCGGCGTCTGGGGCGCGGAAGATCTCCCCGAAGAAGAACGAATTGCCACCGCATGGCTTCGCGGCACCGAGCTGCTCGGCGGCTACGGCACGCAGGAAATGGTCGGCAAGGCTTACGACAAGTTAGTTGAGATGGTCGGCCAGGAAGAGGCGGACGCCATCATTGATCATGCCGCCTACAACTACATCATCCTTATGATGGAACTGGGCATGTTCGACAATCCTTACACCGATACCGCCTATGCGGACAGCATCTGCTACAGCGAAGAATCCAACGCGTACGGTCTGGAAACCCAGAGAAAATCCGTCGTCATGATCAAGAATGACGGCACCATCAAAGAAGGCGGCGCAGGCAAGGAAATGCCCACCGTTTACGTTCCTTATGTTTACAATACCGGCTTCTCCGTCAGCTGGATGGGCGGCGTGAACCCCGGACGGCCTTCCTGGAGCCCGAGCCTGAACTTAGACGACCTTGGCAAGTACTTCACCGTCATCACCGATAAGCTTGTGACCGATGCGGAAGGCAACACCACCGGCATCGAGCGCGCTACCGCG
Organism: Lachnospiraceae bacterium; assembly: GCA_017479935.1. Classification (GTDB taxonomy): domain Bacteria; phylum Bacillota; class Clostridia; order Lachnospirales; family Lachnospiraceae; genus RGIG5021. Next base: position 23,327 of record JAFVBO010000081.1, read on the forward strand.
GAAGACATCGCGAAATGCGACTATGTCCTGGTCGGTATGAGCAATCCTTATTCGGTATCGTATAACAAGAACTACAAGAACGCATTCGGCTATCAGGCCGCTTATGCCAACAACGAACTGGTCGTGGAAGATGATATCTGGTATCCGGCCAGCCTGCAATATCCGGAGTATACGGCTGATGCAGCCCGTGATCCTTCCATCTCCGGCGTGGTCTTAGAAGACGGAACCCGTCAGAACCGCACAACCAAGGGAGTCACCGCCCCGGCTGCCGCCAACTACGGCGACCTGGAAGCGCTTGAGTACGCGGCTTCCGCAGCGGGCGACATTCCTGTCATCGTCTCCATGAGAATGGACCGCGGCATGGTCTGGACTGAGACCGAGCCTCTGGCAGATGTCATCCTGGTCTGCTACAACAAACAGTATGTTGACGTCATCGCCGAAATCATCCTCGGAAAGACCGAACCCACCGGCCTTCTGGTCTTCCAGCAGCCCATTACCATGGAAACCGTGGCAACCCAGTTTGAGGATGTTCCTCGCGATATGGAATGCTATGTGGATGCCGCCGGCAACAAGTATGACTTCGCCTTCGGTATGAACTGGGCAGGCGTCATCGCGGACGAGCGCGTGACCACCTACTCGGCGGAACCGATCACCAAGCTTGTAAACATTGACTACGATGCCTATGCCGCGGCCTACGCCGAAGCGAATGCGGAGGGCGAGGCTGAAGCAGAGACAAAAGCTGCCGCTGAATAACACAACCCTTCCTGTTGCACAGGGTTAAACTCTGGCAATACAAAGGCCCCTGCCATTACATTCCCGGCAGGGGCCTTTGCCAGTTTTCTGACAGGGGACACATCTTCCGGCTTGTAGGTTGCTTCTTGCCAAACACGGGATTCTTCGGTATACTGGTGTGCAAGAATTCACGACACCCCCGCACTGATTTTGATGAAAGGAAAAGAAACTATTCAATGGAAAGACTGGAAAAGAAACTTGGCTTCGGAACCATGCGGCTTCCGCTTACAAACCCGGATGACCCCACCAGTATCGATTTAGAACAGTTTAAGAAGATGGCGGACGAATTTCTCGCCAAAGGATTTATCTATTTTGACACGGCCTACCCCTACCATGGCGAAAAATCCGAGGAAGCCGTGCGGGAAGCGGTTGTCAGACGTCACCCCCGGGAGAGCTTTTACCTGGCTGATAAGATGCCCGTCTATAAAATCCGTTCCGCGGAAGAATACGAAACGACCTTCGCCGAGCAGCTGGCCCGCTGCGGCGTGGACTACTTTGACTTTTACCTTCTGCACAACATGGGGAAGGACCGCTACCCGGACACCGAAAAGTTTGGCGGCTTCGACTTCATCCGCCGCAAGAAGGAGGAAGGGAAAATCCGCCACATCGGCTTCTCCTTCCACGATGACGCCGCCACCTTGGACCTCATCCTGACCGATCATCCGGAGGTGGAATTTGTCCAGCTTCAGATCAATTACCTGGACTGGGAAAGCGCGGTCACGCAGTCGCGGCTGTGCTATGAAACCGCGTCCCGCCACGGGAAAAAAGTGATTGTCATGGAGCCCGTAAAGGGTGGAAGGCTGGCAAATCTTCCGGACGAAGCTGCGCTCGCGTTTGACGAATTCTACCGGAACGCTTTGGAAACTGCCGCAGCTACGGCACCGGTATCCAGCCCGGAAAGCGCCGGCTCCGCCGCCCCAAAGGCACCGGTATCCAGCCCGGAAAGCGCCGCTCCCGCGCTCCCCACTCCCGCCTCCCTGGCCGTGCGCTACGCCGCCTCTTTGGAGAACGTCATGGTCGTCCTTAGCGGCATGAGCAACGAAGCACAGCTTCTTGACAACACCAGCTACATGCAGGACTTTAAGCCGCTCTCCGCCGAGGAAACCGCCCTCACCGAGCGCATCGCCGGCATCATCAACCGCGCCACCAAGGTTCCCTGCACCAGCTGCCGCTACTGCATGGAAGTCTGCCCGAAGAACATCAACATCCCGGCTTACTTTGGGCTCTTAAACCTTCACGCCGTAACCGGCAACAAGACGCAGATGTACTACAACCGCTCCATCCTGGGACACGGCAAGGCATCCGAATGCCTGCACTGCGGCCTGTGCGAAAAGAACTGTCCGCAGCACATCCATATCCGCGATTTCCTGGAGGAGTTTGCGACGCTGTATGAGCAATGACGAAGAGGGCCGGCAAACAGGGGGATAATCTCTTTTTGCAGGTCTGCCGGCATCAGAAAAACATAGAAAGGCGATCCTTTTTGCAAGTCTGCAACAAGGATCGCCTCTTCATTTGTTCGCCTTCTGTATTTTCTTTCTTCTGTTCGTCTTACTCTACCTTCTCCAGATTCGCCAGCACCTTCTGGCAAACACGGTCAAACGTAGCTAATTCCTTCTCGGTCACGCCGGCAAACGCTAATTGTTCCACCTCGTAAAACCGGGACACGACCTGATCGGCCAGCTCATGGCCGTAAGAAGTCAAATAGACAAACAGGCTTCTTCTGTTTCCTTCCGCCCGGCGCCTGTCCACCATGCCCAGCGCCTCCATCCGGTTGAGTAAAACGGTTAAAGATCCCGGCTCAATCTGGCAAGCCTTCGCAACGTCCTTCTGGCTTAAGCCCTCATGGTTTTTTAAAAAGGCCAGCACTTTGGGCTGCCCGGCAGAAACCTTTTCCTGGTCCACGCCTCTCATAATTGCTCTGTGAACCATCGCCTGCATCTGCATAATCTGGTGTGTGATGTCTTTCATAAAACGCTCTCCTATCGATGTCCATTCCCGTCTGCCGCCTGGTGTTGGCAGATAAAACACTTGCTGGATCTATCATATCTTTCCATCAACTGCCTTGTCAAGTCTGTTTTAACAGCAACTATTCCAGTTCATAAAGATCACAGTCAAAAAATCCCCGTTTGTCCAAAAAATATCAGACAAAAAGTGGAACTCGTTTCAATGTTTATGACAGAAAACGGTTCCCTGTCAGGAATTCTGACGCAGGAACCGTCTCTTAATCAATGCTTAAGATTTCTTTATCTCTCAAACGCCAGCGTCTGCTGCGTCTTTAAACCGGAAGCTACACGGGTGGCAAAATCCATCGTGGTGAGAGATTTCGCTTCCGGATACTTCTCCGCCACGATGGCGGCCAGCTTCGCGGTCATTTCCTCGCTGACAAACTGTCTCGCGTAACCACTGTCATAAACGTTTAAGAACCAAGGAGAGGTCATCACATACTTCGTCGGCTCAATGACGTAGTACGTGCTGGCGGAGTTGCAAAGGAAGCCATAGAACGCATCCTCCTCCATCTCCAGGAAGGAAGCATACTGCGGACCCATCGTCTTAAAATAGCCGCGGGCCTTCGCCAGGTACTTGGCCTTGTCCTCTTCGTTTAAGTTCTTCCAGTCGATCGGCTTGAAGGTACCCGTGATCTGCACGCCGTAGCTCATGAAATACGTGGGCAGCATCGGCATCGTTTCGGAGCAGATATCGCCCTTGCGGATCTGTCTGGTCCAGTACAGGTCCACGTTCGGGTTCTTTAACATGTTGTTCAGCTTGCCGGTGTTGGCTTCGCTGGATCCCATCAGGGTCATGTCTTCCGGATCCAGGACAAATTCCACGCTGCCGATCGTCGGGACGTTGTTGTAGGACGTCGCGATCTGGTACATCTCACGGTAATTGCCCTCCGCGCCCTGCAGGTACTCAAGGAGCAGTTCCTTCTTCACCTCATCGGACAGCTCGATATCGCCAAAGTTTAAGCCGCCCACGCCGGATACGGTGGCGGAGGCAACCGCGTCCACGCCGGTTTCCATGTTAAAATCCTTCGCCTTCACGAAGCCGTTGCCCTTGGCCCAGGCGCTTAAGTTGACATCCACGCCCAGGATCTGAAGGTACGCGCTGGTGGCAGCCGCGATCACCGCATTGCTGGTGCTGGTAGCGCCGGCAACTCCGTCAACCTTGACGCTGTTCTTCTTGACCATATCCTCAGGGATCACCTGCAGAGCCATGCGGCCGACGGTCACATCTTCCTTGTCGGTCTCAGCCTTCACCTCGGTCAGCACGCCGTCCTTCATGGTCACGGTCACCGTAACGGTCTCCTCCAGGCCCTGCGCCGTAGCGGTCGCGCTGCCGGATTTGCCGTTCTCCTGCACCGCCGCTTTTTCGCTCTCCTGCGCTGCAGGTGCCGCACTCTTTCCGCTCTCTTCCGCCGCAAACGCGGTACTTCCCAGCATCATGGCCGCACACAGGGCCAACGCTGCCATTCTCTTTACCTGTTTCATACTTAACCTGCCTTCCCGCGAGAGAAAAATCCTTTTTTCTGTTCCGCCTTTTTCCCCTGACGGTCCAGTGATCGAATGCTCCCCTCGCTCTTTTATGTTTGATTTCAAATAATCATTATAGTCAGAAAGGTACTTTCTGTCAATTGGGCAGTTTCTGGCGGATGGTGACAGGGGACTGAGGTGACAGGGGACGGGCCTGTGTCACAAAAGCTGGTAGCTTTTGTGACACAGACCCGTCCCCTGTCACCTCAGGCCCTGTCACCAAAACCCCTCTTGCCATTTCACAAAAGAAACAGTATAATCCCAGATTGTTTTATGAAAGCGATTGCGAGAGCAGCGAAGCAAGCGCGTCGGCTTTCATGGATAGTGTTGCAGCGCGTAGCGCGATATCTTTTGGTAGGATACAGACACGGAGGAAAACACATGCATATCATTACCATCAGCAGACAATTTGGCAGCGGTGGCCGGGAGGTTGGAAAACGTCTCGCGGACGAGCTGGGCTTTGACTATTATGATAAAGAAATCATCGAAACATTGGCGGAAGATGAGGGCTTAGAGCCGGATCACGTGCGCAAGGTCCTCTCCGGCCACGGCTGGCAGAACGTGCAGCTCACGTACAAGAACAGCTTTTCCCACTTAGGGTTCGATCACGACGCGCGCACCAGACTTCTGAAACGCCAGCGGGAAGTGATCGAAGAAATTGCAAACCTGGGGAACGACTGCATCATCGTCGGCCGGGACGCGGATATCCTTCTGGAGGCATACCGGCCATTTCGCGTGTTTATCTGCGCAGACATGGACGCCCGCCTCGCGCGCTGCCTGGCGCATGAGGAAAGTCGGCCGGAGGAAGAACGGCTTTCCGAAAAAGAAATCTTAAAAAACATCCGGCGGATCGACAAAAACCGCGCCTACACGCGGGAAATTCTCACAGGAAAACGCCACTCTGACAGCACCATGTTTGACCTGACCATCAACGCGGCGGGAAGATCCCCCAAGCAACTGGCCAAAGCCCTGGCGGCGTATGCCAGGGAATGGTTCATGTAAGATCGCCCGGTCTCGATGCACGAAGCCGTGCATAGGGGCGATATCCTGTGGCATGGCGCCACAGGGGTGATTTTTAATAGATTGGAGCACAGGTAAAAATGGAACACACCAAAAATTCCAGCGATCTCACAACAGGCGTCGTCTGGCAGCGCCTGCTCATTTTCTTCCTGCCGATTGCGGCAGGCACCTGCATTCAGCAGCTTTATAACGCGGTGGACGGCCTCATCGTCGGCCGCTTTGTCGGAACCATCGCCCTGGCGGCGGTGGGCGGCAGCACCGCGCAGATCATCAACCTTTTAATCGGCTTCTTTGTGGCGACGACCGCCGGCGCGTCCGTCGTCATCGCCCAGGTTTACGGGGCCGGCCGCCCGGAGGACGTCAAAAACGCCGCCGGGAACGCGATGGCCGTGTTTACGGTCCTCGGCATCCTTCTCATGATCGTGGGCCTCGTCGCCTCCCCCGCCATGCTGGACATCCTGAAAACCCCGAAAGACACCATGGAAGACGCGATTTTATACCTGCGCATTTACTTCCTGGGCGTTCCGTTTGTTCTTCTTTTAAACATGGAATCCAACATGCTCCGCTCGGTGGGCGATTCGGTGAACCCTTTCATCTACATGGTCATCGGCTGCGTGGTCAACATCGTCTTGGATGCGCTGTTCGTCATCGTCTTTCACTGGGGCGTGGCTGGCGTGGCCATTGCCACCGTGATTGCCCAGGTTGTCAACATGGTGCTTTTGACGCACCAGCTGCTCACAACAAACGAATCGTATCGGCTCAGCCTGAAGGAATTCAAGCTCCGCGGCATTTATCTGGCCCACATGTTCCGCCTGGGGCTCCCCTCCGGGCTGCAAAATTCGATGTACGCCGTGTCCAACATGATCATCCAGATTGGCGTCAACTCCCTCGGCACCATCGTCGTGGCGTCCTGGGCCATGACCTCCAAGACGGACGGCATCTACTGGGCCGTCAGCAACGCCCTGGGCACCGCCATCACCAGCTTTGTCGGGCAGAACATGGGCGCCGGTAAGAAAGATCGTTTACATCTCTGCGTAAAGCAGGGGATGATCCTGGCGCTTGTCATCACCATCTCCTTAAGCTGCCTGATTATGCTGATGGCTAAACCGCTCCTGCACATCCTCACGAAGGACCAGGCCGTAATCGACACCACCTACGAAATGATGACCTACTTTGTCCCGTTTTACTTTACCTGGGCCGTCATCGAGGTTCTTTCGGCCGTGCTGCGCGGTGTAGGCGACGCCGTCCGCCCGGTGGTGATCATCGGTCTTGGCATCTGCCTCCTGCGGATCGTCTGGGTAGTCACCATCTTCCAGGTGTTCCACACGCTGCCCGTTTTAAGCTACTCTTACGCCGTCTCCTGGTTTGTGACAGGCCTGGCCATGATCATCTACTTTAAGAAAGGACACTGGATGGACCATAGCCGCACGATTGTGGATCGGTAAGAGGGAGGTGACAGGGGACGGGCCTGTGTCACCAAAACCCTGCAAAAATGTGACACAGGCCC
>JAFVBO010000082.1 GCA_017479935.1 Lachnospiraceae bacterium
CCCCACCACGACAGTCCCAGGCATAACACCATTGCACTAAGTTCAGCGTTCGTCTCACGACTCCGCTTCACTAAGTGCATGGTGGGGCACGCACGTAAGCGTCAGCCATCGCCTACAGCTCGGCTGACGCTAAGTGCTCCGCTCCAGCGCCAAAGGCGCGACATACGCCGCAGGCGGATGGCCTGGGACCTGTGCTGCTGAGTAGTTACAATTTTTCATTCTTGCGACAGCCCTTTTTGCCCGAAAATAATCGGTTCACTTTCAGACCGTCGTTTTCCAGAAGGACAATACCCTCATTGGCAATGGTTTCGGTCAGCTCAGCGCCCTGCGTCTTCAGATCGTCCGGCAGGGAAATCTTATCGCCAAGCGCCAGATTGATCAGGCTGTATACCGGCCCTAAGACGATCATGTTCAGGCAGACGCAAAGGACAGCCAGAAACGCGATTAAGGATGTTTTCCGCGTCAGTGTTTTTGCCGGCTTCGCCATCTTACCGGCCGCGATCATGACAAGGATCATGACCACCAGGGCTACCGCGATTACGATCAGGTAAGCCCGGATGTTGATGAGCACGTTGGTCACGTCGTCCATGTTAATGTCAACGCCCTGCGATTCGCCGCATGCGCTGAGTACGGATGCCAGCGCTCCCATAGCCGGAAATAGCATCCATTTCCTGTTTCTTTTCATGTTGTCTCCTCCTTTTCTTTGCTGGTTGCAACTTGCGGCAGGTTTTTAGTAAAAGCAAACGCTTCTCTTTACCTGCTGGCCGCATTGTAGCAAAAAGCAAACGGCTTCGGAGCGCTATTTCGTGAAAAGGGCTTTTCATTTCGTGAAAACCCGGAAATCCGTGAAGGAAAATCATGGAAAAGGGCGGGGCCGATTTCGCAAAAAAAGGAAAAGGATTTGAGTTACCATGGAAAATATCCCTCAGTCAGAAAATTTATGCTTGACATTTCGTGACAGCGTGTTAAAATCTAATTTCATAAAGACAAAGGCGTCTTGGAAGAAATTCCAGGGCGCCTTTTTCGTTTTTTAAAAATAGATTGTGGGAACGAGGAGGGAACAATATGTGCTGTATCTTAGCGTTCTGCGGAAAAAGTGGAGATTATGGGGATATACAGAAAGCGCTTCAAAAGGCAGAGTCGCGCGGACCGGACGACAGCCGGATCATCAATACCGGAAACGGATGGCTGGGATTTAACCGGCTGTCGATCATGGGAACGACCGGCGAGGGCATGCAACCGTTTGTGTATGGAAATAAAACCACCTTCCCGTTTCAGGCACTAAGAGAATGGAAAGATGGCTGGAACGTGCCGGAGGAAGCGGAGATCATCCTGGTTTGCAACGGGGAAATCTACGGGTTCCGGCCGCTGAAGGAGGACCTGGAAAAGAAAAAGGGATACAGCTTTATCAGCGGTTCCGACTGTGAAATCCTGCCGGCCTTGTACAGGGAATACGGGACGGAGTGCTTCCGTATGCTGGACGCGGAGTTTGCCTTAGTCATGTACGACAGAAAGGAAGGCTCGTACATAGCGGCCAGGGATCCCATCGGAATCAGGCCCCTGTACTATGGCGTGCGGGAGGATGGAACCTACGTGTTCGCTTCAGAGCCGAAGAACCTGATAGGTCTGGTGCAGAAGATTTCCCCGTTTCCTCCGGGACATTATTTCAAAAACGGCGTTTTCGTAAAATACCGCGACATGTCCGAGGTGGCCAGCGATCGGGAAGATTCGATGGAAGAGATCGCCACGCACATCCATGACCTGCTGATCGCGGGCGTGGAAAAACGACTGGATTCGGATACGCCGGTTGGGTTCCTTCTGTCAGGCGGTCTGGACTCCTCCCTGGTTTGCGGGATCGCGGCCCGGTATTCGAAAAAGCCGTTGGAGACCTGGTCCGTTGGCATGGATAAGGACGCGATCGACCTGAAGTACGCCAGGATGGTGGCGGATTACATTCACTCGAACCACCATGAGGTGATCATCACCCGGGACGATGTCATAAACGCGCTGGAGACGGTGGTAGAAGCCCTGGGAACATACGACATCACCACGATCCGGGCGTCCATGGGCATGTACCTGGTCTGCAAGGCAGTACACGAACAGTCCGATCTGCGCGTCATTTTAACCGGGGAAATCTCCGATGAGATTTTCGGGTACAAGTACACGGATTTCGCCCCGTCCGCGGCTGCCTTCCAGGAGGAGGCGGAAAAGAGGATCCGGGAGATTCACATGTACGACGTGCTCCGTGCGGACCGCTGCATCAGCGTCAATTCCCTGGAGGCGCGGGTTCCCTTCGGCGACCTGGATTTCGTGGAATACTGTATGTCCATCGATCCGGAGAAGAAGCTAAACAAATACGGGATGGGAAAATATCTGCTGCGCCACGCGTTTGAGAAAGACGGGCTGATCCCGGAGAACATCCTTTGGAGAGAGAAAGCGGCCTTTTCCGATGCGGTGGGACATTCTTTGAAGGATGACTTGGCGGAGTATGCCGAGCAGTGTTATACCGACGCTGCTTACGAGGCGGGTGTTTTAAAATATAGCCATGCGAGGCCGTTCACCAAAGAGTCCCTTTTATACCGTGATTTGTTTGAGAAACACTACCCAGGGCAGGCGGAGATGGTGGTGGATTTCTGGATGCCGAACAGGAACTGGGAGGGCTGCAACGTGAACGATCCTTCCGCCAGAGTGCTCTCAAACTACGGAAACAGCGGGAAATAGGAAACTGTGAGGAGTAATACGATATGTAACAAATGATGATTTTGAAGAAGTGGGAAATCGGAGAAAGATTGGAACAAGGTGAAATAGCACAAATGAGTTTTGGAAACAACGGCAAAAAGGAAGACTTATAGAGAAACACGAAATTTCACAGGCAGGAAGTGACATAAATGCGGCGAGCAGGACGCAAAGGAAAGGAGACTTACAGATGGAAAGCAAACGTGTACCGGAGATTTTTGGCTCCATGGTTTTTGACGACAGAGTGATGCGGGCAACGCTTTCAGCGGAGGTATATCAGTCGCTGAGAAAGACGATTGATGAAAACGCGGAATTGGAAGAAGACATTGCGGAAGCGGTTGCCACCGAGATGCGCAACTGGGCGGTGGAGCGCGGGGCTACGCATTTCACGCACTGGTTCCAGCCCCTCACCGGTGTGACGGCGGAAAAGCATGACAGCTTTATCTGTCCTTCCCCCGATGGCGGGGTGATTATGGAATTTTCCGGAAAAGAGCTGATCAAGGGCGAACCGGACGCGTCGTCCTTCCCGTCCGGCGGCCTGCGGGCTACCTTTGAGGCGAGAGGGTACACAGCGTGGGATCCTACCTCTTACGCCTTCATCAAGGATCACACCCTTTGCATCCCCACGGCGTTCTGCTCTTATTCGGGGGAAGCCCTGGACAAGAAAACGCCGCTGCTTCGCTCCATGCAGGCATTAAACCGTCAGGCAAAGCGTATCCTGAAACTCTTCGGCACAGAAGTGAAAAACGTGCGGACGAGCGTAGGTCCGGAGCAGGAGTATTTTCTGATTGACGAGGAAGAGTTCAAAAAGAGACCGGATCTTGTCTATACCGGACGGACCTTGTTCGGCGCCATGCCGCCGAAGGGCCAGGAACTGGACGATCATTACTTCGGCGTCATCAAGCCCAGAGTCACATCCTTTATGGAAGATTTGAACCAGGAACTGTGGAAGCTTGGGATCCTGGCTAAAACCGAACACAATGAAGTGGCACCGGCCCAGCATGAACTGGCTCCGATTTATTCCACCACGAATGTGGCCACGGATCATAACCAGCTGACAATGGAGATGATGCAGAAAGTGGCCAGGAAGCATGGCCTGGCCTGCCTGCTTCATGAAAAGCCCTTCGCAGGCGTGAACGGATCCGGAAAGCACAACAACTGGTCTATGGCTACGGACACGGGCATCAATCTTCTCTCCCCCGGCGACACTCCGCATGAGAACGCGCAGTTTTTGCTGTTCCTGTGCGCTGTGATTCAGGCGGTGGACGATTATCAGGATCTGCTTCGTCTTGCCGTCGCCACGGCCGGTAACGATCACCGTCTTGGCGCGAACGAAGCACCGCCCGCCATCATTTCCGTCTTCTTAGGAGAGGAACTGACGGCCATTCTGGAGGCGATCAAGAACGACACACCGTACCATGGAAAAGAAAAAGTGATCATGAAACTGGGCGTTCACTCTCTGCCGAAGTTCTCCAGAGACACCACGGACCGGAATCGGACCTCCCCCTTTGCTTTCACAGGCAATAAATTTGAATTCCGCTCCCTGGGTTCGTCCAACAGCATTGCCTGCTGCAACATGATGCTGAACGCGGCTGTGGCGGAAAGTCTGAAGCAGTACGCGGATGTCCTGGAGGGGGCAGCGGATTTTGAGGGTACCCTGCATGACCTGATCAAGGATACGATTAAAAAGCACGAACGAATTCTCTTTAACGGCAACGGTTACGGGGAAGACTGGGTTAAGGAAGCCACCGAAGTGCGCGGCCTTTCCAATCTGAAAACCACGGCGGACGCCATGCCGCACCTGTTGGACAAAAAGAACGTGGATATGCTTACGGCACACAAAGTCTTCACCGAAATCGAACTGCACTCCCGCTGTGAGATTATGCTGGAGAACTACTGCAAGACGGTGAACATTGAGGGCCACACCATGGTAGACATGGTGAGAAAGAATTACCTGCCGGCCATTGAAGGGTATGTAGGGAGCCTGGCAAAGACGGCGTCGCTTATGCAGTCGGTCAGAGGTAAGGTAAAATGCCATTACGAGGTTTCCACCATGGAACGTCTCTCCGAGCTGACGGATGAGATCTTAGAGAGCGTAGAGAAGCTGGAGGAAGCTCTTGCAGGGCTGAACAGGTATGACACCATCATCAAAACCTCTGAAGCCGTCCGGGACGATGTCCTTCCGAAGATGGATGTGCTTCGGAAGTTCGTGGACGAGGCGGAGATGCTGACGCCCGAAAAGTGCTGGCCGTATCCAAGCTACGGCAAGCTCCTGTTTTCCGTATATTAATAAACCAGAACGCTTCTGACAGGAAGGGCAGATAAGGAAAGACGGTCATCCCACAATGGCGTGGTTTGCGTAAAGGACATCCTTTCGTGAAACGAAAAGGAAAGTTCCGGCAGCCGCCGATTGGGGATGGCCGTCTTTCTTCCATTATAACAGCAAAGGGAGGACTAAGATGGCAGCAGAATTATTAGAGGCAATCAGCAGTGAAGTATTTGCAGTATGGTTTTTGATCGGCGCGGCGTTCGTCTTCTGGATGCAGGCAGGATTCGCCATGTGCGAAGCCGGTTTTACCAGAGCCAAGAACGCTGGGAACATCATCATGAAGAACCTGATGGATTTCTGCATCGGAACGGTCATGTGGTTTATCTGCGGAGCGTCCCTGATGCTCGGACCGAATATCCTGAACGGGTTTATGGGGAGCTTTAGTTTTGATGTCTTTCTCCATTATGATCATTTTGACTACTCAGCGTTCGTCTTCAACTTGGTGTTTTGCGCCACGACGGCGACCATTGTGTCCGGGGCGATGGCGGAAAGAACGAAATTCTCCAGCTACTGCATCTACTCGGCAGTGATCTCCGCCTTGATTTACCCCATCGAGGCACACTGGACCTGGGGTGGCGGCTTTCTGGCGCAGTGGGGCTTCCACGATTACGCGGGATCGAACTGCATCCACATGGTGGGCGGCATCTGTGCCCTTGTGGGTGCCTGGATGCTTGGCCCCCGGATTGGCAAGTATGGGAGAGACAAGAACGGGAAAGTGACGAAAGTGAATGCGTTTCCCGGTCATAACCTTGTGATCGCGGCACTGGGTGTGTTTATTCTGTGGCTTGGCTGGTATGGTTTCAATGGAGCAGCCGCTACGGACGTGCCCACCCTGGGGTCGGTCTTTCTGACGACAACAGTAGCTCCTTCCGTGGCGACTGTCGTGTGCATGCTCTTTACCTGGATGAAGTATGGCAAGCCGGATGTGTCTATGTGTCTGAATGCTTCTCTGGCTGGTCTGGTAGCCATTACGGCGCCTTGTGATGTGACAGACTGCGCCGGGGCGGCAGTGATCGGCGCGGTGGCAGGACTTCTGGTGGTGTTCGGCGTCTGGTTCAATGATCATGTGACACATGTGGACGACCCGGTTGGAGCGGTGGCCGTGCACTGTGTGAATGGTGTCTGGGGCACCATCGCGGTCGGCCTTTTTGCCACGAGCACAGCACCGGGCTTTGCCAGCGCAGGTATTTCAGAAGGCTTGTTCTATGGCGGAGGTCTTCTTCAGCTGGGAAAACAGTTGGGAGGTATGTTCCTGACAGCGGCATGGACAGCCGTGACCGTTTACCTGGCGTTTACGATCATCAAAAAGACGGTAGGCCTTAGAGTATCTGAAGAGGAAGAAATTGTCGGCCTTGATTCCACCGAGCACGGACTTCCGTCTGCCTATGCAGGCTTCTCTATCATGGATATCTCTAATACCATGACGATGAGCGTCAACGAAAACACGAACCTGGGGGCGGATCGTTATGAGGAAGCCTCCGAGGCCAAGCGCAAGGCGGCTGTTTCCGTGGCGCGGGCGGATCAGACAGGAATTCCCGAAATAGATACAGGTATTTCCAAGGTCGTTATCATTGCGAAGCTGTCCCGCTATGATGCCCTGAAGAAAGCTATGAATGAACTGGGCGTAACGGGTATGACCGTCACCCAGGTGATGGGCTGCGGCGTACAGAAGGGAGCCGGCGAAAAGTACCGTGGCGTGGAAATTGACGCTACCTTACTGCCCAAGGTGAAGCTGGAGGTAGTGGTCAGTGCCATTCCGGTGGACGATGTGATCGAGGCAGCCAGGAAGACCCTGTACACCGGCCATATCGGGGACGGCAAGATTTTTGTTTATCCGGTGAGCCGGGTTGTAAAAATAAGAACGGGAGAAGAAAACTTCGCGGCATTGCAGGATGTTGAGTAGAGGCTGCCAGGGGGACGGTTCTTACGTCAGAAATTCTGCCAGGGGACAGTCCTCATACAAGAACTGTCCCCCGGCAGAATTTCTGACAGAAGAACCGTCCCCCTGGCAGTATTAGGAAGGAGAAGAAGCCATGGCAGCGTTTGATCGAGTGAAATCCGGCATTCCGGAGATGGACCGGGTGCTGGACAACATAAGGCTGGGAGACAATGTAGTGTGGAGGGTATCCAGTCTGGAGGAGTTTCATCTATTCCTGGACCCGTATCTGGAGCAGGCGATCCAGGATGGACGGCAGATCATCTACATCCGTTTTGCCAGCCATCCGCCGCTGACGGAAGGGCATCCGGAAATCAAGACCGTTCACATCGAACTGTCGCATCGCTTTGAGACCTTTACCGTGGAAATCCATAACGTGATCGCCCGGGAGGGAAGAAACGCCTTCTATGTGTTTGACTGTCTGTCCGAGTTGCAGACAGCCTGGTCCACGGACCTGATGATGGGGAACTTTTTCCGCGTTACCTGCCCCTTCCTGTTCATATTGGATACGGTGGCATTCTTTCCTCTCATCCGGGGCAAGCACTCCTTTCAGGCCATCGCGAAAATCCGTGATACTACCCAGCTGTTTCTGGATGTATATTCAGAGGGACAGTCCGTATACGTGCGTCCGGACAAGGTGTGGAACCGGTATTCCGAGACCATGTTCCTGCCGCACCTGTATGAGCCGGACAGCGGCGCATTCCATCCGCTTTTGGACGGTGTGCAGTCCAGTCGGTTCTACCAGGTTTTAAACCGCCATCAGAGACCGGGGGAGGAGCAGAACCGGGATGCCTGGGATCGGTTTTTTAACCTGTCGCGGCAGATGTATGAAAACGGGATGGATGTTTCGGACGCCTGCGCCAGAATGTGCGATATCATGATGAGCCGGGACGAGAAGATGCGTGCGATGATCCGGAAGCACTTTAAACCGGAGGATTATTTTTACGTGCGCGACCACATGATCGGTACCGGCCTGATCGGCGGCAAGGCATGCGGGATGCTGTTAGCCAGAAAGATCCTGGAAAACCTTCGGCCGGATTTGTCCCCTATCATGGAGCCGCATGATTCGTACTTCATTGGGTCTGATGTCTACTATTCCTATATTGTGGAGAATGATTTCTGGGATCTGCGGATCCGGCAGCGCACGGAGGAAGAATATTTCTCCCTGGCGGATACCTTTGCCGGGTGTCTGTTAAGCGGAAAGTTTTCCAGGGAAATGGAGGAGCGGTTCTGCTTCCTCCTGGAATATTATGGCCAGGATCCGATTATCGTCCGGTCCAGCAGTATTCTGGAGGATGGCTTCGGGAATGCTTTTGCGGGTAAGTATGAGTCCGTGTTCTGCGCAAATTCCGGAACGATGGAAGAGCGGCTGGAGGAGTTTGAAAATGCTATCCGAAAAGTGTATGCCAGTACGATGAGCCTGTCTGCCCTGGATTACCGGAAACGCCGCCGGCTGGCTGAGCGGGATGAACAGATGGCGCTTCTGGTGCAGCGTGTATCCGGCTCCCATTACGATCAGTATTACATGCCCTGCGCGGCGGGGGTGGGCTACTCCTACAGCCCGTACCGGTTCTTAAAGAGTTTGGATCCGGAGGCGGGGATGCTGCGCCTGGTAATGGGACTGGGGACATCCGCCGTGGATAGAATGGAAGGGTCGTACCCTCGTCTGGTGAACCTGGACAATCCCACGGCTACCACAGCCACCACGGTGGGAGAGAAGCATCAGTATTCCCAGCGAAAGCTGGAGGTGGTCAACCGGGAAACCAAGTGTCTGCAGCAGCTAGAGCTGAGCCAGATCGAGCCAAAGCTCCCCCGCTATCTGAAAAACGCTCTTCTGGAGCATGATACGGAAATTGAGCAGCGGTTCAGCGACCAGGGGGTGTACCGGGATGTGCTGTTCATATCCTGCCAGGGTCTGGTACGAAATAAGGAGATGATGCAGAATCTGCAGGACATGATGCACGTGGTGCAGAATGAATATCAACAGGCGGTGGACGTGGAGTTTACGTTGAATCTTTCCGTGAAAGGGGAATACATGATCAACCTCCTGCAATGCCGTCCGCTGCAGGTGTTTCAGGATACGGGAGAGGTAACGCTGCCCAAAGAGGTGTGGGAAGGAAGTACCCTGCTTGCCTCGGAAGGGGCTTCCATGGGACTTTCCAGAATCATCGATCTGGACGTGATTGTCTATGTCAATCCGGTTGCCTATTACAATCTTCCTTATCAGGAGAAAGACAGCGTGGCGAAAGCGATTGGGCGAGTCAACTGGAAATTCCGGAATGCGGGAAAGCATCTGATGCTGATCACGCCCGGCCGGGTTGGGACGTCGTCCCCGGAACTGGGCGTTCCCACCACCTTCGCGGATATCAGTGAGTTTGAAGTCATTTGCGAGGTGGCAGAATCCAAGGCGGGCTACAATCCGGAGCTTTCGTATGGCAGTCATATTTTCCAGGATCTGGTGGAAGCACAGATCTTGTATACCGCGGTATTTGAGAACGCCCAGACGAAGCAGTATCATCCGGAAATGCTTCAGGTGTTTCCAAACCGGCTTGCCGATTGGTTCCCGGATCTTGCAAAGCTGGAGAAGGTGATCCGGATCTGTGACGTTTCCGACCAGGAATGCCGCGTGTACAATGACCTTGCGCACGAAAAGCTGGCGGTGGTTTTGACCTGACAGAGGGCGATATCATAAAAGATACCCTTGATTTTTTCAGACAATAGGAGTATACTCGTTTCCAATATCAATGGCGATAGAAACATATGGTTTTTATAATAAGGATGGCGGAAGCAAAGGCGCTTCGGGTTTATAACCCGGAGCGCTTTGTGTTTTTTTGATATCGCTTGCCGATAAATGGAGGAAAGAACATGTCTGGTCAGATGGAAAGGATAGAGAAGGAAGGCCTGTACGACCCTTCTTTCGAGCATGAGAATTGTGGCATTGGAGCCATCATTGACATCGAAGGCAGAAAAAGCCACGCTTTGGTGAACGATTCGCTCTACATCGTGGAACACCTGGAGCACCGGGCCGGAAAGGACGCGGAAGGAAAAACAGGCGACGGCGTAGGAATACTGACGCAAATCCCTCATGAATTCTTCGTAAAGAAGCTGAAAGAGCAGGGGGTCACTCTGCCCGGCGAAAGGCAGTATGGCGTGGGCATGTTTTTCTTCCCGCAGAACGACCTGGATATGAGACAGGCCAGGTCCCTGTTTGAAATCATTACCCGGAAGGCAGGCCTGCCTGTTCTGGCGTGGAGAAAAGTGGACGTAAATCCGGACGTACTGGGAAGCAGGGCCAGGGAATGCATGCCGAACATCTTCCAGGTATTCATCGAAAGGCCCAGGGATGTGACGGAGGATCTGGTTTTTGACCGGATGCTGTACATTGTCCGCCGGGAATTTGAGCAGAGCAACGTGGGGACGTACATCCCGTCGCTTTCCTGCCGCACGATTGTATACAAAGGCATGTTTTTGGTAAATCAGCTGCGCACCTTTTTCCTGGACCTGATGGATCCGGATTATAAGTCGGCCATTGCCATGGTGCATTCCCGCTTTTCCACCAACACGCTGCCCAGCTGGAACCGTGCCCATCCTAATCGCCTGATCGTTCACAACGGGGAGATTAATACCATCAAGGGAAACGTGGACAAAATGCTGGCCCGGGAGGAAACCATGCACACAGGGCTCTTCTCCGAAGAGGACATGACCAAGGTGCTGCCGGTGATCTCCCAGAGCGGATCGGATTCGGCCATGCTGGACAACACACTGGAGTTCTTAAACATGAGCGGTATGCCCCTCCCGTTGGCGGCTTCCATCCTGATTCCGGAACCCTGGGCGCATAATGAAACCCTGTCTCAGGAGGAGAGGGACTTCTATCAGTATTATGCGACCATGATGGAGCCCTGGGACGGCCCGGCCTCGATCCTGTTCTCAGATGGCGATTTGATGGGGGCCATCCTGGATCGTAACGGACTGCGCCCGTCAAGGTATTATGTGATGGATGACGGACGGCTGATCCTTTCGTCGGAGGTAGGTGTGCTTCCTTTGGAGGAAAGCCACATCGTGAAGAAAGAGCGCCTGCATCCCGGGAAGATCCTGGTGGCGGATATCCGCGAAAAGCGCATTCTTTCCGATGAAGAGATCAAAGAACAGTACGCCAAGGCCAGACCATTCGGGGAATGGCTGGACAGCCATCTGCTGCACCTGGCGGACTTAAAGATCCCCAACAAAAAGGTGCCGTCTCTTACCGGTGAACATAGAAAGCAGCTTCAGAAAGCCTTCGGGTACACCTGGGAGGATTATCACGACGGGATAAGGCCCATGGCGCAAAACGGTCAGGAGCCGATCGGCTCCATGGGGGTGGACACTCCGCTGGCCGTGCTGTCTGGCAAATTTCAGCCTCTGTTCTACTATTTCAAGCAGCTCTTCGCACAGGTGACAAATCCGCCCATCGACGCGCAGCGGGAGGAGATTGTCACATCCCGTACGGTGTACGTGGGAACGAACGGCAATCTGCTGGAAGAAAAGCCGGAAAACTGCCATGTGCTGAAGATCGAAAATCCCATCCTGTCGGATCTGGACCTGTTAAAGATCGAGAACATGAAGAAGGATGGCTTTCAGGTGTCCAGAGTATCCATCCTGTACTACAAAGGAACGCCCATGCAGCGAGTGCTGAATCACCTGTTTGTGGAGGTGGACAAGGTGTATAAGCAGGGCTGCAACATTCTGATCCTGTCAGACCGGGGCGTGGATGAAAACCATATGGCCATCCCGTCGCTTCTGGCGGTGGCCGCCGTGCACAAGCACCTGGTGGATACGAAGAAGTGCACGGCTATGTCGCTGATCTTAGAATCCGGGGAACCCAGACAGGTTCATCATTTTGCGGCTCTCTTAGGCTATGGCGCATTGGCGGTCAATCCGTACCTGGCGCACGCCACGATCCGGCAGCTGGTGGAGGAAGAGCTGCTGGACAAGGATTACTACGCGGCCGTGGAGGATTACGACAAGGCGATCCTGTTTGGCATCGTGAAGATCGCCTCCAAGATGGGGATTTCCACCATTCAGTCCTATCAGGGCAGCAAGATTTTCGAAGCGGTGGGAATCTCCGGGGACGTGATCCACGATTATTTCACCGGCACGGTTAGCCGCGTGGGAGGCGTTACGCTGGAGGATATCGGAAAGGCGTACGATGAACAGCACAGCCGCGCCTTCGATCCTTTGGGTTTGCCTACCAATCTGGAACTGACGGCCTTTGGACGGCATAAGCAAAGAAGCCAGGGCGAACATCACCGGTATAATCCGCAGACCATCCACATGCTGCAGAGCGCGGTCCGGGAGGGAAGTTTCGAGAAATTCAAACAATATACGCAGATGGTGGACGCGGAGCAGACCGGGTATCTGCGCAGTCTGCTGGAATTTAACCTGCCAAGGGAGGGTGTACCCCTTTCGGAAGTGGAAGGGGAGGATTCCATCGTGACGCGCTTTAAGACCGGCGCCATGTCGTACGGGTCCATCTCGGAGGAAGCGCATCAGACGCTGGCGATCGCGATGAACCACCTGCACGGCAAATCCAACAGCGGCGAAGGCGGTGAGAGTGAAGAGAGGATTTTGTCAGCGGGGACGGAAAATGACCGAAGCTCTGCCATCAAGCAGGTGGCGAGCGGGCGTTTCGGAGTAACCAGCCGTTATCTGGTAAGCGCGAAAGAAATCCAGATCAAGATGGCGCAAGGCGCGAAGCCGGGCGAGGGCGGGCATCTGCCGGGAAAGAAGGTATACCCCTGGATTGCCAAAACTCGTCACAGCACTCCCGGCGTGAGCCTGATCTCCCCTCCGCCACATCATGATATCTATTCTATCGAGGATCTGGCGCAGCTGATCTATGACCTGAAGAACGCGAACAAGAACGCCCGGATTTCCGTGAAACTGGTGTCGGAAGCCGGTGTGGGAACCGTGGCGGCCGGCGTGGCAAAGGCAGGAGCCGGGGTGGTGCTGATTTCGGGCTATGACGGAGGCACCGGCGCGGCGCCGCTTTCCTCCATCCATAACGCAGGCCTTCCCTGGGAGCTGGGGCTGGCGGAGACGCATCAGACGCTGGTGGCGGGCGGCCTCAGAAACCAGGTGGTGATCGAGACGGACGGGAAGCTGATGAGCGGACGGGACGTAGCGATCGCAGCTCTTTTGGGAGCGGAGGAATTCGGATTTGCCACGGCGCCGTTAATCAGCATGGGCTGCGTGATGATGCGCGAATGCCAGTCGGATACCTGTCCCATGGGGGTGGCCACCCAGAATCCGGAGCTTCGGAAGCGCTTTGCCGGAAAGCCGGAGCACGTGGAAAACTTCATGCGTTTTATTGCCCGGCAGCTGCGGGAAATCATGGCGTCCTTGGGCGTCAGGACGGTGGAAGAAATGGTGGGGCGCACGGATCTTCTGAAAGTGAGGGAGGATCTGTCCGACGGGCAAAAACGCCTGGATCTGTCGAAAATTCTCCTGGATATGTCCGGCACAGACCGCGAAAAGAGCTTCTTCCATCCGGAGGTTCGGTTTGATTTCAAGCTGTCCGATACGAAAGATGAAGCAGTCCTTTTATCTTCGAAGGCCATTCAGAAATCGTTAAAGAAGGGTGAAAAAACAAATATTACGATCTCGGTCACGAATACGGACCGAACCTTTGGAACGCTTCTGGGGGCGGAGATCACCAGACAGCACCCGGAAGGACTTCCGGAAGACACCATCACGGTGCAGGCGACGGGCTCCGGCGGACAGAGCTTTGGCGCTTTTCTTCCGAGCGGTCTGACCATTCATCTGACGGGGGACAGCAACGATTATTTTGGCAAGGGCCTTTCCGGCGGGAAACTGGCTGTGCAGGCGCCTCCGGACGCGGCCTACGATCCGCAGAAGAACGTTTTGGTGGGCAACGTAGCGTTGTATGGCGCCACGTCCGGGGAAGCCTACATTTCCGGCATGGCAGGGGAACGGTTCTGCGTGCGCAATTCCGGAGCCATTTGCGTGGCAGAAGGCGTGGGCGAGCATGGATGCGAATACATGACAGGCGGCGTGGTCGTCATTCTGGGATCCGTGGGAAAGAACTTTGCGGCCGGTATGAGCGGCGGCGTAGCGTACGTGCTGGATGAGGAAAACAAGCTCTACCGAAATCTGAACAAGCAGCTGGTTAGAATGGAGAACGTGGAAACCCGCACGGACCGTGAAGAACTGAGGCGGCTGATCGAGAAACATGTGCAGTACACCGGTTCCGCGAAGGGAAAGGATATCCTGGCCAGGTTTACGGATTATGTGCCCCAGTTTAAGAAGATTATTCCTACGGATTATAAGGAAATTCTGAAATACATCGCCAAAAGCGAAGAGCAGGGGGCGGATCCGGAAACGGCCAAGCTGGAAGCGTTCCGGGAGTTGTTTAAGCATTCCGAAGAACTGGCGTTGGAAGACGGAGGAAAGTGAGGTATAAGATGGGCAAAACAGGGGGATTTTTGGAATATAACAGACTGGACGGTCCTGTGAAAAGTGAAGCGCTGCGGGTGAAGGACTTTGCGGAGTTTCACGGACAGCTGCCCATGAAAGAACAGCAGAAGCAGGCGGCAAGATGCATGGACTGCGGCATTCCGTTCTGCCAGGCCGGTGTGATGATCGCGGGGATGGCTTCCGGATGTCCTTTAAAGAACCTGGTGCCTGAGATCAACGATCTGGTTTACCGGGGACAGATGGCGGAGGCGTACCGTCGGCTTTCCATGACCCATGGCCTTCCGGAGTTTACCTCCCGCGTGTGCCCGGCCCTTTGTGAGGCGGCCTGTACCTGCGGCGTACACGATGCTCCTGTATCCACCAAAGAAAACGAGAAGGCAGTTATTGAATATGCCTTCCTGCATGACCTGGTGAAAGAGGAAGCACCGCTTAATCGAACGGGAAAAAAGGTGGCCGTGGTGGGCAGCGGGCCAAGCGGACTGTCTGCCGCGCAGCTGTTAAACCGCAGGGGGCACCAGGTGACCGTATACGAGAGAAAAGACCGCATCGGCGGCCTGCTTCGCTATGGCATCCCGAACATGAAGCTGGATAAGACGCTGATCGATCGCCGCGTACAGCTTATGGAAGAAGCCGGAGTTCGCTTTGTGGTGAACACGGATGTGGGGCGGGACATTTCCGCTTCTGAACTGGAAAAGGAATACGACTGCGTGCTTCTTACCTGCGGCGCGTCTCACCCTAGGGACATTCAGGTACCAGGACGGGACGCGGAAGGGATTTTCTTTGCCGTGGACTTTCTGGGGAGCGTGACAAAGCGCCTTCTGGACAGTCAGTTTACCGATCTCCCCACGGATATGGCGAAGGGTATGGATGTCGTGGTGATTGGCGGCGGCGATACCGGAAACGACTGCGTGGGGACCTGCATCCGCTTAGGCGCTAAAAGCGTCACCCAGCTGGAAATGATGCCCGTGCCGCCCGATGAAAGGCTGAAAAGCAATCCATGGCCTGAGTGGCCGAAGATAAAAAAGACCGACTACGGACAGGAGGAGGCCATCTGGAAATTCGGCGCGGATCCGCGTGTGTATCAGACCACGGTAAAGGAATTCCGGAAAGATGAAAAAGGCAGGGTAAAAGAAGCAGTTCTGGTTTCCCTCACCCCGCAGCGGGATGAGAAGACCGGACGGATGGCCATGGTACCCGTGGAAGGCTCGGAGCGCACCATCTCTGCCCAGTTGGTGCTGATTGCGGCGGGCTTTCTGGGGAGTGAGGCTTATGTGACGGAAAGTTTTGGCGTGGAAGTGGATGCCCGCACCAACGTCAAAACCCTTCCCGGCGCGCATGCTTCCTCCAGGCCCAGGATTTACGCGGCCGGCGATATGCACCGCGGCCAGTCCCTGGTGGTATGGGCCATCGCGGAAGGCCGAAACGCCGCCAAAGAAATCGACCGCGCGCTGATGGGATACACAAACCTATAAAAAACAATGCAGCGATGGTGCGCTGCTTTTATGCTCGCATGTAGCCGTAATCTGCGTAAGACGAAAGCTGGCATGTTGGCCACAGGCAATCAATGTCACCGGTCTCTGGAAAGGAAAACGGTTATGAAGGAAAATAGAAAGCTGATTCTGGACGATGGAAGCGAGTACAAAGGACTCGGGTTTGGCGAAAAGCGGGATGTGGTCTGCGAAATCGTGTTCAACACGTCCATGGTGGGCTACCAGGAAATCCTTTCGGATCCGTCCTACACGGATCAGGGCGTGGTGATGTCCTATCCGCTGATCGGGAATTATGGGATCACCGACGAGGATTTTGAGAGCCGGATGATTGCGCCTTCCGCGTTTGTCGTGCGGGATTTGAATGAGAATCCCTCCAACTTCCGATCCATCAGAACGCTTTCTGAGCTTTTGGAAGACCATCATGTCCCGGGAATTTATGGGGTGGATACCAGAAAGCTGGTGAGAAGCATCCGGGATCTTGGGTCCAGAAGAGCCCTTCTGACCGATGCGGACACGCCCCTTCCAGAAGGCCTGGCGCGCATTGAAAATGCCCCCATCCCCCACGACGCGGTGAGCCGGTGCAGCTGCGTGAAAAAATGGTATAGCCGTACGTCAAACCCCAGTTACCATGTGGTGGCCATCGACTGCGGCATGAAGGCTAACATGGTACGGATGCTGAACCGGAGCAAGTGCAACGTTACGATTGTACCGTATCGCACAGGGTGGGAGGAAATCCTGTCCCTGGCGCCGGATGGGGTTCTGATCTCCAACGGGCCCGGGGATCCGGAAGATGTGCCGGAGGTGGTCCGGACTCTGAAAGGACTTCGGGGAAAGGTTCCGCTTTTCGGAATTTGTCTGGGGCATCAGCTGCTTGCCCTGTCCTATGGGGCCAAAACCTATAAGCTGAAGTTTGGCCACCGGGGAGGTAATCACCCTGTAAAAGATCTGCGGACGGGCAGAATTGAGATTACCAGTCAGAATCACAGCTATGCGGTAGAGAAAGACAGCCTTGAAGAAACGGGATTGTCTGTTTCTCATATAAACGTGCTGGACGGAACGGTGGAAGGGTGCGTCTGCGAAGAGGACAAGGCTTTTTCCGTGCAGTATCATCCGGAAAGCGCGCCTGGGCCACAGGATTCAGGTTTTTTGTTCCAGAGGTTTTTGGAGTTTATGGACTGCGCAAGGAAGTAATCGCTGACGCGCTGCAGCACGATGCATGAAGGAGGAAAGAGGATGCCAAAGCGGACAGATATCAAAAAAGTGCTGGTGATCGGGTCAGGCCCCATTGTGATCGGGCAGGCAGCGGAATTTGATTATGCGGGCACGCAGGCCTGCCTGGCCTTAAAGGAAGAGGGCTATGAGGTGATTCTGGCCAATTCCAACCCAGCCACGATCATGACGGACCACGCCATTGCGGACAAGGTATATATGGAACCGCTGACGCTGGAATATCTGGCGCGCATCTGCCGGTATGAAAGGCCGGACGCCATCATCCCCGGTCTGGGAGGACAGACAGGGCTGAATCTATCGCTGCAGTTGTATGACAAAGGCGTGCTGCGCGAGTGCGGGATCGAGCTGTTGGGGACGGAAGCGGAAAGCATCAGACGGGCGGAAGACCGGGAACAGTTTAAAGAGCTGTGCGAGGAACTGGGAGAGCCGGTGGTTCCGTCGCAGATCTGCGAAAGCGTGGAAGAGGGCTTAAGCGCGGCGCAGGCCATCGGTTACCCCGTGATTCTCCGTCCGGCCTTCACCCTGGGAGGCACGGGAGGCGGTTTCGCGTACGACGACGGGGAGATGCGGGAGAGAATGGAATATGCCCTGTCGCTGTCGCCCGCCCATCAGGTTCTGGTGGAAAAAAGCATCAAGGGCTACAAAGAAATTGAGTACGAGGTCATGCGGGACGCGAAGGATACCGCCATCACCGTGTGCAACATGGAAAACCTGGACCCCGTGGGGATCCACACCGGCGATTCCATCGTCGTAGCGCCTAGTCAGACCCTGACGAACAAGGAATATCATATGCTGCGTGACAGCGCTTTAAAAATCATCCGTGCTTTGAAAGTGAAGGGCGGGTGCAACGTGCAGTTCGCGCTGGATCCGGAATCCTTCGCTTATTTTGTGATCGAGGTGAACCCCCGCGTATCCCGTTCCTCCGCCCTGGCCTCGAAAGCGAGCGGTTACCCCATCGCCCGGGTTTCCGCCAAGATTGCGGTGGGGATGGATCTGGATGAGATTGCCCTGGCAAACACACCGGCGTGCTTTGAGCCAGCGCTGGATTACGTAGTGACGAAGATGCCGCGCTTTCCGTTTGACAAGTTCACCCATGCTTCCAACCGCCTGTCCACGCAGATGAAGGCCACCGGCGAAACCATGAGCATCGGGAGAACCATGGAGGAGAGTCTGCTGAAAGCCATCCGTTCGCTGGAAGACGGGAAGAACCACATTCATCTGACAAAGTTTGACGTGAAGAGTCTGTCCGACAAGGAAGAGCCGGAAAACCGCAAGGAAGCGGTTCAAAAGCTCCTGGCCTATATTGAGGAAGGAACGGACGACCGGATTTACGCGATCTCGGAGCTTTTGTGGCTGGGAGCGGATCCGCATGCCATCTACACGCGTACCCGGATCGACATGTTCTTCCTGGACAAGATTAAAAAGATTGTGGATTTCGAAATCCGGCTGGAGCAGGCAGCCGCGGAAAGGAAAGCATCCGACGCACCGCTGCTTGAAAAAGACCTTCTGTGGAAAGCGAAGCGGATGGGCTTTTCCGATTCCTACATCGCGGAGCTGGACAGGTGCCCGGAGGAGGAAATCTGGAAGCTGCGAAAAAGGTATCAGTTATCGCCGGTTTATAAGATGATTGATACCTGCGCCAGCGAGTTTGCCAGCTATGTTCCCTATTTCTATTCCACTTATGAGGAGGAAAACGAATCCATCGCCTCCGATCGGAAAAAGATTCTGGTGCTGGGCTCCGGGCCGATCCGCATAGGGCAGGGTGTGGAGTTTGACTATTCCACGGTTCACGCCGTGAAGACCATTCACGAAATGGGCTACGAAGCCATCGTGATCAACAACAACCCGGAAACCGTTTCCACGGATTACACGACGGCGGACAAGCTGTATTTTGAACCCCTGACGGTAGAAGATATCCTGAACGTCGTGGATTTAGAAAAACCGGAGGGAGTGATTGCTTCCTTGGGCGGGCAGACGGCGGTTAACCTGGCAGAGCCCTTGGCCAAACGTGGTGTTAAGATCATCGGAACCGGTCCGTCGGCCATCTTTGCCGCGGAAGACCGGGATGCCTTTGAAGACGTCATCCGGAGGCTGGACATACCACATCCGGAGGGGATTGCAGTGACCAATATCCCGGATGGGATCCGGGCGGCAAAAGAAATTGGTTATCCGGTTCTGGTAAGGCCCAGCTATGTACTGGGCGGCCGGGCCATGGAGATTGTGGCGAACGGGGAGATGCTGGAACGGTATCTGAGGCAGGCGGTGGAAGTGGATGAGAGCCGTCCGGTGCTGATTGACAAATATATTGTAGGAAAAGAAGTGGAAGTAGATGCCGTCTGCGACGGAACGGAGGTATTCCTGCCCGGGATCATGGAGCTGGTGGAACGCACGGGCGTCCATTCCGGCGACAGCATCAGCGTGTATCCGCCGTATTCTCTTTCGGAGCAGGTGAAGGACACCATCGCCCTTTATACGAAAAAGCTGGGATTGGGAATAGGGATTGTCGGATTGTATAATATCCAGTATATTGTTGATAAGGAAGATCGTGTTTATGTGATCGAGGTAAATCCGCGCGCGTCCAGAAGCGTTCCGTTCCTATCCAAATCGACCGGGATTCCGCTGGTGGATCTGGCTGCGAAGGCGATGCTGGGGATCAGCCTGAAAGAGCAAGGCTATAGCGGATTTGACCTGCAGGGGCTGGCTGTGCAGGAAGCAAACAGTAAAGGACAGAGTTGGTCTGAGCTGGTTGTGCGGGAGGATCGTGAAGGCCTTGGGCAGACCGATACAAAGCAGCCTGGCCAGGCAGCTTCCCGAAACGCATGCTGGTATGTGAAGGCGCCGGCGTTCTCGTTCGAAAAATTAGGCGGTCTGGACGCCTACCTGTCTCCGGAGATGAAATCGACCGGAGAGGCCATCGGGTACGACAGAAGCTTGAAAATGGCGCTGTACAAAGCGCTGCAGGCTTCTGGCGTCCGGATGAAAAAATACGGGACCGTGATTGTCACCCTGGCGGACGAAGACAAGGAAGAGGGGCTGCCTCTTGTCCGGAGGTTCTTCGAGCTGGGTTTCAACATCGAAGCGACGACTGCCACGGGGAACTATCTGAACGCGCATGGCGTGCGCACCCGCGTCCGGGGAAAAATTAGCGAGGGAAGCGAGGAAATCCTGGATTCCATCCGAGCTGGGTATGTAAGCTACATCATCAACACCCGGGCCATCCTGTCCGGGATTCATTACGAGGATGGCGTGGCCATCCGCAGCTGCGCGATCCAGCACGGCATCACCATGTTTACGTCTCTGGACACCGTACGGATCCTATTGGACGTGCTGGAGGACATTACGCCGGGGATCGCGGTTATCTAACAATGCGTCAGGCTTTTTGAACCTGTACGGTATGGAAAAGCAGACGAGTATTCGATCCGTTTCGTTTGGGAATGATGTATTGGAAAATTGAGGGAGGATCAAAGTGGACTATACGATTGATGAAGTGATGAAATATCTGGAAGAGGAGGACGCGAAGTTCATCCGCCTGGTTTTTCGGGATGCCTACGGGGTGCAGAAAAACATCGCCGTAATGCCGGGAGAGATAAAAAAAGCCTTTGAGGACGGGATCCCCATCAGCGCGCGTCAGATCGCAGGGTTCGAGGATTGTCCGTATTCATCTTTGTATCTGCGCCCGGATTCGGCCACGCTCACGGTTCTGCCCTGGAGACCGGACAGTGGGCGGGTGCTACGGATGCTTTGCGACGTTTATACACCGGAAGGAAAAGTATATTCATCTGATTCCCGCGCTGTTCTTCGGGCAGCCGTGGAAAAGGCAAAAAAGGCTGGCCTGGAATTCCGCTTCGGGGCGGAGACGGAGTTTTACCTGTTTTTGAAGAATGAAAACGGTGAGCCCACCAAAATCCCCTATGACCATGCAGGCTATATGGACATCGCCCCGGCGGATCGCTGCGAAAATGTAAGGCGGGAAATCATCCTGTCCATCGAACGAATGGGCCTGACTCCCGAACGGTCACACCATGAGCGGGGACCCGGCCAGAACGAAATCGATTTTCACTATGCAAAACCATTGAAGGCGGCGGACCAGATGAGCACCTTTAAGATGGCGGTCAGCACCATCGCGGATCGGTACGGCCTGGCGGCGGATTTTTCACCCATGCCGCTTCCGGACATGCCAGGCAATGGATTCCACATCAATCTGTATGTGACCGCAGAGACGGGAGAAGACATGGCAGCCATGGCAGCCGCCGGCATTCTGGAAAAGATCCGGGATATGACCTTATTCCTGAATCCTACGGATTCCTCTTATGCCAGACTGGGAAACAGCGCGGTTTCGGATCGGGTGAACTGGTCCAGCTCCGGAGAATCCGAACTGTTATATCTGGAAACCTATAAGGGAAGAACCCGCGTGGAGCTCCGCTCACCAGACGCGGGAGGAAACCCCTATCTGATCTATGCCCTGCTGATCCACGCGGGTCTTTATGGCATCGAAAACCAGTTGTCCCTGCCCGGTGAATGGAAGGAAGGCGGGCTGTTTCTTCCGGCGTCCCGGAAGGAAGCGGGCGTTCTGGCAAGGAAAAGTGAGTTTATTAAGGGGATTGTGCCGGAAGGGATCCTGAACAGCTACACAAAGATCTAAGGGAGGTGGAAGCTTTATGCCAAAACAGGAAGACATACGGCATTCCATCTTGATTGTATCCGGTTCGGAGCAGTTTGAAGCAACCGTACGCAGAGCCTTGAAAGGCTTTTTGATGGTGGATACCAGGAAAAGTGCCGCCATGGCCAGGCGCAGCGTCCTGGAACACTATTATGACATGATTGTCATTAACGCCCCGCTTCCTGATGAAACGGGGGAGCAGTTTGCGCGGGACTTGACTGAACAATGCCGCGCCTCGGTTCTTCTGGTGGTTCCTTTGGAGGTGTGCCAGGATGCCCAGAGCCGGATGGCAGACGATGGGATTCTGGTGATCCCTAAGCCCCTCTCCCGCGAACAACTGGACACGGCCATCCGTTTTTTGACGTCGATCCAGAACCGCATACGCCGTCTGGAAATGCAGATCACGGCAACGGAAGAGAAAATGGAAGAGATGAGGATTGTGAACAAAGCCAAATTCTATCTGGTGGAGAAGCAGCATATGACGGAGGACGACGCTCACCGGCTGATTGGGAAACAGGCGATGGATCATGGGATTTCCCGCAGACGGATGGCGGAAATGATCCTGGAAGATTGGTGAAAAGAGGAGGCTTTTTATGTGCGGAATTGTTGGGTTTACCGGCAGACAGAACGCGGCGCCCATCCTTTTGGACGGCTTAAAGAAACTGGAATACAGAGGCTATGATTCAGCCGGCATCGCCGTCATGGATCGCCGGGAGATTCGCGTAAACAAGGTAAGAGGGCGAATCGCGAATTATTGGCCCTCACGTTCCGCAACAATCAGAAGATCCTTTCGGTTGCGGACGATCTGCTGTTCATTCCGGATGTGGATGCGCTTTTCAGCGCGGTAATCGAAATCGTACCGCTACAGCTTCTGGCCTATTACGTCGCAAAAGAAAACGGCTGTGATATCGATAAACCCAAGAACCTGGCCAAGTCGGTTACCGTGGAGTAACTTTTCTGACAGGGGTGACGGTTCTCGTGTCAGAATTCCTGCCGGAAGAACCGTTCCCCCTGTCAGAATTCCTGCCGGAAGAACCGTCCCTGTCAAAAATGTCGAACCAAAAAAGCGGAGCGCAATGCTCCGCTTTTCCTGAGTTGTCTGATTTAAAAGTCCCCTGTCCACACCCTCGTCACACGGCCCATATCCGGGAATAACGATGCATAATAATGATGCGGTTGTACGCGATCGGAGCTGTCAATATCCTGGGGGATTCGAACCCCGTGCCTGCTCTGTCAGCACGACCCAGTATGTGCAGCTTGGGCAGCTGCCGCCTGATATGCGCATCCGTATGACTACCAGCAAAAAAGTCTATTCCATCAACGTGGTGCTCCAGTTGGTTTCCTGAAGAAGGGTGTCCAGCTGCCGGACCTCCTTGGAAATCTGGTCAGCTTCCCGCTGCAGGTCACTGGCCTTTAAGGTGGCTTTCACCTTGATTTCCGTACCCCGGGCGCGGTTGGTGCTCTGTCCGGCACTGTACACCAGATCGCGATAGGCGGAGAGCTTCAAAAGCAAAGTATCTTTTTTGGCGATGAGCTCTGTCAGAGTCATACCGCCAGCTTTCGTGCAGCCGTTGGTGAGGTTGATGGCGGCCATCAGTTTTTCCAGACGATCTACGGAAGCGTTCAGTTCCGCAAGCAGCAAGACGGGGTCTTCTGCAGGTTCCTCGCCCTCCTGGACCAGGATCACATTTTCAAGTCTTCTACGCAGTTCTTCGATTTTTCTATTTAAATCTGCCCGTTCCTGTTTTGAGATTGTTGCATGCTCATTATACGCAAGATATTATAAGCAAATTTTCGGATCAGAGCCAGATTGTTTTTTGATCCCTTTGCTGGAGAACGATCTTCACGGAAGGTATCGTCCAGTACATGATGCAGGCGGTTTTCTATACTCCAATGGTCCCGCCTGCATTTTTGCGCATCCTGGGCGGACATTTTCTTGTTTGCTATTATGCCGACAACTTCTATATCATTTTTTTCTGAACTTCCTGTGGTCGGTTTGGGCTGTCTTCTTGTCCCTCTCTTTCGAAATTCTTCTGACTCTGGCGTTATGTCTTCTCCGTTTTCATCCTTTACTTTCAGTATCCTTGTGGCAGTCAGGCATCCGATTGTCTTAATGAAAGGCCACTCTTTTTCCACTTTAGATAAAAATGATGTATCCCAGCTGACTATACATTTCCGGTATTCATACCTATCCCGGTTTTTTTCTGTCGTAGTAATCCTGTCTAGCACAGCGGATAAATCTCCATAGGCTGAACGATATCCGGGAATAGTTTTGGCCCTTTCATATTCTCTTTCTGCTTCTTCGAAGAACTGCCTCAATTCAGTATACGAGCCTGGTTGGTTTTCTTTAACTGAAAGCAGAAAATTCCCTCCGCTTTCTTCGATCTGCTTCATGATATTAGTCTGTGTACCAATCGCGTCTATCGTTATGATACTCCCGCGTATATCAAACAAGTTTAGCAGTTCGGGGATTTTTGTGATCTCACATTCTTTGTCTTGTATGGGGAGTTGGGCTATCACTATACCGGTTGCTGCGTCAATCGCACTTAGTATCATGGGAGTCTTGCCTCCTCGTACTTTGGAACCTGCCGCCTTTATCGCTTTTCCATCTATTGCGATATGCTGCCCTTTTGTCTGCAGTATTTCTCCGATCCATTCCGCGAAAGCACAGATAAATAATTCTTCATCAATTCTGCTCAACATTCTTGACATGGTTGCTACGGAGGGAACCCCATTTTTCAGTTTCATTCCCTTCTTTAGCAACTTTATCTTTCTTTTGCACCATTCCACACATCTTCGCAAGGTGGTATGCCCGCTTACGTATGCAGCTACCAGACATGTCAGCATTTCAGCCAGATCATGTTTCTTTTCCCGTGGACATCTTGGGTCTGGTACACTTTTCATGTATTCGATCAATGGCTTTGTCTTATAGGCATCCTTTTCACACCTCCATTTCCAGCGAGAAAGCATCCAGAAGTTCCTTTTGACTCTCGCTGATTTTAGAAATCACAGACATTTCTTCCGTAACAACCAGATAGATGGTTTTTAAAATATCCAGGTCTTTTATATTCCGCCCATATGCTTGATAAAAGCGCCTGTTCAGAGAAGTCATTTGTGCCGAAAATTGATACGGATAGTCTTCCTCTGTTTTTATCTGCTTGTCCTTTCCAAGATATGTTGTGGGAGACCATTTCTTTATCATAATAGTCAGGACATCTTTCCAATCATTTCCCAGTGGCTTCTTCCAGTCCGGAGGACACAGGTCAAGCATCGCTTTGGAGAACCCGTATTCCCACACTTCTACATTCGCTACGGATATTTTTTTCTTATGAGAATATATGACTCCTTCCGGAGTAATCAGTCCAATGTATGTATCCACAGGCTGGGGGTACTTTTTCCCAGGAACCCGCTTGGAGGAGGGCGTGAAGAGCGGCCTGAAGCGGACCACGAAGTTGATCCTCGCGGTGACCCTGCACAACATACCCGAGGGGATGGCGGTGGGCGTGGTCTATGCCGGCTTCCTGTCCGGGGAGGCGGGCATCAGCGCCGCGGGCGCCCTGGCCCTTGCGCTGGGCATTGCCATCCAGAACTTCCCCGAAGGGGCGATCGTCTCGATGCCGCTC
>JAFVBO010000083.1 GCA_017479935.1 Lachnospiraceae bacterium
GGGCCTGTGTCACATTTCATAATGTGACACAGGCCCGTCCCCTGTCACGCTTTCAGGCCCGTCCCCTGTCACATTCCAGACTCGCCCCCCTGTCACACCCTGTCATACTGTTAGAAAAGGAAGTACAGAATGAAACAATCCATCCATTTAAACGGAAAAACCATCCTGGTGACCGGATCACCCGGATTTATTGGAGCCAATCTGGTTCTGCGGCTGTTAAAGGAATTAAATGGCGGCACGGTCATCAGTCTGGACAACATGAACGACTACTACGACCCCGCGCTGAAAGAATACCGGCTGGGGCTGATCGAGGAAGCCGCCAAGAAGTCCCCCGTGAAGCATGTCTTCATCCGAGGCTCCATCGCGGACAAGGCGCTGGTGGACCGGATTTTCGCCGAGTACAAGCCCGCCGTCGTGGTCAACCTGGCGGCGCAGGCGGGGGTGCGCTACTCCATCGACCACCCGGATGTCTACATCGAAAGCAACCTGATCGGCTTCTACAACATTTTAGAGGCCTGCCGCCATTCCGCAGATGATGGCGGTGCCGGCGTGGAGCATCTGGTGTACGCCAGCTCCTCCTCGGTGTACGGCGGGAACAAGAAGGTGCCGTTTTCCACGGAGGACAAGGTGGACAATCCCGTCTCCCTCTACGCGGCCACCAAAAAGAGCAATGAGCTGCTCGCCCACGCCTACAGCAAGCTCTACAACATTCCGTCCACGGGCCTGCGCTTCTTCACCGTCTACGGCCCCGCCGGCCGCCCGGATATGTTTTATTTCAGCGCCACGCAGAAGCTGGCCGCCGGCAAGACGATCCAGATCTTCAACTACGGTAACTGCAAGCGCGACTTCACCTATGTGGACGACATTGTGGAAGGCGTCTACCGCGTCATGCAGGGTGCACCGGAGAAGCAAACCGGCGAAGACGGACTTCCGCTGCCGCCCTACGCCGTGTACAACATCGGCGGCGGCACGCCGGAAAACCTGCTGGATTACATCTCCACTTTGCAGGAAGAGCTCGTGCGCGCCGGCGTACTGCCCGCGGATTACGACTTTGAAGGCCACCGCCAGTTAGTCGGCATGCAGCCCGGCGATGTCCCCGTGACCTACGTGGACAGCAAGGGGCTGGAGGACGACTACGGCTTTAAGCCCACGATTGGGATCCGGGAAGGACTGCGGAAGTTTGCGGAGTGGTATAAGGAATTCTACGGGAAGTAAGGATCTGACAAGGGGACGGGCCTGAGCGTGACAGGGGACGGGCCTGTGTCACATTTTGAAATGTGACACAGGCCCGTCCCCTGTCACGCTCAGGCCCGTCCCCTTCACACTCCAACTTCATTTCATCTATACATTTTCCTTTATATATGTTATATTTATTTTGCTGCAACCATCACTCACCCTCAAGGAAACCCATTATGTATAACTATCTAAAAAGTCAGTTGGCAAGCCAGTTTGACACGATTTGCACTCTCAAACAGACCGAGCAGAAAACCATCTGCCGCATCCGCCATAAAAAGAGCGGAGTAAACTACCTGATGCGGGATCTGACCGGTTCGGGAGACGTATACCAAAAGCTTCTTCCCTTTCACAGCCCTCATCTTCCGCAGATCCTGGAAGTGGCGGCGGATGAGGAAGGAAAACGTTTTCTGGTTCTGGAGGAATGGATCGAAGGGGATCTGTTAAGCGAAATGCTGAAAGGTGCTCTCTTTTCGCCTCGGGAAACCAGGCGGATTGCGTTAGATGTGTGCAGGGGGCTCTCGCTCCTTCATGACCTCGGCATCGTCCACCGGGATGTAAAGCCGGAAAACATCAAGCTTCGGGGAAGCCACGCAGTCCTGATGGATTTTGACGTTTCCCGCATGGCCAAGGAAGACCAGACAGCTGACACCTGCATTCTGGGCACAACCGGGTACGCGCCGCCGGAACAATACGGAATTTCCCAGACCGACGGGCGCACCGATATCTACGCGCTGGGCATCACCATGAACCTCATGCTCACCGGAACGCACCCTTCGGTGCGAACCGCTCCGGGACGCCTGGGCCGCGTTATCTCCCGCTGTACACAGATTCAGCCGAGCAGACGCTACGCGGACATTCGAGAACTGATGGAAGCACTTGATCTATAAGCACCAAATGCATCCCCAACATCCAACTACCGATGGAGGCACTTGATCTATAAGTATCAAGTACTACCCCATCACCCAAACACCCATGGAGGCTTTCAATCTATGAAAACAAAACCCTGTATTCATTGCGGTGAACCGCTCCCAGAAGACGCGAGTTTCTGCCCCGTGTGCGGTCAATCCCAGATCACCACGGAAGAAGTGAATCCCCCGCGGATCTGGAAAAGAAA
This sequence comes from Lachnospiraceae bacterium, assembly GCA_017479935.1. GTDB lineage: Bacteria > Bacillota > Clostridia > Lachnospirales > Lachnospiraceae > RGIG5021. The sequence goes on from JAFVBO010000083.1 coordinate 2,351, forward strand.
GACACTCTATATTCTGCTTGCTCTGGCGGCCGTCGTCCTGTTGATAGTGGCCGTCATCCGCATTCACCTGCCTAAAGAATACGATAATGGCGGCGCGGAGATAACCTATACGGTGGACGGTGTTACCTGGCATCTGCTTCTGCGCAACGCCAGCACACAGGACCCTCTTCACTGGACCTCCCCGCAGGGTGAGTATACCCGGTACGTAAAAAAGGATCTGTCTGCCGCGCTGCCTCTGCAGCTGAACGTCTACCGGGAGGATACAAAAGAAAACGGGAAAGATGCATTCCTTCCCCTTCTGGAAAGTTCGGTGGTCAAGGCCTACCCCTCCGGCACGTCGGACGTACCTTCCGTCAATCAGCCGGATATCAACCCCGCCTTTCCCTACGCCATGCAGGAAGCGGACATTGTATTTAATACCGACTGTAACGATGTAGACCTGGTGTGGACACTGCAAATGAAGAACGGGGATGTTATCCACCTCCATGAAAAGATGCAGATACTCACCCTCAAAGAAATCGTTTATTCCTATACAGATACGCCACTCTCCACCACGGAGGAAGTGCAGGCGCTCCTTGACAAACTTTCCACCGGCATAGAGCCCAACAGCGAGGTTACGATCCGCTTAGCGCCCATCACCTACGAAGGCGATCTGCTCATGGAAACCCCCGGCATCACCCTGCAGGGTTCTCTTTCGCAGACGATTCTTCATGGAACGCTTACCACGCGATTTGACGCAAGCGGGATGGTAAACGTGCAAGAGATCACCTTCTCCGGGAACGCATCCGATGGCGAGGCCTCATCCGGTGTCGGCATCCATGTTGCAAGCTCCTGCCTGATCGAAAGCTGCAATTTTGAGAACCTGACAACCGGATGCCTTTTGGACGATGGCGCCGGCGCGTTGCCCATGGGCTGCAGCTTCACCGGCTGCGAGACAGCGATCCATTTTTGCTCCTCATCCAGCTGGATATCGAACTTATACTGTTATCAGAATACCTTCGTCAAAAACCGCACCGCTCTGCTTTTGGAAAAGGTTCCCACCGCCGGCACCATCTATGTTGCGGAGTGTTCTTTTGAGGAAAACGAAACCGACGTAGATAATAAGACCACAAACGAGATAGAATATATGTGAGTTTCCTAAGCTGCCAGCTTATTGTATTTTCCTCGCTTACTTTGTAAAATGTATATTAGCTTTTGTCAGAATATCTGAGATAAGCGTGATACAGAAAAGAGCAAGCGAGGTAAAAAGATGAAAAAAGACACAAGTACATTGACGGAAGAGCTGGACAGTTGTTTAGATCTTTCTGTCTTCCTGCGGGATAACCAGGATGAAATGATTGCGCGGGAGGTGGGAAGTGAAATTGAACGTATACGAAAAGCCAAAAAAATCTCGAAGGTGGATCTTGCGCGAAAAGCAGAAATCAGCGAGTTCTATCTGTATCAAGTCATTGGGGAAACCCGGAAACCTTCCCGGGACAAACTGCTTTGCCTGTGCCTGGCGCTTTCCTGCAGCGCGGAGGAAACGGACCGGCTTTTGCGGCTGGCAGGTCACGGAAATCTGTACATTCGCGTCAAGCGGGATGCGATCGTGCAATTTGCTCTGCAGCATCAGTGGACACTGGAAGAATTAAATCAAAAGCTGGAAGAAGAAGGCGAAGCACCTCTATAAATCGAGGTAAAAGCACGATGGGTCAAGAAACACAGGAATTGCAAAAAGCACTGAATGAAAGTCTGGATTTATCTCAGTTTTTGCAGCTTCATAAAGGGCAGATGGTTCAACCGGACATTGGCGCTCAAATCGAAGCGCTGCGCAAGGAACGGAAGCTAAAGAAAGCGGAGCTGGCCAGGCGCGCCGGAATGAGCGAATACTATCTGTATCAGATCCTGAAAGGGCACAGAAAGCCGTCCCGCGACACCATCCTTTGTCTGTGCCTGAGCCTTTCCTGCAGCGAAACCGAGCGCAAAATGCTTCTGGAGAAAAGCGGATATGCCGATCTGTATGTCCGGGTCAAGCGGGATGCGATTTTTAAGTACGCTTTTCAGGAAGGCTGGAATTGTCAGCAAGTGAATGATGCGTTGTATGAGTGCGGGGAACCGCTGGTCAATGCGTAAAAGCAGGATGGTAAAAATGTGAAGGGGACGGGGCTGAGTGTGACAGGGGACGGGCCTGTGTCACATTTTCGTTGAAGATGTGCCACAGACCCGTCCCCTGTCACACAGACCCGTCCCCTGTCATACCCTGTCAGCTTTTGTGACACAGACCCGTCCCCTGTCACAATGTCCTACTGCAGGAAAGCGGCCAGCCCCTTTGTAATCACATCCGTGTTTTTCCAGTCCGCTTCATAGGAAAGGTGCCAGTCTGAATTATAGAAAACGCCGCCGGGATAAAAGGAATCTTCTATGTTCTCAATGATGGCTGGTCCGAGCGAAGTGTCCGCCATTTTGAGTCCAGAATCTGTGGTTCTTACCTCTTTGTTCGCCGTTTTGGATCCAGGATCTGCGATTCTTACCTCCTTTTCCGCCGCTCTCGTGTCAATGTCCGGTTTTCTCGTTTTCTCAACCTCTGCTTCATCCAAAATGCCTTGCCGTAGTTGACTGTCAAACATTCTGGCCTTCTCCACGTAATCTCCCTTTTCCTTTAAAGCATCCTCATTCACAGCAGCATAGGCAACCGCCACTCTCACGCCCCGCTCCATGAATGTACGGTAAGTTGCATTCATCCTCTTAAAGGTTTTCTCTGTCAAAAGCTCCGGTCGAATGTCCGCTTCTTGTGTGATGCTCACATTCTCTTCGTAAGGGAGCTTGTTGCCCTGGTAGTCTCCATGAGCATTGATAAAATGACTGTAGTCCGAGTATTCCGTGGCCTCCCGGCTCTGTCGTTCCTGATTAAAACGGGAAAAGCTGTCAAAAAAGCCAGGACATTCCTGCAGATTCATGAGTGAAACCAGCCCATAATTCAATTCCAGCGAACGCAAAAATCGGTCATCGAACTGTTCTTCGGCATCCGTTTCCCAGGGAATTGCAAAGCAGGTATCCGAAAGCAGCTGCTGTGCGCTTGACATTTCCGGAATATGCAGCAGCACATCCCCCTCATGCATATAGGTTCGCAGGACATCAAGCTGGGGCAGCGCCGGAAACCAGCCATTGATTCCCAAATTCAGGACAATGTACTCATCGAAAGAAGGATCAACTTCTCTGCCTCTGTCCTCCGGCAAAACGTCCATATTTCCGTAAGTATCCATCTCTTTCAGTTTTTTCTCCATCCGCTCGGCCAGAACGGAGTAAAATGTCCCGGAACCTCCAAACAGCACGATCTTTTTCCTGTTTTCATTTTGAATAAGGAGATCCACTTTATCCGCATAGTCCGATAAAGGCCCCGACCCGGCAAATCTGGGTGGCTGCGCCGCATTGATATGCACACGCGGAAGGCTCGTTTCGAAAAACGCGCCATCCGGGAAGTTCAATATCCGGTCGAAGAAGAAAATCTCCTCAATCGTACAGTTGCAAAAAGCCTCCGATTCCACTTCTTCTATGTCTGGTGGCAGAACCAGACTTTTGATCGTTGCCCCGCGAAACGCGCCTGCCGCAATTTTTTTGACCGGAAGTCCTCCCAGTACCGCGGGAATGACCACATTCTGTGGTGTGCTTTCGCCGGAAGAGCGGACATTCAAGATGGCCTCCTCGCCTGCTGCTGTCTCTTGACCTTCTGGTCCTGGCGCACTTTCGTTCGTGAAACTTCCTTCCGCCCCCAGGTAGCGGATAATAACGGCACCGCCATCTTCCTCCCGGAATAAAAATCGTTCCGCCTCACTCCACTGCGCCCACTGGGCATACAATGTCAGTGTCTCACTTCCTTTTACATCATTCTTCAGATCGCCCGCTATGCGAACTTCTGTGCTCGGCATTGTATCGCCTTCTTCCTGAGGATAAGCGACCCGGCTGCCAAGGCCAATGTACGTTCCGCTTCCGTCCGCTTCTGTATTCCATCCCACAAGGGTATACCCCTCTCTCTTCATCCGATCCAGGCCAATGTCCGTATTGGGGTACAAATGTCCGTTCAGCTGAGCATGCACCAGGTAGGAGGATGCACCACCCAGGCATTCGCCCTCACCCGCATCGTAGCAAATCGTTCGTATGTTTTCATCTTTTTCACACAGTACCTGCACTCTCGTCGGATACCAAACCGAAGGAAGAACAACAATGGTGCTCCCATTCGGTCCTTCCGAAACCCTCCCGCCTTCGTAATCCGTGCCGGTAATGACATACCCTTCCGCCGGATACAACAAAAAACGGACTTCGCTGCCTGGCTGCACATACATCTGATACGCATATTCATCCGCCAGCGTATATTGATCCGAGGCGATTATCGTCAGCAGGATTTCGCTTTCAGGCCTGATCTGCCCAGAAAAAGGGCCGCAAGCTTCAAGAAGCCAGACCAGCCACAAAGCTATCATCGATATCGCAGCAATTCTTTTCTTCATAATCCGTTCCCTTTTGTACCTACTTGGGTCCAGGTGCCAGACCACCTGCACGAGGCATATATCAGGCCTTGCATCTGCCTTTCCCTATGCTATGCAAAAACGCGATAGGAGCCAGTATGCTGTCTATGCCTTGTTTCCGCCTATCTCTATGCTATGCAAAACCGTGATAGGAGCTAGTACGCTATGTGCCTTGTTTCTGCCCGAGTCTTGTTATAACATGCGCGAAAGCGAGTTTGAAACAAGTGCAATGTAAACAGTAAAATTCTACATTATTGAGAATTGAATATTATCCTATATTTGATATAATGGTGTCATGTTCGCTCATTTGTCCTTATCGAAAGCCGCGTAAGACCCCTCCCAAGCGATTTCGCCCTTCACATACAGGGCGAATGGATTCCTTGTGGAGTTTGGGAGGGGATATAAGCGGCCCTCTATCGTTTTCGGTGCTCCGAATTTTTCTGGTCTTGTACATGCTGCTTCAGTGTTTCCAATGTGACGCCACCTACCGTGGCCGCATAGTAACTCGGACTCCAAAACGCGTCCCCGGAAAGCTGTTTCTGTATCTCGGGCAGGTAATCACGACGCGTAATTCTGGCAGAAACGCCCTTTAAGACATTGACCACCTCGGATATCGAATATCTCGGTGGCAATTCTATAAGCATATGGATGTGATCCTTGTCCGTTTCCATTTCTATGACCGTTCCGTCAAA
>JAFVBO010000084.1 GCA_017479935.1 Lachnospiraceae bacterium
CATGCATAAGCACTCTTGAATTGCTATTGAACTGCGAAAGCAGTCACCACCCATCAGTCCCAGGCAAAAGCACCGAAGGTGCGACATACGCCGTAGGCGGATGGCCTGGGACCTGATGGGTGGTGACCCGTGAATAGTAACGTCTTAAGCAAGAAAGGATTTGCCATGATCATCATCCGCGCAAAAGAAGACGAATACGAGGCTATTCGTCAGTTTTACTACTCCGTGATCGAAGCAGTCAAAAACGCTGAATATAAGCCCATGTGGCAAAAGGATATCTATCCTTCCCCCGAGCAAATTCAAACTGCCCTTGCGGAGCAGACTCTTTATTATGGCCTGGAAGGGGACCGGATCGCCGCTGCCATGGTCGTGAACAGGAAATTTAACCCTGAATATAACGATGCTTCCTGGAAGATAGATGCAAAAGAAGGGGAGGTCATGGTCATCCACATGCTGGGTGTCCACCTGGATTTTACAGGCCGTGGCTTTGCCAAGCAGATGGTTCGCTTTGCCTTGGACCTCGCAAAGGACGCCGGAATGAAGGTAATGCGCCTGGATGTATTGAAAGGAAACGTGCCGGCAGAGAGGCTTTATCCTGCCATGGGATTTGAGTACATCAAAACCGTGCCCATGTACTACGATAATACCGGCTGGATGGATTTTGAATTGTTTGAGCACGCGCTGTAGGATTTTCTGACAGGGGACGGTTCTTGTGGCAGGATTTCTGACAAGGGGACGGATCTCACGGAGAGATCCGTCCCCTGTCAGAAAACTGTTAGTTTTTACGCCAGCGGCGGATATTAAAGATGGTGAGCAGCGCGATCATAAGAAGGCTGATGACGCTGAGAGCGATCCGAAGCACGACATCCGTGGGCGTGCCGGTGAGGGTGCTGCCATGCATCGCGCCGGACATGATCTTGGAGTTGGCGATGGTGTACAGGATGTGATGCGCCGCCTCCCGCGCGTAGTGGTACACGGCGGGGTTCGTGATGTCAAGCTCGTATGTGGCCGCATAGTTCAGCTTGCCGTCCGCGCCGGCCTTGATCATCTGCACGGGATCCATGTGCGTGGGGGTATCTGCGTCGGTGATGATGAAGCCGTTAAAGTCCCATTCATTTCGAAGGATACCGGTGATCAGGTTGTAGTGGCCGCCGGTCCAGGTATAGCCCAGGCGGTTAAAGGAGGTCATCAGGGCCTGGCAGGCGCGGATATCGCGGGAGGTCGGCTTTCCTTCGTCCACATAGTTCAGTCTGACATTGCCTGCCTTCATGCACATCTCGAAGGGATACAGGTAAATCTGGCGGATGGACTGTTCGTTGGCGAAGGTGCAAGCGCCCCATTCCGTCTCCGTGTCGCCGCGGTGATTTTCCTGATCGTTTAAAGCAAAGTGCTTGATGAAGGTGTACATGCCTTTTTCCGCCGCAGCCTTCATGGAGGCTGCAGCCACATATCCGCTCACGAAGGGATCTTCGGAGTAGTATTCGTTGTTGCGGCCGGAGAAGGGCGTCCGGTGCAGGTTCATGGCCGGGCTGTACCAGCCGGTCACGCCGCCTGCGATGGCGGTATCGCCAATAAAGCTGCCGAAGCGCTCTGCCAGCTCGACATTCCAGGTCTGCGCCAGCACTTCCGCTCCGTTAAAGGTCACGCCGGACGTGTTACCGAAGACAAGGCCGGTGGCGGAGTCAGCGTCTAAGGCGTGCGGTTTCTGAATGGATTCGATGGCTGGCGTTCCGTAACCGGAATAGTTGACCAGCGTCTTGTAATCGTCTTCCGTCAATTCATCCAGCAAATCTTCCCAGGACAGATCGTTATAATCTCTTCCTCGCAGATCGATGAGGCCCAGGCCGTTTTTCTTTCCAAAAACAGGCTGATCGGTGAACGAAGCATCGTCAACCGGGTTTCCGGATTCGGTGGAATCCATCCTGGCGATCTCTTCCTTGGTCGCGGTCTTCGTATAGATATAGGACTTTCCGTCCGCCCCGTTGATTTCGTTTCCCCAGGTGCTTACGAAAGCACTCACCTCGCCGTCGTGCTTCGGGAAGGTTCCCGTCCAGTCAGCGCGGGTCAGATATGTCAGATCGCCGGCTTCTTCCTCAAACAGGTTGTGAATCTCGTTGCCGGAGTAGCTGTCCACCGCATAGGTGACATAGTCCGGATCTTCCACGGTATAGACCGCGGTAAAGGCTGCGTCGCCGGAGACGGCAGCGCCCTTGGCTGCCAGGATGTTGTTGACCGCCTGATGCGCGTCGGGGGCTGCGGTGATGTAATAATCGCCCGCATCCAGGATATAGCTGCCCACGCCCTTGCTGTCGTAGACCTTCATCTGTTCCCGGTTAAAGGTGGCCGCAACCGTCTGGCTTTCGCCCGGGGCCAACTGCCTGGTTTTGACATAGGCGGCCAGGTCAACGGCGGATTTCTCGATGCCGTTTTGCTGATCGTACGCGGTGTAAGGACTCTGGAAGTAGACCTGCACCACATCCTTACCAGCCTGTTTGCCTGTGTTCGTGACCTTGACGCTCACTGTGCAAGTCTCGCCATTCCAGGAAAGCTGATAATCCTCCCACCTAAAATCCGTGTAGCTCAGGCCATAGCCAAAGGGATACTGCACCACGGAATCGTAGTCGTAATCACCTGCGTTACCCTGCTTAAGGAATGCATCCTCATAGCGGGTCTCGTAATAACGGTAACCCACGTAAATGCCTTCCGCATAGGAAAGGTAGCTATACCGGGTCAGCTTTCCGCTCTCATCCACATACTGATAATCGCCGTAGTTCTGCGCGGCCGGCGAGGAGAACGCGTCATAAGCGATCGTGTCCACCAGGTGACCGGAGGGGTTGACATTGCCGGCCAGGATGTCGGCCAACGCGTTCAGGCCGTAGCTTCCGGGAAGGCCCATCTGCACGACTGCCTTGATGTGAGGCATGTTCTTAGCCCATCCAAGCTCCATGACGGCGGGGCTGTTGACCAGAAGGATCACGTTGTCAAAGTGATCGTTCAAGTACTGCAGGATTTCCAGCTCCACGGAATCCGGCTCCAGATAACTTTTGCTCTGATCCTCGGCAATGCTTGTGTGGTTGTACATGCTTCGCGGCATGTCGCGTCCCTCTCCTACCACGCGGGACCAGACAAACATGGCCGTGCTGCCGGCAAAGCTGTCCGTCAGGCTGCTCTCGGATGTGATCATGGAAAGTGGGCATTCGTTGATCGCGAAGTCCTCGCCGCGGCCGTAATCGATGGAGCCCACGCCCCGCTTGTACTCTTTTCCGGCACCCTTGGCATAAAAATCCCAGAGTTTTTCGTTGACGGAAAAGCCGCGGCTTTCCAGCGCGCTCTTTAAAGTCAGGGAAGCGCCGCTATAGCCTCCCGCCAGCACATCCACGGAAGAATGGCTGAACAGGCTCAGTCTGGTTCCGCCTGCCAGCGGCAGAATGCCGTCGTTTTGCAGCAGCACCATGCCCTCGCCGGCGATCTCTTCGTTTAACGCCTGCCCGGCCGCCGCCATCTCCTCTGCCGGAATGTCCGCTTTGTTGTAGCTCAGATCCAGCTCGGTCGCCGGCGTGTTCCAGGCCTGTTTGTAGGTGAGGATTTCGTTCACCATGCGGCCGAAATGCGGCAGCAGCGTGTTTGCCGCCACCAGGATCGCCGCAAACAGTAAAATCACGATGGAGGAAAGGAACGTTTTGACGATCTTTCCTGCTTTGCTCTTCGGTTTCTTCTCTCTTGCCATGTTTTCTCCTTCCTTTTTGCGGCCTTTATAGCCGCCTGTGTATTTCTGAAGAAAACCCTAGCACAATTTCTCCTGAAAAGGGAAAAGGACGGCGCAACTCGACGTTTTTCTGTCGTAAGTTGCACCACCCCTGTTATACCGGCATTGTCACCCGAAGCGTAAAGAGTCCTTCCTCGGCCTCAATCTTCAAAAATCCGCCGTACTTTTCTGCTACCGTCCTGATGCTTTGCAGACCATAGCCGTGGCTGAAGGGATCCTCCTTGCTGGTTTCCGGAAGATCCCCCGCAAACTTCAATTCCCCCTCAAAGCGGTTCACGATAGAAATCAGAACCAGTCCTGCCTTCCGCCGCGCCTGGACGTCAATCATGCGGTCCTTCTCCCCCACGCCAAGAGACGCTTCGATGGCATTATCCAGCGCATTCCCGAACAGCGTATACAGATCCACCGCATCCATAAAGGCAAGGGCCGCCCCGTCCGCCATGCAGGTGAGATGGATGAAATAGCGGGAACACAAGAGGCTCTTTTCCGTGAGGACAGTGTCCAGGATCTCATTTCCGGTCTTCAGGATCGAATCGTAGATGAGCACGGATTCCTGCAGATCATCGATCACCTGCGCCTGTTTTTCCGGGTCTTTCACGAGTTTTATCGCCGCCAGCTGATGCTTCAGATCGTGGCACTTCCGGTTGATGATGTCGATGTTTTCCCTGGATATCTCGTACTGGGCCTTCTGCTGCCGCCAAAGCTGCCTTTGCAGCTCCAGTTCCTTCTGAAGGCTCAGCTGTTTTTGATAGCGGACCTGACTGACCATCAATATCACACCCGACAGGAGCGCATAAACCGCATGCGTAAACTCGAATCCGTACCAGGTGGCCAGGGCGCTAAGGACCAGCACCACGCCCAGGACCGCCAAAGTCAACCAGATGGAGTCAACCGCCGAGGCGGCATAGTGCCTGTCGTTCACGATCCTGCGCACAAAGAAAACATATACCAGCAAATAGACCACCGCAAGGGACAGGAAATACAAAAAAGATCCCTCTTCGATGGGAATTCCCGAGAACGTCTTGGCCAGCAGAATGCGGACACAGTACGCCATATGTTCTGCCAGATAGGCACAGCTGGCGCAGTAGATCGCTTCCCTGGGCGAAACCGCCCGCGTAAGCCAGATGCCGACCGTCATGATCAGAAACAGCATCCCGCACCAGATGAGGGTATCGGCGATGCTGTCCGCCGCCATGGGATCGCTTTCCGGCGCAGGCAGCCGAAGCATCCAGCCAATATAGCCAAGAAAAAACAGGGCGGAAAACAAGGCGACGGCGATGAGCCTGCCCACATAGGCCTTTCCAGGCTCCAGCGGGTGGGCAAACACCAGAACAGCCAACAGCAGCTCCAGCGGAAAATAGATCACCTCCTGCAGAAACATCCCCAGCGTATCCATCAGCATTCCACCCCCAGATAGTCAGACAGATCCTGCATGAACGGTTTCTTCCGCGTGCGGCTTATGACAAGCTCGGCTGCCCCCACGCGCACGGTGTCCTTCCCATAGTGATCCACATGTCGCAGGTTGACCAGATAGCTGTTGGAACAGCGGGAAAAATACTGGCCCTCCAGGTTCTTTTCCATCTCCCCCAAGGTCCCCCGCACCGTGTAGGTCTTCTGTTTCGTCACGACATCCAGGTTGTGGTTTCGCACCTCGATGTAAAGCACATCGCGAACGGACACCTTCTCCTTGCCCTCCTCGGCCGGGAGCACCAGAAACCTTTCCCGGTCCCGATCAAGCCGCCGCATAGCCTTGTCCAGCCGCAGGGACAGCTGCGGATAGGTAACCGGCTTTAAAATGTAATCCTGAGCGTCCACCTCATAGCCCCGAATGGCGTATTGCGCCATGGAGGTGATAAAAATCAGCACCACGTCCGGATCCGTCTCCCGGATACGCCTGGCCGCCGTCATACCGTCCATGTGGGGCATGGCGATATCCAGAAAGAGGATATCCCACGTGGGCTCATACGTTTCCAGAAGATCCATTCCGTCCACAAACCGCCGGATCTTTACATCCAGGTTCTTTTCTTTCGCATAGGTTTCTATATACGTTTGGAGCTGTCCGGCGAAGACATCTTCGTCTTCCGCGATGGCAATCTGAAACATGACCGTTTCTTTCCCCCTGTTTGCTTTTTTATGCGCACCCAACATCCGTAAATGCGTTCTGATCATGACGGGATTTTTCTTCTCGCTTACGGATCTATTATAACAGGAAAGATGTTTCTGACAAGGGACGGTTCTTGCGGCAGGATTTCTGACAAGGGGACGGTTCTTGTGGCAGAAATCCTGCCACAAGAACCGTCCTCTGTCAGACAAGAACCGTCCCCTGTCAGAAATTCGATCAGATCTTCCGTCCGATCAGGTTACCGCTTAAAACGGCGCGCTGGATGTTGTGAGGATCCGCGCAATCGCCGGCGGTGTAAACCTCAAAGCCGGCCTTCTCCAGTTCTTCAGCCAGTTCCGTATTGGGAACCATGTTGTAGAACTCAACCACGCTGTCACAGGCCACGGTTTTTTCCAGGCCAGCGTCGGTGAGGAAGGTTACGCCTTCATCCGAAACGCTCAGGATTTCGGCATCGCTCCAGATGCGGACGCCCTTCGACTTCAGATAGGAAACGGTATAGATCTTGAACCAGCCAGCCTGGCCTTTATCCACGTTGTCCGCGCTGTCGGAATGGATCATGACGACCTTCTTACCCTGGGTGACAAGAGAAGCTGCAAAATCCACGGCCTGCACGCCCGCGCCTAAAATGGCGACGGTGTCGCCCAGTCTGCCGCTGCCAAACGCTTCCGTGGGAGACAGAACCGGAACCGCATCCGTTCCTGTGAGCTTGCTTTCACGCGCACCGCCGACTGCGACCACGACGGCATCGGGCTTGGCTTCCTGCACGTCTTCCAGTTCCATCGGCGAGAAGAAATGAACATCTACGCCGTTCTTCTCCAGCTGATGGCTGATGTAGGTCAGATAATCGTCAAAGTGCTCGTGATTGCCCTTGACGCCGCGGGCAAACGGAATCAGGCCGCCCAGCTTATCGGTTGCCTCGTACAGGCTCACCTTGTGGCCGCGCTCCGCGGCAACACGGGCTGCTTCCATTCCGGCAGGGCCGGCGCCGATGACCATGATGTTCCGAGGGGTTTCGGCCGGCTGGAGCTTCGCGCCATCCGGCATCGTCTTGGTCAGGGAGTTGTAGGACGCCGCGTTCATACGGCACATGGACGGATATCTCCTGCCGGTGCTGTTATTATCGTGGCAGTGCATGCACTTCATGCAGGGAATGACATCCTCCCGTCTTCCTTCCTGCATCTTTTTGACCAGCTCCGGATCGCAGTTGAGCGGACGGTTCATGAACACCAGATCCAGATCGCCGCGGGCGATGGCGTCGTTGATGAAATCCGGGCCGACGCGCAGATCCATATACGCCGCGCAGCCGACGGGAACGTCCACGACCTTCTTGATTTCCTTGACCATCGGAAGGAAGCTGGCAAAACCGGAATGGCTGCCGTCGATCATACCCTCAAAATGCTGAGAGTAATCGAACATGGTGCCGAAGCCCGTGATACCATCGGCATCCTTCACGATGTGCTGTACATCCGGTGCCCAGATGTTCATCTCCTGTCCGTTGGCGCCCACGCGCAGCTGGATCCAGTCCGCGCCGGCCGCGACCAGCGCCTTGGCAATCTCCTTCGTCTCTTCGATTGTCAGGAACAGATCGTTGTCGCCCAAGGAGGCATCGTTTTCCTCCACGCCGTTGATCAGTGCGCCGACAGGATAATCCGCACCGTTCACTTCCTTGATCTTCTGGATCGTACGGCAGAACAGACGGGTGCGGTTCTCGATCGACTGCGGGCCGTACTCATCCTCGCGGCGGTTGACACGGCGGGTTAAAAAGCCATTTAACGCGTCCGCGCTGGCGCCCTTGATCTCGATGCAGTCAAAGCCGGTCTGTTTCGCGCGCTCGGCAGAAATGCCGACGTTTTCGATGAACTTATCCAGCTCTTCCACCGGCGTATCGTTGATGAGAGAATCCGGATAGGACGGCGCTCCACCGCCAAAGCACAGCTGGAAGCCAAGCTTTCCGCCGGCTTCATGGATGGTATCCGTCAGGATCTTCGCGTTTGCAAGTCCTTCTTCCACCGTGCCGTTCTTGGGAGTTAACGATGTAGGCAGAACGCCGAAGCCGCTGACAACGCCGTTGGGCAGGAGAATCAGGGACACGCCGTTGGCGGCCATAGTTCCGTACACTTCGCAGGCGACCGGCAGGCCATCTCCGTTCTGATCCTTCCAGGTTCCGCTGCCGGCGGACTTGATGGTACGGTTAGGGAGCGTCATGCCGCCCAGCTGAATCGGGGAGAAGACCTCCGCCAGATCACTTTCAAAGGACGTGAAATTCTCATCCTGCGGATTCAGTACGGTTTTCTCCTGCTGCTCCGGTAATTCCAGACCCAAGGCCATGATGCGGCAGGCATTCACGCCGTCCTCGATGGCCTTGGAGGAAAGGGATGCGCTGGCAACACCGTCCACGCCATCCACGCCGCCGGCTTCCACGATCCGCTTACAGTAATTGTCCATCAGGAATCCCAGCTGGTTAAAGTAATCCGCGCTGGACGTCTTGACAACTTCATAGGTTACATCCGTCAGGGCGTTCTCGCTGAATGTACAGTTGATATTCACCGTGGCATAAGGCGTGGACTGGGTGCTGGTGTACGTTCCGGGGATGTAGGCGAGCGTCTCGCCATCCGCTAAAACGCGGGGCATCCGGCCTGCGCCAAGGGCTGCGATACCGGCTGCGCTGGCAGCCATGCCCTTCATAAAATCACGACGGGAAACTGTGTTTTTCATAGATACCTCCTTCAAATTGGCACGATTTTTGATCCTGCTTTTGTCCTTTATTTTAGCATATGCGACAAATGGGGCGGCTTAAACCTTTTGAAGCTCAGTTAAGTTTCAATTAAGGTCACAAACGACCGGTTGCATCTGTTTTTTCAGGGAGTATAATAAATGAGAGTATTTGTTTTTTCAGGAACTATAACGAATGGGGGCATTTGTTTTTTCAGGAACATAATAAACCCGTCATGTTAGTTTTGGCGAGAGCATCATGAAGCGGTTACAATAGCTATTCTGCTGCATGTTCTTTTTGTTGGAGGGCGATATGAAATCAAACGTCAGGCATATTTTTCTTTATATAGGGATATTCTTGCTTTTTTCTGCTGCTGCTTTGTATATTCTCTACACAATAAATGTTTCCTCCCCGCGCCTTAAGACTTCTCAGCTTTCTTCCCTCCGGGAAGTCCCGGATCACGGGCCTTTTCTGCTCATGGACGGACAACTGTACGAAGATGAAGAAGGCCAGTTCTGTTTCGCCTTTTCGTTTCACAACAACTGCCAGGCCTGTCTGTTCTTTCCGCGGGCTGTGGATGCCGTCATCAATGGGGAAAGCCACAGGCAGCAGCATTCCTTCATCCCCCTTTCCATCGGAGAGGATTACACGGTGGTCATTCGCTCGAAGGATCGTTCTTTTTCTTATGTGAGCAACGCCGTATACTACGGGACACAAGAACATGTCATGGATTTTCTCCGGACATACGCGCAAGTCAATGCCTTTATCCGCGGATTGTGTTTTACAATCCTGTTGTTTTGCGTCATCCTGCTGTTCTATAAACGCAGTGAAAAATATCTTCTGTGGCTGGCGATTCTTTGTTTTTTCCGCGGCAGTTACACGCGCGTTTCCCTGTTTTTGAAAGTCGTGACATGGATCCCCGGCCTGGCGTTTCTGGAAAAAGGCTACCCCTACATGGTCATCCATGAAATGGTTACCGTCTTTTTGCAGTACAAAATCATGGAAAGCTTTGTCCCGGTTAAGATAGGAAAATTTCCTTTTCCCTGTTATGCTGCCCTCGCCGCCGTTCCGGTTCTTCTCATGCACGGCCAGCCAATTCAGGGAATCTTAACCGGCCTGCTGTTTTTCGGTGTTTTATATCTCTGCTATCTGATCTGTTTCCTGCGTCTTCCCGCCACAGCCGTCGCTGAGCGCGATCTTCTTCTGGCCGCGTGGGGGCTGACCGTTGTCTTGCGTTTATTCGACGAGCTCTGCGACCTGGGCGTTCTGCCGTCCGGGTACATCAATCTGCAAGTGCCGCTGCGCGGAGTCACTTCCATGTTGTTGGTCCTGGCTTTCTTTGCGGTGGTTGGAAAACGCTTTGCGCAAAAATTTCAGGAGGCTGATGACCTGAACCTGAATCTGGAGGAAAGCATCCGCCAAAAGACGCGGCAGCAAACGGTTTTCATTCGCAGTCTTCTGCACAATCTGAAAACCCCGCTTTTTTCCTTAAGCGGCTACAGTGACATGGCTCTCGCCTCTTTGGACCGCAACCCGGACCAGGCGCGCCAATATATGGAAAAAGCCCGCGAAAAGGCTATTTTCGCAGGCGATTTGCTGGATCATATTTTCCTTGCCACCCAGATGGATGCCGACATGATCAAAATGCAGTTCTCTCCGGTCAACATCGGGGAGCTTCTCCGCGCCGTGGCCGATACTCCGACAACCGGGGCGGAAAACAAAGCGCTGCATATGACGCTCGACCTCCCTGACAGTGTGTATCTGCAGGGCGATCCTCTCTATCTGCGTCAGGCATTCCAGAACCTTTTGGATAACGCCCGCCTGAACACGCCGGAAGGCGGAACAATCCGTATTCAGGCCGCTGTACAGAACAACCTTCTTTCCGTCCACGTGACGGACACCGGCTGCGGCATCGCGCCGGAGGACAGGGAGAAAATTTTCGAGGCGTATTATTCCAACCGAAACGGAAAGCGCCCCTCTTCCGGACTTGGCCTGTATATCACCTCTGAGATCATAAAAAGGCATCATGGCCAGATCCATGTGGAGAGTGAGGTAAACAAAGGGTCAGATTTTATTGTTCAGCTGCCGGTTTCGTAAACAGATACCCGTCCCGCATGTGGGTACGGATATAGGCAGGTTTGGATGGATTATCTTCTATCTTTTGCCGGAGGTGACTGACATGCACAAACAGCGCCCGCATGTCTCCCAGGCTGGGCCTTTGCCAGACAGCCTGATAAACCTCATCAAAGGTGACAAAGCGCCCCTCGTTTTTCATCAGATAATAAAGTATTTCATACTCAATTGGCGACAGATTTAACGTTTCTCCCCCGTTTACGAACGCTGCGCGATCCCGTATCCAGTTCCAGATCTCCCGCGCAAAGTGTGGCTATCTCACTGTGTGTTAAACTTGCCCGCCGCAGGTTCGCCTCGATCCGCGCCAGTAAGACCGGCGCCCGGAAGGGCTTCACAAGATAATCGTCGCCTCCCGTGTTCAAAGCGCGGATGATGGTTTCATCATCATTGATGCAGCTGATGAAAATGACCGGACAGTAAGACACTTTTCTAAGCTCCCGGCAAAAATCGATTCCATCGATGCCGGGAAGCTGCACGTCCAACAGCGCCAGGTCAAACCGGCGCATGCGGATAAGCGGCAAGGCCTTCTCGGCACTGTGGGTAATCGTCACCTGATACTCTTCTTTCTCCAACAGGTAAAACTGAAGAATTTCACAAATCTCCTCGTCATCTTCCACCACTAAAATATTCGCCATACATGCTCTCCTTTGGGCGGCCAGCACTTTCGCCCAGGGCTGTCGTCATGAGGCTCGCCACGATTGATACAGAAATATGAGGAACGGTGACAGCCATTTTCCCAGCACAGCCTCGTAAAACAGTCTCTTTTAGTAAGCATCTTATCACAAATATTCCCGAAAAACCACCCCGCACTCAATTTCTGACAAGGGACGGTTCTCTGTCGTTACTATTCACGGGTCAGAGACCCGTGAATAGCAACCTTAAAAATTAGCGGCAAGGGACGATTTTCTGAAAGGGTACGGAAAAAAGAGAGGCTTGGACGGGGAATTTCTTCTGTTTTCGGAAATTTCCCAGTATGCGGGCTTGGAAAAATGTGCTTCGTTCGGGGGAATCTTGTGTTTTTGCTGTTTTTCCCCGCATGAAAGCTTGAAAAAATGAGCTCCGTGCGGGGAAAATCATTTATTCTTGCTATTTTTCCCCGCATGAAAGCTTGAAAAAATGAGCTTTGTACGGTGAATTTCATCTGTTCTTGCTATTTTCCATGTATGGC
>JAFVBO010000085.1 GCA_017479935.1 Lachnospiraceae bacterium
CTTGGGAATCTCGACGTTGCGGGAAAGCATGTGTTTGTCCTTTCTTGCTTGCCTGTCTACAGCAACATCGCAAAGAACGACGCAAACAATACCGTCAAAAGCCCTGCAACCGCAACCGAAAGGCTGCTCATGGCGCCCTGAATTTCTCCCATCTGGAGCGCCCGAGCCGTGCCGATCGCGTGGCTGGCGGTGCCGAGGGCGAGGCCCTGGGAAATGGGGTTTTTGATGGCAAACACGCGGCAGATGGTTTCGCCGATGATGTTGCCGAAGATGCCGGTGATGACGATTGCGGCAACTGTGATGTTGGAAATACCGCCAAGCTCGTCTGCCAGAGAGAGGCCGATGGCTGTTGTGATCGACTTCGGAAGAAGCGTCACGTACTGTCCATGGGACAGGCCAAACAGGTAGCTCATCAGAAGAATGCTGCCGGCGCTGGCAACGACACCTGCGAAGATAGAAACCAGGATGGCAACCAGGTTCTTTTTAAGAAGTTCTATCTGCTGGTAGAGCGGGATTGCAAGACATACGGTAGCCGGGGTGAGCAGGTAGCTGAGGTAGCGGGCTCCTGCTTCGTAGTAGGCATAGTCAATGTCAAAGACCACCATCACCAGAATGACCAGGAGCATGGCGATGAGGAGAGGGTTGAAGATCGGAAAGTTCCATTTTTTCCGGACCAGTGTTCCGATATAGTAAGCCGCAAGGCTTATGACAAAGCCAAAGTAGACGCTGTTAAACAGAAGATCTTTCATCACGACTCCTCCTTTTCGGTAAGGCTCGGCTCTTCTTTGCCGGAAACTTCCGGTTTTGCAAAATGATCCGCCGTATCTTTCGAGGTGGACTTGGCGGCCTGCCGGCTTAAAATGAAGTCAGAGGTTTTACCGGTTGCCACCATGACGCAGACGGTTGAGAACACGGAGATGATAAAGAGGGGGACTGCGATGCTGGCGACCTCACCGGCGACATTTATGAGACCAACAGCCGGCGGAATGAACATGACGGGCATGGTTTCCAGCAGAAAACTGCCTGCCTCTTTGACCTGGGAGAGTTTGATGATCCCGGTTTTTAAGAACACCAGCATAAGGACGAGCCCATAAATACTGGCCGGGAAGGGAAACGGCAGGATGGCATGCAGAAACTCGCCGATCCAGGAGACCGCCAGGATGACGGTGAATTGGTAAAGATATTTCATTGGGAACCTCTTTCGTAGTTTTGTAGCTACGGGTGATTATAAGCGGAATTGAATATGAAAGCAAGCACGTTTGCGCGGTCTTGAACTGTGGTGAGCGTGAAAGCGGGAGCGACGCCACGTGCGGTCTTGAAGTGTGGTGAGCGTGAAAGCCGAACGCGCTGCTCCGTTGCCTGCGGCAACTCTCGCATCGCTTTCAGATATCGCCCTTACGCACAGCTTCGCACTTCGTGCTCTCGCTGTGCTGCAAAGACTCGCCATTCGGCATGCTCAACGAAGTTTCGCATGCCTGTATGGCGAGTCTTTGTTAGCGTCGCTCGTGAATGTGCAAGGAATCGTGCAAGCACGTTCCTTGCCCTTCACGGCGACCGGGCGATATCATAGAAAAAGACACCGCCATAACCTATACAGCGATGCCTCCTTCCATGCATACACATTCCAGTTCGAATTACCGATCTGTCAAACCCTGATGCCAAACCAGATGTCAAATTATAAGCTGTCAAACCTGATGCCAACCAGATGTCTGTCCTAAGATGTCTGCCACGATGCCGAGCCTGTTGTCGATCCCGATGAAGTCGTTCCTGTTGCAATAGTCTGGTGATGTAACTAGTAATCAAACCGAAAAAGATTCCTTGCGAACCTTCTTTTGCAGTATATCACAAAAATCTTTTTCGTCAATTCCAGTTTTAAACAAAATATTTCGAAGTCAGAAAACTCTTTTGTTCATGTAGTACAAGAGAACCATCAGCTAAAACTGAGAGAGACAACGACGCCTGGGGCGTGGAAGATTTTCCGGCAGCGGTTGGAAGCGAGGGGATTAGATACCACTTTGGCAGCGAAAGGCTGCACAGATGTGAAATCGCTGTACCACAAGTACAGCGATTTCAGGGGCACTTAAGGCTCCCGTCATCAGACGGGGGCCGGGATGTGCCCCGGCGTCTGTGCAAGCTTTCACTGCCATTAGTGGTTCTCCCCGAAGCTTCTTTAGCTGCCGGAAAATCTTCCACACCCCAGGCGAATTTGATTGAATCCTCACTTTGCTTTCATAAAAAACCCCTTGCCAAATGAAGGGAAATTTGTTAGAGTAAAGTAAGTACCACCCGTGAAGCCTCCGGATGGAAATTCAAAGGAGTGAAAGTAATATGGAAAAAGATGATATGTACTTTGAGATCGATACGATCATGATCCCGCTGGAGGATGGTTCTGAGATGGAGTGTGCCATCATGGATGAGTTCGAAGCGGAAGGGCGTAATTACGTGGTTCTGTCCCCTGTGGAAGAGGGCGATGTCATTGGAGATGATGAGTATCTGTACCGCTATGAGGAAGACGGCGATGATATGATTCTTTCCTATATTGAAGATGACGATGAGTTGGAGCGTATTTCG
Organism: Lachnospiraceae bacterium; assembly: GCA_017479935.1. Taxonomy (GTDB): domain Bacteria; phylum Bacillota; class Clostridia; order Lachnospirales; family Lachnospiraceae; genus RGIG5021. The sequence goes on from JAFVBO010000085.1 coordinate 2,572, forward strand.
GATCTCTATGCCGAAATGTGCGAGTCGGAAGACGAAGAGTAAATGAAAAAGCCGCCGAAAGGCGGCTTTTTTGATGCATTATCCTACGCAAGGAAAGCAGGAGCTGTCGTTACTCGGCTTCATTGGACTTCCCAGTCATTTCTTCAATATTCAAGCGGATCACCAGACAATTGTCCATGACTTTTTCGCGATAGTACGCGCTGCGGTGCATGAACTGAGAGTAAAAACGCTGTATGAACGTCTGGTTGATTTCTGCCAGTATCTCCTTGTCCTCAATGATCTCGGCAGTACCCTTTGCGATGACGCTTTCGTATTCAATCGTAAAAAATTGGGGTACAGGTTTATCCTTTCGGATGATTACGAAAGCTGCCTTTGGGTTCTGACGGATCCAGTCCAGCTTTTCACCTTCCTTATCAGAAATCATGTAAATGGCGTCTTTGTAGTACACGTAGGAAACGGGAACGGCGACGGGATACTGATCTTCATCGCCATGCAGGCAAAGAACACCGCTGTAGCCATTGGTAATCAGTTTGATGACTTTTTCGGGGGTATTGTATCTGTCCATAACATTCTCCTTGCTAAAAGGTAAGGTTCGTGTAAGCCGATACGTTGCTTCAAACAGAAACAGGGGGGAGGCTTTATATAAACAGAACAGATACTGTTTTCATATAGGAAGCATGTACTGGGAAAGTGCACAAATTGTGCTTGAAACCTTGTAATTGTTCATATTATAATCAGTACAGAGAAAAGAGAAAAGGTACAATTGATCCGTTTTAGGCGTGTACAATTCCATACTTCATAGTAAAAACGGTGAATTGAAAGTTTTGAAAGGGGCTATGCCATGATTTACATCGACAGAAATCTGGAAAGTCCGCTGTACCAGCAGGTGTACACGGCTATTAAAATGGAAATCATCATTAAGGTGCGGAAAGAAGGCGAAAAGCTGCCTTCCATACGCGCCCTGGCGAAAGAGCTGAATGTCAGCGCCACGACCATCGTGCAGGCGTATGAGCAGCTGAGCGCGGAGGGCTATGTGGAAAACCGAAGAGGAAGCGGACACTATGTCTGCAAGGTTGACCTTCCCTCCTCCGGAGGCGAGGTATACACACGTGTGAAGGATACCATGCCTATTCAGGAAAAGAAATGCATCTATCACCTGGAAAGCGGTAAGGTGGATCGGAATTACATTCCGCTCAAGAAATTCAAAAAGATGATCGACCGGAGCCTCTTGGATATCGAGCCCACCCGCTATGCCTCGTACGAGAGCAAGGCCGGTATCGCGGCTTTGCAAGCCGACATTTCGTACTATCTGAATGTGGCGCGAGGCGTCGTGTGCGAGCCCGATCAGGTGCTGATCGCGTCCTCCTCCCATCAGCTGGTGGACATCGCCGCAAAGCTGGTCAAATACCGCAGGGGCATCACGTCGGTGGTCCTGGAAGACCCGAGCAGCGTGTGGTATCAGAAGCTCTTCAGCATGGACGATTTTACGATCGAGCCGGTGTATGTGGATGAACAGGGGTTAGATATGGAAGAGCTTGAAAGGACAACGGGACGGCTCTTTTGCATCACCCCCAGCCATCAGTTTCCCACAGGCGCTTTCCTGACGGTTCAGAACCGGTTAAAGGTGCTGGATCTGGCAAACAAGCGGGATGGTTACATCATCGAGGATGGAAGCGGCGGAGAGCTGCGCTACCGGAACATTTCGGTTCCGGCCCTGCAGGGACTCGATGAGAGCGACCGCGTGTTTTATCTGGGCAGCGCTTCCCGGATCTTTGCCCCGGGGCTTCGCATCAGCTACATGGTGATCCCGAAGTCCTTCCGCACGGATTTCAACGAACTGTTCGCGTATTTCCACGGCAACGTACCGGATTTTCTGCAGCGCGCGTTCTACTATTTTATGGAAGAGGGCTACTGGGAAAATCACATCAAGAAGATTACCACCATCTACGCCCGGAAACACGATCGGTTTATCCGCATCCTGGAGAGAGAATTGTCGCCGTATTGCCGCGTGATCGGAACCGGCGGCGGCCTGCATTTCATCATCGAATCCTGCAACGGGATGAGCGAAGAGGAGATGATCGAGCGGGCGGTGAACGAGAGCGTGGAAGTCTATCCGGAATCGGTTTACTGGATTCGCAAAGAAAGATATAAGGGAGGACATGTCATTGTCGGATTTGCGTCCTTATCCGATGAAGAGCAGGACGATGTTGCAGCCCGATTAAAGCGCGCCTGGTGTATTAAAGAGTGCGCGGCGCAATAAAGCGCGCCTTTTGTGCTGAAAGAAAGAGCCCATCATGCGAGCCTTTTGCTCTTTGATGGGCTTTCTTCCTCCCTTTCTTCAGACATAGAAAAGCCCCCCGCGGAAGGCATCCAGACAGGGGACTTTTCTATTCTATTCAATGAGGGGAGGGTATTAGGCAAATCCTACAGTACAAAGAGCTTTTCTCTCTGACTGGCTGCATTATACAGCACAAGTGTACCAAGCAAAAGATACAATTACGACTTTTTTTAATAGTACACTTTGGATATTTGAGGGGTATTTGTCTGGAACTTTGGGTTGACGGGAGAGGGGAAATTTCGTAGAATAGCCCGAAGAAAGGACATAAGTAACATGACAGAGAAAAAAACAAACTGGAAAAGTCCTCTGCTTCTTTTAACCACCGCTTTTATCTGGGGCATTGCCTTCGTCGCGCAATCGGCGGGCATGGAATATGTCGGCCCGTTTACGTTCGGAGCCGCAAGGTCTTTGTTGGCGGTCATTTTCTTAACCGCAATGCTGCCGGTTCTGGACCGCATCCGCGGGAAGGACAAAAAAGAATGCCAGGCGCTGACAAAAGAGGAGCGAGCGAAGCAGAGAAGGCTTCTTTTGACGGCCGGCATTGTAAGCGGTCTGTTTTTGTGTTCGGCGACGGATTTTCAGCAGTTCGCGCTGATCACGGTATCGGCCGGAAAAGCCGGGTTTATGACGGCGCTGTACATTATTCTGGTGCCGATCCTCGGCATTTTCTTTCACAGACGCTGCGGCTTACACGTCTGGGTCAGCGTGGTCATCGCGGTGACAGGCCTGTACTTCCTTTGCATCAAGGAAGGGGAAGGCTTCGGATCGTTGGAGAAGGCGGATTTTTTGCTGCTTTTCTGCAGCCTGCTGTTCTCGTTCCAGATCATGACCATCGATCATTTTACCGGCCTTGTGGACGGCGTGCGCATGTCGCTGGTGCAGTTTTGCGTCTGCACGATCGTCAATACCATTCTGATGGTGTGCTTTGAACAGCCGCGCATCGAGAACCTGCTGGGAGCAGCGGTTCCCATTCTCTACGCGGGTATCTTTTCCAGCGGAATCGCGTATACGCTGCAGATTTTGGGTCAAAAAGGGATGAACCCAACCGTAGCAAGCCTGATTATGAGCCTGGAATCGGTGATTTCGGTTCTGGCCGGATTTGTCCTTCTGGGGCAGACCCTGACCAGGCGGGAGATACTCGGGTGCGTGATCATGTTCGCCGCCATTTTGCTGGCCCAGCTTCCGGAAAAGAAGGAGGCTTAAGAAGGGCTGTTTTGCAGAAAGGATAGAAGAATATGAAGTTTCTGTTGTTTTTTGCCCTCATGGGGTTGCTTTCACAGTCAAAGAAAGACCGGAGGGGAAGCGATCTGTTTAAGGGCGTGGTAGGGTTTTATGTTGTCAGCCTTGTACTGTCCTTCATTTCCCGCTTCCCGTTCATTCCGCTTGCGATTGTGGGCGTCATCGCGGCTGCCGCACTGATGCTTTCGCAGAAGATGGGAGAGCAGCAGGAAACGAGAAAGCCGGGCGGAACTACCTACAGGAGTGAAAACTGGGATAAGGAAAACCGCAACCCCTATTCGCGCACATACAGTGGAGCTTCGGAGAAGACGACCAGCAGCAGAGCGGAAGAGGGAAAAAGCGCGGAGAGTACTTCTTCAGGCGCATTCGCTCAGGCAGAACGCTCATCCGGGCATACGACAACAGAACAGCAGAAGGTGAGGAGCCGGATCCTGCCCAGACCGGTGACCAAGCGGACCAAGATTGTCAATTCGTTCAACGAAAAGTTCCGGCTGACTCTGACGGAAGAGGAAGTGGACCGGATTGTCACCGCCTCCTATATGTCGGAAAACTGGAAGAAGGAAGTGGAGGCGATGACGGAAAAGTACGAGACGGTGTATGAATGGCTCTCCGGCGGACATTCCTGGCTGCGCACGTACATCTACGCGTTTGAGGTGCAGAACATTTCTTCCGATTTTGAAATGCAGGAGAAGATGGTGCAGGAGGCCTTCCAGGAGGTGTTCCATTACGCCGAGGGCTTAAGCTACCTGTCCAGAACTGAAAAGATCGCCCGCGTCAATGACCGGTTCTTTACCGTGTTCGACGAGGCCACCTTCATGATGGCGTACCGGTATATGGAAAAGAAGGGCTTTACCTACAATCTGGGTACCGAGGACGTGCTGAAGAACGAGGACGAGGCGGAGAAGGCCATGCGCCGCTATGGCGGACATTAGAGGCACTGCCCAATTTCAAAAATAAAAAAGGAACGGATCCCTTGTATGGCAAAGGGCTTCGTTCCTTTTTGCTATCATGTAGAGCCGACAAAAATTAGTAGCTTCTCAGCGGCGCGTTTAAGGTTTCATCGTCCGCGGGGCGGATGGCCTTTACGATGACGTCGTATCCCGCCTGGCCGTTGATGTTCACGTGGACGCGATCCCCCACGCGGTGCTCCATGAGCACCTTTCCGAGAGGAGATTCGATGCTGATCCGGTTGAGGAGTGAGTCCGCCTGCATCGTGGAGACGATGGTGTACTCGTCTGTTTCATCGTCGTCTTCAAAGTACAGCGTGACCGTTTTATAGACGCCGATTTCATCGTCGGCAGCAGTGTCTTCGATGATCTCCGCGTTTTTGATCACCTTTTCGAGATAGCGAATGCGGCTTTCATTGCGGTTCTTCGCCTGCTTGGCGGCCTTGTACTCGAAATTTTCGCTTAAGTCCCCCTGCGCGCGCGCTTCCTTGACGGCTTCGAGCGCTTCCTTTCGGACTACCATAGAGCGGTGTGTGATTTCATCTTCCATTTTTCGCAGATCTGCCTGCGTGATTTTGACGGACATGGTTTTTCTCCTTTAAAGCGAAGCCGGAAACCTGCTTGAAGAGAGAAGAGGTTTCCGGCTTTCAATTAATCATTCATGAATTAAAAAGAGCGCGAGACGGGATTCGAACCCGCGACCCTCGCCTTGGCAAGGCGATACTCCACCACTGAGCCACTCGCGCATTTAAAACATATTTTTTTTTAAAATAGAGAGCGCGAGACGGGATTCGAACCCGCGACCCTCGCCTTGGCAAGGCGATACTCCACCACTGAGCCACTCGCGCATTTGTTTTACTTTTGTTTTGCTCGCTCTCGCGAACAGACATGATGATACTACAACCCCAGATGTTTGTCAACCGGAAATTTTAAAATCGCACGATTTTTTTTGAGAGATCATGTTTACCGTAGAAAATGCGATTTTTCAAAAAAAATGCTTTAAAAAATCTGAAACCTGTGCTAAAATATAAAAAATGTATAAAGTGTGAGAATGCTTACAGTTGTAAATGAGACAGTGAAAAAGATCACCGGAAAGGAGGTACTCATGTTTGAGAAGGGTGAGTATATTCACTATGGAAACAGCGGAGTATGCATTGTAGATGATGTCACAACAATGAAATTGGAGGGCGTAGACCAGGAAAAACAATACTACGTTCTTGCTCCGCTCTGGACCAAGGGAAACAAGATTTATACACCGGTAGACGGACAGAAGGTTGTCACTCGAAAAATTCTTACGGAAACAGAAGCACTGGAACTGATCGATCAGATGCCGCTCATTGATGAACTCATCATCACCAATGACCGGGAAAGAGAAGACAAGTATAAGGAAGCCATGCGATCGGGGGATTGCCGGGCCTGGGTAAGCGTTTTAAAAACGCTTCATACCCGGAAGCTCGAGAGGCAGGCAGCAGGAAAAAAAGTTACTTCGGCGGATGAAAGGTATATGAAGGCGGCAGAGGATCAGCTTTATGGAGAATTGGCCGCAGCTCTGAATCTTCAGAAGGATCAGATGGAACAATATATATCCGAACGGATGGAAGCCGTTTAACAGGACGAAAAAAGCAGTCGTAAGACTGCTTTTCGTTTTGTAGAACTTCACACTAGACGAACAAAAATCGGTATGTTACAATAAATCGAATTTAAGTCGGAGGTCATGGAAATGCGGCTTCTTCTGAAGAATGGACATCTGGTGGATCCCATCGGGAAAAAGGATGGACTCTATGATATTCTGATCGAAGACGATAAAGTGGTAAAAGTGCAGACTCGGATATCCGATCGGGTGGACAAGCTGATAGATGCTTCGGACTGCCTGGTTATGCCGGGTCTTATTGATATGCATACACATGTGCGGGAACCTGGCTATACAGAGAAAGAAACTTTTGTAACCGCCGGACGCGCGGCTGTCAAAGGTGGTTTTACAACCATCTGCGCCGCCCCGGACACCAAGCCCGTGATTGATACCAGTTTTCTTGTCGGGGATATCAGAAGGCAGGCGGAAAATGAATCGCTTGCCAATGTACTTCCTGTCGGTGCGCTCTCGACAGGGTTAAAAGGAAAGCAGGGCGCGGATCTGGAAGGAATGGCGCGGGAAGGGGCGGTTGCCTTTTCCGATGAAACACATAGCCTGGTGGATATGTACCTGTTGCGGCAGCTTTTTCTGCGCTGCGCCAGGCTTGGACTTCCCGTCTTCTCCTGGAATGAAGATCGTCGTCTGTCGGGAAAAGGCGTCATGAACGCTGGAAAGTTTTCAAAGAGCATGGGGCTGGCCGGAATTCCGGGCAGCGCAGAGGAAACCGTGCAGGCCAGATACATGCTTCTGGCGGAGGAATGCGGATGCCAGCTGCACTTGCAGCACATGTCCACCCGCAAATCCGTCCTGATGCTTTGGCTTGCGAAAAAGCAGTTCGAGGCTGTCACCGGGGAAGTCTGCCCGCACCACCTGTTTCTGACAGAGGAATGTCTGATGGAAAAAGGCGCGGCGGGAAAGGTCTATCCGCCTTTGCGGACGGAAGAGGACCGGCTGGCGCTGATCGACGGGCTGCGGGATGGCATTATCGATGTCATCGCGACGGATCACTCCCCTCACGAAGCCGGAAAATGGACTTTGGAGGAGGCACCGAGCGGCTTTTCGGGCCTTGAGACGGCCTTGCCGCTTGTCTATACCGGTCTGGTCAAGCAGGGGCTTTTAAGCGCCTCCCAGATGGTGGAGAAGATGAGCAGCAACCCCGCGCGGATTCTGAAAATCAACCGGGGATCGTTAAACCCCGGCGACATTGCGGACATCACGGTCTTTGATCCCCGCCCGGAGTATGATATCTCTACCGAGGGGTTTGCCTCTCTGGGGAAAAACACACCGTTTGAGGGATATCACGTCAGCGGAAGGGTCACCACCACGCTGGTCAGCGGACGCGTTGTATACCGGAACAACTAAAGACTGTCTTTACACCTAGGAAAGCGAGAGTAAAAACATGATTCAGAAACTGATTTCTTCCATTCAAAAAACCGGCGCTCCCGTCGTGGTTGGCCTGGACCCGATGCTGTCCTATATTCCCGAAAGCGTGCAGCGCCAGGCTTTCGCGGAATACGGCGAAACCCTGGCCGGAGCGGCAGAGGCCATCTGGCAGTTTAACAAGGCGATCGTGGACGCGGTATATGACCTGATTCCCGCTGTGAAACCGCAGATTGCCATGTATGAGCAGTTTGGCGTGGAAGGCCTCATCGCCTACGAAAAAACCGTGCGCTATTGCCAGGATAAGGGCCTGGTTGTGATCGGAGACATCAAACGCGGAGATATCGGTTCCACCTCGGCAGCCTATGCAGCCGGACATATCGGGAAAGTGACCGTGGGCAGTCAGACTTTTGCTCCCTTCCACGAGGATTTCATCACCGTCAATCCGTACCTGGGGACGGACGGGATCAAGCCGTTTGCCGATGTTTGCCGGCAGGAGAAGAAGGGCCTCTTTATTCTGGTGAAGACTTCCAATCCTTCCAGCGGCGAGTTCCAGGATCGCCTGATCGACGGTCGTCCGCTCTATGAATGGGTGGGCGAGAAAGTGGCCGCCTGGGGAGCCGATTGCATGGGCGATGACTACAGCTACATCGGAGCCGTGGTGGGTGCCACGTACCCGGAGATGGGCAAGGTTCTCCGCAAGATCATGCCGAAGTCGTACATCCTGGTGCCCGGCTACGGCGCGCAGGGCGGAACAGCCAAGGATCTGGCCCCTTACTTTAATGAAGACGGGCTCGGCGCCATCGTCAATTCGTCCCGCGGCATTATCGCGGCCTGGAAGCAGGAAAAGTACAGCCGTTTCGGAGCGGAGCATTTTGCGGATGCCAGCCGTCAGGCGGTTGTTGACATGGTGGAAGACATTCGCACCATTCTGTAATATAAGAAGAGGGCCTTTGAATGAAAACAGTATGTATGGCATCGGTGGTCAGCCAAAATAGGATCGGAACCGGTATTTTTGATCTCTGGCTGCATGCGCCTGAAATTGCGGAGGCCGCCACGTGTGGCCAGTTTGTGGCTTTGTACAGCCGTGACCATTCCCGGCTTCTTCCGCGCCCAATCAGTCTGTGCGAAGTAAAGGACGGGCAGATCCGCCTGGTATACCGGGTGGCAGGTGCCGGAACGGAAGAGTTTTCCGGACTTGCAAAAGGGGATACCGTGCGGGTCATGGGACCTTTGGGCAACGGCTTTCCGATGGAAAACAGAGGAAGAGCGCTGATCATCGGCGGCGGCATCGGAATCCCGCCCATGCTCATGCTGGCGGAGCGCCTCCCCGGGGAAAAACAGATCCTCTTAGGATATCGGGATGAGCGCTTTTTGCAGGACGAGTTTCAGGCCTACGGCCAGGTGCATGTGGCCACCGAAGACGGAAGCTTTGGAACGACTGGAAACGTGATGGACATCATCCGGGAAAAAAAGCTGGAAGCGGATGTGCTGTACGCCTGCGGGCCCAAGCCCATGCTGCGGGCCATCAAAGAATATGCCGCGGAGAAAAACATACTTGCCTTTATCAGCATGGAAGAGCGCATGGCCTGCGGCGTCGGCGCGTGCCTTGGCTGCGTTTGCCAGACAAACTCGATCGATGGGCATTCCAACGTGAAGAACAAGCGAATCTGCAAGGATGGCCCTGTCTTTGAAGCGGGAGGTGTGGAGCTGTGAGAAATACCAAGGTTGAAATCGCCGGTGTAACCCTCAAAAACCCGGTTATGGTCAGCTCCGGCACATTCGGATCGGGCGAAGAATACGAGGAATTCTTTGATTTAAACAAGCTGGGAGCGCTGGTGACCAAGGGCGTTTCCTTAATCCCGTGGTCCGGAAACAAAACGCCGCGGATTGCCGAGACGGACAGCGGCATGTTAAATGCCATCGGACTTCAAAACCCCGGCATTGATGTGTTCCTGGAGAGGGACATGCCCCGGCTGGAAAAACTGGATACCGTTGTCATCGTGAACGTGTGCGGACATTCAGAAGATGAGTATCTGGCCGTGACGGAAAGACTTTCGGATACGGCCGCGGATATGCTGGAGATTAACATTTCCTGCCCGAATGTGAGCGCCGATTTCCTGGCGTTCGGGCAGAACCCGAAAATGGTCGAGCATCTGACGGCCCGCATTCGGGAGAAAACGAACAAACCGCTCATCATGAAGCTGACGCCGAACGTGACCAGCATCGCCGAGATCGCCAAGGCTGCGGAAGCGGGCGGCGCGGACGCGGTGTCCTTAATCAATACGCTGACCGGCATGAAGATCGACGTGGAGCGGCAGACCTTCGCACTGGCCAACAAGACCGGCGGCCTGTCCGGGCCTGCGATCCGCCCGGTGGCCGTGCGCATGGTGTATGAAACGGCGCGCGCCGTGCACATCCCTGTGATCGGCATGGGCGGCATCACCTGCGCAAAGGATGCGCTGGAGTTTATCCTGGCCGGCGCGAGCGCGGTGTCCGTCGGAACGGCGAACTTCGTCGATCCGTTTACCGCGTTAAAAGTGATCCAGGGAATTGAAGAGTACATGGACCGGCACGGTGTGAAGAACATTGTGGATCTGGTTGGAGCCGTCCATTAACAAGGTAAGAAGTACACGAACATAAAGACAAACCGGTTTATAGTGAGGCAAGCTGCCCATTTACCCAAAGGAGAGCGAAGTGGAAGCATACAAGGAAGAATTTATCGGCTTTATGATTGACTGCCAGGTGTTGAAATTCGGAGATTTCACGACGAAAAGTGGAAGAAAGACGCCCTTTTTCATCAACACCGGCTTTTATCGCACGGGTGCCCAGTTAAAGCGGCTTGGCGAGTATTACGCGCAGGCGATCAAGGAGACGTTCGGTACGGACTTTGATGTCCTGTTTGGACCGGCGTATAAGGGTATTCCGCTGACCGTTGCCGCAACGATCGCGTTAAGCGATAAGTATGGCGCGGATATCCGTTACTGCTCCAACCGCAAGGAGGTCAAGGACCACGGCGACAAGGGAATCCTTCTGGGAAGCCCCATCGGCGACGGTGATAAGGTCGTGATCATCGAGGATGTGACGACGGCGGGAACCTCCATTCAGGAAACGTACCCCATCTTAAAGGCACAGGGAAACGTGGATGTCATGGGCTTAGTTGTCTCGGTCGACCGGATGGAGCGCGGGCAGGGCGAAAAGGCGGCTCTGCAGGAGATTTCCGAGACCTATGGAATGAAGACCACCGCCATTGTAACCATGAAGGAAGTGGTGGAGTTTCTGTACAACCGTCCGTACCGCGGAAAAGTATGGATTGACGATGGCATCAAGGCAGCCATCGATGCCTATTATGAGAAGTATGGAGCCTGAAAAAAACCGGTACATGGACGGGATCCGGATTGTCGGATGGACCTGTTTTCTCCTGTACCTGGGGGCACTCACCTATTTCATGTTTTTCGCGGATAACTGGGGAAGAAGGCAGCTGAGTGATGTCTACTCCTACAATTTTGTCCCCTTTCGCGAGATCGGACGATATCTGCGCTACTGGAGACAGATCGGGTTTGCCCGGGTGGTTCTCAACCTGGCGGGAAATATTGTCGGGTTCATGCCCTTTGGATTCTTTGTTCCGCTGCTTTTCCGCTTTCACAGGGATATTCCCTTTATCGCGGGCATCTCGTTCTGCTTCAGCGCGGCGATCGAATTCATTCAATTGGTGAGCCGTGTGGGGTGCTGTGATGTGGATGATGTTATTCTAAATACGCTGGGAGGGTTATTGGGGTATGCCCTGTTCATCGTACTGCGGGATTACAGGAGGAAAGTGAAGTGGCAACGGGAACAAGATCAAACCGGACAGGATGGATGAATGATATGCGCGGGCAGCTCCCGGCATTCTTATCCTTTGTCCCGGCTGTGTTGGCAGCGGCCGAGTATGCGATGGTGCTCTACGGGATCCGGGACGCGTTTCAATCAGAGGGAAATGTCTCATGGATATCAGCAGCCCTGATGTTACTCGCACTGTTTTTATCTGCCGTCGGCCTCATTGTGGCGGGACTGGTTCTCCTTCGAAAGCCGAAGAAGCCGGCGGTGACCATCGTGGGAATGGTTTTTAACGCAATCATCCTGATGGCGGTTCTTGCAGTTTACGCCATCGGGTTTTAACCTTAAAGAAAGGATTTTAAAAAATGGCACAGGTTGGCATTGTAATGGGCAGCGATTCGGATCTGAAGGTGATGGCGAAGGCTGCTGAGATGCTGGACAAATTCGGCATCTCCTATGAAATGACCATCATCTCGGCTCACAGGGAACCGGATGAATTTTTTGCCTACGCAAAGGGAGCGGAGGCAAAAGGGTTTAAGGTAATTATCGCGGGGGCCGGCATGGCGGCTCACCTTCCGGGCATGTGCGCGGCACTGTTCCCTATGCCGGTCATCGGCGTCCCGATGCACACGACATCCCTCGGAGGACGTGATTCGCTTTACTCCATCGTACAGATGCCAAGCGGTATTCCGGTGGCTACGGTTGCCATCAACGGCGGCGCGAATGCAGGTATTCTGGCGGCGAAAATTCTGGCGACTTCCGATCCGGAGCTTCTTGCGAAGCTGAAAGCGTATTCGCAGGAGATGAAGGAAGGCGTCATGAAGAAAGCGGACAAGTTACAGGAGATCGGTTACCAGGCATATCTGGAACAGTAAGCACGAATGTTTGACCGGGCGGAAAAAAGCCGGAGAAAGGAATTCATATGGATTATAAGAGTGCAGGAGTTGATCTGCAGGCCGGGTACAAGGCAGTAGATCTGATCAAGGAACATGTTAAGACAACCATGAGACCGGAAGTCCTTGGCGGGATCGGAGGCTTTTCCGGCGCGTTCTCCGCTGAAGCTTTCAAGAAGATGGAGCACCCGGTCCTGCTTTCCAGCACGGACGGCGTGGGCACCAAGTTAAAGCTCGCTTTCCTGATGGACAAGCATGACACGGTTGGTATCGATGTCGTCGCCATGTGCGTGAACGACCTGATCTGTGCCGGCGCGGAACCGCTGTTCTTCCTTGACTACGTGGCCTGCGGCAAGCTGGTCCCCGAGAAGGTGGCGGATATCGTAAAGGGCGTCGCGAAGGGCTGCGAATTATCCGGCTCGGCGCTCGTGGGCGGCGAGACCGCAGAAATGCCCGGCTTTTATCCGGTCGATGAGTACGACCTGGCCGGCTTCTCCGTCGGCGTGGTGGACAAGGACCAGATGATCGACGGACGCGACTTGAAGGAAAGAGACGTGCTGATCGGCGTTGCCTCCACCGGTGTGCACAGCAACGGTTTCTCCCTGGTCCGCAAGGTGTTTGACATGACCAAGGAAAATCTGGAAACCTACCGCGAAGAACTGGGCATGACGCTCGGCGAAGCACTCTTAAAGCCCACCCGCATTTACGTTCCGGCCATGAAGGCCATCAAGGATGCCGGCATCCGCGTGAAGGCCTGCAGCCATATCACGGGCGGCGGTTTCTACGAGAACGTTCCGCGTATGCTCTGCGAAGGAAAGCGCGCCATCATCCGCAAGGACAGCTACACGGTTCCACCGATCTTTAAGCTGATCGAGAAGGAAGGCCATGTGGAGAACGATTCCATGTACAACACCTTCAACATGGGCATCGGCCTTGTGATGGCCGTGGATCCGGAAGACGCTGACCGCACGATGGCGGCCATCCGCTCTACGGGCGACAAGCCGTATGTCATCGGCTGGGTTGTATCCGGCGAGCAGGGAGTCGAGTTATGGTAAGGGTTGTCGTCTGCGTCTCCGGAGGCGGCACCAATCTGCAGGCGATTTTGGACGGCGTGGCGGATGGAAGCATCCGCCAGACCCAGATCGTCGGCGTCATCAGCAACAATCCAGGCGTCATGGCGCTGACCCGTGCCGAAAAGGCAGGGGTTCCGGGCTACGCAATCTGTCCGGCCGACTACGCGGACAGAGAGGCTTTTCATCAAGCCCTGTTAGATAAGCTGGCGGAGCTTTCCCCGGACCTCATTGTGCTCGCAGGCTTTCTGGTGCGCATTCCGGAGGAGATGATCCGGCGCTATGAGAGACGGATTCTGAACATCCATCCCTCGCTGATCCCTTCGTACTGCGGCGTCGGCTACTACGGGTTGAAGGTGCATGAAGGGTGCCTGGCGCGCGGCAGCAAGATCACGGGCGCCACGGTGCACTTCGTGGACGCCGGCATGGATTCCGGCCCAATCCTGTTACAGAAGGCAGTGGAAGTGCATCCGGATGACACGCCCAAAATCCTGCAGCGGCGCGTGATGGAGGAGGCCGAGTGGGTGCTCCTTCCGAAGGCAATCGATGCCTTTGCGTGCGGCAATATCGACTGGATCGACGGGAAGCCGTGGATTCGCGAGAATTAGAAGATCATTTGCAAGATATCATAGACAGATCAGGAAAGCCGATGTGTGTATCGTTGCCTTCGGCAACTCACGCATCGGCTTTTTCAAAAGAGGAGAGAAAAGTGAAAGTTCTGATTGTTGGCAGCGGCGGCCGCGAGCATGCGATCGCCTGGAAACTGCATAAAAGCCCGAAGGTTGACAAGATTTACTGCGCTCCCGGAAACGCGGGAATTGCCGAGTACGCGGAATGTGTTCCGATCGGAGCCATGGAGATGGACCGTCTGGTTGCCTTTGCGAAGGAAAAAGAAATCGATCTGACCGTGATCGGCATGGATGATCCTTTAGTGGCGGGCATCGTGGACGTGTTTGAGGCGGAAGGCCTTCGGGTGTTCGGTCCCAGAAAGAACGCCGCCATCCTGGAAGGCTCCAAGGCTTTCTCCAAAAATCTGATGAAGAAATACGGAATCCCCACGGCGGCTTACGAAGTGTTTGACGATCCGGAAAAGGCGCTTGCGTACCTGGAAACCGCCAAATTCCCGATCGTTTTAAAGGCGGACGGCCTGGCCCTCGGAAAAGGCGTTCTGATCTGCCAGACACTCGAGGAAGCGAAGGCGGGCGTGAAGGAAATCATGCAGGACAAGAAATTCGGATCTGCCGGAAATGAGATGGTCGTGGAAGAGTTTTTGACCGGACGTGAGGTTTCCGTTCTGTCCTTTGTGGACGGAGAAACCATCCGCATCATGGCCTCCGCGCAGGATCACAAGCGCGCGAAGGACAACGACGAGGGCCTTAACACAGGCGGCATGGGAAACTTTTCTCCCAGCCCGTTCTACACCGACGAGGTGGATGCCTTCTGCCAGAAGTACATCTATCAGGCAACCGTGGACGCGATGCGCGCGGAGGGCCGGCCTTTCAAGGGCGTAATCTTCTTTGGCTTGATGCTGACGCCGGATGGCCCGCGCGTGCTGGAGTACAACGCCCGCTTCGGTGACCCGGAGGCGCAGGTAGTTCTTCCCCGTATGGAAAACGACATCGTAGATGTGTTTGAAGCCTGCATCGACGGCCGCTTGAAGGACGTGGAGCTTACCTTCCGCAAGGAGGCCTGCGTCTGCGTGGTTTTAGCTTCGGATGGATATCCGCTGGCCTACGAGAAAGGCAAGAAGATCTCGGGCCTCGAAATCGTGAAGGCGCACGAGGCGGAGGGGTATTTCTGCTTCCACGCCGGAACCAAATTCGGAGAGGATGGGAGTATCCTGACAAACGGCGGCCGCGTCCTTGGCGTGACTGCGCTGGGGAAGGATTTGAAGGAGGCGCGCGCGAAGGCGTATGAGGCGACGGAGTGGGTGAGCTTCTCCAACAAATACATGCGCCACGATATTGGCAAGGCCATTGACGAGGCGTAAGTCTTCCATGGAAATAATTCAAGAGTGATTCTAACCGGACGGGGCTGGGAGGAAGCAAGAGTAGACTCATTTCAATAAACCGGACGGGGCTGGGAGGAAGCAAGAGTAGACTCATTTCAATAAACCGGACGGGGCTGGGACCTGGAATTTCCATCGCAGGCCTCGCATCGCTCCGATGAGCTAACTCCTAACTACGACAGCAAAAAACACCTCCATGAGTCAAAGGCGGCGACTCATGGAGGTGTTTTTTGTGTCTTCGTAAGGAGTGGATCTCATCTGCGCTAAAAGCGCTCGTGAATTGCCTGCGTATGGAAATTCCCAGCCCCAGCCCCTGGTTTTACTCCGCATGCCGGCTTGGAAAATTGAATTTCAGACGGTGAATATCTTTTATTCTTGCTTAATTCCCCGCATGCATGGGGAATAGCCCTGAAAGGCAGGAATCCCATGCAATCTAACCTTCGGAAGCTTCATAAATGCATGGGGATTGCCCTGAAAGGCCAGAACCCCATGCAATCTTGGCTGCAGAAGCTTGATAGATGCATGGGGAATAGCCCTGAAAGGCAGGAATCCCATGCAATCTAACCTTCGGAAGCTTCATAAATGCATGGGGATTGCCCTGAAAGGCCAGAACCCCATGCAATCTTGGCTTCGGAAGATTCAAAAATGCATGGGGAACGGCCCTGAAAGGCCAGAACCCCATGCATGCTTTTTCAGTTATAGTTAGGGCTAGCTCATCAGTCGCTCAAAAGGCCTGCAACGAAAATCCCAGCCCCTGTATTCGAAGAAAGCAATTGCATACTGCGAAAGTCTACAGCACGCCGGCCAGGACAAGCGCCAACAGAATGAAGGTGACAAGCAGCACCGCGGACACGATGAGAACGACTTTCTTGCCATCTTCGCCGCTGCCGGTGGACGGGGGCACCAGGTTGGCCTTCCGAAGGGCGGTGACGACCGGCTTGTATAATAACATGGTGAAGGTCGCGTTAATGCCGCCTTTAATCAGGTTGAACGGCAGGAAGGTGGGGATCAGCAGAGGGATAATCTGCTCCCGGGGGATCGTCATGTAGATCGGGGTGATCAGGTAATTCCAGAGCACCATGATAGCGGACATCAGAAGAACGCCGGCAACAAGGCCCACAATCGCGCCTGCCTGAGTGCGCTTTTTCTGATAGATAAACGCTGCGGTGCAGGCCAGGGAGCAGGTACTTAAGACGTTCATAATGAAGCCCCAGATACCGGTTGAAGAGACGGTATACATCTCAACGAACGAGACGACAATGCTGACCTCGGCGGCTGCCAGCGGGCCGAAAAGGAAACCTGCAATGCAGACGACGACATCTTTCAGGTCAAAGTTTAAGAAGCCCAGCACATTGACAGGGATCTGTTTGGAAAGAAACATGACCACATAGGCAATGGCGGCCAGAAGGGCCAGCATGACCAGCTTTTTGGTGTCGAATTTGGTGTTGTTGTTGACTTGAGTTTCCATGTTTTTCCTCCTTTGATTTCGGCGGGAATTTTGTTTGATATCACCCAACGCATCGCGACCGGGCGATATCATAAAAAAAGCGCCGGTGAATGATAATGATCTTCACAAGCGCACGGTAGCCGAAACTATTCGGGAATCCGTCTTCTCTCATCCGGACTATACCGTCGGTTTCGGAATTTCACCGAATCAATCTCCTAAAAAGGAGAGTCGCAGACTTTTACTGCCGGTGGGGAATTGCACCCCGCCCTGAAGACAAGACAATTATAGCACACCCAATAAGGAAGTCAACAGGACGGTAGTAAAAAATATTTAATGGAGATTATATTCACAGGTCAATACCAATCAAGAGCTGTCTTACGTGCATAAGCACTTTTGAATTGCTATAAACTATGGTATCTGTTTAGCGAGTTTCAATGAAATCTTTAACCGCGCACAACCTCCACCACAGTCAGAACATCCTCCGCCACGCGGAAGCGGACATCGAAGTTCAAAAACTCTACCCCGTACAACCGGTCCGGATTATTCTGATACGCCGGGCGCGGGTCTTCGGCCAGCACATCAAGGAGTGCCTGGCGCTTGTCCTCCGGGATCAGCGCGAGCTTCTCGTCCGGAAACACCACCTGCAGGCTCTTGGAATAGACCGGGCCGGCAAAGCCGGCGGAGGCGTCCGGGTGGCTGTCCGTAAAGGGGAGATACGGTTTGATGTCGTAGATGGGGGTTCCGTCCATCAGATCCGCTCCAGACACATGAAGCAGGGGACCTAAAACCGGATCGATCTCAAGCCCGTCAAAGCGCACAGAAGAAAGCCCCAGGGCATTGGGGCGGAAGGGAGACCTGGTGGCAAACACGCCCATCCGGGTCTTTCCACCGAGGCGCGGGGGAAGGACGGTGGGAGACCAGGTGTCGCGCACAGCCTCGGAAAACTCCCAGATGAGCCACAGGTGCGTGTACTCCTCAATTCCACGGAAAGCGTGAATATCCCGGTACTCCGGCTCCATGATGATCGTGGATTTTAAGGAGGAAACCAGGCCGCTTTGCCGGGGAATCCCGAATTTGGTAGGAAAATCGCTCGAAATCCGGGCGATTCTTTTTAATTGCAGACCTTCTGTTTTCTCCGCATTTGCCTCCTTTTTAGGATGAGAGGGCACAGGATAAGATAAATCAGACATGGAACACCTCGTATAATAGAATGCATCTTGCGTGTATCCGGAATCCTAACATTTTTTTCGACTCTTGCCAAGAAGAAAATTCTGGTCTATAATACCAACTGTACTAAGCATCATAGTACAGATGTCAAACAGGAGGTGAAGCGTTATGTTCCAGATTGATGCGCTCTCCCGCGTGCCGGTGTATGAGCAGCTGGTGGATCAGATGGAAAAGCTGGTGCTGTCGGGGCTTCTGAAAGCCGGAGACCCTATGCCGTCGGTGCGAAGTCTGTCGTTAGATCTTTTGATCAATCCGAATACCATACAGAAAGCATACAGCGAGCTGGACCGCCGCGGGATCTTAATGAGCGTTCCCGGAAAGGGCTGCTTTGTCGCGGAGACGGCCACAGAGGTGATACGGAAAAAAATCCGCGATAAGAGCAGCGATCTGATCGAGCTTGTGAAGGATATGAAACTGGCGGGGGCAGAGCTGGAGGAGCTGCTTGCGCTGGTCCGGTCGGCTTATGAGGGGAATAAGGAGGTTTGCGAGCGATGATTGAAGTGAAAAAGCTGACAAAGCGGTTTGAGCAGTTTACCGCGTTAAAAGAAATCAGTTGCACGATACCGAAAGGCTGTATCTATGGGATGGTGGGCTCCAACGGAGCCGGAAAATCCACCTTTTTGCGGCTGCTCACAGGAATCTACAAACCGGATGGCGGAACGGTTCTGGTGGAAGGAGAGCCGGTTTTTGACAATCCGGCCGCGAAAAGCCGGATCGCCTTTGTACCGGACGAACTGTACTTTCTGCCGTCGGCCAACATGGAGCGCATGGCGAAGCTGTACGCCTCGATTTACCCCAGCTTCGACTATCAGCGCTTTGAGTATCTGACGAAAAGTTTCCAGCTGGACGGCAAGCGCAACATCAGCGCGTTCTCCAAGGGAATGAAACGACAGGCTGCGATCATCCTGGCACTCTCCGCAAAACCGGACTATCTGTTTTTTGACGAGACCTTTGACGGCCTGGACCCGGTCATGCGAAACCTGGTCAAAGGCCTGATCAGCCAGGACCTGATGGAGCGAAAATCCACGGCCATCATCACCTCCCATTCCCTCCGCGAGCTGGAGGACACCTGTGATCAGCTGGCACTGCTGCACAAGGGTGGCCTGATCTTTGAGAGCGATATCCAGAACCTTAAGACGACGCTGTTCAAAATCCAGGTGGGCTTCACCGACGAGTATGACAAATCCCGCTTTGAAGGCCTGGATATCCTGCATTATGTCAAGCATGGCTCCATCGCCAACATGATCGTGCGGGGAGATAAGCTTGAGGTGGTTAAGCATGTGCGGGCGATGCAGCCGGTTATCCTGGACGTCCTGCCGCTTTCCTTAGAAGAGGTGTTTACGTATGAAATGGAAGCGCTAGGGTATGAATTCAGCGCGGTTTTAGAGGGGGTTAACTATGAGCAGAAAAATCTTTGATAAGAATCTCTTCCTGGAAGGGATGCGGCAGAACCGGGTTCAGGGATTTCTCTATCTGTTCCTTCTGACGCTGTATTCCGTTATGTATCCGATCTGGGAGTTTCTGTCGACAAGCGCAAATTCTCCCAGGAACGTCGATCTCCGCGTTATGACGCTCATGACGATCAATCCGGCGCTTATGATGGTCATGTTTCTCTTTGGCGCGCTCCTTATGGCGCATGTATTCCGCTTTTTGCATCAGAGAAACGCCAGTGATTTTTACCACGCGATCCCGCAGACACGGCTTTGCCTGTATGTCAGTTTCTTCGCCTCCGCGATTGCCTGGATGACCATCCTTCTGGCGGTTCCCGCGATCGTCGGCTCTGTCCTGTTTGCCGTGCAGCGGGCCTATTTCCGCGTACAGATTTCTGAAATCCTGCGAACGTTTTTCCACCTCTGGGTGGGATCCCTGTACATCATGTCCATCGTGGCGGTGGCGCTTTCCCTTACGGGAACGATGTTTACCTGTGTCATCGTCTCCTGCATGATCTGCTTTTTGCCAAGACTTTACGTCTGGGTTGTGGAAAATATTGTTGCGGGATCGCTGCCGATGGTTCCCGCCAGCACCAATCTGATCCCGCATTTTGCCCTGGGGTTAAACATTCCGCTGGGCTACGCGCTGAGCTTTTCTTACCTTTTCACGGGCGGAATGGGAGCAGCAGAATACAATGCCCTGTCTTCCTGGCAAAGTTTGGTCTACACGGGAACGCTGACCGTCATCCTGATTCTGCTTGGCGCTGTTCTGTTCCAGAAACGGAAATCGGAGAGTGCGGCGCAGGCTTCCGCTAACCGCTTTTTACAGGGGGTATTTCGTTTCCTTGCTGCCTTTACCGCCAGCTTACTCCCGCTTGGGATGCTGTTTGAAGTGACAGAGTCAGGAGAGAAATTCTATGCGATGGACAGGGAAGAAGTTTTCTGGATCGTGCTCCTTTATATCCTGGTTCTTGTGGTCTATTTTGTGTATGAACTGATCACAACAAAAAAATGGAAGAATCTGGTGCGGATCATACCGGGCATCCTGTTTATCTTTGCGGCGGACGCAGCAGTGTTCCTGGGGATGGCCGGACTGCAAAAAGCGCACGCGTCTTTTGAGCCTACCGCGGAGGAAATCGAATCGGTATCCTTTAAGAATATGAGAACGTACTACAGTCGGGACTATTTTTCTGTAAGCCAAAATCAGCTGGAGATTCAGTCAGAACCTGCCAGAAAACTGGTGTCCGAAGGATTGTCCAGGGTACTGGAAAGTGTCCGGAAATATGGATATCTGAACAGCACCTCTATTGAAAACATGCCGCATTATGAAACCGTGGAGGTTTCGATCCGGTCCGGCGGGCAGCTCTATTCCCGCTATATTTTCCTGACCTACGAGGAAATGGAAACGCTTACGGCGGAAATGGGGAAGATCCCGGGGCTCGCGGATGTGTATCAGAAATTGCCGGAGAAACCGGTTTATGTGACCGTTTATGGCTTAACCGAAGAAAAAGCCATGGATGTTTATCGGACGATGGCGAAAGAAATGGCTGAGCTGCCTTTTGAAAAAGCGTACGGTCTGGTAAACAACTTTGGGGATAAGTCGGTGCTTCCGGAAGTACAGTTTGCAGAAGAAATAAACGGACAGGTATATGTGGGGCGTGTTCCGTTTTCCCTGGAGCTGACCCCTGACGCATGCGAAAAGTATATTCAGTATATGTATAGCAAAGAGAATATCGATGCGTGCCTAGAGCTGATTAAGGAAATGGATATTCCCATCCAAGGCGGCAAGGAACTGTACGGTGAGTTAACCGTTCTTCTTCCGGATGGGAGCACAGAGCACTACAATATCAGTGACTATCGGGATTATCTGCAATCGGAGAATGGAAGAACGGATACAGGAGAACCGTATCCGAAAGTGGATGATGCGTTTTCCTGGAAGGATCTTCTGAAAGAGAATCTTTATAAACCGGTGCGCACGGAGCATGTGAAGTATCTTCTGGAAAAGTATCAGGATACTCCGCCGGATCTTTCTCAGGCGATTGTCGTGATCAACCTGTATCATAGCGAGTATGTCATGGTGGATGGCGAACTGCTTTCTGAAGGAAATGGCAACCTCGACACCGCCTACCTCTTCGCAGACCCGGCGGAGTTTGTAGAATAAGTAACTGCGCCGAAGGCGGATGGTCTGGGACCTGGAATGTGACAGGGGACGGGCCCGTCCCCTGTCACAAGGCAGCTCTTTTACTTAAGAAACGATGTACTAGATGCGGTATGAGAGTCAGGGGATGAACAGGGAATTTCCATACGCAGGCAATTCACGAGTGCGTTTAGCGGAGATGAGATCCACTCCTTACGAAGACAAAAAATCCACCTCCACGAGTCGTAGCCTTAGACTCGTGGAGGTGGATTTTGCTGTCGAAGTTAGGAGTTAGCTCATCGGAGCGTTACGAGGCCTGCGTAGGAAATCCCTGTATCATCCCCGTACTGGAAAGTGAACCGTAGTATATTTTAGTTTTTCTTGTATTTCTCGTCGCAGTACATACAGCGGTACGTCTTGGTCTTCTCATCCGCCAGATAGAAGACATGCGGAAGTTCCTGCTCGATGGACGTGATACAGCGGGGATTCTTGCAAAAGATCACGTTCGTGATTTTCTTTGGCATGGAAAGTTTCTTCTTCTCCACGATCTGGTTGTTTTTGATGATATTGACGGTGATCTTGTGATCCAGGTAGCCGAGTACGTCCAGGTTGACGCGGTCCAGCCCGCCTTCGATTTTTAAGATGTCCTTCCGGCCCATCTTGTTGGAGTGGGCATTCTTGATCATGGCCACTTCGCAGTCCAGCTTGTCCAGACCTAAAAGGTAATAGATTTTCAGGCTTTTTCCGGCCCGGATGTGATCTAAGACAATTCCTTCTTCCATTCCGCCTACATTCAGCATGGTACGTATCTCCTTTATCAGAGTGCCTGCCCGTAAAAGGGCAGGGGACTTAAACGGTGACGGGGCAGCGGGTGCCTTAAGACGGCAGTTCCATGGGAACCGCTCCGCTTAACCGCAGAAGGGTTAAGATTAACGCCATCCGGATGTACTTGCCGTACTGGGCCTGCTTAAAGTAGGCAGCGCGGGGGTCGTCATCCACTTCCACGGAAATCTCATTCACGCGCGGCAGCGGGTGAAGAACCAGCATATCCTTCTTGGCCAGCTCCATCTTGGCGCGGTCTAAGATGTAGGAATCCTTCATGCGCAGGTATTCTTCTTCGTTAAAGAAGCGTTCCTTCTGTACACGGGTCATGTAGAGGATATCGAGCTTCGGCATGGCTTCCTCCAGCTCCGTACATTCCGTGTAAGGAACGTTGTTAGGTTTTAAGACATCGTCGATGATGTAGTCGGGAACGCGAAGCTCCGGCGGGGAGATCAGGACGAAGTTGATACCGGGGTAACGGACAAGGGCGTTAATCAGAGAATGTACGGTCCGTCCGAATTTCAGGTCGCCGCAAAGACCGACGGTCATGTTGCTGATGCTGCCTTTTAAGGAGCGAATGGAAAGCAGATCCGTCATGGTCTGCGTGGGATGCTGGTGACCGCCGTCACCGGCATTGATGACGGGAATGGAAGACTTCATGGAGGCGACAAGCGGCGCACCTTCCTTGGGGTGACGCATCGCACAGATATCGGCGTAACAGGAAATGACGCGGATGGTGTCAGATACGCTTTCGCCCTTGGCGGCGGAAGAGGAATCCGCGGAGGCAAATCCCAGGACATTTCCGCCCAGGCTGAGCATAGCGGATTCAAAGCTTAAACGCGTCCGGGTGCTGGGCTCGTAAAACAGAGTCGCCAGCTGTTTGCCGGCGCATGCGTGCGCGTATTTGTCCGGATACTTTTCAATGTCGTTTGCCAGATCCATCAGATCTTCCAGCTCCTGCACCGAAAAATCCAGAGGACTTAACACATGTTTGATCATTCAAGTAGCTCCCTTCGTAATTCGAAAAAGACATAGTTTCTTGCAATCTTTGAGAAGTATACTAGTTTCCTTCCTGTTTGACAAGGACAAAAACATGCTGAAAAACATTTAGAAGTTGTTTACAAAGACCGTCATCGTTCCCATTGCGAAATAGAACCTTCCTTAGTATAATGACACTCGGATTCTTCTGCGGTTATGCCTATATGAATGATCCAAAGACAGGCAGATACTGTGAAACAAAAAAAGGCTGTGCGCGCAGAGGATATCATAGGGTAAGAGCGCGGCGCATCGGCGCTGCATGGGAGTTTTATGTCGGAAATTCAAAATAAAACACCCGGTACCTTAAAAGGTACCGGTTCCACATCGGGTATCAAAAGAAAAAGCGGAAATACGCTCAAAAGCAGGACCAGTGCCGGGGTGAAGGTTGCAGCCTCCACAAGAACCCGTTCTGCCTCTGCAACGGTCAGGTCTTCTGGTAAAGCTGTCAAGAGGACTACCGCTACGGCTGCAAAGTCTACCGCTACGGCTGCAAAGTCTACCGCTACGGCTGCAAAGTCTTCCGCCAGGGCTACACAGCAAAGAAGGACGAGATCCAGGTCTGCCGCCAAGACCAGACGCAAAAAGCAGAACCTGGCGATGCTGAAGGTGATCGCTGGCATCATTGGCATGATTGTCATTGTGGCCGGCTTCAGCACCATGATCAACAATCGCCCCCTCACCCCTACGGTGCGAAACAATACCAACACGCGGCAGGGCGCGGAAACGCTGCGCACCCAGGAAGGGGTATATTTTGAAGGCGTCAACATCAGTCGCATGACCAGAGATGAAGTGCGCTCTGCCATCGACCGCTGGGTTCAGAGCGCGTCCTGGGATCTGACGCTTAGCTGTCAGGGAAATATCATTCCGCTGGAAAAGTGTCTGCACTGTACGGACAGCCTGCTGGATGAAATTTTTGACAAGGGAAGCGGGTTTGCCCCGGTAACGACTGCCGCGGATGCGCAAGGCGAGCAAGCGTCTGCCCTTACGGGGGAAGAAGGCGACGCAGAAGGGACTTTGGCGGAGGAAACTGTCGCCGAAACAGCGGACCCCAACATTTATTTTACGGCGGAAAGCCTGTTTGATGAAGACGCAGCCCGCGCGCAGATCGCGGCGCAGGAGGGGAAATTTGACACGACCCCTGTGAACTCCGTGTTAACCGGCTTTGACCGGGAGTATGAGGTCCTTACGTTTTCCGAGTCGGCACCGGGCTACGTCTTAGATACGGAGAGCACGCTGGCGCTTGTGCGCGATCAGGTGGAAAGCCGAAACTACAGCGGTACGATCGAAGCTGTCTATAATGCAGTAGAGCCGGAGTTTACCGAGGAAAAGGCGCGCTCGGAGTACAGCATGATCGGAACCTTTACCACCGGCATGGCGTACGATGAAAACCGCGTACATAACATCAAGCTTGCCTGCGATACACTGACGGGCGTGATGATAAAGCCCGGGGAGATTTTCTCGTTCAACGACTATATCGGAGCGACGACAGAGGATAAAGGCTATAAGGATGCCGGCGCGTTCCAGAACGGGAAGGTTGTCAAAGAACCCGGCGGCGGTGTCTGCCAGGTATCCTCCACGCTGTACAATGCTCTGATCCGGGCCGGCCTCACGGTCACTGAGCGGCACCATCACAGCATGCCGGTCACTTATGTCACGCTGGGCATGGACGCCATGGTGTATTATCCCAGCTCGGATCTGAAGTTCTTCAACAACTCGGATGGAACCATCGTTCTGTTTATGCTGTACTTCGAGGAAACCTGCAATGCCTATGTTTACGGGAAACCGATCTTAGGCGAAGGCATCACAAAGGAACTTGCTTCCCAGACGCTTCAGGTGATCGACGCAAAGCCGGTTTACGTAGAAGATCCTACCTTAAAGCCCGGCGAAGAGGTTATCGAGGGTGGAAACCTGGCAGGTGCCAAGGTCGAAACCTGGGTGATCACCTACGAATACGGCACAGAAATTGATCGGGAATATCTTCACACCAGTACCTATCAGCCGATGAGTGCGACGATCCGCAGAAATACCACCAAGGTAGAAGAGACAAAGGAAGATACCACCAAAGAAGATACTACCAAAGAAACCGGCGAAAAAGAGAACAACGAAGCGGAAACAACGGAAGGGGAACATGACAGCGAAGATGATGAATAAATAGGAAATGGTATAGGGAAGAATGATCAGAAGAAACAGATTCAAAACGAATTCCATGACATCTTCCGGAAGCGAACAGGCTTCACATGATGAATTCGATATAGACTTCAGCGCGTTTGACGCGCAGCAGAAGAAAAAGGTTCCGGAGAAACGATCGGATGATATGTTCTTTCGCCTGGATGCGGAAGAAACAGAAAATCCGGATCAGGAAACGGACGTCCGGGATGACGATGTTTTTGAGAATATAGAAGAAGAGCACCCTGCTTCCGAACCGGATGAGTTCGAGAAGAGCATGGCCGAAGAAGTGCAGGCCTATCTGCAGGAAGAAAAGAATAAAAAATCGAAAAAAGAAGATTTTACTCTTAAGGAAGAAGAGAATAACACCCCGGTAAAGGAAGAATCCTTTGTTTTAGATGAAACTGAGGCTGAGACAGCCCCCAATGACTTCGGATTTGACGAAGCGATTGTCGCAGGCGAGAAGACAAACCCTGATGAAGAAGAGGAGGCCGTCGTTTCTGAAGACGTGCCGGAAGAGTCTGAAAAAGTGCCGGGACAGCCTGAAGATCATGACGCTGACAGGCCGGTACACTCGCCGGGCAGCTATCGGCGAAGCAGGGAAAACGCGGCCCGAAAGAACCGAGAAGCCGCGGGAAGCCGCAGACAAAACGATTTTCGCGAGGAAGCGTATCAGGTATCTGCTCCGGCCGCTAAAGACACCGCGCCGAAGCGTTCCACCCGTAAGGTAGGCGTGAAAAAGACGCTGGTCGGCACCTTGGCAGGCATCCTTTTAGGCGGCACCATTTTGCTGGCCGCATTCGTGGTGGTACCGGCTATCCTGGAAAACAAGGAGAAGGTAGAGTTCTACCAGACGCATTTCCTGGAAGGCACCACGGTGAACGGCGTGGATATTTCCAACCGGACACCGGATGAAGCGGAAAGCTATTTAAAGAGCACACTGGAGGATTATCACCTGACCGTGACGAGTCGGGAAGGAGATACCTTAAGCCTTTCCGGTGACGAGATTGGAATGGAATCCAATGTCGCGGTGGATTTTGATACGATGCTGGCCAAGCAGGATCCGCAGACCTGGAAAAAGCCCGAGAACACCAGCTTTGAGACGGACCTGTTCTTCACATACGATGAAGCGCTTTTAAAGAAGTGGTTCGACAATGCCGAATATTTTCACCGGACCGACCGTATCGCAAACCGGAAGGCAAGCCTGAACTATGCAGACTATACGTACACGTATACGGAGCAGATTCAGGGAAACCGGATTGATGCCGACAAGATGTACGAGGCCATTCACCATGCGGTGGATGTTCTGAATACGGAACTGAATCTGGAGAAGACGGACGGGTATGTGGATGAACTGCTTCCGGTTCTGAATGCGAAGGATGTCGAGAAGATTAAGGCGAATACCGAGGCGCTCAACAATCACCTGAAGACGCGCATTGTCTACAATCTCGGCGAAGGAATCACTGAGACGGTGGACAAGGCGATCATCGGGCAGTGCTATTCGTTAGACTCCAAGAATGACATTCAGTTTGACCAGACGCCGCTTTCGAATTTCATAGCGCAGATGAAGGCCAAGTACGATACCTACGGGGCCACCCGCCAGATCACGACGGCCACCGGCACCGTGCGCACGCTGGTGGGCGGAACATACGGCTGGATCATGGACTATGATTCTTCGCTGGCAGTCCTCACCAATATGGTACAGACCGACGAAAGCTCAGATGGCATGGACTTCATCTATACGCAGAAGGCCCAGAGCCACACCGCCCAGGACTTTGGCTACACCTATGTGGAGGTGGACTTGGATGACCAGTTTGTGTATATCTGGAGAAACGGCGTCATCGAGACCGGCTTCCCCTGCGTGAGCGGTGATGCGCATGTGAAGGATCACTACACCTGGGAAGGAACCTATTACGTCGCCGTGATGGAGCGCAACCACATCATGCGCGGAGAGCGGGATGCCAACGGCGTTCCGGAATACGAAATTCCCTGCCAGTACTGGATGAATTTCATTCCATCCGTAGGCATCGGACTTCATGACCTGCGCCGCTCGCAGTATGGCGGACAGATTTATCTGTACGACGGCTCTCACGGTTGCGTCAACCTCTCGATTCCAGACGCGAAACTTCTGTATGAAGAATATTGCTTTGTCGGACTGCCTGTACTCACCTACGGCGGCTTAAAGAATATTGACAATCCTTGGGCCTATATAACCCAGGAGGCAACAGAAGAGACAGAGCCCCCGGTTGTGACGCCGACCGTTCCGCCGACCGAGCCTGTCACGGAGCCCCCGACCGTTCCGCCGACCGAGCCTGTCACGGAGCCTCCGACCATTCCACCGACCGAACCGACGGAAGAGCACTCCGACGAAACAGAATCGGCCACCGAACATGAAACCGAATCTATCCCGGATGAACCGTCCAGCCCTGAACCTACCACCGAGGAAGTGATCGACCTCAGCGAGGAAGAGCTGACCGAAGCGGAACCCACTTCCGAAGAGGAAACAGAAACGATTTCGGAAGAGACAGAACCCACCGAGGAACCGACGGAGGAACCCACAGAACTCCAGCTGGAAACCGAGGAAGCGACGGAACACGAGACCGAGGAGCCGACGGAGCCCGAGACAGAACCACCGACAGAGCCCGTAACCGAGCCGCAGACAGAAGAGCCTCCGGTGATTGAACCGGAGACGGAAGAGTTTGTGGTGATTGAACCAGAAACCGAAGAAGTTGGCTAATGGACACCATGCAGCAAATCTATATGCTGCACCACCTATGACAGCCGGATGAATACCGGCGCAAAAGAGGAGATCAGAATTCTATGCAGAAAGTATCACTGGAACAGGAACTGAAAAACAATGCTTATCCGGGACGCGGCATCGTGGTTGGCCGTTCGGCGGATGGAAAGAACGCGGTATGCGCTTACTTCATCATGGGCCGCAGCGTCAACAGCCGGAACCGTGTGTTTGTCACAGAAGGCGAAGGCATCCGGACGCAGGCGTTTGATCCGGCGAAGCTGTCCGATCCGAGTCTCATCATCTACGCGCCGGT
The DNA here is from genome assembly GCA_017479935.1 of Lachnospiraceae bacterium. GTDB lineage: Bacteria > Bacillota > Clostridia > Lachnospirales > Lachnospiraceae > RGIG5021. Next base: position 31,210 of record JAFVBO010000085.1, read on the forward strand.
TCGTGTACTGGGAGACAACACGATCGTCACGAACGGAGATCAGACCGATACCATCTATGATGGCCTGGCGGCAGGAAAAACCTTCGAAGAATCCCTGCGCTGCCGCGAATTCGAGCCGGATGGCCCGAACTACACGCCCCGCATTTCCGCCCTCATGCATGTGGCAGACGGCGCCTACGACTTCGCGATGTCTATCTTAAAGAGCGCGGACGGAAATCCGGAATGCTGCGAGCGTCATACCTATACTTATGACCATCCGTTTGCGGGAGAAGGGCGTTTCATTCACACCTATCTGCACGATGGAAACCCGCTCCCCAGCTTTGAGGGAGAGCCGACCAAAGTCGATATCGAGGGAGACATTGACAGCTTTGCAAACCTTGTCTGGAATTCCTTAAACGAAGAGAACAAGGTATCGCTTTTTGTCCGGTTTATCGAGCTGGCAAGCGGCAAGGCCGAAACCCGGATCTTTAACAAGAACGTATAAGAAGGAAAAATCGCTGTTTTCATGGAAAACGCCCACCGGTGTGGAAGCACGCCATCGCCATCATGTGATCAATAGAAGAAAGGATATGTAAAATCCAATGAACGAACTCGAACTGAAATACGGCTGTAACCCGAACCAGAAGCCTTCCCGCATCTTTATGGAAGACGGAAGCGATCTGCCCATCAAAGTGCTGAACGGAAGACCCGGTTATATCAACTTCATGGATGCCTTAAACGGCTGGCAGCTCGTGAAGGAATTAACGGAAGCGACCGGTTATCCGGCAGCCACCTCCTTCAAGCATGTTTCCCCCGCCGGCGCCGCGATCGGTCTGCCGCTTGACGAAACGCTGGCGAAGATCTACTGGGTTGACGATCTGGGCGAGCTGTCCCCTTTGGCATGCGCGTATGCCAGAGCCAGAGGCGCGGACCGTATGTCTTCCTTTGGCGACTTTATCTCCCTTTCGGATGTCTGCGACGTTGACACCGCTCGCCTGATCAAGCGGGAAGTGTCTGACGGCGTGATCGCTCCCGGATACACGGAGGAAGCGCTGGAACTCTTAAAGAGCAAGAAGAAAGGCGCTTACGCCATTCTGCAGATTGACCCGTCCTACAAGCCGGCGCCCATCGAGCACAAGCAGGTGTACGGCATTACCTTCGAGCAGGGCCGCAATGAGCTGAAGGCAGACGACGCGCTGCTTTCCAACATCGTGACGGAGAACAAGGATCTCCCTGAAAGCGCTCGTCACGACATGCAGATTGCGCTGATCACCTTAAAGTATACGCAGTCCAACTCGGTTTGCTACGTGAAGGATGGCCAGGCCATCGGTATCGGCGCAGGACAGCAGTCCCGCATTCACTGCACCCGCCTGGCCGGTTCCAAGGCGGACAACTGGTTCCTTCGCCAGTCGCCGCAGGTTATGAATCTGCCCTTCCTGCCCACGATCGGCCGTCCGGACCGCGACAACGCGATCGACAACTATATCGGCGAGGATTACATGGATGTCCTGGCTGACGGAAAGTGGGAGAAGATCTTCTCCGAAAAGCCGGCCGTGTTCACCCGCGAGGAGAAGCGGGCATGGCTGGATCAGATGCAGGGTGTCACCCTTGGATCCGATGCCTTTTTCCCCTTCTCGGACAACATCGACAGAGCCCAGAGAAGCGGCGTGAAGTACGTGGTTCAGCCCGGCGGTTCCGTGCGTGATGACGTGGTCATTGACGCCTGCAACAAGTACGGCATGACGATGGTCTTCACTGGAATTCGTCTGTTCCATCACTAAAAGTAAAGTGTGACAGGGGACGGGCCTGTGTCACAAAAGATGACAGGGGACGGGCCTGTGTCACAAAAGCGTTCAGCTTTTGTGACACAGGCCCGTCCCCTGTCATCTTTATTTAGGCTTTCTTCTTTCCCCAGAAGTTGACGACAACCGTGTTCGGGCCGGTGTGGCTGCCGATCGTGGTGCCGATGTCGTAGATTTCTACTTTACCTTTTAAGTGCGGGAAGTGTTCTTCGATCATCGAAGCCATCGTGCGGGCATCCTCCATGCAGGCAGAGTGGTTGATGTAGCACTTGTCAGCGTAATCCACACCGCCAATAGCGTTTTCTTCCATCACTTCAATGACCTTCTGCATGACTTTCTTTTTGGAGCGGATTTTATAGCGCGCATCCAGCTTTCCTTCGCCATCAACCCAGAGAAGCGGGCAGATGCCAAGCAGACCGCCGATAAAACCGGCTGCCTTGGAAACGCGGCCGCCGCGGATCAGATAGGTGAGATCCGAGGTGAAGAACCATGTGTGCATTTCCGAGCGATGCTCAAGCACATAGGCTTCGAGCTCATCGATCGTCTTTCCCTCATCGCGAAGATCAGCCAGCTTGTCCATGAGAAGACCAAAGCCGGCAGTGGCAGCCAGCGAGTCGAGAACGATGATCTTGCGGTCCGGATACTTGTCAGCCAACGTATCACGGGCAACAACCGCGGAGTTGATCGTGCCGGAGATGGCAGAATCCAGACACAGGTGAAGGATATCCTTCCCTTCCTGTAAGAAGGGCTCAAAGTATTCTATATATTCGCCGGTGCTGACCTGAGAGGTTTTCGTCATGGCACCATCCGCCATAGCTTTGTAAAAATCAGCGATCGGGTAGGACTTTCCCATATCGTCCATATAATGCTTGCCATCCAGTTCGAAATGGAAGCACACATAATGAATGTCACGGGCACTGTAATGCTCGTCCGACAAATCGGCTGTGGAGCAGCAACTGAGAACATAATCAGCCATAGTATTTTTCTCCTTTTTCAACATAGAAGCAGCATGTTTGATCCGCTTTCGAGTACAGTATACAACAAGAATTTGCAAATGTAAAGAGAAAACTACGAATCAAAGTTATGAAAAATCTGTAAAATGGTCTTTAAAACTACATACACTATAAAGTGTATAATCTCATGCTTGACAATAGCGAAAGGATAGACTATTATTTTAATCAGAATAATCTTACCTCTATCCATGAAATTATTTCTTGTCTTACAGACCATGCTGGCCCTGCCAGCGCATTTCGTCTTTTCAATGGATCCGTTCCTTTTTCACTCCGTAAATTCTTACGTGGAACGTTAATGATATCGCCCGGTCGCGATACATTTTAAGATTAGCGTGTTTTGGTATCCGTAGTCAGGTTGACGCCCAGCTGGCGGAACGTGCGCCGGTCCGCGTCGCTCAGCATGACCGTCGTGTGCACCTGGCAGCCCTTTAAGTGGGGAAGCATGGTGAGGGCCAAAGCCGCCTTTTCATTCGTGCTGGCGCTGGCGGACAGAGCAATCAGGACCTCGTCCGTGTGAAGACGGGGGTTCTTGCTCCCGAGGTAATGGATTTTCAGATTCTGGATCGGTTCAATCGACGTAGGCGACAGAAGCAAATACGAATCGTCGATATCGGCCAGTTTCTTGATCGCGTTTAAGAGCAGGGCAGAGGAAGCACCCAACAGGTCGGTTGTGCGGCCTAAGATGATCCGTCCATCATTTAACTCCATGGCGGCGCAGGGGCACTGCCGCAGCTGCTCATAGGCACGGGCTTCGCGCACCACCGGCCGATCTTCGGGCTTAATGCCCAGCTGGCTCATGATCAGATCAATCTTGTAGAGTTCGCTGGACGGAGCGCGGCCCAAGAAGACCTTGGAATCGGTCTCAAAGTAACGGCGGATGATCTCCTGCTTGGAAGCTTCGCAGCAGGCATCGTCGTCGATGATGCAGTTGCCGGCCATGTTGACGCCCATGTCGGTGGGGGACTCGTAGGGGCTCTCCCCGTAAATCAGCTGGAACATGGACTTTAAGACCGGGAAGATCTCCACATCGCGATTGTAGTTGACGGTCATCCGGCCGTGCGCTTCCAGATGATACGGGTCGATCATGTTGACATCGTTCAGATCGGCCGTGGCTGCCTCATAGGCCAGGTTGACCGGATGCTTTAAAGGCAGATTCCAGATGGGGAAGGTTTCGTATTTGGCATAGCCGGCCCGGATTCCGCGCTTGTTCTCCTGGTAGAGCTGTGACAGGCAAGTGGCCATTTTGCCGCTGCCGGGGCCGGGCGCGGTCACGACAACCAGCGGGCGGCTGGTTTCGATGTAATCATTTTTGCCGTACCCCTCATCGCTGACGATGAAGGGGATGTTGTTCGGATAATCCGGAATCAGGTAATGCCGATACACTCGGATATTCATCTTTTTTAAGCGCTCGATAAATAAATCGGCGGCCTTCTGTCCGGCATAGTGCGTGACAACAACGCTTCCGACAAACAAGCCCTTCTCTTCGAAGATTTCTTTCAGGCGGAGCACTTCCGCGTCATAGCTGATGCCCAGATCGCTGCGGATCTTGCGGCGCTCCATGTCATCCGCACTGATGACAATGACAATTTCGGCCTTATCGGCCAGCTGCATCAGCATGCGAAGCTTGCTGTCCGGCTGAAAACCGGGAAGCACACGGGAAGCATGATAATCGTCGTATAGCTTGCCGCCGAATTCCAGATAGAGCTTATCGCCGAAGTGGCTGATGCGCTCAAGGATGTGTTCGGACTGCATTTTCAGGTATTGCTCATTATCAAATCCTATTTTCATACAGATGCCTTTCCGAGTGTTTATAACAAGACCGTATCACTCAATTTAATAGAAATGGCCGGCTTTAAAATAAGGCCGGAACTAAACAATAACGTGACTGCTTCCGTTGCAGGCAGCTACGAAACAACAAAGTAGCATTATAGCAGATAAAAAGTCAAAAGAAAAGAGGAGATTCTATGTACAGCAAAGTGGACAGTTCCGTCGTGATGGGACTGGAGGTAAGCCTGGTGGAGGTGGAGGCGGATATCCGGGACGGCCTTCCGGGGATGGAGATGGTGGGCGCTTTAGGGACGGAAGTCCGCGAAGCAAGGGAGCGGGTCAAAACAGCGCTTTCCAACGCCGGCTTTCGCCTGCCTCCGAAGAAAATTACCGTCAATCTATCGCCCTCAGATATCCGCAAGGTGGGAAACGGGTTTGACGTACCCATCGCCGTCTCCATCCTTCTGGCCATGGGTTATATACAGGAGGGGACACAGGAGGGAGTTCTGTTTGCCGGAGAGCTGGGCTTAAATGGAGACGTGCGGGCGGTAAACGGGATCCTGCCGATTGTTCTCTTTGGCGTGCGAAACGGCTATCAGACCCTGATCGTCCCGGAGGAGAACCTCCCTGAGGCTGAGGCCGTGGGCAGCGGAAACGAGTATGAAATGGGTGCAGATGTTTGGGGAAGAGAAACCGTGGTTGATATGGCGGGGGTAGATGCCATAGGCAGAGAAAACCGGAATGAAGTGCCGCGGGTAAAGGCTGTGGGCGTCAGGACGCTGGCTGATATCGTCGAATTTATGGGGTGCCGCGCGATGGGAGCGGAGCAGGAAAAGCTGTGGCTTCAGGAAAACGAAGAGCGGAGAAAGAGGCATGGCGGCTACGGCAAAGAAGAGCACCGAGATATTCCGGATTTTTCGGATCTGATCGGCCAGAAGGCGGTAAGACGGGCGGCCGAGGTAGCGGTGAGCGGTCGGCATAACTTCCTGATGGTGGGGCCTCCCGGCTCGGGGAAAACCATGGTGGCTAGCCGAATTCCGGGCATCCTGCCGGAACTGACCCGGGAAGAAATTCTGGAGGTTTCCCAGATTTACAGCGTCTGCGGGTATTTAAACGCGGAGCATCCGCTCATCAAAACCCGCCCGTTTCGGGCACCCCATCACACCGTCACACCCACCACTCTGATCGGTGGCGGGCGGATCCCCAGGCCTGGGGAGGTGTCCCTGGCAGATCGCGGCGTGTTGTTTTTAGATGAGCTGACGGAGTTTCACAAAAGCACCCTGGATACCTTAAGGCAGCCTCTGGAGGACGGCAAAATCCGGATTTCCAGAAACCAGGGAAGCTTTGAATTTCCGGCGGATTTTGTGCTGGTTGCTGGCATGAATCCCTGCCCGTGCGGCTTTTATCCCGACCGCTCCCGTTGCCACTGCGAGCCCTATGAAATCCGCCGCTACTTATCCCATGTCAGCCGTCCGCTTCTGGACCGGATCGACGTGTGCGTGGAAGCGGCCGCCATTCCCATGAAGGAGCTGATGACGGGCGAAAAAGGGGAGAGCACGGCTGTGATCCGCGAGCGGGTGTTGCGAACCCAGAAGATCCAGCAGGAACGGTTTGCCGGGGAAGAGTTTTCCTTTAACAGCCTGATCCCCGCGGGAAAGATAGACCTGTACTGTCCTTTAGGGCCGGAAGAGCGGGATATGATGGAACTGATCTTTAACAAGCTTCATCTGAGTGCCCGCGGATACCACAAGATCCTCAAGGTGGCTCGCACGATTGCGGACATGGAAGGGGAGGAAAACATCGGGATTATGCATCTCAGCGAGGCGGCAGGGTATCGAAGCATTGAGACTAAGTTTTGGGAAGGGTAGGTAAGGAGGCTATCGTGAGAAGAGAAGAATGGTTTGCGCTGGCGTCAGTGCCTGAGGTATCGCCTCGAAAGGCGTTACGCTTTGCGAAAATGCGGGAAGCAGGGGAAGGCCTATTCAATATAAAAGGAAAGGCGTGGAGCGAAGCCCGCCTGACGGAGTTTGAAGCGGAGGCGCTTGTCAAGGAAGCCGGAAAAAAGGTGGATTACATCCAGCCACTCATGAAAATGGAGGAGAACGGGATTCACATGATTACCTGTGAAGAACCGGAGTATCCGGAATTCCTGAAAAATCTGGCAGAGCCGCCCATCGCCCTGTTTGTCAAAGGGGAGATGCCACGGGAAGAAGCTCTTGTCGGCATGGTAGGCGCCAGAGCCTGCAGCGCCTACGGCAGACATTACGCGGAACAGATCGCAGGGGATCTGGCAGCCAAGGGCGTCGGAATTGTGAGTGGTCTGGCCGCCGGGATTGACGGCGCATCCCACGAAGGCGCCTTGCAGGCAAAAAATGGACGAACGTATGCGGTTTTAGGCTGCGGCGTGGATGTAGTCTATCCGCCCGGAAACCGCCGCCTGTATGAAGAAATTCCGTATCGTGGCGGCATTATATCCGAGTTTATTCCCGGAACCAGGCCCCTATCCTGGAATTTCCCGCGCAGAAACCGGCTGATCAGCGCCTTCTCCGACATTCTTCTCGTCCTGGAAGCCAGAAAGAAGAGCGGATCTCTGATCACAGCCGGGTATGCTTTAGAACAGGGAAAGGAAGTGATGGCCCTGCCAGGCCGGGTAGGGGAACCCTTAAGCGAAGGCTGCCTTGAGCTCCTCCGGGACGGAGCCGGCCTTTTGATGTCCGCGGACGATGTGGTGATGAGTCTGCAGCAAAAAGGAAAACTCTGGAACGCAGCGGCAACAGAAAAAGAGATTGGGCCAGAAGCAGAGCTGACCGCGGAAGAAAAAGCTGTCCTGGAACGCCTGTCCTTTACTCCCGTGCATGTGGATGAGCTCTGCGAAACGTGCGGGCTTTCCTATCCTGCTTTGTGCGCCGTCCTTTTGCAGATGGAGCTGAAAGGGCTTGTTCGGCAGGAGAGTGGGCAGCACTATGTCAGGAAATGAGGGAGAAAAGGGATGCCTGGTACGGCTGTAAAGGAGGGGGCGGACATACCATCAAGCCCCCAAAGCGAGAAAAGGTATGCCTACGTACCCTACTGAGTAAGGAAGAGAAAGGAGGAGAGCAAGGTGAGAAGTTTGGCGGGCCAGGTTGTCATCGGAGTGATTTGTGTGATAACGGCGGCAAAAATTTTCCTGCAATGGCTTCTTCCGCGTTTACTGTAGAAGACTATTCAATACTATTCATGGGTAAACAGCAAATTCTTTTCCCTCTTGCCAAAAAAAAGAATCCGTTGTATCATTACGGCGATTTACGCCCCAAGGAGGCGTAGGGTTTTATGGCAAAAGGAGAATAGAAAAGAAGTATGCCCAGTCTGATTATCGTAGAGTCCCCTGCAAAGGTGAAGACCATAAAGAAGTTTTTGGGAACCGGATACGATGTAGCGGCGTCCGGAGGCCACGTGCGTGACCTTCCCAAGAGCAAAATGGGAATCGACATAGAAAATGATTACGAACCGCAGTATATCACCATCCGCGGCAAGGGAGAGGTATTGGCGGATCTTCGCAAACGCGTGAAGAAAGCGGATAAGATCTATCTCGCAACCGACCCTGACCGCGAGGGAGAAGCCATTGCGTGGCACCTGTACTATGCTCTGAAGTTAAACGAGCAGGAAGGCAAGCAGGTATACCGCATCAGCTTCAATGAAATTACAAAGACGGCCGTGAAAGCGGCCTTAAAAGAACCGCGCCAGATCGACATGAACCTGGTGGACGCGCAGCAGACCAGACGAATCTTAGACCGCATGGTGGGCTACTCCATCAGCCCGATTTTATGGGCCAAGGTCAAGCGCGGCCTGTCCGCCGGGCGTGTGCAGTCCGCCGCCCTCAACATGGTCTGCGACCGGGAGGACGCGATCTCTGCCTTCGTCCCGGAAGAATACTGGACGATGGAAGCAGACCTGGAAATTCCCGGCGATAAGAAAGGCCTGAATGTCAAGTTCTACGGAAAGCAGGACGAGAAGCAGGCTCTTCACACGGAAGAAGAGACCAGAAAGATCGAGGCTGCCGTTCGAAAGAAAAAATTTGAGGTGGCAGAAGTGCGCCGCGGGGAACGCACCCGGAAAGCACCGGCCCCCTTCACCACCAGTACGCTGCAGCAGGAAGCCGCGAAGGTACTAAATTTCCCGACTGGAAAGACCATGCGCCTGGCGCAGCAGCTCTATGAAGGCGTCGAGATCAAAGGCTCCGGACAGGTAGGTATCATTTCCTATTTAAGAACGGATTCCACCCGTATCTCCGATGACGCAGCCCGCATGAGGGAAGAATACATCCAGGAAACCTTTGGCAAGGACTACCTGGGCACCAAGCAGCAGGCGGCGCAGAAAAACGGAAAAATTCAGGATGCCCACGAAGCCATCCGGCCGACCAACGCCTCCTGGACACCCGCGTATTTAAAAGACAACTTAAGCCGCGATCAGTTCCGCCTGTATCAGCTGATCTGGCGCCGCTTCATCGCCTCCGGCATGAAGGAAGCGCGCTTTGAGACAACCTCCGTGAAGCTGAACGCGGGAGACTACCGCTTTACGGCCTCCGATTCCCGCGTGGCCTTTGACGGCTTCCTTTCCGTGTACACGGAAGATGACGAAGAGTCGAAGGCAACCAAAAAGCTTCCTCCTTTAAAAGAAGGAGATAAGCTGACCTGCCTGGATGTGCGCAGCACACAGCACTTCACCCAGCCGGAGCCGCATTACACCGAGGCTTCCCTCGTGCGCGCCATGGAAGAGGCAGGCATCGGGCGTCCTTCGACCTACGCGCCCACCATTACAACCCTCCTCTCCAGACGCTATCTGGTCCGCGAGGAGAAAAACCTTTACGTCACCGAACTCGGCGAAGTGGTGAACCACATGATGCGCCAGTCCTTTGCGGTCTTTACCCAGACCGAGTTTACGGCCAACATGGAAACGCTCTTAGATGGCGTGGCAGACGGGGAGATCGCCTGGAAATCCATCGTCCGGAATTTCTATCCCGATCTGGACGAGGCGGTCAAGAAAGCTTCCGAGGACCTGACGAAGGTGAAGGTAGCCGACGAGGTGTCCGACACACCCTGCGAAGTCTGCGGCCGCATGATGGTGATCAAGTACGGGCCGTACGGGAAATTCCTGGCATGCCCGGGCTTCCCGGAATGCAAGAACACAAAACCGTTCCTGGAGAAAATCGGCGTGAAGTGCCCGAAGTGCGGAGGCGAGATCTTGCTGAAGCGCACCAAGAAAGGGCGCCGCTACTACGGCTGCGAGCACAACCCGGAGTGCGACTTCATGTCCTGGCAGCGCCCCAAGCCCGCCGAAGAAACCGCCGCCATCTCCTGATCTATGGCCTGCCAGGTCATTGTCATCATCTGACATGAATGTGAGTGAAGCAAAAAGTGGCCGAGGCAGCGATATATAAACATAGCTGTCATGTGGGAGCCTGGAGCGTCAGGGAGATTTCCGGCAGATCAGGGATCTTCGGGGAGTACCACTAACAGCAGCAAAGGGCGACACATCCGCCGGGGCACTCTTTGCTGCCGTAAGTGGTACTTATCCCCTTGATCCCACCATCTGCCTGGAAATTCTCCACCGCCGCCTCAGGCCCTCACATGGCAGCAACCAGCATTTATCGCTGCCTCGGCCGCTTTTTGGCAATTTACGCAACTTAAGAATGTCGATGTTTTAAGCAGAGGATAATGGCGGCTTGCTACTATGTTCCCATGTACTTGATCCTGCAAGAAGAACTTGGCAGAACAATATGTAAGTCAACAAGAATGCCGACGCCAGAGATCATATCCATTTGCGGTCATTTGGAGGAGGTCATAGAACCACTGCGCGAAAAAAATCTGCTTTAGGAGCAAAAAGCTCCATGTTTGAGCGAAGCGAGTTGGAGATTTTTGCGACTGTTTTTTGCAGATTTTTTAAGCGTAATGTGGTTCTGGCCGACGGAAGTCAGACCGCAAAGGATATATCTCTGGCTTAGGCATTCTTATTGACGGCCTGTGTGCTAATGCCTTGACGGATCACGAGAAAAAAGTGGCTGGCAGGAAAAAAGTGCTTGCAACCGGGCGAGGATTGTGGTAAGTTAGGAAGGCTGAAATTATGTACGGGGAGATTCCCCGAAAAAGCACCTGGCCGGATGCGTTGGTGGTGCCGTAAGACGGTAGCTGATCGTAGACGAAGGACAGTGAAGAATAACCAAATGGAGGTAAGAAAATGAGCGTAATTTCAATGAAGCAGCTGCTCGAAGCCGGTGTCCACTTCGGACATCAGACCAGAAGATGGAACCCTAAGATGGCTCCGTACATTTATACCGAGAGAAACGGTATCTATATCATCGACCTGCAGAAGTCTGTCGGCAAGGTTGACGAAGCCTACAATGCTGTTGCAGACGTTGCAGCAGACGGCGGCATCATCCTGTTCGTCGGAACCAAGAAGCAGGCGCAGGATGCCATCAAGACCGAGGCAGAGCGCTGCGGTATGTACTATGTCAACGAGAGATGGCTGGGCGGCATGCTCACCAACTTCAAGACCATCCAGAGCCGTATCGATCGTCTGAACGAGATCCAGAGAATGTCCGAGGACGGCACGTTCGATGTCCTTCCCAAGAAGGAAGTTATCGCTCTCAAGAAGGAATGGGAGAAGCTGGAGAAGAACCTGGGCGGCATCAAGGGAATGAAGAGAATTCCGGATGCGATCTTCATCGTTGACCCCAAGAAGGAAAGAATCTGCGTGCAGGAAGCTCATGCGCTGGGCATCCCGCTGATCGGCATCGTTGATACCAACTGCGATCCGGAAGAACTTGACTTTGTCATCCCCGGAAACGATGACGCGATCCGTTCCGTCAAGCTGATTGTCTCCAAGATGGCTGACGCCGTTATCGAAGGCAAGCAGGGCGAGGCTGTTTATGATGAGGCAGCTATGGCCGCTACCGAAGGTTCTGACATCGAAGAAATCGCAGCAGCAGAGGAGGTATAAAAAATGGCAACTATTAGCGCAAGCATGGTAAAAGAGTTACGTGAAGCGACCGGCGCCGGCATGATGGATTGCAAGAAGGCCCTCGCTGCCGTAGATGGAGATATGGAGAAGGCCGTTGAGTTCCTGCGTGAAAAGGGACTGGCTGCCGCCGCCAAGAAGGCCAGCCGCATTGCTGCGGAAGGTATTGTTTACATCGCTGCAGAGTCTGATCAGAAGTCCGCGATCGTGGAAGTTAACTCTGAGACCGACTTCGTTGCGAAGAACCCTGATTTCCAGAAGTTCGTCAAGGAAGTTGCGGAGCAGGCTCTGGTAACGGATGCTGCCGACATCGACGCTTTCCTGGCTGAGAAGTGGAATCTGGATCCGTCTCTGACCGTAGCGGAAGAGCTTTCCAGCAAGATCGCCATCATCGGCGAGAAGCTGAGCATCCGCCGCTTCGCGAAGTTTGAGAACAACAACGGCGCTGTGGTTGGTTATGTCCATGGCGGCGGCCGCATCGGCGTTCTGGTAGAGGCCGAGTGCGCGAACATTGATGCTGATGTGAAGGAAGCGTTAAAGAACGTTGCTCTTCAGATCACGTCCATGAAGCCCCAGTATGTCAGCCGTGAGGAGATCTCCGAGGAGTTCATCGAGAAGGAGCGTCAGATCCTGAAGGCTCAGGCTATGAACGAGAACCCCGACAAGCCCGAGAACATCATCGACAAGATGATCATCGGCCGTCTGAACAAAGAGCTCAAGGAGTTCTGCCTGCTGGATCAGATCTACGTCAAGGATGGCGAGATGACCGTAGGCAAGTACATCGAGAGCGTAGCCAAGAAGGTTGGCACCCCGATCGTGATCAAGAAGTTTGTCCGCTTCGAGACCGGCGAGGGCATCGAGAAGAAGGAAGAGAACTTCGCAGAAGAAGTTGCGAAGCAGATCCAGGGCTAATTTAGAATACAACAGGGGCTGTCCTTTATTGAAGGGGCAGCCCTTCTTTTATGAAAGCCGAAGTAAGAAGTAATTGCGTTCGGCTTTCATAGGCAGTTTAGCAGCGCGTCAGCGCTATATGGAGGCAGAAATGAAAGTACCTTTTTCCTCCTATTTGGAGAAGATTACCCCGGCGCTTTGCGAAGTCGTGAGCAGCCTGGGAAAGAGCTATGACTATGTGAGTCTGTTGTCTTCCGATTCGGTTGGCTTCCGCATTATCGTAAACAGGCGGACAGTGACGGTGAACAACGAAACCATGACAACCGAACGAGGATCGGTCGTACGCGTGTACAAGGATGGACTCTACAGCGAGTATTCCTTTAACTATTTTGACCCGGAATGTCCGGAAAAAACCGTAGAAGAGGCAAAGGCTGCCCTGGATGCGCAGCTTTCCGTTCTGCGCGCCTGCCAGACGGATATCTACCAGACAAAGGCGCTTCCGGATGAGAAGCAGGAGGGGATCTGGGAGTTTGAGGCGGACATCCTTCCGGAAACCGCCGACGAAGGAGCCCTCATCGCCTTGATGCAGGGCATTGTGGACAAGGCGATGGCAGACTGCAAGGATTTGGTCGACTGCCAGGTGACAGCACAGTCGACGCATATTTCCAAGCTGTTTCTGACAAAGAATAAAAATCTGAAGCAGAGTTACGTTTACTCGGAGGGCACCATCGTTCCCATCGGAGCGCGGGACGGCAAGAGCAGCCCTGCCTACGTGGGCGTTTCCGGGCGAAAGGGTCCCGAACTGTTTGAAGAGCTGCCGGAGAAGCTGCCGGGGGTCTTAAAGACGGTGGAGGATCTTTTGAGCGCCGATCGGGTGACGCCGGGTGAGTACGACATCATCACCTCCCCGGAAGTGACGGGCCTCATCGCGCACGAAGCCTTCGGCCATGGCGTGGAGATGGATATGTTCGTCAAGAACAGAGCCTTAGGGGCCAAGTACATCGAGAAACGGGTCGGATCCGATCTGGTAACCATGCACGAAGGGGCGCTCTGCGCGGAAGATGTGACTTCGTTTGCCTTTGATGATGAGGGAACCATGGCCGGCGATGTGACGGAAATCCAGAATGGAATTTTAAAGACCGGCATCTGCGACGCGCTTTCCGCCATGCGTCTGGGCATACAGCCGACCGGAAACGGGAAGAGAGAAAACTTTGAACATAAGGTTTACACCCGCATGACCAACACCATGTTTGATTCCGGAAACGATACGCTGGAAGAGATGATTGCGTCCATCTCCTACGGATATTTTCTGTGCGGCATGCAATCCGGCATGGAGGATCCCAAACACTGGGGCATTCAGTGCATCGTGGAGCGCGGCTACGAAATCCGGGACGGAAAGCTCACCGGAAAAGTGGTGGCCCCGATTGTCATGACCGGTTACGTGCCGGATCTTTTGGGATCGGTGTCCATGGTGAGCCGTGACCGGGAAGTGTTCGGAAACGGCGGCTGCGGCAAAGGCCACAAGGAATGGGTGAAGGTGGCAGATGGCGGTCCTTATCTGAAAGCGAAAGCGAGGTTGGGATGATGGTGGAAAAAATTTTAGAGCTTCTGCGCGCATCCGGCGCGGACGCCTTTGAACTGACAGATGTGCAGAAAACCGGCTGGGAGTTTTATCTGATCCGACACAAGCTGGATCAGAACCGGGCCAAAAACGTGGAACACATCCGGGTGAAGGTTTATAAAAAGAGGGAAGATGGAAAGTTCCTTGGAAGCGCTGCAGGAGAAATTGCGCCGACGGCCTCGACGGAAGAGGCGAAGACCATGATCGAAAAACTCCTGAAGCAGGCTATCCTGGTAAAGAACCCTTATTACGAGATTACTCCGGCTTATGAGACTGCGAAGGCAGAAGAAAACGCAGCGGATCCGGCAGCGATTTCGGCCGATTTCCTGCGTGCGCTCACCTCTGTCGCAGAGACGGAAGGAGAGGATATCAACTCTGCTGAAATATTTGTGGATGCAGTCAAGGTTCGCTTTATCAATTCGAATGGGTTGGATGTGACTGCTGTGTATCCTTCCTCCATGGCGGAAGTGGTGGTGAATGCGCGCAAAGAGGAGCATGAAATTGAGCTTTATCGCATGTATCGTTCCGGAACCTGTGATGGCGAAGGACTGAAACGGGAGCTGGAAGAGACTTGCGTATACGGGCGCGACCGGCTTCTCGCAACGCCTACGCCTGCGCTCGGGACCGCGGATGTCGTCTTTTCCACGGACGCGGCGCTTTCCATCTACCATTATTTCTGTGATCGCATGAATACCGCCTATGTCTATCGTCAGTTATCCGACTGGGAGATTGGAAAAGAGGTTTTGCCGGATGTGAAAGGCGACCTTGTTACCCTGCGCACTGTGAAGACGCTTCCCAACTCCTCCCGCAATGTCCCGTTTGACGGAGAAGGCGCGCCGGTTCGCGATATGACGATCGTGGAAAACGGTGTGGCAAAGGCCTTTTGGGGTGGTCGTCAGTATTCCTGGTATTTAGGAATCAAAGATTCGTTTTCTGCATCCAATTTCGTGGTGGAAGGCGGAAGCCGTACGGCAGAAGAACTCCGCGAAGGAAAGTATCTGGAGGTAGTGGAATTTTCGGACTTCCAGGTGGACGCCATCACCGGTGATATCGCAGGGGAAATCCGGCTCGGCTACTGGCATGAGAACGGAATGCGGACTGTTGTAACAGGCGGCTCGGTCTCCGGAAATATGAAAGAATTAGGCCGGCGTATGTGCATGTCCCGGGAACAGAAACAGTATGACTGCTTTTTAATCCCGGCTGTCACCAGACTTTCCGGGGTGAGCATCACAGGAGCATAAACGAATGAAATTCTATGCGGTAAGAAAAGGAATAACCCCTGGAATCTATACGGACTGGGACAGCTGCAAGGCAAACGTACAGGGATTTTCCTGTGCGGAATACAAATCATTTAAGACAAGAAACGAAGCAGAAGAATACTTAAACAGCGCTCCTCAAAAGGCCAATATTTCGGATGAGCCGTCTACCTGTCTCGCTCTAAGTGATGAGGAGGAAGCCGACCGGCTGACGAAACAGTGCGGCACAGAAGCAGTGGCCTATGTGGATGGATCATACACAAATCCGGGAGCATTTTCCTGTGGTGTGGTTCTTTTTACGCATGGAGAAAAAAAGATATTTGCAGCGATTTATCAGGATGAGGCCTATGCTGCCATGAGAAACGTGGCGGGAGAAATCAAGGGAGCAGAGGAGGCCATGCGGTATTGTGTGGATCATCAAATCCAAAGCCTTACGATTTTTCATGATTATCAGGGAATTTCGGCCTGGTGTACAAGAGCCTGGGAGGCCAAAAAACCGGAAACCAGGGCATATCGGGAATATTATGACGAAGTGACAAAATCCTGCCAAATTTTCTTTCGCAAAGTGAAAGGACATTCGGGGGATCGTTACAATGAAGAGGCGGACCGTCTTGCCGGAAGTGCAGATCTGATCAGGGAAGACGCTGAGTGGTTCTGAAGAGAAGACGAAACAAGAAGGTTAGTCAACATTACAAGTTACGATTCACGGGTCACCGCCATTAGTTACTATTCACGGGTCAAAGGACTGCCGTAAAACGGCAGTCTTTTTTGCTTGTCTTTTCGAGACAATTGTATTATTCTATAATCAATTCTTTGCAGCGTTCATGCGCTGCTACACCAAAAGGAAAGGGTATGTCTATGGACGTGAAAGAATACAAGTGTCCGGAGTGCGGTGGCGCTCTGGAATGGAACAGCAGTCTGCAGAAGCTGAAATGTCCCTACTGCGATTCGGTCTTTTCAATGGAAGAATTTGAAGGCCCGGAGGCAAGCGAGAGCAGCGCGGACGATTTCGAAGGCGATGGAGCGGTCACCCAGGTGGAGATGAGCTCCGACGCGGAGAATCTTAACTGGGAAAGCAGTGAGAATGTCTTTAACGCGCAGGAAACGGCCGGCATGAAGGTGTACTCCTGCCAGTCCTGCGGGGCCGAGATCGTGGCGGACGAGACCTTAGGCGCCACCACCTGCCCTTATTGCGGTAACAATATTGTCATGACAGGGCAGTTTGCGGGCGATCTTCGGCCGGATTACATCATCCCGTTCAAGCTCGATAAAGAAGCCGCCAAGGCAAAGCTGCGCGAGCACGTCCGCAGCCAGAAATATGTGCCGAAGGTTTTCCAGGATGAAAATCATATCGATGAAATCAAGGGAATGTACGTTCCGTTCTGGTTGTTTGACGCCACCTGCCATGTGGATCAAACCTACAACTGTACGCGCGTACGCACCTGGATGACCGGGGAGATGCAGTACACTCGCACGGCCCATTACAAGGTGCGCCGGGAAGGAACTATGAAATTTGCCCATGTGCCGGTCGATGCTTCCAAGACGATGCCGGATGATCTGATGGAATCGCTGGAACCGTACAACTTCCAGGACGCGGTTCCGTTTAAGACCGGCTATCTGGCCGGCTACCTGGCAGATAAGTACGATGTGAAAGCGGAGGACTGCATCGCCAAGGCGGATTCTCGTATTCAGAAGACCGCTACGGGGGCTTTCCGGGATTCGGTGACCGGTTATTCATCCGTGAACCAGGCGGCTCAGCGTCTTTCCTTCCAGGAAGGAAAGACTTCCTATGCCCTGTATCCCGTGTGGATCTTAAATACTTCCTGGAATGGGGAAAAGTATCTGTTCGCCATGAACGGCCAGACTGGAAAGTTTATCGGAAATCTGCCGCTTGATCAGAAGGCCTGGACGAAGAGCTGGATCCTCATGGGAGCCGTGATCGCCATCGTTCTGTACGCCATCATGTGGTTTATGGCGTAGGAAAGGAGGAAGGACCATGACAAGAAGAAAACTTGGGTTTGTGCTGGCGCTTTTATGCGCTTTTGTTTCCTCTTTTACCCTGGCCTATGCTACCTCGGACGGTGACACCATCTATCTGGGGCCGGCGCCGGCAGAAGAGGAGATCAAACTGGATATCCAGGAGGAAACTCTTCCTGAAACGGCTGCTGCCGCCGTGGAGACGGACCATTCCTATCTGCTGTCGGACGGCTCGCTTCTGGTGGACGATGCCGGACTGTTATCCGCATCGGAGAAACAGGCGCTCTTAAAAAAGCTGGAAGCCATCAAGGCGAAGAACTTTGAACTGGTCATTGTCACAAAAACTTCCATCGGCGGACGGAATGTTGAAACGTACGTGGATGATTTCTATGATACCAATGGCTACGGCTATGGGGAAAAACGTGATGGGGCCATTTTGCTGCTTTCCATGGCAGAGCGCGACTGGGCTATTGGCACGACCGGCTTTGGCATCACGGCTCTGACGGATGCCGGACAGGCGTACATCATGGACAAGGTGCTTGGTTCCCTTTCCTCTGGCGATTATGCGAAGGCATTCACGACCTTTGCGGATCTGACGGATCAGTTTGTAGACCAGGCCCGCACGGGAGCTCCGTATGATACGGGGAACATGCCGAAAGGGACGGTCAGCCCGTTCTGGATCTTCGGGGATGCGGTGATCGGCATGCTGGCGGCGCTCGTTCCCATGAACGCGCAAAAGCGGCGGCTTCATACGGTGACCACCCGCACGGAGGCGGCGGATTACGCGGTTTCCGGTTCGTTTAAGCTGAACAATTCCTCCGAAAACTTTGTCGGCGCGCAAGTTCGCACGATCATGATCCCGCGGGCCCGGACAGACGGAGGAAACGTCCCTCATTCCGGCGGAACCGGCAGCAGTATCCATGTGGGCTCCTCCGGCACCACTCATGGCGGATCGCATGGGAAGTTTTAGTTAAATAGACAGACCTGGTTTTGCCCGAAAAAGAAATAATGCTTTGCTGCAAAAAAGCGATTGACATAGAACTGAAAATGTGTTATTTTTGTCAAGTCGGTTGCAAAACCGTAAAGAGGAATAGTTCAAAGGTAGAGCTGCGGTCTCCAAAACCGTCGATGAGGGTTCGAATCCTTCTTCCTCTGTGAAGCCGTGCAGGATTGTTCTGCACGGCTTTTTTCGTATTCACAAAGGAGGTTATCAAAGTGAAGCTGTTTACGACCGTGCTTGTAGCCGTTTTGATAGCGGCATTAAATCAGAATCCCGGAAATGATACCAATCATACAAAGCCTTCCGATTCGGCGGAGGCTGAAAAATATGTGTACATGGAGGAAGGGGAAAGCTATCCTCGAAGTGCGCAGGAGGAAACAAAAGGAGAAACCGAGACTTCTCTGGCGGAAGAAGAAACAAAGCCGCATGAAGCACTTAAAGAGACAAAACCGGTAGAATCAGAGGCTGAGACAAAGGCTTTCGAAACTGAGGACGGGATGGATCCGGTTTCCAAAGAGGAAAAGTCTCCTATGAAAAACGAAGAGGACTATGCTGCTACCGCTCTCACCGGAGAAGACTGGCTCTGGGATAACTGGCAGATTGAGGACGGCTATGTCATGAAAGAGGCGGAGACGTTTACCTTTGCCATTCCGAAAAATTGGATCACGGAGCGGGCGGACGGCCGGCATTTCATCTACAGCATGGTGGAATATGGAAGCACCAATCTTCGTCTGGAATCGTATTCCTGGGAGGAGCCATACAATTCCGCCCAGCTCTGCATGAAGGATTTGGAAGAAAAGTATCTGGAAGCCTTTGGCTTTCATGTCACCAAGTCCCTTCCCAGGTACCAGATGAATGGATACGCGGCGCAGAAGTTTTTCGCGGATTACAAGTATCCGAACGGAACCTCGATCAAGGCGGACATTCTTATTCTGGCCCGGGAGAAAGACGCAATCGTGATCAAGATCCTGTATCCGGAGAAAGAAGCGTTCCGGTATTACGCGGAGATAGAGAGTGTGATCGCCTCCATCCATCCGGTGAAGGCATCGGAAGAACCGGAAGAAACAACTGCCTCAATAGAAACACCTGCATCAAAAGAGACAAAAGCGAGATAGTTCTGGCCGCAGGTTCTTCAGACTGTAAACGAATAAAACTCTGCCAAAATATTTTTTGAAATTTTTTTTGCTGCGAGTGTAACGAACCGACATCCTTTTGCATCAATAAGACAGAACCGAAGGAAAGGAGGGTGAAAAAAGTGCAGTCGATGGACGAAATCTACCAGCAGTATGCGCAGACCGTGTATGGCTTCCTTCTCGCGCAGACGAGAGAGGAAAATCTGGCGGAAGAGCTGACGCAGGAGACCTTCTATCAGGCCATACGCACCAGTGACCGCTTTGATGAAAGCTGCAAAGTGTCTACGTGGCTGTGTGCCATCGCGAAGAATGTTCTTTTCACCTACCGCAGAAAACATCCGGTTACGGAGGAGATGGATGAAACCCTTCCCGCCGGGGCTTCCACAGAAAACGAGGCTTTGGGAAACCTGGGAAGGATGGAAGTGCTCCGTCTTCTTCACGGCCTTCCCGAACCGGGAAGAGAAGTGATGTATCTGCGTGTGTTTGGAGGACTGTCGTTTGCTGAAATCGGAGAAGTTCACGGGAAAAGTGAGAACTGGGCCCGCGTGACCTTCTACCGTGCCAAGGAAAAGCTGAGAAAGGATGTAGAAAAATGAGAGAAATCCCTTGTGAAGTCGTGCGGGATCTGTTCCCGTCGTATATTGAAAACCTGACCAGTGAGACCACCAACGAAGTGATTGGTGAGCATCTGGAAGGATGTGAGGAGTGCCGTCAGGTGCTTGCGTCCATGAAGGACCAAACGGTTTCGGAGGAAAGTTCCAAACCGGAGAAGAAAGAAATTGATTTTCTGAAGAAAAACCGCCGCAAAAACCACCTGGTTCTTTTGGGAAGCCTGGCAGGCGCCTTGCTCCTCATCCTCGCCGTACTGGGCCTTCGCACCTATGTGATCGGACAGGGCCATGATACGAACCTGGCCGCCATCAATCTGAATGTGAATGGAAAAACCATGGATTTCCTGGCCGTCTCCCAATATGACGGGCGCACGGTTGTCGGCCTTTCCTATCAGGAGGAAGAAGGCGTGGTGCGCGTGGAAGGCAGAACTGTGGTGGGAAGTCCGCTGCATTACTCGTCCCCTTATGCCGGTTCCTTTACGGCATCGGAAGAAATCCGGGAAGTCCGTTTTGGAGACCGAATCGTCTGGTCCGAGGGGGCCACGGTGTCAGCCCTGGCTTCAGACCTATTCGCCCAGAGGCACAACTATGTAGGCGATATGCCCGCCAACAACCGCCTGTCGGTGGCGTTAAATCTGGGCTCTTATCTGGGACCGTTTACCAATGAACTGGAGACAGCCGCAGAGCCCTACGGCTGGAAGCTCCTTCTTTCGGAGGATATTCCAGAGGAAAAATACGCGCAAAAGCACCAGGATATGATCGCGTTTGGTCGCATTCTGGTGGCGTTAGTCGGGAATCTGGATCATGTCACCTTCGTTCATACCGTAGACGGTGCAGAAACGCAAGTGACCGTAGATGCCGAGGCTGCCACGCAGTTCTTTGGTGAAGACATCAAGAACTGCGGGAAGAATATTCGGGCCTTAGACAGACTGATTGAAAAGAGCGGCTTTCAGCTGTATGCTTTCCCGGAAATGAAAGGAGTGGAACAGGCTGGACTCGTTCTTCGTATTCAGAATCAGAGTGATACAATGTTTCAGGCTTTTTCGTATGCGGCATATCACGATGGTGAGATGAAACATTCCGGTGGTATGACACACGCGGATAACACGCCTATGAAGATTGGGGAAGTCATCTTCGTGGATGGAATGTTTGATGACCCTTTCGGAGCAGACAGCTGGCCACAGGAGGCAGAAGAAGGGGCCCTTTATGAAATGGGCTTCGGTTTTGAAACACCGGAGGGCACGTATTACGAAATCCCGGAGCGCATCCGCCTGACGCCGTCTGAAAGCGGAGAGGCGCATTTCGTCATCACGGGGAACGCGGCGAGCGGATATCATATTGTAGTCGAGTAATCGAAATGAGGTATCTGCTCAGCACAGCCGCTTGCACCCCGCTGCAAGCGGCGTAAAACAAAAGTTGGCATGCCAAGCCACAGGCAATTTGGAATGCGCGGAGCGCATTGCCTGTGGCTTCGTAACTGCTCAGGTGCTGAGCAGTTACGAA
>JAFVBO010000086.1 GCA_017479935.1 Lachnospiraceae bacterium
CGCTACTGCAATGCCACATTCTGTTCTCAGGCGTGGCTTGCCCTCTTGTCAGTGGGGGATACCGTTTCGCTCCGCCCGCCACTGCCGCTTATGTTGTTGTGAAGTGTGCTGCACCGAAATTCCTCTCGCCACCTAATCGTTGCTTTGAGGTGGGAGACTCCTCTGCACACTTGTTGAAGATTTTCTCTCGGGCATTTCCGTCACATTGCCCATGCATCTCACAGCGTAAATTAAAGATCAGCCAGCCGAAGAAGAAAACGTTTTTGGCCGCGCTGGAGGCGTATCGGAATAAAGAAAACAGTTAATATAAGGAACTTATGGGGATGAACATCGCGGCTGAGGAACTTTTTATCACGGTTTCTCTGATGCCATCCCCTCTTCACTCATGACAGCCTCCGTCATGTCCAGAACCATATTCGCTATCTCGGCATTCCCGTGAAACTGCTCCATGAAATCGCGGTCATTCTCATAGTTGAGATATAGCGTGCCAAGCAAATGCGCCTCTGTGATTTCCATCCATTCCTCCGGACATTTCTCCGCAAATTTCCTCATTCTTTTCGCCATGGGCATAATCACCTTCTGCCACTCGCGAAACCATATCTCGCTCTCTTCTAACCCAAAGCCGACGAGCCAATCCTGCACTGTGTGCACCTCATCCTCAGTGCCGCAGCTGACTTTCTGAAGAATATAGCGAATGGAATAATCCTCATCCGAGCCCAGTCTGCCCAGCGGAAACAGCGCACACACCGTGGGCTTGGCCTCATGAATCCGGCACCTGGTATTTTCCAAAAACGGGCAGATCTGTTCCGGCCCCAGCATTCGCAAGGACACAACCGGCAATTTGCTGGACTGCCCTGTATACCATATACAATACTTCCGAAAAACGTCTCCCATCTCCATTCCCAGATAATGCGCCATCCGGTTCAGGTCGAACGGCGTCACCAGAATATCTTCCCGATGCTTACAGCACGCCCCGCATCCCGTGCAATGAAAGCGGAAGGTGTCCTCTCTGCCCAAGGTATGCCGCAGCATCTGCTCATACATCTGATAGAGTGTTTCTTTGCGTGAATGCTTTGCCATATAGTTTTCCTCCTTGCGGCCATGCTTTCCTGAATGATGGATTTCATAAAGGTATGATAGCACAGATTTTTGATTTAAGCAAGTATTTTATTCTGATTAGTGTATACTTATAATTTAACCCTGTCAAATCAGGAATATATCTTTTGGCTGAGATGTCATTTATAATGACATTTGTTTCAAATCCGGAGTTTTCCCCTCTTTTTTCGTCTAAATTCCCTTTCATTTGTCATTTTTTCTCTTGACTTGCCCTTTCCGTGTCTGCTAGAATGCAAGTGTTTTGCGGCAATCATCCGCAGTCTTGCGTTTGTCATTTTAAATGACATTTTGGAAAGTAAATACTCAGCACGAGTATGCTTTTTAAGCATATGTCGTGGTGGCTCCCCCACCACGACAGTCCCAGGCCATACGCCGAGGGCGTATGGCCTGGGACCTATGCTGCTGAGCAGGTACATAAAAGGAGATTTTTCTGATATGAAAAAACTGTCTCTTTCCCTTTTGGCGGATACGGTCACGACCCGCCGGAAGGCTATGAAAATCACCCAGGCCGAGCTGGCTGAAAGAACCGGCATCCACCGCGGGATCCTCTCCCGCCTGGAAAAGCAGGACTACACCCCGTCCATCGACCAGCTGCAGACTCTGGCGGAGGTGCTAAACTTCGACCCCACGTCCCTGTTCTTGGACACAGCCACGACGATAAGCATCCAGGTCGACCGCTCGTATAAAATCGCGGTCGCGGGCACCGGCTACGTGGGCCTGTCGCTGGCAGTTCTTCTGGCGCAGCACAACTGTGTCACGGCCGTCGACATCGTCCCGGAAAAGGTAGAAAAGCTGAATCGTTTCCAGTCCCCCATCCAGGACGAATACATTGAAAAATACCTGAACGAGGCAAAGAACGGCAAGCGAACCCTGCACCTGACCGCCACGACGGACGGAGCCGCCGCCTACGCGTCGGCGGATTTCATCCTGATTGCCGCGCCGACCAACTACGACCCCAAGCAGAACTTCTTTGACTGCTCCGCCGTCGAGAGCGTGCTGGCGCTGGTCAAGGAGGCCACCGCCGATCGCAAAGATAAGCCCGCCATCGTCATCAAATCCACGATCCCGGTCGGCTACACGGCGCACATCCGCGAAAAGACAGGCATGGATAACATCCTCTTTTCCCCGGAATTTTTGCGGGAATCCAAGGCCCTGTACGACAACCTCTACCCCAGCCGCATCATCGTCGGGTGCGACGAGGGCACCCGCGAGGCGGCGCACATCTTCGCCGGGCTCCTGCAGCAAGGCGCCATCAAGCGCCCCATCGACACGCTGTTCATGGGCTTTACGGAGGCAGAGGCCACCAAGCTGTTTGTGAACACCTACCTGGCGCTGCGCGTCTCGTTCTTTAACGAGCTGGACACCTACGCGGAAGTCAAGGGCCTTGCCACCGCGCCGATCATCAAAGGCGTGTGCTTAGACCCCCGCGTGGGCGATTATTACAACAACCCGTCCTTCGGCTACGGCGGCTATTGCCTGCCCAAGGACACCAAGCAGCTTCTGGCCAACTACCAGGATGTTCCGGAAAATCTGATTCAGGCCATCGTGGAAAGCAACCGCACCCGCAAGGACTTCATCGCGGACCGCGTGCTCACCATCGCCGGCACCTACGGCAGCAGCGAGTCCTTCTCGACTGATAAGGAAAGCCGCCAGAAGGATGTCGTCGTCGGCATCTACCGCCTGACCATGAAGAGCAACAGCGACAACTTCCGCCAGTCCTCCATCCAGGGCGTCATGAAGCGGATCAAGGCCAAAGGCGCCACCGTAGTCATCTACGAGCCCACGCTCGAAAACGGCTCCACCTTTTTTGGCAGCCGGGTCGTCAACGACCTGAAGAAGTTCAAGAAAATGTGCGGCTGCATCATCGCCAATCGCTATGATTCCGTCCTGGACGATGTATCTGAGAAAATCTATACGCGAGATTTGTTCCGGAGAGATTAGAAGTGTGCCCGGCGCAGGAAAAGCTTCATATGCTTGTGTTGCCTACGCCTGAAAGGAGAATATACCTATGCTTTGCGAAGAACGTTTTCATGAAATATACGGCCGCGACGCGGAGGGCCTGTCCTTCTCGCCCTACCGCATCTGCCCCATCGGCGCGCACAGCGACCACAACCTGGGCAAAATTACCGGCTTTGCGATTGATAAAGGCATCCACATCGCCTATCGCCCCAAGCAAAATGGCGTGATTGAGATGCAAAGTCTGCAGTTCCCCAAGCGAGCCCAGTGGCATATCAAAGAGGTCGGCGACAAGACCGGCGACTGGGCAGACTATCTGCGCGGGGCAACCTGGGCGCTCGCCAAAGAGCACGTGCTCTCCACCGGCCTTTGCGGCATGATTGAAGGGTCGCTCCCGATTGGCGGACTTTCCTCTTCCGCCGCCGTGATCCTGGCATTCTTAAACGCCCTGTGCAAGGTGAACCAGATCACCCTGTCCGCGCAGGAGCTGATTCAGGTGGCCTTCGACGCGGAGCTTAACTACGTGGGCATCAACGTGGGCACGCTGGATCAGAGCTGCGAGGTCCTCTCCAAAAAGGACCACCTGCTCTACCTGGACTGCCGTGACAACCATTACGAACTGATCCCGGCTAATCCTTCCATGAAGCCCTACCAGATCGCCATCTTCTTCTCCGGCCTGGAGCACTCGCTCGCCGGGTCGAAATACAACATGCGCGTGGACGAACTGCGCGCCGGCGTGTACGCCCTGCAGGCCTTTTCCGGCATGGAATATGGAAAGTTCAAGCAGGCAAACGCCCGCGACGTAGACTGGAGCGTTTATCAGGACTATAAAGATAAGCTGCCTGTGCAATGGGCAAGACGTTGTGAACACTGGTATACGGAGTTTCAGCGCGTGGAAGCCGGGGCCGAGGCCTGGCGCCGGGGCGATATCGAGGCGTACGGCCGCCTCTCCTTCGAGTCCGGTTACAGCAGCATCCACAACTGGGAATCCGGCGCGCCCGAACAGATCCGACTGTACGAGATCATGCGCGAGACCGATGGAATCTACGGTGGGCGCTTCTCCGGAGCCGGTTTTAAAGGCTGCTGTATGGCACTCATCGATCCGGCGAAGGCTGACTTTATCCGCGAGCGCGTGGAGCGGGAGTACCTGACCTCCTACCCGGAGATGAAGGGCAAATACAGCTTCCACCTGTGCAGCAGCGCAGACGGAATTGCAAACCAGAAAGGATTTTTTGCTTTATGAAATGTCTGATCCTGGCGGCCGGCTACGCCACCCGCCTTTACCCCTTAACGGAAAATTTCCCCAAACCGCTCCTAAAGGTCGGGGAGAAAACCATCCTCGACTGGCTGCTGGATGACATCGACACCGCCGGCTTCGTGGATGAATACATCGTCATCAGCAACCACAAATTTGCGCCGCACTTTGAAGAGTGGGCTGGCGCGCACCATCTCCCCATCACGGTGGTGGATGACGGCACCAGCACCAACGAAACCCGCCTCGGGGCGGTCTGTGACATCCAGTTCGCAATCGAGAAGCTTCATCTGGATGACGACATGCTGATCATCGCCGGCGACAACGTGCTGGACTTCTCCCTCACCCACTTCCTGCGCTATGCAAAGGAAAAAGGGACTTCCTGCACCATGCGCTACTACGAAGCGGACACGAAACGCCTGACAAAGAGCGGCGTAGCAGAGCTGGGTGATGGCGATGTGCTCGTATCTCTGGAGGAGAAGCCTGCCGAGCCGAAATCCCACTGGTGCACGCCTCCCTTCTACTTTTATAAGGCGGAAGATGCGCGAAAAATCAAGGACGCCATCGCGGATGGCTGCGTAACCGACGCGCCCGGCAGCCTGGTGGCGTGGATGTGCAAGCACAGTATACTGCACAGCATGGAGATGCCCGGCAGCCGCTATGATATCGGCAACCTGGAAAGTTATGAAATGGTGAAAGCTACTTATAAGGGAATTGAGAAATAGAGTGTGAGAAGATGTGACAGGGGACGGGCCTGAAAGCGTGACAGGGGACGGGCCTGTGTCACATTTCATAATGTGACACAGGCCC
>JAFVBO010000087.1 GCA_017479935.1 Lachnospiraceae bacterium
TCGGTTCCGTCATCCAGCGTGAACTTTAAGAGCTTCTTGCTCTTCGGCACGGCCTCGCACTCCAGCACCTTGACGGCGCGGAAATCGGACTTGCTGAAGGTTTCAAAATCAACGCAATCCGCAAACAGGGGCTCGATCTCTACCTTGGAGAAATCAGGCTTCTCGGCCGAGATGAGCGGAGCGCCTTCGATCGCAGGAGCGGCAGCGGCGGCAGCTTCGGAAGCTTCCTCAGCGCGCGCGCCTTCGCCTTCACTGCCGGTCTTTAACGACTTCATGGTGGGGAACAGCAGGACGTCGCGGATCGCGGCGGAATCCGTCAGCAGCATGACCAGACGGTCGATACCGTAGCCGATGCCGCCTGTCGGAGGCATACCGATTTCCATGGCGTTTAAGAAGTCCTCGTCCGTGTGGTTCGCCTCTTCATCGCCGGCGGCGGCCAGCGCATCCTGCGCCTTGAAGCGCTCGCGCTGATCGATCGGGTCGTTTAACTCGGAGTAGGCGTTGCACATTTCCCAGCCGTTGATGTACAGCTCGAAGCGTTCCACCTTGGTGGGATCGGTCGGCTTCTTCTTCGTAAGCGGAGAAATCTCGATCGGGTGATCCATAATGAAGGTGGGCTGGATCATCTTGTCTTCGCAGAATTCCTCGAAGAACAGGTTGATGATATCGCCTCTCTTATGGCGATCTTCAAACTCGATGTGGCGTTCCTTCGCGAGGGCCTTGGCTTCCTCCTCGGTGGCCACCTGGTCAAAGTCGATGCCGGTTTCTTCCTTGATGGCGTCGATCATGGTAAGGCGACGGAATGGCTTTCCAAGGTCGATTTCCTTGCCCGCGTAGGTGATGGTGGTGCTGCCGCAGACGACCTGCGCCAGGTGCTTAAACAGGCTCTCAGTCAGCTCCATCATGCCGTTGTAATCCGTGTACGCCTGATACAGCTCCATCAGGGTGAACTCCGGATTGTGGCGGGTATCCAAGCCTTCGTTTCTGAACACGCGGCCGATTTCATAGACGCGCTCGAGGCCGCCGATGATCAGACGCTTTAAGTACAGCTCGAGGGAAATGCGCAGCTTCATGTCCTCATCGAGGGCGTTGAAATGCGTCTCGAACGGGCGGGCTGCCGCGCCGCCGGCGTTCTGCACCAGCATGGGGGTTTCCACTTCCATGAAACCGCGGTCATCTAAGAAGCGGCGGATCTCCTTGATGATCCGGGAGCGCTTGATGAAGGTGTCCTTTACTTCCGGGTTCATGATCAGGTCCACGTAGCGCTGACGATAGCGCATATCCGTGTTGGTCAGGCCGTGATACTTCTCCGGCAGGATCTGCAGGCTCTTGGAGAGCAGGGTCAGCTCATCCGCGTGCACGGAAATCTCGCCCATCTGCGTGCGGAACACCTTGCCCTTGACGCCGATGATATCGCCCACGTCCAGCTTCTTGAATGCAGCATACGCCTCATCGCCCAGCGAATCGCGGCTGACATACGCCTGGATGCTTCCCTTCAGATCCTGAATATGGCAGAAGGACGCTTTCCCCATCACGCGTTTGGACATCATACGGCCGGCGATGGAAACTTCGCTTCCTTCCAAGGTTTCAAAGCCGTCTTTGATATCCTGACTGTGGTGCGTGACGTCATATTTGACAATTGTAAAGGGATCCTTCCCGCTGCTCTGCAGCTCCGCCAGCTTTTCACGGCGCACCTTCAAAAGCTGGTTCAGATCCTGTTCCACCTGTTTCGCGTTCTGATTTGCCATACTTCCTCCTAACTGTCCCTGGGCGGGTATCATCCTTTCAAAAGGCCCGTCCGACTTTCGTGAAAAGGCCCTCTTAAAGCGGAAGAGGGCCTTTTACCTTTGATAAATTATACCGCGCGGCGGATCTCCAGGACGTGATATTCCACGGGGCCTGAAGGCGCTTCCACCATGACCGTATCGCCCACGCGATGACCGATCAGGGCATTTCCCACCGGCGATTCATTGGAAATTCTGCCTTCTAAGGCATTCGCCTGCGCGCTGCCTACGATGCTGTATTCCAGTTCTTCCTCAAACTCCGGATCAAACAGACGCACCAAGCATCCGATGCTGACATGATCAAGCTCAATCTCGTCTTCCTCGACGATCTCCACATTCTTTAAAAGCTCTTCGAGCTCCAGGATCTTCGCCTGAACGTCTCTCTGCTCATCGCGGGCTGCATCATATTCCGCATTCTCGGAAAGGTCACCCTGCTCTCTGGCTTCCTTAATCTTCTGCGGAAGATCGATATTCAGATACTGACGTAATTTTTCCAGCTCTGCTTCCCGCTCTTCCAGTCCGGATTTGGTCAAAACATTCTTGTACTCTGCCATTTTAAAACTCCCTTTTTGAATAGAACTACACGGCCAAACAACCAGATATGCCGTGCAAAACCGTCCTCTTGTGACAGCAATACGCCTGGTAGTTACTAACAGGCGCGTAAGCATTATATAGACTCTGTTACTCCTTGTCAAGAGCTTCTTTCAGAAGTTTTTTCATTTCCTCCGGGTTCTCCGCCAGGTTGATCTGCCCGCGAAGCGCGGAGGAATGGGGAAGCCCTGCCGTGTACCAGGCGATGTGCTTGCGCATCTCCCGAAGCCCCACGTATTCGCCCTTCAGCTCGATCTGCCAGGCCATGTGGCGAAGGATCATCTCCAGGATTTCCTTGCGGGAGGGACGGGGCGGGATGGGCTCTCCTTTAAGGGCCGCCCGGATCTCCGCAAACAGCCAGGGGTTGCCCTGCGCACCGCGCGCCGCCATCACGGCGTCGCACCCGGTCTCGCGCATCATGCGCAACGCATCCTCGCCGTGAAAAATGTCGCCGTTTCCGATCACGGGGATGGAAACCGCTTCCTTCACCTGCCGGATAATATCCCAGTCTGCCTTCCCGGAATAAAACTGTTCCCGCGTGCGGCCGTGCACGGCGATAGCCGCCACCCCGGCCTGCTCGGCGCGCTTTGCGATCTCCACGGCGTTCACTTCCTGCTCGTTAAAGCCCTTCCGGATCTTCACCGTCACCGGCTTGGTGGAGTGCTTCACCATCTCGGTCAGGATTTCCTGCGCCAGCTTAGGATCACGCATCAGAGCAGATCCCTCGTGGTTATTCACCACCTTCGGCACCGGACATCCCATGTTAAAATCGATGATATCCGCGTCGCCCTCGCACACCTTCTCGGTCATCAGCCCCATGAGCGCCGGCTCCGATCCAAACAGCTGTACCGCTGTGGGATGCTCTCTTTCGTCGATGGCCATCAGGCTGTCGGTATTCTTATTTTTATAGAAAATGGCCTTGGCGCTGACCATCTCGGTGCAGGTCATGCCGCAGCCTTTTTCTCTGCATAGCACACGAAATGGCAGGTCTGTTACCCCTGCCATTGGCGCCAGCATCACGGGAGCGGTAAGCTCCACGGATCCGATTTTAAAACTCATGATTATTCCTTGTCATCCTTTGTTTCAATCCACGCCGGTATCTTTAACGGAGTGCGACATTCATGTCATCATCTCGCTACTGCAATGCCACATTCTGTTCTCAGGCGTGGCTTGCCCTCTTGTCAGTGGGGGATACCGTTTCGCTCCGCCCGCCACCGCCGCTTATGTTGTTGTGAAGTGTGCTGCACCGAAATTCCTCTCGCCACCTAATCAATGCTTTGAGGTGGGAGACTTTCTGCACACTTGATGAAAAAGCGGCTGCGATCCCGCCCGGCCATCACCGTAGCTGTAGATAGGTCACATACGCGGAGAACACCGCCAGCACCGCTAACGCCGCGCCAAGGATGCATAAAAGCATGCCCGGCACAAACTGGGAATCCTCCATGTGCACGCGGTTTACGCGGATGATCCCATTGATGAAATTTAAGGCCGCCGCCAGCGCGAAAATCAGCGGGAACAGGAAAAACCGATGCTCCATATCCATAAACGTGATCACCGCCAGGGCGACAATCACCACACAGATCACAATATGCGCCAGATCCAGCTGCAGTTTCTGGCGGTGCGGATTTCGTCTTCCCTTCACCGTTTCTCTCCTTTACGCTTTCGCCGGCACAGGTTCCTTTACAAGCTGCTGCCGGATGATTTTAATAATTTCCCAGCGTGGCCACCATCACGGCCTTGATCGTGTGCATGCGGTTTTCCGCCTCGTCAAACACCAGGGACGCGGGGCCCTCGATCACTTCGTTGGTCACTTCGTTTCCGCGCACGGCCGGCAGGCAGTGCAGGAACACGGTACTGTCCTTTCCGGTGCGCTTCATCATCGCCTCGTTGACCTGGTAAGGCTTTAAAATGGCGATGCGCTCGGCTGCCTTGTCTTCCTCGCCCATGGAGGCCCAGACGTCCGTGTAGATGACATCCGCTCCGACCACCGAATCCAGATCATCGGAGATCGTCACGGTGCTGCCCGCCTCGTTCGCGTACACGCGGGCCAGCTCCACCAGATCCGCCTTCGGCCACAGGCTCTTCGGCGCCAGGATCGTGATGTTGACGCCCATCTTTCCCATGCCCACCATCAGGCTGTTGGCCATGTTGTTCCGGCCGTCTCCCACGTAGACAAAGTTTAAGCCCTTCAGGTAACCGAAGTGCTCATACATGGTGAGCAGGTCCGCCAGGATCTGCGTGGGATGAAAATCGTCCGTCAGGCCGTTCCAGACCGGAACGCCGGAGTACTTCGCCAGCTTTTCCACCGTCTCGTGCTTAAATCCGCGAAACTCGATGCCGTCAAACATCCGGCCGAGCACGCGGGCGGTGTCCTCCACGGTTTCCTTGTGGCCAAGCTGAATATCGTCCCGGCCTAAATACTCCGGATGGCCGCCTTCATCCAGGCAGCCCACGGTAAAGGAAGACCTTGTGCGGGTGGAGGGCTTTTCAAAAATCAGGGCAATGTTCTTCTTGTACAGACTGTTGCCCGTGATCCCCTGTTTCTTCTTATCCTTCAGATCCTTCGCCAGCGTGATGAAATACTGGATTTCCTCCGGGGTAAAGTCCTTCAGCGTAATAAAGTTTCTTCCGTGCAGATCTTCCTTGATGCCCATGTTAGTCCTTTCTATGTTCGTTTGCGACAATTCTTCGTTTGCCGGAAGGCCCGGCTTTCCCAGGCCTTCCCGGTAAACAGGTTTCTTTTTTTACAGTCCTCTTGCTGCCAGTTCCGCGCGGTGGCGCTCCATCAGCGCGTTGATGCGGTCGGTCGGATTTAAGAGATCGCTGATCGACAGGTCGTGATTGAGACTATCGATCAGCAGCGCAATGTACTTGCTCATGTCCACGCTCGTGTAGTACGGGCGGGAAAGAAGTTCCGGCGTCTGATAGATCAGGTTGGTGGTCAGAATGCGGTCGATGATGCCGTTTTCATAGTATTCATCGAACTTCTTCATGCCGTTCGTGAACAGGCCGAAGGTGGAGCAGGCAAAAACCTTGCTCGCCTTGCGCTCGTGCAGCTCGCGCGCCACATCCAGCATGCTGTCGCCGGAGGCGATCATGTCGTCGATGATCAGCACCGCCTTGCCCTCCACGTCGGTTCCCAGGAATTCATGGGCGACGATCGGGTTCTTGCCGTTGATCACGCGGGTGTAATCGCGACGCTTGTAGAACATACCTACATCGAGGCCAAGGATATTGGCCAGGTAAACCGCGCGGTTCATAGCGCCCTCATCCGGGCTGATGACCATCATGTGGTCCGAATCGACCACCAGGTCGGGTTCCGCGCGAAGGAGATACTTGATAAACTGATAGGCCGGGGTAACCGTCTCAAATCCCTGCAGCGGGATCGCGTTCTGCACGCGGGGGTCATGCGCGTCGAACGTGACGATGTTGGTGACACCCATGCGCACCAGCTCCTGCAGCGCCATGGCGCAGTCTAAAGACTCGCGGCCGGTGCGGCGGTGCTGTCTGCTCTCGTACAGGAACGGCATGATGACGGTGATTCGCTTGGCCTTTCCGCCTACGGCGGCAATAATGCGTTTCAGGTTCTGGAAATGATCATCGGGAGACATGTGGTTAATATGTCCGGCCAGATTATAGGTCAGACTATAGTTACAGACATCCACCATGATGTAAAGATCGTCGCCGCGGACCGACTGTTCCACCACGCCTTTGCCCTCACCGGAACCAAACCGGGGAAGTTTGGTCTGGACGATGTAGGAGTCTTTCTGATAGCCGCTGAAGGTGATGCTGGTCTTGTGCTCGTTTTCACGCTCCCGGCGCCACTCGACGAGGTACCGGTCCACCTTGTTTCCCAGCTCCATACAGCCCTCTAGGGGGACAAGCCCTAAAGGTCCCACCGGAATGGTGTTGAAGTCCTTTTCGTTTCGCATTATTTTTCCTCCATTTACGCGCGCGGTGCGCGAGATGCTTGCATCCGCGGTGCGTGCGCGCTTTCCATTTACGCGCGCGGTGCGCGAGACGCCTTTAGTCCGCGGTGAGCGCGCATTCTTTAGGTATGTCGGCGAGGGGTTTATTCCCTGCCGGATTTTATGCTCTTCTGGATACGTATATCCGCACCGATCAGCTCCAGAAGCGAATAATGACCGATGATGCGAGATAAAATCCGCTCGGAATACCGTTCGGATAATTTCCCAATGCTTAAGTTGGTAGAGATGACGCATACCTTCCCCTTTAACTGCCGTTCATTTAAGCAGTTGAAAAGCTCGGCTCCGATGAGCGCGTTCATCCATTCCGTCCCAAGATCGTCCAGGATCAGGAGATCACACTCCATCACCCGTTCATAGCGGGCCGCAAACTCGTCCCGTTCCTTCTCCCCGAACCGCCGCCCGGCTACCACATCGGCCAGCTCCGGCGCCGTGAGATAATAGACATCCGTCCCCCTCGACAAAAGCTCCCGCGCGATGCAGTGAGTTAAGAAGGTCTTTCCCGTGCCGGAAGGCCCGGTTAACAAAAGGTTGCCCTTCTCCGTCTCAAAATTCTCCGCATACGCGCGGCAACGCTTCACAATCCCGCGCATATAGGCAAGAACCGTCTCCCCGTTCGGCCCCGCCGGCAGGCTGTTGTCGTAATACTCCTCTGAATAGGTGGAAAAATTTTCCTTTTCCAGAATTCCCTTTAAGCCCGACTGCTCCAGATACTGCTGTGCCTCCAGCTTTTTAAAGCAGCGGCATTTTTCCCGGCCGATATAACCGGTATCCTGGCAGTCCGGGCACACAAAGCGGGCTTCCATGTAGTCGGCCGGATACCCGGCCTCTACGAGCAGACGCCTTTTCTGCTCCCGTAAGAAGGCCAGGCGTTCTTTGCTCATCTCCTGCTGCTTCTCTTTCTTAAAAAGCGCCGATCTGGCCGCTTCCAGACTCTCGGCAGCAATCTCCCCGTCCAAGCGCTTCACGGCCGGAAGGGCCTCGTAAATGGCGCGAATGCGTTCCTGCTTCTCCCGGCTC
Source organism: Lachnospiraceae bacterium (assembly GCA_017479935.1). Taxonomy (GTDB): domain Bacteria; phylum Bacillota; class Clostridia; order Lachnospirales; family Lachnospiraceae; genus RGIG5021. Next base: position 7,382 of record JAFVBO010000087.1, read on the forward strand.
GCTGTCAGCTGACGCCGGTCGTATTCCCGCATGATTTCTCCGTACTGTCCGTTTGAAAGCGCCATACTCCTCCTTCGGGCTTTTGCCTTTCTCCTGATCGGATTGCCTTAGAAGCCCTCCTGGCCCGGTTTTTCTGCCCCTTTAAAATCTTTAAGCTCTCCCGGCTTCCCGGAGCTTTTGCATCAGCGCATCGTAATCATATACACGCTGATCGTAATCCGTAAAAGCATTGACCTGCCGCGATTTGGCAGCGCTGCCCGACGTGCTCCTGGCCTTTAACTGCTGAGACTGGCGGTGTGTCTCATCCTCACGGTTCGCGTCTTCCAGCGTTCTTACACCCTTCTTAAACCATCCGCTTAAGATGCCGTCGATGTACTCAAAGCTGACGCTCTGATCGCCCTTCGTCTTAAAGCTGCGCCGGATCGCTTCCTTGATCATCGGCATGGCATAGCCGTACTCGTACAGCCATCGGGTAAAGAAGGCTTCCTCGTACGGACGGATCGTCCGCCCGGAGGTGGAAATGCCGCACTCCCGCAAAATTTCGAAATACTCCTTCGGGAACAGCTGCCCCTCGGTGCGCGCGGTCACCACATCGCGGATGCCCCGTTTGTGCCAGGACAGGGCGATGCTTTCAAAGTAGCGGAAGCTCTCCAGCTTTTGCTTCCCGGACCGCTCGCTTCGCGCCACGCAAAGCTCCAGAAGATAGTGCAGAAGCTCGTACCCCATGTCGAGCTCCCCGTACAGATACGTCAGGTGCTCTAACTGCAGGGAGGTTAACGGCTGGCTCATGAACACGGAAAACTCATGGACAAGGTCCGAAAACTCTTCGTCGTCCTTCGTGCGCTTGCGGGTTTCCTGCCCAACCACGAAGGTGGGAAGCGTCTCAGAAAGAGTGTTTCCTTTCGGCAACAGATCAGCCTTAACACCTGACATGCTGCCGGCTGTTCGAACCTCTTCTGACACGGCCTCTGTCATCTTTTCTGCCTCGGAAAGTCCTTCCGGCGCCTCCCCGTCCGGGACAGCCTCAGCCGCCACCGCGGCACTGCCTCCCGTCAGGATCACCTCCGACTCACCCGAAGCGTCCGTCTGGCTGCGCCGTAAAAGCCCGCGCTTCTCCCAGGTTTTTAAGCACCGCTGCACGCTCTTTTCCGTGATGTCCAGGCGCTCCGCCAGTTCCTGAGGCGTGATCTCGCCGACGGCGTCCTGCTCCCCCGCCAGGTGAAGAAGCACACAGTATACCTTTATTTCGTCTCCTCTGGAATCCGCCAGAAAAGAATCCACAAAGCGGGAAAAAAGCGCATCCTTCCTTTCCCGCTCATCCAGCCAGATTTTCATATTCTTCTCCCCCGTTACCGCCGATTGCAAAGAGCCTTACAAAGCTTCGCTCTTTCCCTTCTTCTGTCCACTCCGGACCCAAAGTATATCACACGGGTTTTGAAAAATACAACTGGCATTTTGCCCGAAAGTCCGCGCTCTCTTTATCCACAAACTCCCTGCTGATCTTGTGGATAAAGTGGATAACCCTGCAAAACCGCACAGGGACGCACTCTGTTTTTCCCCTTCGTCCACCAGAGCTTCCCTTCGGTTTTGTGGAAAGCTCGGTGGATAATGTGGATAACTTACCGCAAAAGCAGGTTTTCCCCCACTTTTACGATATCTCCCGCCCCCATGGTTATCAACAAATCGCCTGCCTTGCAATTTGCCAGAACGTATTTTTCGATTTCCTCAAAAGTTTTTAAGAATCGCGCCGGAACCCCTTTCTCCCGCAGAAGAACGGCGATATCCTCCGAGCTGACGCCCAGCGTATCCGTCTCGCGCGCCGCGTAGATGTCGGCCAGCACCACCTCATCCGCCAGCGAAAGTGCCTCCGCAAACTCCGGCAACAGCGCCCTCGTGCGGCTGTAGGTATGCGGCTGGAAGATGCACCACAGCTTGTTTTTCTGAATATTCTTCGCCATGGTGAGCGTCGCCGTGATTTCATCGGGATGATGCGCGTAGTCGTCGTAGATCCGGACTCCGTCCCGCTCTCCCTTTTTCTCAAAGCGCCGTCCCACGCCGGTGTACTTCACCAGGCCGTCCCGGATGGAGTCCGGTTTCAGCCCAAGCGCCTCGCAGGCCGCGATGGCCGCCAGCGCATTCTTCACGTTGTGCTCGCCGGGAACGGAAACCGCAAACTCGCCCAGGCTCTCACGCTTCCGAAGAACCTCAAAACGTCCGCACGCCATCTCATCGTAGCGGATATTCACTGCCTGGTAGTCCACGTCGCCGTCCAGCCCGAACGTCACAATCTTGCAGGGCAGCCCCTCGGTAATCTCGGAAAGATTTTCGATCTCCCCGCTGATCACCAGGCATCCGTCCGCGGGCAGAAGCTCCGCGAAGCGCCGGAAAGAATGGCGAATGTCATCCAGATCCTTGAAGAAATCCAGATGGTCCGCCCGAATGTTCAGGATGACACCGATCGTGGGCGCAAACTGAAGAAAACTGTTGGTATACTCGCAGGCCTCCGCGATAAAGCAGTCCGGGCCGCCGATGCGGATGTTGCCGCCGATCGCCGGGAGCATTCCTCCTACGGTGATCGTGGGGTCCACCCCCGCCGTCAGACAGATTTCCGAGATCATGGACGTGGTCGTGGTCTTTCCGTGGGTACCGGCGATAGCCACCGCCTGCCGATAGTTTCTCATAATCTGGCCCAGCAGCTCGGCTCTCGACAGGATCGGAAGGTTCCGCCTTTCCGCTTCCTGATACTCCGGATTGTCTGGATGCACCGCGGCCGTGTACACCACGACATCCACATCTTCTTTCACATTCTCGGCTCTCTGCCCGATCATGACCTCGGCGCCTTTTTCCTGCAGATGCCCGGTTAACGCCGATTCGTGCGAATCCGATCCGCTCACCGCAAAACCCCGGTCTAAAAGGAGCTCGGCCAATCCGCTCATGCTGATACCGCCGATGCCGATAAAATGAACCTTGGCCGGCTGACTGAAATTCATCTGATACATTCGTTTTCCTCTGTTCTTATTTCAAACCCAACTGATTTTCCGGTTTTTTTATCAGCTGCCGGAACAAAGCTTTTCTTTGTTTACCCCTTAATTGCCGCGATCACGGCCGGTACAAACTGTTTTTTACGGGAAACAAGCCCGTCTATGTTAAACACATGGCTATCCCACGGCGCTCCTGGAAAAGCCATCTCCAGGATGTGTTCCGCCGCCTCGCAGTCACAGACCACATCGCTCTTCTCATCCATGATGCTGGTGATGAGAAGGAAGCAGTAATCCATCCCGCTGGATTTGTGCCTTTCCCGCATGAAGGCAGCCATACGGGGCTTTAACATTTCGATCTCATCCTGCAGAACCGAAGTGATCTGCCCGATGCCGATCCGCTTGTTATCCGCGTTAAACACTTTGTAATCCTGGAAGAGAATTTCCTCCTCCGTCTTACCCTGAAGGTTGCTGCCGGCGGCAAACATCTGTCTGGCCAGCTGCTCGGTATCCACGCCCGCAATGGCTGCCAGCTCTGTGGCCGCCTTCCGGTCAATCGCCGTGCAGGTGGGGGAACGGAACAGCAGCGTATCGGAAATAATGGCGGCTAACAAAAGCCCTGCGATGGCAGGCTCCACCGGCACATCCTTTTCCTGATAAATCTGATACACGATGGAGGCCGTGCAGCCAAGCGGCTGATTGCGGAAATACACCGGGCTCTCCGTCTCCAGATTTCCGATGCGGTGATGGTCCAGAATCTCCAGGATATCCGCGGTCTCCACGCCGTCCACCGCCTGCGTCTTTTCGTTGTGATCCACCAGGATCAACTTTTTCCCCTTCATGCCGAGGAAATCCCGGCGGGAGATCAGGCCGTAGTACCGGTCCTCTGCGTCCAGCACAGGGAAGTACCGGTGACGCTTGGTGGACATCACGTCCTTAACCTTGTCGGCATCGTCGTCCATGTGGAAGCACAGAACATTTTGCGTCATCATAAAGCGAATCGGCATGCTCTGGTGGATGAAACGGGTGGCCGTGTACGTGTCCAGATGGGTCTGGATGATGGCGCAGTGGTTTAACTCCGCCATATGCCGGATTGTCTGGGACAGCGGCGCGCCGGCGCACAGCACCAGGCATCCGCAGTGCATATCCAGGGCGCACAGCTGACAGTCGTACCGGTTGCCCACCAGCACGATGTCGTTTTCCTCGATAAAGTCTTCCAAAAGGTCCAGGTTGGCAGCTGCCACCAAAACCTTCCCCTTTTCAAAACAGGCGTTTATGTCGCCCACCACCATCACGCCCTCGAGGGCGTTCACAATGTTGGCGTATGGCGTCTTCGCCACCGACAAAACGTCATTCCCGTACACGTTCATGTACGAGTTCGCAATATCTCCGATGGTGATCAGGCCTTCGATCTTCCGGTCATCGTCCACGACGGCCAGCGTCACGCGCCCTTCCTCCGCCATCATCTTCCAGGCTTCCTTCAGGGAAAGATCCCCCGACACCCCGCGCCCTTTTCTGAGCTTGATATCGGAAACCTGCGTTTTAACACTGTTCATCAACCGGGGGGTCGGTTGATGAAAATACTCCAGCACAAACTCCGTCTCCGGGTTGATGTACCCGGCCCGGCAGGGGACGTACGGTTCCCCCGTTATCTTTTCCTTCAGCGCTGCGTAGGCAATGGCCGAGCAGATCGAATCCGTGTCCGGGTTCTTGTGGCCAATGACAAGCACTTCTTCCTTCTCGTTGACTTCCATTTCCCTCATCCCCTAAAAATCAGGTATCGGTTCAGATTCTGAACCGATACAATTGACTTTTCCTGTCACCGTTGCGAGAAATTACTTTGTTTTCACCAACGCCGTCTGTAAGTTTTCTGTTTTTTATTTTGCTGCGGTAGTCTCGGTTGCTGCGGTGGATTCGCTCTCCGTGGCAGCTTCAGTTGCAGCTTCGGTCTCGGCAGCGGCTGTCGTCTCAGTCGCAGCTTCGGTTTCTGCTACAGCTTCGGTTTCTGCTACAGCTTCGGTCTCGGCCGCAGCCTCGGTCTCCGCCGCAGTTTCACCCACAGCCTCGGTCTCGGCCTCAGAAGCAGGCTCGGTGGTTAAAACGCCGGCCAGATCGTCAATCATTTTGCCGGTCTGCTCCGTGTAATCCGGGATGGCAGCCAGTCTCGCAGCTCTCTCACCCTGAATGGTCACAACCACTGCCGCGATGATGGCAATGCAGATCGCCGCGCCGATCACCCAGCCTAAGACCTTCTTCATCTGCTTCTTCTGCTTTTCCTTGCGGATCCGTTCCTTGCGTGTTCCCCGCTCTTCGCGGTACTTGTTCATTTTCTCCAGACTCATGATGTAATACCCTCTCTTTATCTATGTCTGCTTTTATATTTGTGCACCCTTGGGGTCATGTTCCCGGCGATGCACCTGCCCTTTTATGGGATCTTACTGCTCACCGTACCCGTTGGGGTTGTTCTTCTGCCAGCGCCAGGAATCCTCGCACATGTCAAACAGGTTCTTCTCGGCAACCCAGCCAAGTTCTTCCTTTGCCTTCGTGGGATCCGCGTAGCAGGTGGCGATGTCGCCAGGTCTTCTGGGCTTGATGGAGTACGGGATGGTGACGCCGCTGGCCTTCTCAAACGCCTTCACCACGTCCAGCACGCTGTAGCCGTTTCCGGTACCCAGATTGTAGATGTACACGCCGCCCTCGCCGTCTTTGATCTTCTCCAGCGTCTTCACATGGCCCTTGGCCAGGTCCACCACGTGGATGTAATCGCGCACGCCCGTGCCATCGTGGGTGTCATAGTCATTTCCGAACACGCCCAGCTCTGCGCGGCGGCCGGTGGCCACCTGCGTAATGTACGGCATCAGGTTGTTCGGGATGCCCTTCGGATCCTCGCCGATCAGGCCGCTTTTGTGGGCGCCGATGGGGTTAAAGTACCGAAGAAGAACGATGCGCCAGTCCGGCAGCTCCTTCGTCAGATCCATCAGGATATCCTCGATCATCAGCTTGGTGCGCCCGTAGGGGTTCGTGGCCGAGCGGGGGAAATCCTCGCGGATCGGCACCGTCTTCGGAAGCCCGTACACGGTTGCGGAGGAGGAGAACACCAGCTGCTTCACATCCGCTTCCCGCATCGCCTCCAAGAGGTTGATGGTTCCGACCAGGTTGTTGTGATAGTACTCGAGCGGTTTGGCGACCGATTCGCCCACCGCCTTCAGACCGGCAAAATGAATGACCGCGTCGATGGATTCCTTCTGAAAAACAGACTGTAATCCCTCGCGGTCAAGAAGATCCAGTTCATAAAACTTCACGGATTTTCCCGTGATCTTCTCCACCCGGTTTAAGGACTCTTTGCAGGAGTTGGCAAGATTGTCCACCACGACAACCTCATAGCCCTGATCCAAGAGTTCCACACAAGTGTGACTTCCGATATAGCCGGCTCCACCGGTTACAAGAATAGCCATTTTTTTCCTCCCCAGATTTTTTTATGCTGCCCGGTTAAGGGACGGGGCCTTGCATAGCGCAAAGTTTCTAAAACCGATCCCTTTCCGGCGAATCATAACAGGGAACGCGCACGCGTCCCCGCGATTTTTCTTATAAAGCACACATTACTTCGCTACTGTACACCCTTTTTTCGCATTTTTCAAGCAAAAGCTTTGTATCGAAGCAAACTCTTCGCATTTTTTCGGTCAATGCTTTGCAACATTAAGGAAGCTTCTCCGCTTTTTTTAGGGCCGCAAGGCATGCGCCGCAGCTTAAAACGGCAGGGAGAACAGATACCGCGCCAGGCGGTCTTCTTCCTCCGTATCGCGGCTGTTCTGAAACGCCACGCTTCCCGCTTTCTGCTGCTCATTTTCCAGCCCCGCCTCGCAAAGCCGGCGCTTCATCTCCCGCGCGCAGCCCGCGCCGCCATCATAAATCTTCACATCCGGTCCCAGAAGGCCTTCCAGGGTTTTCCGTATAAACGGATAATGCGTGCAGCCAAGCACCACCGCATCCGGTTTTCTCCCGCCAAGGGGCTCGAATTTTTCTTTCAGATAGCTTTCCAGCTCCTCCCCGGAAAGGACGCCTCTTTCCACAAACTCCATCAGCCCCGGACAGGGAAGGGGGAGCACCTCGGCTCCCGCGCCAAAGCGGTCTTTCAGCAGATGGAACTTTTCTTCCTTGAGCGTCATGGGCGTCGCCATCACCACCACCAGGCCTCCGGGGTTTTCTTCCGCCGCCGGTTTTAACGCAGGTTCGATGCCGATGATCGGAACCGAAGGAAAATCCTCCCGGAGGCTCCGCACCGCCGCGCTGGTCGCCGTATTGCAGGCGATTGCCACCGCCTTCGCGCCCGCGTCCAGCATGTGATAAAAGCTCTGATAGGTCAGCTTTCGGACTTCCTCCAAAGTTTTCGTTCCATAGGGCGCGTGAAGGGAATCCCCGTAGTACAGGAAATTTTCCTGCGGCATGGCCTTCACCATCTCCCGCAGGACACTGATCCCGCCCAGGCCGGAATCAAACACGCCGATATAGCCTTCCCGGTCCGGGTGGTAGTCATGCCTGCCCGCTTCTTTCCGAATTTTCTCTTCTCCTCGTAGCGTTTCGTTCATCTTTTCACTCCGGGATAGTCCTTCTCCCCGCCTCCAGTTTTAATCGCGTCAAGCATAACACAAAGCCCTTGTCTCGTCAACGGTGTGACAGGGTGTGACAGGGGACGGGCCTGTGTCACATTTTTCGGTGTGACAGGGGGGTGACAGGGGACGGGTCTGTGTCACATTTTCTGACAAGAGATGGTTTTTACGTCAGAAAATGTGACACAGGCCCGTCCCCTGTCACCCATCCCCTTCACACAATTTACGGATGACTCTGGACAACCCCACGCAAATAGAGTATGATAATCGCGAAGGGACCTTCCGGCAAACGGGCCGGTTCGTTCTTTTCAAGGAACTGGAGCCAGATGCTTTTTTGCAATTGGGGCACAGTTCTTTCATCAACAGAGTAGGGAAAACAGCGTTAAGTGCCGCCGGATACGGGGAGTTGACAGGCGGACGAAAGGGCGGGTTCACATTGCTTTCTTCTGTGCGGAAAATCACAGGAAACAAGCGGGCCCCGCGCTGCGGTTGTCTTCCCGCATCCCGCTGTTGCATAAGGAGCCTTACGGGCATTTCGGATTATTTCGCGATCTCTCCCTCCTTACGTTCCGGCGGACATAAAAAAGGAGGTTTTTTTCATGTCCGAAAAATCCAATCAGCTTTTCCCCACACCCTTTTCCCGCAAGTACTGGGAATGCGCTTCGGCGGAGATGAAATCCACCCGGATTCTCGTCATCGCGGCGCTCCTCACGGCCCTGCGCATCGCCGTCAAGGCGCTCACTATCCCCGTCGGTCCTAGCTTAAACATCACCTTCGGGTTCCTGGTCAACTCCGTCGGATCCATGATCTACGGACCGGTGGTGGCCATCATCGCCTCCGCCATCAGCGACACCTTGGGTGCCATCCTGTTCCCGAGCGGAACCTACTTTTTCCCCTTCATTTTCGAGGAAATCGCCGGGGGCGTCCTCTTCGCCCTGTTCTACTACCGGGCGAAGCTCTCTGCGGTCCGCATCATCTTAGGGCGGTTTGCGGTCACATTGGTATGCAACATTCTTTTAAATCCGGTCCTGATGTATTACTACTACATGTTTGTCCTTGGCAAGAGCTACACGCTCTTTACCCTGCCCCGCCTGATCAAGAACGTAGCGCTCTTCCCGCTGCAGTCGCTCATTCTGATCATCCTTTTCAAGGCATTGGTGCCCTTTACCAACCGGATGGGGCTTACCTTCACCGGCACGGAGAAGCTGAACATCACGAAGAAGGATATCGTGCTGATCGTCATCATGACCATTGTTTCCGCTGTGTGCGTGTATCTGTATTACCTGTATAAGGGGTTGGTTTAGAGAACTAAGAGACGGTGCTTTTTTGCAAGACTTGCAAAAAGGCACCGTCCTTGTTTTTGTCCTTAATTTTTAAAACTGTGAATCGGCGCGGGAATCCGCCCTTTCCGGCTTACAAACGCTTCGCACGAGAAACCGTTCACCGGCATCACGGGCGCATAGCCGAGGAGGCCGCCAAATTCCACCATCTCGCCCACGTCTTTTCCGATGACAGGGATCACGCGGACGGCCGTGGTCTTCTGGTTCACCATGCCGATGGCCGCTTCGTCGGCGATGATGCCGGCGATCGTGGCGGGGGTGGTATCCCCGGGAACTGCGATCATGTCCAGACCCACGGAGCACACGCAGGTCATGGCTTCCAGCTTTTCCAGCGTCAGGGCGCCGGCCTGCACGGCGTTAATCATGCCCTGGTCCTCGCTCACTGGAATGAACGCGCCGGAAAGCCCGCCCACGTAGGAGGAGGCCATCACGCCGCCTTTTTTCACCTGGTCGTTTAACAGCGCGAGCGCCGCCGTCGTTCCCGGCGCGCCGGTCTTTTCCAGGCCGATGAGCTCCAGGATATCCGCCACAGAATCGCCCACGGCCGGCGTGGGAGCCAGTGACAGGTCCACAATGCCAAAAGGCACGCCAAGGCGCTTGGACGCCTCCCGCGCCACAAGCTGTCCCACGCGGGTGATCTTAAAGGCGGTCTTCTTGATGGTCTCGCACAAAACTTCAAAGCTCTCGCCCTGCACGCTCTCTAAGGCATGCTTTACAACGCCCGGGCCGCTGACGCCCACGTTGATGATGGCATCCGCCTCGGTCACGCCGTGGAAGGCGCCAGCCATAAACGGATTGTCATCCGGCGCGTTGCAGAACACCACCAGCTTGGCGCACCCTAACGAGTCCTTGTCCTTCGTGGCAAGGGCGGTTTCCTTTACCACCTCGCCCATCAGGCGCACCGCGTCCATGTTGATGCCGGTCTTGGTCGAGCCCACATTCACCGACGAGCACACATAGGTTGTCTGCGAAAGAGCCTGCGGAATGGAGCGGATCAGCAGCTCCTCGGCGGGCGTCATGCCTTTGGACACCAGCGCGCTGTAGCCGCCGATGAAATTGACGCCTACATCCGCCGCCACCTTGTCCAGGGTCTTGGCCAGTTCCACAAAGTCTTCCGTGCTCTTGCAGGCGCTCCCGCCCACCAGGGCGATGGGCGTCACGGAGATCCGCTTGTTCACGATCGGGATGCCATATTCCCGGGCGATTTCCTCCCCGGTGGCCACCAGGTTTTTCGTGTATCCGTAAATTTTGTTATATATATTTGTCTTCAGCTTCTCCAGATCGTCACAGATGCAGTCCAGGAGGCTGATTCCCATCGTGATGGTGCGCACGTCCAGATTGTCGTGCTCAATCATCCGGTTGGTCTCGTTTACTTCCAGTATGTTGATCATGCAGAGTCCTTTCTTGCTGTTTGACCGTGATTTCTTCTATTCACGGTTTGCCTTCACTTGAGGCCCCAGGAAATTATATTCTGTGCATGGAATCGAAGATTTCCTCTCGCTGCGTGCGGACCACCACGCCGATCTCCTGCCCCAACGCGGACAGATCATCCGCCAGCTCGGAGAATTTCTTCGCGGTACGGCTGGTGTCCACGATCATCATCATGTTAAAGAACCCGGACAGGATCGTCTGGGAAATGTCCAGAATATTGATCTGGTTGTTGGCCAGATAGGTGCAGATTTTGGCGATGATACCCACGGTATCCTTGCCCACCACGGTGATAATGGTTCTTTCCATCATTTTTCCTTTCTTCATCAAGCTTTCCCAAAGAAGTTCACATAAAAGCTTTCTCGCCACTGCCTGCGGCGCTTACGTCCCGAAAGCTAGCAGTACATGCGGCGGGAGAAAATCCCGTTTCCAAAGCAGCACAGGTTACAGAACATGTTCAGCAGAATCATGCGCAGACACCAGTTGCCGGTGGAACTGTACGGACGCCCGCCGTACATGTCGCCCATCCCGCGGTACCAGTTTCCGCCGCCCTCCAGCTGGGACTTTAACTGCTGATACTGCATGTTCCCCGGCTCCATCGCCGCGGCGCGGCTGGCGTACTCCCTGGCTGTCGCGTTGTTTCCGAGCCCGTTGTTGGCCAGCGCGCTGTAATAATACCACTGGGCCGTGCGCTCGGTGATGGTGGACAGCACCGTCCACGCCTCCTGATAATGACCGCTTTGCAGGTAGTTCCGGGCCGCGTTCATGTGATTGGTATACTCATCATTTCCGCCCGTTTGACCGGCCTGCTGATAATTGCCGTAGCTGCCATAGCGGCCGAAACCGCCAAAGCCGCCAAACCAGCCGAAGGGATCCTCATACGTGTCGCGCGTATTCTGCCCGCCATAGCTGCCGGACGACCCCTCGTAGCTTCCGTAGCGCCCCGTGTTCTGGCTGCCGTATCCGGAACTGCCATAGCCAGAGCTCCCGTAACTGCCGTATCCGCCGTAGGAGCCGGAGGAATACCCCTGCTCCCGCTCCTTGATGATCTGGTCGTAGGCCTGCTGCACCAGCTTGAACATCTCCTCTGCCTTATCCTTGTTGGGGTTGTTCACGTTGGCGTCCGGGTGGTACTTGCGGCTTAAAGACCGGTATGCCTTTTTGATTTCTTCTTCCGATGCGTCCCGGGAGACGCCCAGAACTTTATATGGATCAGTCATGTTCGTTTTCCTGTCTGCGCCTATAGAAACGGCGCTCTTTTCCTTGCACTTTTATCTGGTGCTTTTCTCATTGTGCCCCCTGGCACTTTTTTCCTGAGCCTTTTTCTCCGCCTGGTTCCGCTTGATCTTGACCATCTCAAAGCGCGACCAGATGCCCGAGTACAGAATGTTCCGGATGACCGGCGCGCCGGTCACAACCGGCAGCCGCTCAAAGGCCCGGCAGCATTCCGCCATCATCATGTTCAGCGTTTCTTCGCAATCCTTGTCGAAGAAAGCCCGGTCCACGGGTCCTTCTGTCCAGGCCTTGTTTAACCGTAAAAGAAACGGATTATAGCTCCCGCTTTTCTCATCCTTCTCGAGGTCTTCGTAGGCATCCATCAGGTAGATGAATTTTCCCAGGAAGAACCCCATGCCGCGCAGGTCCTTCTCCCAACGGTCCTCCTTGAAGGCGAAAATCTCGGCCGTGAGGCGCCCGAAGTACCCGCTGGCCCGGTCCACATCCGGATCCCGCTCCTGCTCGCACTTCGAGATCTCCTCCAGGCAGACCCGGATCGTCTCCGCTTTCTGGGGATACTCTTTCGACACCCGCAAAAACGCGTTCTTGAGCGCCGCGGACATCAGGTATTTGGGCACGTTTTTATCGTCCTTCCAGTCATCCAGGCACTGATAGTACGCCAGAAGCACGTTCATGGCCGCGGTGTACGCGGTAAACTCATTGGTTCTCTCCTCATGCGAGCGCACCGGGTGCAGCGCGCAGCGCGCCGTCCGCACGGGCGTCTCCGGCTCATAGAGCCCCGTCAGGAGGATCACCAGAAAGGTCATATCGTAGGTGAGGGTCATCTGGCCCTGCAGACCGTACTCTTTTTTCAGCTGCCGGCAAAGCCCGCAGTAGAATGAATGATACCAGTCATATTCGCGGAATTTCAGTTCCGCCTGATTGATCGTAATATATCCAAACATAGTAATATGCTAAATGCCGTAACTATTCAGCACGGTTTTCTACTTTACAGAGTTTCCATCCGTGCGCGTACCGAATCCCGGTGCGCCGGAAGCCCCTCCACGTCCGCAAAATGCATGGTATACGGCGCCAATGCCTTGCAGCCCTCTTCGGTCACGATCTGGTGGAAGGCCGTCTTGATAAAGGTTCCCACCCACACGCCGCCGGAATAGCGCGCCGTGCGCATGGTCGGAAGCGTATGGTTCGGGCCGGACACAAAATCGCCAAAGGCAACGGGGGCGTAGTTCCCGATAAACATGGAACCATAATGCAGGCACTGCATCGCCACGTTTTCGGCATCCTTCACCTGCACCTCCAGGTGCTCCGGCGCCATCTCGTTGGAAAGCGCTACTGCCTCTTCCATCGTCTCCGCCAGGTAAATAGCTCCATTATTCTCCCAGGAAACTTCCGCCGTCTCGCGCGTGGGAAGATCCTTTAACAGCTCATAAAGCTTCGCTTCCGCTTCCTTCGCCAACGCCTCGCTGGTGGTCACCAGCACGGCCTTCGCGTCCGGGTCGTGCTCCGCCTGGCTTAAGAGGTCGATCGCCACAAACTCCGGCCTGGCCGTCTCATCCGCGATAATCAGCACCTCGCTCGGGCCCGCGAGGCTGTCGATTCCCACATCGCCTAAAACCTGGCGCTTGGCCTCCGTGACAAAGCGGTTTCCGGGGCCCACGATCAGGTCGGTCTTCTTCACCGTCTCCGTCCCGTAGGCGTACGCGGCGATGGCCTGTGCCCCGCCCATGCAGTAAATCTCATCCGCACCGGCAATATCCATCGCCACCAGCACCGCCGGATGGATGGTGCCCGCCCCGGCATACGCCGGCGAACAGGCCGCCACGCTCTTCACGCCCGCCACCTTGGCGGTCACGATGCCCATGAGCGCGGACGACGGCAGTGGATGACGCCCCGCGGGCACGTAGCACCCGCACCTCACCACCGGGATCATCCGGTGCCCGATGCGAAGTCCCGGGATGCGGCTCTCGATATCCAGATCCTTCAGACACTCCAGCTGCTTTTCCGCGAAGAACTTAATCTGCCCCGCACTAAAGCGGATCGTGTCGATCGTCTCCTGATCCAGCTGCCTGTAGGCTGCCTCCACCGTCTCGCGGGAGACGCGCACGGTGTCGATCTCCATATGGTCAAAGCGGGCGGCGTACTCCTTTAAGGCCGCATCCCCGTTTCGTTTCACGTTCTCTATGATTTCCGAGACGGCGGCGGACAGCTTCCCGTCCCGCTCGTAGGTTTTCTTTTTCGCTTCCTTGATGATCTTCAACGTTTCTGTCCTCTTTGTAAAATTAGGGAGTGCCTGGCACAAGTTCGTAATCTATATTTCGTAAGTATTAAACGCCAGTCCCAGGCCATCCGTCTTAAGTCGATGCTGCCGACCCTTTTACTCCAACTCCCGCGCCGCCTGAAGGATCATCTCCTTCGTCACCCGGTACGGATAGTGCTCTAAGTCCTCGTCCCGCGTGATGCGGTCCGCCACTTTCTCCACATCGCTGACCGTGATTCCCATATCCTTCAGGCTCGTCGGCAGGCCGATCTTCTGATTAAACGCGCGGAGCTTTTCGTATTCCTCCCGCTGCCCATCGATGAGAAGAAGCAGCAGGCACCCGAAGCCCACCACCACGCCGTGGATGTGTGTCTCGTCAAACCCAGGAAGCTCGCACAGACTGTAGAACAGCGCGTGCGCCACGCCTCCGTTGTAGTCCATCGTGTGATCCCGCGCCACCAGCATGGACACCCAGCCGGTGGTGATGATGATGGCTAACGCCGCCTGCTCCAGTTCGTACGTGGCCTTGCCGGCCGCGTTATCTTTCAGGGCCTGCTCTCCATGAGCCAGCAGCGTCTCCATGCACATGCGGCTCATATGCACACCTAGCGCTTTATAGTGCGAAAGTGACTCGCCCCGGGCGGACACACTCACCTCATAATATTTCGCGTACGTATCGCCGATGCCCGCAAACAGGTACTCCTTCGGGGCCCGGGCGATGATGTCCGTGTCAATAAACACGTGCCTGGCCGATTCCAGAAAATGCACGAAGGCCCGGAATGTGCCGTCCTCGTTATACACGATCGATAAGGAGGATGCCGCCGCGCAGTTCGAGGCGATCGTAGGAAACGAAAAGTACGGTTTTTTCATCGACAGACTGACCAGTTTGGCCGTGTCGATGGCCTTGCCGCCGCCGACCGCAAAAATCATGTCCGCTTCCTTGACCACCGCAAGATTTTCCAGCGCCCGCGCCGCTTCATAAGTGCTGTCCTTCCCGTACAGGACAAAGTCCGTGATGGAAAGGCCGCTTTCCTCCAACGCAGAAAGAAGCTTATTCTTCGCGGCCGCCATCGCCTTCTGTCCGCCGATGACGACGGCTTTCGTTCCGTACAGGCCGGCGTAACGCGGGATTTCCTGATAAGCCTCCGGGCCCACGGTATACGAGGGGATCAGGATTGAGTAATTCTCCATGGGAGTCCTTTCCGCCGATAAAAGGCTCATTGGGCTACACGTTCTGGCATCCGTACGAGCCAGCTCGTTCGGATGCCTGCCGCTTCCTCACTTTGCTCATTTTGTAAAAAGCAAACGCGTCGCTTCGTCCTTCGGACTCTCGCGCCGCTGCAACAAATTCGCCATTCGCTCCACTCAACTTCGTTTCGTGTAGCTGTATGGCTCATTTGGTTGCGCGTTCGGAAGCGTTCTGGCATCCGTACGAGCCAGCTCGTACGGATGCCTGCCGCTTCCTCACTTTGCTTTTTAAACGTTTATCTCCGCCTTGACGCCTAAGAGATCCTGGTACTTGGTGAGCACCGGCGCGACCATTTCGTCCAGGAACTCCCGCACCTGCTCGGGGGAGCGACCCACATAGCGGGAGGGATCCATGCAGCTCTGCAGCTCCTCGCGGGACAGGTTGAAGGACGGGTCTGCCGCGATGCGGTCTAACAGATCGTTGTCCTTGCCCTCCACCTTCACGGTCTTGCCGGCCTCCATGGAAAGCGTGCGGATACGCTCATGCAGCTCCTGTCGGTCGCCGCCGGCCTTCACCGCGTCCATCATGATGTTCTCGGTCGCCATGAAAGGAAGCTCCGCCATCAGGTGCTTCTCGATCACCTTCGGATACACCACCAGGCCGTCCACTACGTTGAGGTACAGATCCAGGATGCCGTCCACCGCGAGGAACCCTTCCGGAACGGACAGGCGCTTGTTGGCGGAATCATCCAGCGTTCTCTCAAACCACTGCGTGGACGCCACCAGCATAGGGTTCATCATATCGGCCATCACATAGTCCGCGAGAGACGCCATGCGCTCGCAGCGCATCGGATTTCGCTTATAAGCCATCGCCGACGATCCGATCTGGTTCTTCTCGAACGGCTCCTCCACTTCCTTTAAGTGCTGCAGGAGACGAATATCATTCGAAAACTTATGCGCGCTCTGGGCGATGCCGGCTAAGACGCCAAGCACACGGCTGTCCACCTTGCGGGAGTAAGTCTGCCCGGAAACCGGGTAGCATCCGGAAAAACCCATCTTCTCCGCGATCTTACGGTCGATCGCGCGGCACTTTTCGTGGTCGCCCTCAAAGAGTTCCAAAAAGCTGGCCTGTGTGCCAGTGGTGCCCTTCGAGCCAAGCAGCTTCATGGTATCTAGCACATGCTCCAGATCTTCCAGGTCTAAAAGGAGTTCCTGCATCCAAAGCGTAGCGCGCTTTCCCACGGTCGTGGGCTGGGCCGGCTGAAAATGCGTAAATGCTAACGTCGGCAGCGGCGCGTACTTCTCCGCGAACTTGGCCAGTTCCGCCAGCACGTTCACCAGTTTCTTTTTCACAAGCTGCAGCGCTTCCGTCATCAGGATGATATCGGTGTTGTCACCCACGTAGCAGGAGGTAGCCCCTAAGTGGATGATGCCCTTGGCCTTCGGGCACTGCACGCCGTACGCGTACACATGCGACATGACATCGTGGCGCACCAGCTTCTCGCGCTCCTTCGCGACCTCGAAGTTGATGTCATCCTTGTGGCTCTTCAGTTCCTCAATCTGTTCGTCCGTAATCGGAAGCCCCAGCTCCTTTTCGGCCTCCGCCAGGGCGATCCACAGCCGTCTCCAGGTGCGGAACTTCTTCTCCGGTGAAAAAATGTACTGCATCTCGCGGCTGGCGTAGCGCTCCGAGAGCGGACTCATGTAGCGATCATAATTGGGCATGATTTTCTCCTTTATGTAGGCATTGACAACGGATAGGGAACGACCTTTTTGTTCCGCTTATCCGATTTTTAGAATTCCCCAGAATAACGAAGTCAGTTTACCCCAAGCAGGCTTCAAAAGCAATAGTGAAAATGTACAACGCTCCCGGGAGCTGACAGGGGACGGTTCTCTGTCAGCTTTTCTGACAGGGGACAGATCTATAAAGAAAGCAAAAGAGCGTCCCATCTCCTTAGGAAATGGAACGCCCTTTTGCTACCTCTTATACTTTTCTGGCACAGATAAAATCCCAAATCTATGAGCAAACCCTACTTTCCAAAGATTTTCGCCTGCTCAAATCTCTTTTTTGCATATCGGTTGCTATCTAATTCATACAGCGCTGTCTTTGCATAATAATCGTGATATGCATCCACTTTCCCAAGATTGAAGAAAGCGTATGTGCGGACCAATATGTCTGTTACATATTTTTTTAAGCGTAATGCCTTAACCTTCTTTCCAAGGTCCACTTCTTCTGGCAATAATCCGATCTTGAAATTTCCCGCATATTCCAGATATTTTTTTATTGCTCTTTTGTTACAGTCTATCAATAAAACATTGTATCCTGTTCTGTTGCCGTCCAGCATTACCTTTACATATTCCAAAGCATCAAATTCCTCCTGTGACTGCGGAATTTCTTTTCGTTCCGTTATTTTAACCGCAACCACAGGATCGGTCTCTCCGTCATCTTTAAATTTAATTGCGTATGTTTTCTGGAACAGCGCATAACGTCCGGCATAGCCAGGATCATAATCGCAACTGCCATCCAACCTGAAAGCATATACATCTCCTTGCTTCCAATCGCAGACATATGGAAGTTGTTTCCTCGCAATCTTCTCTTCTTTTTGTGGCGTATTTAATTGTTCTCTCAGTTCCTGAAACCACGAAATAACCTTTTTGCCCGCTCTGGTCTTCTCTAACTCGCTTTGTACCCATAATCCTTTTGATTCACCCTCATCAAGAACCTTGATCGCTTTTCTCGTTGTCTCTTCATCCAGCCTTCCATACGTTGCTTCTGCATAAGCCAGCCCTAGCCACACAATGGCTTCACTTATAGCGCTCTGCATCTCTTTCTCATGCAGCTTTACTATTTCTGCTTTTGCATTTTCTGAGTTCATACCCTGTCGAAGATAATAATAGTATTCTTCCTTAATTATTCTTTTATACTCCAACATAAAACGGACGCATACTTCCGTATTACTAAATCTGTAAATCTTTGCATCACCCATTCTTGCGTTTTTGTTCCCGTTGATTCTATAATCCTCATAGGCATCTTTCTTGGCTAAATGATAATAGCAATAATCGCGCACCAACGAATCTGTAAGATTATCGTCTAAATAATATCTATACTTATAGTCCCCTCTAAATTCTGTCTCTTCCGGTAATTCTCCTATTGCAAAATTCCCTATGTATTCCAGATGACTTTGAATGCTCCTTCGATTACATCCACAAAGAATACTTCGATATACAGGTTTTTGATCCTTTAAACACGTACTCACCCTGACATAATCCAGCAAATTGAATTTTTCCTGAGAAACAGGAAGATTATTATCTTTCGTCAGTTTAGTTAATACAAGCGGAACCGTTTCGCCATCATCATATGTAAACACATCGACTTTCTGAAATAGTGCATATCTTCCTGCAAAACTTCTGTCATAGGCACAACGGTCATTCAGCTTGTATGCATATACATCTCCATCTTTCCAGTCACATATGTAAGGCGGTCTTTTCCGTGGAACCTTAACTTCTTTCTTCGGATGGTTCAATAATCCCCGCAATTCCTGATGCCACTCGATGATGTTCCTTCCTTCTCCGGAAGCTTTCAGTTCTGTTTCTGTCCAAACCCCTCTCCTTTCCCCCTCTTGAAGAAATAATAAGGCTCTTGCTTTTGTATCTTCATCCAGACGTCCATATATTGCTTCCGCGTAGGCTAAGCCGAGCCACACAATAACACCGCTAATCGACTGATGAAGCTCATTGGGATGCAGGCCCAGCACCTTTTCTTTTGCCTTTTCTGCACTTAACCCTTCCCGGAGACAGTTGTAATATTCTTTTTTTATCGTCTTTTTATATTCTGTCATAACAAGAATGTAAAAAGCTGTATTAGTCATTTCATTGTTTCGTGCTTCCGCCATTTTATTTCTTTCCTTCATATACTGTGTCTGGTTGAGCAGATTTGGGAATTTGAATTTATTCCCCAAATCTACTAATCCTACAGCCCATGTTGAAGCTATCCACCCCACCGTTACCATCTAAACCAAAAAAGCATTTCGTATATATCACAAGTAAAGCTTCCAGTGAACCTTAGATAGTGGCAAAAGTAGAACTACACTTTAACGATGTTTTTATATAGTTCTTTAAATCCACATGAGCGGGGACATCCAAACCGAACAGGTGGTAATATTCCTTTACCTGCTTATTTGGTGTCTCAACGGTTACTATTCCTTTGCTGTTCCGATAACACATCAAGGACTGACATTTTCCGAAGATTTCGCTTGATGAGTGGCCTGATTGTTTCAGCTTCTTTCGAAACAGCAACAGTGCAGTTGTATTGATGATGTCATGCAGAATTTTGCCGCGTACTGTCTGATCTGTCCATTTTGAAAGAGGGAGCAGATCCAGATATTCCTTGCTGGTTTTAAAAACGACCTCAATATCTGTTCTCCCAAAGTATTCTGACAGAAGCTCCTTCGGCGTCAGATCTCGATTGGAAAGCAGGACAAAATATCCGTACTTTACCGTCATCCAATCTTTGTCCTTTGCTTTCAGCGATGCGTACTCCTCTTCATGCTCAACCAGATATTCGCCAAACCGCTTCAAAGCATTATTCTGATCAACATATATGTAGGCGTATTCCTGGTGGCCAAACAGATCAATTTCTTTGCGGAAGCCAAAATACGTATGATTCTTTCGGACAAAGGCGTATTTTCCTTTCCCAATCAGATCCTTCACTTCCCAGTAAAGGGTCTTGAAGGGATATCCTTTTCGTGCCGGCATTCTCCCGATTATCGTTTTCTCTGTGCCGATGTGGAAGACTCCAATCAACTCCTTGGAAACATAGCCGGCATCCAGGACAAGCGATTCGATCTCAATGCCCCGATTATCCGCAACGTCGTTTACGGTTGCCATGATCGTATTGATATCGAGTACATTCCCGGGGATGATGTCATACCACACGGGAAGACCACTTTTCTCATCGAGAACCAATATCAATCGGCTCATGACTTCCGAAGAGGATACTCCATGGCAGCACAAAGCATTGAAAGGGTTGTCCTCGATATCATTGGGAAGCGGGGTCGAATCAACATAGCACCCTTTTCCAAAATCGGGATCCTTCTTCTGCATGGCAGAGATAAATGCTTGGAAGAACTGCATTTTTGTACTGTCATTTCCGAGAAGGGTAAAAAACCGTGTATCGGAATGTAATGTGGGCGCCGGTACTTCCTGAAATAGATAGGAAGTAAAGGATTTCTGAATGAAGTTGTCACAGGTGATCCGTGAGCCATCTTTCAGAATGCCGTGAAGTACATGGCATACTACCCGCCCAAAAGCCTCATCTTTTGGAAAAACGATCCGCAAAACAGAAAGCAGACCGCTTTTTTTCAAAAAATCCAACATCAGATAGGTATCGCCAAAAACCGTATGAATTTCTGTTGGGGGATAATACTCCTCCTTGATTATGCGCGAGTCATCCGGATCAACAGGGGAAAAACTGTCCGATGAAGCGTTGTATTCTACCAAACCGCGTGTTGGAGAAAGAAATACGCCTGTTTTCCGGTCACTACTCAAGTACAATACTTTGCCTAATCTTTCGCGAACCTGCTGTTTGCTGTGGGCTTTGCTGCCTGTACTGACATAAACAGCGTCAACAATGGCTGCCGAACCGCTAATAATATGATTGTTATCATCATAAACAATTTTTTGCGCTTTAATAAATGCCACGTGGTATCACCTCTTGAAAAGTAGGACTAAGTAGAACTACATAAATGATACCACAGAACTGTAGAAAACGCAATATATTGTTGAAAGAAATCGGACTATTGGAACATATAAGAGCGTGTAGTTCTACTTTTGAAACTATCTAAGGTTCAATACGTCTATTTGCTATGCCCTGATTCTTGACGAATTGGATTTTTTTGCCTGCTTTTCATAATTTGTCATAGCATTTTTTTGTACAACGACTTTCCGAATTCACATATAATTCTGATTGCGTTGATTTAGTTCTTCACGAAAAGCTTTGACGTTGAAACAAGCCGTAATAAACCCCACCATCCCCTGGACGCTCCCTTTCTTTCTTTTTCATATAATCAATACCTTCTATCACGGGCGGTATTGCGACGGTTCTAAGATAGTCTTCCAATCTCTCAGTCAATTCTTCCGCAGAATACTCTCCATAGTGAATGGCATCTGTCATGAAATGTTCCCCTTTATACGTATTATTTCCCCTGGACATAATACGCATTCGATCAGAATGCCCCTCTGGATTCTCTTTTGATCTGACAGGATTCTGGTGACGATCGATCAGATAGAAATCACATTCGATATAGTAATATGGTCCGTATATGCCATATTGAAGATATACATTGCATAATATGTTTTTATCTCCTGTCAAATAGAAAGTGTTGTCATTCCTTCTTTTAAATCCATACTTTTTTAATACATCTTTGCATAGTTTCTTAAATCCTTTGCTATCCATAGCAATTGTTTCTTCCAATTTTGCTACCTCCATCTCTATATAATTCGCCATTTATATTGGTATACAAGCGCTTGATACGAAACATTTACTATCCGTCTCAAGCGCTTATATTCAACCAAGATATTTCGTATCAACCCGGTTATTTACTATGCGACATACGAATGCCCTATTTCACACCATAATGTACCTTCCTTCTTAGCCTATAAAACCTAGCGAAAACACCACCTATGGCTCTTATTAAAAATGTTCTTACATCAATACAGTTCCAGGAACATTTTTACAGTTTTCCAACTATAATCTTCCATTTTCGAGAGCCCCTCTCTGTAGCGTAGCAGTTGCTTAATTCCTTGCTTTACTTGTCTTGGGTTGCCTGGCTTAAGTTCAAATAAATTCATAATGTCATGAACTTTGTCTATACCATCCACATAATCAGCAAATCCCGCTCTTGGAATATAGAAATTCTTCTTTCCAACTTCCAACAATTCCGGAAGGTTCTTGTATGCAGTATGGATAGCTGTCCCTATCGCTTTTTCTGATGACGTTATTCCATTTACTCTACTCAGGCTTTTAGAAAGATCTTGGTATGTCTCATTAAAATCCGTTGCCCTTCTAATAATAATCACATCCCCAAGATCGTCTACCTTGGTCGCAATCCTGGAAGCTTTAACCGCCTCTCCAAGGCCCCCTATGCAAGGAATAGCCACATCAACAATATCGCCTGACAGAGCAAACCAATTCATCGGATCCCAAGGATCCGCCAACACCACCGCTATACTTTCACCAAGGGACAAAACATCCCACACAGTTTCCCAGAAAAAGCCGCCCAAGTCCTTTCGCTTTACCGGGTTGTTATCACAGTACGCATACAGATTTAACTCATAAAGGGTCCGCTTTTTGCTGTTTATAACAGCCACCGCGTCGGGCCCGATAAACCTCCCCGCGCCTGCATCATAATACCGTTTCCCCAGATAATATAAACCAGTTTCCTGGTCATATACGTAAGCGCGGTATCCGATTGGGTTTAAATTGCTAAGAAAACAGCCGCTATAGTCATCGATGTCTGTCACTTTTCCCCAGCTATCATACTCATATGATACCACCACGTTATTCCCACTGTCAACCAGCCCTGTCACATCACCCTGGCCGTTATACAGGTACGCATACTCTGTTGTCCCATTCACGCACATGAACACAGGTCTTCCATTGGCATCGTACACGAACTGAACAAGGTCGTTCCCCTTCTTAAGTGCTGTCAGGGCAGAGCCATTATAAAAGTACTCCGTTGTTATGCCGCCCGTTGTCTTGGAAATCCTTCTTCCCTGGGCATCGTACTGGAAGGTCGTGGTAACACCGTTCTTCGTGACGGACTGGAGTTGTCTTCCCCTCTGCCAGGTAAACGTCATTCCCCGGTACTGGAGCGGGTTGCCGCTGCCATCGTAGGTAATGGAGGTGCCGTTGTAGGCCGTCATCTGGTCCTTCCAGGCTGCGTTACCATAGGTGAAGGTATCCGTCTTCGTCGCCGCACCGGGCGTTCCGGTTGTATACGCATGCTCCGTCCGGCTTGTCATGTTGCCGCCCAGGTCGTACGTGTACAGGATGGTCTTCCCCAGCACCTGGTTGTTTTCCCGGATCAGCTGATTGCAGGCATCATACGCATACGTGATGGTTTGATTTCCTGCTACGATCTTCGTGATGTTTCCGGCGTTGTCGTACGTATAGCTGTAACTCTTACTCCCGTTGTCCATTCCGATGAGGAACGGGTCGGTGCTGATCCTGCTGTTTCTTGTACCGTAGGAATACTGAATGCAGCGGGGGCTTCCCGTGCCAACATGAAGCTTTTCTTCGGTGCGCCGTCCCAGACTGTCGTAAGTAAGCTCCTGTTTTGTTACACCATCTGCCTGAAGTCCGTAAGAGAGTCCCGGCACCTGCTGGTTTTCTGGCTTCCCGTACAGGTAGGTGGTTTTTAACTTTTGGCCATCTTCCACCTGGACCAGGCTTTCCACCCGGTTCATCGAATCATAACCAACTTCTAATGCCTGAAGGGTTACCCCGCTTCCGGCTGTACCGGTGCCCGCCTCCGTAAAGTGGCGTACCAGACGGCCCGTGGTATCGAAGCGGTTCCGGCGGGTACGGTTTGCCGCAAAATCCTTTTCTTCCTCCAGGTTCCCGTCCGCGTCGTAGGCATAGCGCACGGTTTCCGTACCGTTCCATCTCCGGGAAGATACGCGTTCCTCCGCGTCGTACCCGATCTGCTGTATGTCACCGTTTCCGTAGGTCACTTTCTTTAACGGGCCGTTGCCCGGGTAGTATTCATACGCTTCCAACGTACTGGCGGTTTGGCTGCCATTTCCCACTTTGACGGATGTCTGGTTCCCAAAGCCGTCGTATTCATAGCTGTATACCGTGCCGTTATGTGTAATGGTTTTCAGGCGGTCGGCGTCATCATAGCTGTAGGCTACACTGCGGGAAATACCGCCTCCCATGTCCGCCTCCACGCCCGTCAGCTGATCCGTATCCGAGTCGTAGCTAAAATCCAGCGTATGGTTGTTGGGGTCATTCACGCGGGTAAGCAGGCGGTTATCGCTGTCATACGTATAAGTGGTCTCTTTCCCCCTGGCATCGGTTATCACGGCTACGTTTTTCCCGCTGGCAGTATAGGCCAGAGAAGAGGTGATATGTCTGCTCACTTCTTCCAGGATAAAGACCTTGTTATGGCCAAAGGAAGCCGGATCGTTGGCATTCGGCGTAGCGATCACTTCTGCGCCTTCTTCATAGCTGCCGGATTTTACATCCAGCTGGCGCCCTGTTTTCGCCTCGATCACATATCCGTCCTCTTCCGAAAGCGAAACTTCTGGGCATCCGTGGATGTGGGCGTCTTAAGCAATACGTGATAAAAACCATCGCTGCCGATGCTGCTCACATCAAGACAGAGGGATGTATTATCCACAGGCTTCATTGCATACCACTGCGCGCCATTTTCCAGTCCAGCATCCTCAAGAAGGAATTCCTCCACGGGGGAAATGGAGGCACAGCCTGTCTGCAGCCCAGTGCCCGCCGCAGCGCTATTGGCTCCCAAACGCAGGTACTGCCCACTATGACGGGTCCGCAAACGCAAAATCTTTCCATTCCCCGGTTCATCACCAACCCTGTCGGCCACCGGTTCAAAGTACCAGATTGCCCTGGCCTCTATTTCCTGCCCGGTCCCTTCCGCTGCTCCCTGCAGGACATTCGCGCCATCTGACAGTACATGCCCCATCGTCGTTCCCGTGTCCACCATCACACAGCGTTTTTCTCCGGTGCAGGCCGTCTGCAGCAGGTAGCCTCCGCCAGCCTCAGGCTTTGCCATCAGTTGCTGTGACCTGCTGTTCTCCGCCGCCGAAAGCTGTACATTGATTCCATCGTCATCCGTGCCATCCGCGATATCCAGCGCCAGCGTTCCGCTTCCTGCCAGGGAAAGCAGACGGATATAACCGTCGTCAGAAGGAACCCCCTTCCACTTCTGGTTATCTGACCCGTCAAAGATCTTCTGGACCACGTTGGAACCATCCGTCCCGCCGCTTACAGTATGCAGATACTTTCCGGAACATTTAGACCGGATATAATACACCCTGCCATCTGTAAGAGCTGCTGAAGTGGGATCTGCCTCCATGGAGACGGACACAGGCTGCCCGTTTTCGTTGTATTGATAGGTGCTTCGGATCCCTTCAGCGCTTTTCGCGTAAATCAGCTGATTTTGATCGTCATAGAAATACTCATACGCACTTCCGTCATGTGCAGCCAGACGGTTTAAGAGGTTTTTCTTATCATGACGAAATGACACATTCTCCTGCGTTTTCTTCGCTGTGTTCAGGTTTCCCTTCCTGTCGTAGGTGTAGCTGACGGTATCATCCTTCATCAGCTGCATGGACGTGAACATGGCAGGGTTTAACTGATTGTTGTAGCTGACAGAAAGCGTCAGGGAGCTGTAGGTCTTACTGGTCGTTGAGTTTTCATCATCTGTAGAGAGA
>JAFVBO010000088.1 GCA_017479935.1 Lachnospiraceae bacterium
CAATCTCAGAGAAAGAAAATCTCCCAGGGAGTCCATCATTAGGCTCCTCTGGGAGATCATCATTTCTGCTACCCCGTTGGCATTGTCTACCGAAGGGGAGGGGTGTTATAAATCAGTACTTGACAAGTGTACCGTTGCAAACCGTTATTTCATGCGGAATGAAGGCCTCTTTTTGATTCTCCGAAAAGTTGTATGGAAATGCTCTCGCTCAAAAAAATATTGTACTTTATTTGTACATGATGGAGCCCTCAGAAAATGGGCATTGATGTGTCCGGTGGTAGCTTTTACGAAATGGACCGGATCGTCTTGTTCAAATCTTTCGGTAGATAGTACTTTCGATCTAGCATCAGGTTCAGGACTGCGTTAAGCGCATCAAGAACCTGCGAACCTTCATACGTTGATGCGTAATACATGTCTTGAAGGTTCATGACATTCATATTCTTTAATGTTTCGATGATGTTCTGCGTTGTGTAGTGTTGTGGTTCCTTTAAAGAATTGGCATGCTTATCTAGTTTTGCCTCCAGCAGCCGAAAAACCAACAGGGCAGTATAGCAGATCAAAAAGTGAGCTGTGATATGCTCTCTTGTACGATGGAAGACCGGACGAGCACTGAAATTGGTTTTCATCACCCGGAAACAGTCTTCGATTTTATACCGATTGGCATTGATCGCAATAATCTCCCGGGCTGAATCGTCAAGATTGGTTGCAAGTGCGTACCAGCCATCATACTTTTCCTCTTCCTCAATCTTATCCTGATCCAGAATATAACTGTCATTTGCTTTTTCCCCGTCTTTACCCTTGGATGTCCTTTTGATGAAACGAGTCACATCATGAGGACCCTTTTTGTAAGTGTCTGGGTCTAAATTCTTCAACAGTTCTTTTGCTCGTTCAATCTGGCCATTGCGGATATGTCGCTGATACTCCATCAGTTTTCTTGAAAAGCTCACGACCAGTTTCTGCGGTAATACTGTTTTGGACTTACGTTTTACCGTTTTACCGTTTTCTAAAGTGACGGTTTCCGTAAGCCCTACATCATAAGCATGTTCCGCATCAATCACCTTATAGGCTCTGTCGTTGTAAAAAGGAATATTTTTCGGATCATATCGGTCGAAAGTCTTCATAAAGTCGATGGTTACAGGCTTGTCATTGGATAAGAGGCGGAAATCGTGATCATTAAATACAGCTGTTTTCATCACCTCAGAGAGCTTTTTGATCGACTGCGTAATGATGAAAGCGGAACCGCCCATGGAGTTAAATGCCCGGATATCAAGAGAGCCAAGCCCGGCATCCGCACAGTAAATGAACTTCTTTCCATTCAGCATCTTTTTCAGTTTCTTTTCGAGAGGGATTGCCAGCTTTTGCTCTGATTCCGAACCGGGAGCAATGCACATCGAGAGCGGGATCCCGTTGGCATCCATGAAAAGGCCCATTTCTACAAGCGGGTTTGGCCGATGTTCTTTGGATGGTCCGTATCGGCGGAGCCCTTTCATGATTTCCCCTGTAACTTCATCTACATAATCCGGATCCTGCGTTTCTGTTTCGAAATAGTAGTTAGTACAGTCGAAATAGCAAACGGAGGTGTCCCTCTTTAAGACGTGCTGGCTGTTTTCAAACAGGTGGGCGATATAGCCGTCAAAGTTTTGCTCCAGAATATCCAGCGTCCGCATAATGTGCTGATAGTCAAAGGAGGGTGACTCATAGTACATGCCAAGATGGTCATAGGTGCCGAGCTTTGAGTCAGGTTCAAGGATCCGGGCATAAGTAAGGAAACGAAGGACCTCATAGGGATCAAAAGAGATCTTTCTATCAGCGGTGACCTTTTGGAGGAAATTTTTAATGTTCAACTGGTTGATGATGGCCTGAAGGAAGTAGTAACCTATATTTTTCAGGGTGGAGGCGGAAACAACGTCATTGGATGCCTTGACCTTTTCGGTAAGGTCAATCTTCAGGTCAGCGGAGACCTTTCCTTCTTTAAATGCCGCATTGTATTCGGCAACCTTCTCTTTTGCGTAGGCAAGAGGATCCTCAATCCCCATGGCTAAAAGTTCGGAATGCTTGCCGATAACCGCGACATTTCTGGTAGAGGTTTTCTTTCCGTTGCGGAAACCCTGCTGGACGAAGTATTTAGGATCTTGAGATTTTTTGTCGAACCATAGTTTCATACAGGTATTATATCACAAAAGAACCTATAAAACAACACCAAACAACAATTTAAATTGTATTTTTTGACAACAAAAAAGCCGCAACCATGCGGCTTGAGAATGTTTTTCGTTGTCTGGAAGTGTTTAAAACCCGTCTGGCTGTCAACGACGCAGAAGGCTTTGCCAAGGTGGCGGAACTTGCGAAGGGAAAACTTGCGTAAGTATAAAAATTAGTACTTGATTTTTCTCAAAATGAGATTTATAATGCATAAGCGAATTGGCCAACGGCCAATTCCAACGGGGCGTGGCTCAGCTTGGTAGAGCGTCCGGTTAGGGACCGGGAGGTCGCAAGTTCAAATCTTGTCGCCCCGATAGGGAAAGGCGGTGTCGCAATGACACCGCCTTTCTTGGCATCAGGAGTTTTTTTCAAGGAGGAGACCATGTCAGGGAAGAATTCTGGAACCACATCGGGCCGCTCCGGCGGGAAGATCATCAGTTTTACGAAATCGGATCAAAAATCTTCTGATCCTAAGAAAGATATCCTGGGGGAACTTCTGGACGAATCCGGGGAGGAGGATACGGGCGATAGCGAAAGCAGTTTCTCCAATCTGTTTGGAAATCCCTTCGTGATTGAGGAAGAAGAGGACGAATACGAAATTCATCACCACACAAGCAGTCAGCCGGAACATATCCTGGTTCGCCTGTCCCGCCAGCCCCTCTTCTGGGTGGTTGCGGTGCTCCTGATGCTGATCGCCCTGGCCGCCGGCTGGAACTATCAGATGTCCCGCAGGGCCGCCACGCAGATCCGGGAAAACTGGGTGGTGGAGATGAAGGAGAACGGCACCTCCCGTTTTCTGCCCTTTGGCGATAACGTGGTGAAATTTGACCGCGACGGTGCTTCTTATTATAACGCGGCCGGAGAGATGGTCTGGAGCCAGGGCTTTGAAATGATGAACCCGTACGCGGATCAGAACGGGGATTTCCTGGTTCTGGCGGATCAGAAGGGCAATCATTTTTATATCTTTAACCTCGAAGGCTGCACCGGAAGCGGGGAAACGACCATGCCCATCTCACGCGCGGCGATCTCCGGAAAGGGCATGGTGGCCCTGATTTTGGAGGATACCACCGCCAATTACGTCCAGTTTTTCAACCGCTCCGGCGGCCGGCTGGATATCGAAATCAAGACGGTTCTCTCGGGGGACGGGTACCCCCTCGATGTGGCGCTTTCCGAGGACGGAACCATTCTGGCTGCCTCCTATGTGTACTTAAGCGCCGGAACCCTCTTAAACAAAGTCGTTTTCTACAATTTCTCGGAATCCGGGAAAAACATGGTACAGCGTATTGTCGGCGGCTTCGAGCAGTACACCGGCTCCATCGTGGCGGACGTGGTCTTCTTATCGCAGAAGCGTGCCGTCGCCTTCGCGGACGACCGGGTCAGCTTCTACTCCCTGAAGAACGAGGTGTCGCCGGAACTGACGCAGGAGCGCTTTTACGACAAGGAAATCAAGAAGGTCTTTTACGGGGAAGGCCTGGTTGGCATCGTGACGGAGGCTGCCACCGGGATGGGAAACAATCAGGTGGATGTGTATACCGCGAGCGGAAGCCTGAAAATGTCCCTGGAGGTGAATTTAACCTTCACGGATGCGGCCTTTTCCGGCGACATGATCCTGTTTACCAATGAGCACGAATGCCGGATCTTTGACGCGGAAGGAAGTTTAAAGTACAGCGGCGAGCTTTCCGGAAGCATCACGCGGCTGGTCAGCGCCGGCGGAAACGGATTTATCCAGATCGGCGGACAGACCATGCGCCGTCTGACGATCCGATAGCGGACGGACCACGCGCATCCGGCGATCCGATAAAAGGAAAGAGACATGAATCTGAAAATCAAACTGATGGTCACGTTCGTGACCCTGCTTAGCGTCCCCATACTTCTGATTTGGCTGTGCCTTAGCATTCTGCAGAAGAACCAGATGGAGTCTCTGCGGGAACTGTACCGCTCGGAGAACGTCTGGGAAATGTGGGTGGGAAACACCCTGCAGGTGCTGGATGCGGTCACGGACGGCGTTCAGGACGAGATACGCCAGATTTTGGAGGATAACCCGGACCGGCTGTTAGACGAGGATACCCAGAGGGATCTGGAGAGCGATCTGGAAGAGGTTGGCGGGTATCTGGCGATATTAAAAAACGGCGAGCTGGTTTTCAACGGCTTTTCCGCAAAGGACGAGGAAATGCTGACCCGCGAGCTGCGCGATGTGGGCGAGGCGGTGGATTTCACGGACGGCGGTATCTATCTTGCGGGAGAGATCCGCTGCTACACGAAGCAGCAGGTCTTTCGTTACCAGGATCTGCAAAGCGGGCGTGTCTGCCTTTTGATGCCCATCGGTGAGATCCTGCCGCAGGCCCGGAAAATCGTCGTGGAGATGGCCATCGCGGTTCTGACGATGCTGATTCTGATCGCGTTTACCCTGACCATGTGGATCTATTACACCATGCTGCGCCCGATCAAGGAACTGAAAAAAGCGACTCAGGCCATCCGGGACGGCAACCTGGAGTACGAGCTCGATCTGGATGAGACCGACGAGATCGGAGAACTGGGGCGCGACTTTGAAGCCATGCGGCTTCGCCTGAAGGAGCAGGCGGAGGAGAAGCTGGAATACGACCGGCAGAGCAAGGAGCTGATCAGCAACATCTCGCACGACTTAAAGACGCCTATCACCGCCATCAAGGGCTACGTGGAAGGCATTTTGGACGGCGTCGCCTCTTCGCCCGAGAAACTTGACCGTTATCTGCGAACGATTTATAATAAAACCTGTGACATGCAAAAGCTGATCGAGGAACTGACCTTCTACTCCAAGATCGACACCAACCACATCCCGTATTCCTTCCAGAAAATCAACCTGGCGGATTACTTAAACGACTGTGTCTCGGAGGTGAGCGATGAACTGGAGGCCGCGAACATCGAGTTCCGCTATCGAAACCGCGTGGACGATGACACGTTAATCATCGCGGACGCGGAGCAGATGCGGAGAGTGTTCAACAACATCATCAGCAATTCCGTCAAATACATGGATAAGAAGAACCCCTTTATCCACCTGGATGTCCTGGATTCCGGCGACTTTGTGGAAATCCGGATTGAGGACAACGGCCGCGGCATCGGAAGCCGGGAACTGCCCAACATCTTTGAGCGCTTCTACCGGACGGATGCCTCCCGGAATTCCTCCACCGGAGGAAGCGGGATCGGCCTATCCATCGTGCGGAAGATTATCGAGGACCACGGCGGAAAGGTGTGGGCCACCAGCGTGGAAGGAGAAGGGACCACCATTCACTTTGTCCTGCGAAAATACAAGGAGGAGGGGCGTACATGAGCCGAATATTGATTATAGAAGACGAACTGTCCATCGCGGAACTCGAGAGAGATTACTTAGAGCTCTCCGATTTTGAGGTGGAGATTGAGACGAACGGAGAAACGGGCCTTCAGAGAGCCTTAAAAGAGAATTTTGATCTGTTTATCCTGGATCTGATGCTGCCCGGCGTGGATGGCTTTGAAATCTGCAAGCGCATCCGCCAGGCAAAGAACACGCCCATCTTAATGGTGTCCGCTAAGAAAGACGACATCGACAAGATCCGCGGCCTTGGCCTTGGCGCGGACGACTATATCACGAAGCCCTTCAGCCCCAGCGAGCTCGTAGCGCGCGTAAAAGCGCACTTAAGCCGTTACGAGCGCCTCATCGGCTCCGGCGCGCAGGAAAACGAAGTGATCGAGATCCGCGGCTTAAAGATCGACAAGACCGCCAGACGCGTATTCGTAAACGGGGAAGAAAAAGCGTTCACCACGAAAGAATTTGACCTGCTAACCTTCCTCGCCCAGAACCCGAACCACGTATTCACCAAGGAAGAACTGTTCACCCGCATCTGGGGCATGGAATCCATCGGCGACATCGCCACGGTAACCGTGCACATCAAAAAAATCCGCGAAAAGATCGAGCTAAATACTTCCAAGCCGCAGTACATTGAGACGATCTGGGGCGTGGGGTACCGGTTTAAAGTGTAAGAAAAAGGTGACAGCTTCCTGTATACTATAACCAGTAGCAAGAAACCCCTTGACTAAAAATGATACCTCAAGTAAAGTTGGATAATTACTGACCCGGCAAAGTTGGTAAAATCCAAGAATACGAGAGGTATCATGCAATGAATAA
>JAFVBO010000089.1 GCA_017479935.1 Lachnospiraceae bacterium
GACGGGCTTGTGGAGGTGACAGGGGACGGGTCTGTGTCACATTTTCGGTGAAAATGTGAAACAGGCCCGTCCCCAGTCACCTCCACAGGCCCGTCCCTGTCACACTCAGAAGCAGTCAAGATGTAAGTTAGGAAGTGTGGACTACCAGTTAGGAAATGGACCTTTTCAATTGGAACTTTTTCCTGTATAATGTCCTCGTAACGTTCTTTTCTTTGTCGAAAAGCGCGAAACGAATCATGAAAGGAGAATGATTATTATGAAAACCATGACCCGCAGAACCTTCCTGAAGGCTTCTGCCATCGCAACTGCAGCCGGAATGGCTATGGCTAACGGTGTCCTCCCTGTCTTTGCAGAGGAAGCCGCTCTTCCCGCGTTAGACGCTTATCCGATTACCCCCGAAGAATTCGGAAGCGGCGAAGTAAAGTATAAAGTCGAAGAGACCGAGGATGGCTGGGTGAAAGTCATCAACGAAGGCGGTGCGACCCTTGGCTACTCCAAGAAGAGCGGCCTGCAGCTGATCCAGGTGAACGGCTACGCGTTCAAGGATTTAAACCGTGACGGCAAGCTGGATCTGTTCGAAGACTGGCGTCAGCCGGCCGAAGAGCGCGCGAAGGATCTGGCAAGCAAGATGAGCGGCGAGGAGGTCGCTCCTTACCTGACCCACGGCGGCTGGGGCTCTTTCACGACATCCCGTATCACCGAGGACAACAGCGTATATGGCTACGTAGTGGCCGGCGGCCGTGGCGGCGTTACCCGTCAGGCTGGCTCCGACACGAAGGGCAATGTTGATCACGCGAAGTGGTCCAACCTTCTGCAGGAACTCTGCGAGAAGCAGATGTATGGTATTCCGGCTGTCGTCTCCATCGACCCGAACGGCCAGTCCGGCATCGCGCAGTGCCTGTCCCTGGCAGCTTCCATGGATCCCGAGCTTGCTTTTGAAGTTGGCAAAGAGTACTCCAAGCAGTACCGCGCCATGGGTATCTCCATGCTCCTTGGACCGCAGATCGACCTGATGACCTCCCCTGTTATGGACCGTGGTAACGGCACCTACGGTGAGGATCCGGCTCTGGTCCGCGACATCGCCGAAGCGTTTGTTTCCGGTATGCAGTCCACCTTTGATGAGGAAGGCAACGACCTCGGATGGGGCGCGCAGTCCGTTGTCTGTGATATGAAGCACTTTGCCGGTGCCGGCGCTGCGGAAGGCGGCCGTGATGACCACAGAGCTACCGGTAAGTACGATGTATTCCCGAACAACAACTTCGAAGCGCACCTGATCGCGTTCTTCGATGGTGCTTTCAATCTGAAGCATTCCATCACCGGCGCAGCGGGCGGCATCATGACCAACTATGCCGTTTCCTATTCGGATGACTACAGCCTTGGCGAGTACTTCGGCGGCGCTTACAGCGAGTACAAGTATGAGCTCTTAAAGAAGGGCGGCTGGAATGGCTACATCATCTCCGACTGGGGCGTCTACGGTGAAGGCGGCGGCGGAAGCTGGGGTACCGAAGGTTGGGAACCCTCCGAGCGTCTGGCAAGAACCTACGAGCTTGGTATGTGCCAGGCCGGCGGTTACAGCAACACCGACGAAACCCTGAAGGCATGGGAACTCATGAAGAGCGACATGGGCGAGGAGAAGGCTCTTGAGACGATGCGTGACCGCGCCTGCAAGAACATCCTCATGACCCTGCGTCTTGGCCTGTTTGAGAACCCTTACTGCTCGCTTTCCTACGCGGAGCAGGTTTGCTGCACCGAAGAATCCCGCGCGTTTGGCTTAAAGACCAGACTGGCTTCCGTTGTCATGCTGAAGAACAACGGCCTGGTTAAGAAGGCTGAAGAAGGCGCCGAGAAGAAGACGGTTTACGTGCCTTACCGCTTTAATGCGAAGGTTGTCAGCGCGTATGCTTCTTCCGGAAACACGCCCGCTTCCTGGAGCCCCAGCATGGATCTGGAAACGGTCGGCAAGTTCTTCAATGTCGTGACAGATACGGTTGGCGAGCCCTCCGGTGAGGAAGAAGGCGAGAAGGTTTACACGGAGAAGGATATCGTCCGCGCATCCGCGGAAGACATCGCTAAGTGCGACATGATCCTGGTTGCCATGAACGCTCCGCATACCGCCTCCAACACCGTGACCGACGAAGAAGGCTACATCGAAGCATGGCTGCCGCCGTCGATCCAGTACAATGAGTACACCGCTGTGAACGCGAAGGCTACCAGTGTTGCCGGCGACATCGAGGTCATCCAGATCCCTGATGGCTACTATGGCTACACCACCCGTGAGGAAGTGGAAAACCGCTCCTACAAGGGCGAGACCGCTGCTGCCTCTAACCTTGGCCATCTGCAGACCCTTGAGTACTGCAAGGAAATCGCTGGTGACAAGCCGGTTGTAGTTCTGATGAACCAGAACGGTTCCGGTTCCATGTGCTGGGGCGAGGTTGAGCCTCTGGCTGACGTCATCCTGACCGGCTATGCCGCAGGCGATGACGCTCTTCTGACGGTTCTGGCTGGACAGTGCGAGCCGAAGGGCCTTCTGGTTTGCCAGATGCCGAAGGATATGGACGCTGTAGAAGCTTCCGCAGACGACCTGCCTCGCGATATGGAATGCTACGTTGATGCGGCTGGCAATACCTACGACTTCGCTTTCGGTCTTGACTGGGCGGGCGTCATCGATGACGAGCGCACGAAGACCTACAAGGCAGAGCCGCTGACCAAGTGCGAGAACCTGGAGTTCTTCTACGCGGAATAAAATAGGGAAGAGAGACTGTCTGCAGCCTTTCTTTTCTGAAAAACAATGAAATAAAAGGGGCCTGTTCCTTGCCGGAAACGGCGGGGGACAGGCCTCTTTTATTTCGTGGGTAGTGTTGCAGGTGTGTAAAAGGCTGACGTTACGCCAACTTTTTGCACATTACCCAAAAGGAAAAGCTAACGCACGAAAATTTTATGAAATATTTACAATCATTTATTGTATTCTGTGAAATACTTTGCTATATTGTTCCTGATAGTGAGTTACAAAACACACGAATGTGTGCAAGTAATGCACAAATCAAAGAAAACTATAAAGGAGAATGCGCTATGAAAACAATGTCCCGCAGAACCTTCCTGAAGGCTTCTGCAATTGCAACGGCAGCCGGTGTAGCTGTAGCAGGTGGTGTTCTTCCTGTATTCGCAGAGGAAGTAAAGCTCCCCGATGCGACCGCTTATCCGATCACTCCGGAAGAGTTCGGAAAAGGCGAAGTAAAGTATACGGTTGAAGAGACCGAGGATGGCTGGGTAAAGGTTGTCAACGAGGGCGGCGCAACGCTTGGCTATTCCAAGAAGAGCGGTGTGCAGCTGATCCAGGTGGATGGTTATGCTTTCAAGGATTTAAACCGTGACGGCAAGCTGGATCTGTATGAAGACTGGCGTCAGCCGGCCGAAGAGCGCGCGAAGGATCTGGCCGGCAAGATGAGTGGCGAGGAGATCGCTCCTTATCTGACCCATGGCGGCTGGGGCTCCTTTACGACCTCCCGCATCACGGAAGAAAACAGTGTGTATGGCTACGTCGTGGCCGGCGGCCGTGGCGGTGTAACCCGTCAGGCGGGCTCCACTAACGAGAGCAACGTCGATCACGCGAAGTGGTCCAACCTCCTGCAGGAACTCTGTGAGAAGCAGATGTATGGTATCCCGGCGGTTGTCTCCATCGATCCGAACGGGCAGTCCGGCATCGTGCAGTGCCTGTCTCTGGCAGCCACGATGGATCCTGAGATGGCGTTTGAAGTCGGCAAGGAGTATTCCAAGCAGTACCGCGCCATGGGTATTTCCATGCTCCTTGGACCGCAGATCGACCTGATGACCTCCCCTGTCATGGATCGTGGTGCCGGCACTTACGGTGAGGATCCGGCTCTGGTTCGTGATATCACGGAAGCCTTTGTCTCCGGTATGCAGTCTACATTCGATGAGGAAGGCAACGACCTTGGCTGGGGCGCCCAGTCGGTCTGCTGCGATATGAAGCACTTTGCCGGTGCCGGCGCTGCCGAAGGCGGCCGCGATGACCACAGAGCCACCGGTAAGTACGATGTATTCCCGAACAACAATTTTGAAGCACACCTGATTGCGTTCTTTGATGGCGCGTTCAATCTGAAGCATAGTATCACCGGCGCGGCGGGCGGCATCATGACCAACTATGCCGTTTCCTATTCGGATGACTATTCCTTAGGCGAGTACTTCGGCGGTGCGTACAGCGAGTACAAGTACGACCTCTTAAAGAAGGGCGGCTGGAACGGCTACATCATCTCCGACTGGGGCGTTTACAATGAAGGCGGCGGCGGAAGCTGGGGCACCGAAGGCTGGGAACCCTCCGAGCGTCTGGCCAGAACCTACGAGCTTGGCATGTGCCAGGCCGGCGGTTACTCCCGCGTAGAAGAAACCTTAAAGGCCTGGGAGCTGATGAAGAGCGACATGGGCGAGGAGAAGGCACTGGAAATCATGCGTGACCGCGCCTGCAAGAACATTCTCGTGACCATGCGTCTTGGCTTGTTTGAAAATCCTTACTGCTCTCTGGCATATGCCAAAGAGGTTTGCTGCACCGAAGAGTCCCGCGCGTTTGGTCTGAAGACGCAGCTGGCCTCCGTTGTCATGCTGAAGAACAACGGCCTTATTGCGAAGGCCGAGGAAGGTGCCGAGAAGAAGACCGTATATGTTCCTTACCGCTTTACCGCAAAGAGAACGAGCCGCCGCGGCAGCACGCCGGCTTCCTGGGGCCCTTCCATCGCGCTTGAGACGCTGGAAAAATACTTTAACGTTGTAACCGATTCCGTCGGAGAGCCCTCCGGCATGGATGAGGATAAGCCTGCTTACACGGAAGCGGATGTCATCCGCGCCTCCGCGGAAGACATCGCGAAGTGCGACATGATCCTGGTTGCCATGAACGCGCCTCACACCGCTTCCGTCACGGTTACCGATGAAGAAGGCTACATTGAAGCCTGGCTGCCGCCGTCGATCCAGTACGAAGAGTACACGGCCGTAAATGCAAAGGCTACGTCTGTGGCCGGCGACATCGAGGTCGTCCAGATCCCCGATGGCTACTATGGCTATACGACCCGCGAGGAAGTGCAAAACCGCTCCTACAAGGGCGAGACCGCCGCGAAGGATGCCAACTATGGGCATCTGGAAATGCTGCGGCTCTGCAAGGAAATGGCAGGAGACAAGCCGGTCGTGGTTCTGATGAACCAGAGCGGATCCGGTTCCATGTGCTGGGGCGAGGTAGAGCCTTTGGCGGATGTTATCTTAAGCGGCTACAAGGTAAGCGATGAAGCGTTTATGAAGATCCTGGCCGGCGAAGCAGAGCCGAAGGGCCTTTTGGTCGCTCAGATGCCGAAGAATATGGATGCCGTGGAAGCAGCGGCAGACGACCTGCCTCGCGATATGGAATGCTACGTGGATGCGGCCGGCAATACCTACGACTTCGCGTTCGGCCTCAACTGGGCTGGTGTCATCGATGACGAGCGCACCAAGAAGTACAAGGCTGAGCCTCTGACCAAGTGCGAGAACCTGGAGTTCTTCTACGCTGAGTAAATGTGGCAGTGTGTGACAGGGGACGGGCCTCTGTCACAAAATCTTAGGGAAACGGGATGATTCTTTTGCCTCCTGAAGCGAAGAGAAAGAATTGTCCCTTTTTCCCAAAGGCCTTAATTAATATTCTGGCAGGGGACTGTCCCTTGCCACACA
Source organism: Lachnospiraceae bacterium (assembly GCA_017479935.1). Classification (GTDB taxonomy): domain Bacteria; phylum Bacillota; class Clostridia; order Lachnospirales; family Lachnospiraceae; genus RGIG5021. The sequence continues at coordinate 5,704 of JAFVBO010000089.1, forward strand.
AAGAAGGGAGAGAAATAGCATGAAGAAGTTAATGGCAATTCTGGCGGCGGCTTCCATGGCCGTTTCCATGACGGTGCCGGCAATGGCGGAAGGCGAGCTTCTGATCGCTCCGAATTCGAATGCTGCAGCCGAAGAAAAAGCAGAACTTGTCACACCTCCGGCTGGCAATCCGGAAGCCTCTTTCTATGTAACTCTCGAAGCGATTGAGCCGCAGGAACTGGGCTCCGGCGAGGTGAAGTGGTCCGAAGAAAAGACCGCGGACGGCTGGATGCTTGTCAAGAACGAGGGCGGTGCGACGCTGGGCTATCACCCGGCTTCCGGCATCAAGCTGATCCAGGTGGACGGCTTTGCCTTCAAGGATCTGGACAAGGACGGCAAGCTGGACGGTTATGAGGACTGGAGAAATGACGCGGAGACCCGTGCGGCGGATCTGGCGTCTCAGCTTTCCGGCCCGGAGATGGGCCCCTTAACCTGCCACGGCGGCTGGGCTACCTTCGGCAGAACCTACAATCATGAAGATCCGTACGTGCTTGGCGGCGGCCGCGGCGGCGTGACCCGTTCCAGCCATGGAAACGGCCAGACCGAGACAGCCGTTCTGTGGACCAACTCCCTGCAGGAGCTGTGCGAGAGCCTGCCTTGGGGTATTCCGGCAGCCGTATCGGTTGACCCGTCCGAGATTTCGGGCATGATCAACAACCTGTCCTTAGGTTCCACGATGAATGTGGAGCTGGCGCATGAGATCGGCAAGGCAATCTCCAAACAGTGGAGAGCCGTTGGTATCTCGATGTACTTAGGGCCGCAGGTCGATCTCATGGGACCTACGATGGACCGCGCGAGCGGCACCATGGGTGAGGATCCCCGCCTGACCCGTGACTTAACCCAGGCTCTGGTAGACGGTATTCAGTCCACCTATGACGAGGAAGGCAACGACCTTGGCTGGGGCAAGGATTCAGTTTACTGTTTAACCAAGCACTTTGGCGGTGCCGGCGCGTCTGAAGGCGGCCGCAACGACCACAGAAACCCGGGCCGTTACTCCGTATTCCCGGGAGGAAACTTCGAAGCGCATCTGATTTCCTACTTTGACGGCGCATTCAACCTGCCTGGCAAGACCGAGTCTGCCGGCGCCATGATGCAGTACGCCATCAACGTAGTGGACGGCGAGTCCTTCGGCGGCGAGTTCAGTTCCGCCTACAACGAAGGCATGACCAGACTCCTGCAGGACAACTGGGACGGCTTCTCCATCACCGACTGGGGTATCATTTCCGGACCTATGGCTGACTGGGGCGTTGAGAACATGACCACAGCCGAGCGCATCGTGCGTCTGTGGGTGCTGGGCACCGATCACCTGGGACTTCAGTCCAACATGGACGAGATCGCCGAAGCGTATGATCTCCTTGTGGAACTGTACGGACAGGAAGAGGCGGACAATATCCTGCGCGCCTCCGTCTACCAGTTCTTCCGCATCGAGATGAAGCTGGGCCTGTTTGAGAACCCTTATCTGAACAAGGAATACTCCGTCGCGACCATCTGGAGCGAGGATGCCAATGCATACGGCGAGTACACGCGCGATCAGGCTGTCATCATGCTGAAGAACGACGGTACCGTTGCGAAGGCCGAGGAAGGCGCCGAGAAGAAGACGGTTTACGTACCGGCTGTCTACACCGCTGCCTCCAGAAGATCCCCTGCATCCGTTGGCGCAGCCATGGATGTGGAAGTGTTGGGCAAATACTTTAATGTCATCACCGATACGGCCGGCGAGCCTTCCGGCAAGGACGACGATGGCAAGGCGGTTCTGACTGCCGATGATATCATCCGCGCTTCCGCGGAAGACATCGCAAAGGCCGACTTCATCCTGGTTCCGATGACCGCTCCGTACACCGGATCTGCCGTTTCCACCAATGAAGAGGGCAAGGATACCTGGACGCCTGCTTCCTTACAGTATGCGGAATATACGGCTGACACGGCCCGCGAGGTTTCCTTAGGCGGCAAGATCTTGGAAGACGGCACCAAGGAAAACCGTTCCTACAAGGGACAGACCGCGAAGCAGTCCTCCGCTTACAAGTCGCTCGAGCTTCTGCAGTACTGCGCGGGCGTAGCGGGAGATAAGCCGGTTGTCGTTTACATGAACGCCGGCCGCGGTATGGTCTGGACGGAAGTCGAACCGCTGGCGGATGTCATCCTCTTAAGCTTCGGAAACCGCGCTGATCAGGTGGCCCGCATCCTGGCCGGAACGCTCGAGCCCACCGCCCTTCTGCCGATGCAGCAGCCCGCCAGCATGGAAGCCGTCGAGGCTCAGTTAGAAGACGTGCCTCGCGACATGGAATGCTACGTAGATGCAGCCGGCAACGTCTATGACTTCGCTTTCGGTCTGAACTGGAGCGGCGTCATCGATGACGAGCGTACCGCTACCTACAAGCAGGAGCCGATCACCAAGGTGGAAACCGTGAAGCTCTTTGAAGAAGCTGAGGAAATCCCTGCGGCGGAGGCGCCTGCTGAGAAGCCCGCGGAATAAGCTGACAGGGAAGGTGACAGGGGACGGTTCTTTTGTCAGAAAAGCTGCCAGGGGACGGACCTCTGTCAGATAGAAAAGAGAAGGAAGACAGACCTTGCCGGCTGAAAAAGCCGTTAGGGTCTGTCTTCTTTGCCGGAAAGAGAGAAGGAAGACAGACCTACCGGCCGGAAAAGGCCCTTAGGGTATGCCTTTTTTGCCGGAAAGAGAGAAGGAAGACAGACCGTACGGCCGGAAAAAGCCTTTATATGTGACAGGGGACGGACCTCTGTCACAAAAGCTGACAGGGGACAGACCTGCGGCTGGAACCCAATGCGTACCAACTTTCGAAAATTTCACAAATGCATGGGGAATGGCCTCAAAAGTCCGGAACCCCATGCATACTAGCCTTCGGGATTTTCATAAATGCATGGGGAATGGCCTCAAAAGTCCGGAACTCCATGCATACCAGCCTTCGGAAGCCTAAAAAATGCATGGGGAATGGTCCAAAAGGCCAGAATCCCATGCATACCAGCCTTCGGAAGCCTAAAAAATGCATGGGGAACGGTCCCAAAAGGCCGGATTCCCATGCATACCAGCCTTCGGAAGCCTGAAAAATGCATGGGAAACGGTCCAAAAGGCCAGAATCCCATGCATTCCAACCTTCGGAAGCCTGAAAAATGCATGGGGAATGGCCCCCAAAGGCCGGATCACCATGCATGTCACGCAAAAAGGAAGAAAGCGCAAAACAGGCAACTGTCTGATTGTATACAGGTAACACGATTGTGCAATATGACAGAAAAAGATTGCAAAGTCCGTGCTTTATGGATATAATACATATTTGGTTAGGTAACATAAGCCTTGCCTATGTGCAATATATGCACAGAAAAACGAATTATGTAAAGGAGAAAAATGCTATGAGAACTATGACTCGTAGAAGCTTCCTGAAAGCTTCTGCTATCGCAACGGCAGCCGGAATGGCTATGGCGAACGGTCTTCTTCCCGTTTTCGCGGAAGAGGCTGGAGCTCCGGCGGCAGACGCTTATCCGATTACTCCCGAAGAGTTCGGAAAAGGCGAAGTGAAATACAAGGTTGAAGAAACTGAGGATGGATGGGTAAAGGTTGTCAACGAAGGCGGCGCTACCCTTGGATATTCCAAGAACAGCGGCGTGCAGCTGATCCAGGTGGATGGCTATGCGTTCAAGGATCTGAACCGCGATGGCAAGCTGGATCTGTTTGAAGACTGGCGTCAGCCGGCGGAAGAGCGCGCGAAGGATCTGGCTGGCAAGATGAGCGGCGAAGAGATCGCTCCTTACTTAACCCACGGCGGCTGGGGCACCTTCACGACTTCCAAGATTTCGAAGGACAACAGTGTTTATACGTACGTGACCGGCGGCGGCCGCGGCGGCGTTACCCGTTATGCGGGTTCCGATCAGGCCGGCAACATCGATCACGCGAAGTGGTCCAACCTTCTGCAGGAACTCTGCGAGAGCCAGATGTATGGTATCCCCGCAGTCGTTTCCATCGACCCGAACGGCCAGTCCGGTATCGTAGAGTGCCTGTCCCTGGCGGCTACGATGGATCCCGAAGTGGCGTTTGAAGTTGGTAAGCAGTACTCCAAGCAGTATCGTGCCATGGGTATCTCCATGCTCCTTGGACCGCAGATCGACCTGATGACCAGCCCTGTCATGGATCGTGGTACCGGTACCTACGGTGAGGATCCGGCTCTGGTTCGCGATATCACCGAAGCGTTCGTTTCCGGTATGCAGTCCACGTTTGATGAGGAAGGCAACGACCTCGGCTGGGGTGCTCAGTCCGTTATCTGCGACATGAAGCACTTTGCAGGTGCCGGCGCTGCCGAAGGCGGCCGTGATGACCACAGCGCTCTTGGCAAGTATGCCGTGTTCCCGAACAACAACTTCGAAGCTCACCTGATCGCGTTCTTCGATGGTGCTTTCAATCTGAAGCACTCTATCACCGGCGCAGCAGGCGGCATCATGACCAACTACTCCGTCTCCTATTCGGATGACTACAGCCTCGGCGAGTACGTCGGTGGTGCATTCTCCGATTACAAGTACGCTCTGCTGGAAAAGGGCGGCTGGGACGGCTTCATCATCACTGACTGGGGTATCTATCCGGACGGCGGCCGCGGCGGCTGGGGTATGGAAGATTACACCGAGCAGGAGCGTCTGGCCATCTCCATCGAGAAGGGTGTCTGCCAGGCCGGCGGTTACGGCAACCTGGAGAACCTGGCGAAGGCTTGGGAGATCATCAAGGACGATCTGGGCGAAGAGAAGGCTCTGGAACTTGTCAGAGCACGCGCCTGCAAGAACATCCTGATGACCATGCGTCTTGGCCTGTTCGAGAACCCTTACTGCTCCACCGCTTACGCGAAAGAGACCTGCTGCACGGCTGAGTCCCTGGCTTACGGCTTAAAGACCCAGGCTGAGTCCGTTGTCATGCTGAAGAACAACGGTCTGGTTGCGAAGGCTGAAGAAGGCGCTGAGAAGAAGACCGTTTACGTTCCTTACCGCTTCACTGCGAAGAAGGTCAACCGCTGGTCCGGTAATACGCCTGCTTCCTGGGATCCTTGCCTGAACCTGGAAATCGTTGAGAAGTACTACAATGTCGTGACCGACTCCGTTGGCGAGCCTTCCGGCATGGATGAAGACAAGCCCGCTTACACCGAGGCCGATGTCATCCGCGCATCTGCGGAAGACATCGCGAAGTGCGATATGGTTCTGGTTTCCATGAGCGCTCCTCATACCGCCTCCACGACGGTTACCGATGAGGAAGGCTACATCGAGGCATGGCTGCCGGCTTCCATCCAGTACGCAGAGTACACCGCTGTGAACGCGAAGGCACAGTCCGTTGCCGGCGACATCACGGTTGTCCAGATCCCTGATGGATACTATGGCTACACCACCCGCGAGGAAGTCGAGAACCGTTCCTACAAGGGCGAGACCGCTGCTCAGGATGGCAACTACGGCCACCTGGAAACCCTGCAGTACTGCAAGGAAGTAGCGGGCGACAAGCCTGTCTGCGTCTTCATGAACCAGACTGGTTCCGGTTCCATGTGCTGGGGCGAGGTTGAGCCTCTGGCGGATGTGATCCTGTCCGGTTACAACGTAAAGGACGAGGCCTTCCTGCAGGTGATGGCCGGTGTTGTGGAGCCGAAGGGCCTCCTGGTTGTCCAGATGCCGAAGGATATGGACGCGGTCGAAGCGGCTGCGGACGATCTGCCTCGCGATATGGAATGCTATGTCGACGCGGCCGGCAACGCTTACGATTTCGCCTTCGGTATGAACTGGGCTGGCGTGATCGATGACGAGCGCACCAAGAAGTATAAGGCTGAGCCGCTGACCAAGTGCGAGAACCTGGAGTTCTTCTACGCGGAGTAAGCTGGATCTGCAGGTAGATGTTCAGCACTTGAGCATTTACGAAATCCTTTTAGAACAGTAGTTTCTTGAAAGTGATAGGCATACCTTGAAAGGCTTAAATAGGCCTTCAGGGTATGCCTTTTTATGCACAGGGCCGCCCAAAGGTTATTGCCACCTGTCGGTGGCGGGCGGCCCGCGCATACGAGTAGGGCGGATTGATATCCTCCCTACTCGATTAAGATGAAAAAAGAGAAGAAAGACATACCGTAATGGCTCAAAAAGATGGAAATTTAGACAAGCCATTTGGTGCAGGTATTTGCAGAACGATCTACTGGGGCGTCATTTTGCTGTATCGGGAAAAAGATAAAAAATAATCATTTTTTTCACGCATCCTTTTATGGTAAGATCAATAAGTCTATCCTCAGCGAGAGTGCCGGGCAATTGCATCCAAACGCGTAACAAAATGAGCCATACAGCGAAGAGACAGTTGAAGGGAGAAAATCTTATGAGCCTGACTATTCAGAAACTGAAGGCCTTTATAACGGTCGCGGAGACCCTGAACTTTACGAAGGCTGCCGAGCAGATGTACATGACCCAGCCTGCCTATTCGCGACTGATCCTAAGCCTGGAAAAGGACCTTGGCGTGCAGCTTCTGAAAAGGACCACCAGGCGGGTTGTTCTGACCGAAGCGGGAGAGACCTGCCTGGTCCATGCCAGACAGGTTGTGGATTCTTATCAGAGACTGTGTGAGGACGCCGAACGCCTGCGGAATGGAAAAGGAAACAAGCTGAAGATCGGGTATAATCCGTTTGGAGGACCGCCCGCTTCAGTGACATCCGCCATTCAGGATCTCATGCGAATGTATTCTCCCGAGGCGGTGCAGCTGGTGCAGAAGTATTCACCGGAGCTGATGGAGGACGTTCGAAACGGCGTCATAGACTGCGCCATCGTCTGGAAGAGCGGGTTAAAAACCATAGACGACCTGGAGAGCCGGATGCTCTCGGAGACGCACATTTATTCCGTGATCAGAGAATTTTCTCCCCTTGCCCGAAAAAAAATGATTTCCCTGAAGGATCTGGCCAACGAGAGGATCCTTTTTCTACGTCAGACGAAGGTCACGGTTCAGACGGTTCACCGGTACCTGCAGCGCATGAATGTCCTGATAAAGTCCGAGGGACAGGCGGACGACCGTGAGGATTTGTTCCTCCGGGTTCGGCTGGGGGAGGGCATTGGTTTTCTGGGAACGGGGGAGCCCCTGCGCGCCGATGGACTGGCCTTTCGCCTGGTGGAGGAAATTGAAAATTCCGGGAGCGCCAGGGGGCAGATCGTGCTTGTCTGGAAGAGAGAGGCGGAAAATCCGCTGTTTTCAAGGTTTTTGGAATTATTGACAGGATTTATGGCAAAAAAAGCATAAATAGGAATACATGCAAAAAGAATTCAGCATTATTCGCTCATTGCTTTTCCTGTATACTGTTATCTGTCACGGGCATGGGCTTTTGCTCTTATGCCACAAGGGAGACCGGACCTGCAGGATGGGACGGTTTCCTGTAACGACCTGTTAAGAAAAGGAGAAATGTATGAGCAGAATGATGACCAGAAGAAGCTTCCTGAAGGCTTCCGCAATCGCAACCGCGGCCGGAATGGCCATGGCGAACGGCGTTCTTCCCGTTTTCGCGGAAGAGGCGGCCCTGCCTGCGCTGGATGCCTATCCGATCACCCCGGAAGAGTTCGGAAGCGGTGAGGTAAAGTATACGGTAGAAGAGACGGAAGACGGCTGGGTGAAGGTTGTCAACGAAGGCGGCGCCACCCTGGGCTATTCCAAGAACAGCGGCGTGAAGCTGATCCAGGTGGACGGCTATGCCTTCAAGGATTTAAGCCGTGACGGCGTTCTGGATCTGTTTGAGGACTGGCGTCAGCCCGCGGAAGAGCGCGCGAAGGATCTGGCGGCAAAGATGACCACAGAAGAGATCGTTCCTTACCTGACCCACGGCGGCTGGGGAACCTTCACGACCAGCAAGATCACGAAGGAAAACGGCGTGTACAGTTACGTTACCCGCGGCGGCCGCGGCGGCGTCACCCGCTATGCCGGAGCCAGCAATGATGCGAACGTCGATCACGCGAAGTGGTCCAACCTCCTGCAGGAGCTCTGCGAGAGCCAGCAGTGGGGTGTTCCGGCGGTCGTCTCGATCGACCCGAACGATCAGGCCGGCTTAATCGAGTGCCTGTCCATGGCAGCTACCTTTGATCCGGAGCTTGCTTTTGAAGTTGGAAAGGCTTATTCGAAGCAGATGCGCGCCATGGGCATCTCCATGCTCCTTGGACCGCAGATCGACCTGATGACATCCCCTGTTATGGACCGTGGTACCGGCACCTTCGGTGAAGATCCGGCTCTGGTCCGCGATATGACCGAAGCGTATGTGTCCGGTCTTCAGTCCACGTTCGATGAAGAAGGAAACGACCTCGGCTGGGGCAGCGACTCCGTCGTGGCCGTTATGAAGCACTTTGCCGGCGCCGGTGCAGCTGAAGGCGGCCGTGATGACCACAGCGCCAACGGCAAGTACGCTGTGTTCCCGAACAACAGCTTCGAGGCTCACGTCATCGCCTTCTTTGACGGCGCGTTTGCTCTGACGCACAGCTCCACAAAGGAAGCCGGCGGCGTCATGACCAACTACTCCGTATCCTATTCTGACGATTACTCCCTGGGCGAGTACGTCGGCGGCGGCTTCTCCGAGTATAAGCACAAACTGCTGCACAGCGGCGGCTGGGACGGTTTCATCGTAACCGACTGGGGTATCTTCCCGGATGGCGGCCGCGGCGGCTGGGGCATGGAAGACTACAAGGAAGAGGAACGTCTTGCCATCGCGATCGAACTGGGCGTCTGCCAGGCCGGCGGCTACTCCAACCTGGACAATATGGACAAGGCCTGGGAGATCATGAAGGACGATCTGGGCGAAGCAGATGCCGAAGAGCTCATCCGCAACCGCGCCTGCAAGAACCTGCTCATGACGCTGCGCCTCGGCCTGTTTGAGAACCCTTACTGCTCGATCGAGGCAGCCCGCGCAGCCTGCTGCTCCGCCGAGGCTCTGCAGGAAGGCCTTGAATCCCAGCTGGCTTCCGTCGTCATGCTGAAGAACGATGGAACCGTGAAGGCGGCCGAAGAAGGCGCCGAGAAGAAGACGGTCTACGTTCCTTACAAGTACACCGCGGCTAAGACCAACCGCGGCGTTACCACGCACGCTTCCTGGGGTCCCTGCGTGGATACCGAGATGCTGTCCAAGTACTACAACGTCGTGACCGACAGCGCGGCGGAGCCCTCCGGAACCGATGAAGAAGGCAAGGCCGTTTACACCGACGCGGATGTTGTCCGCGCCTCTGCGGAAGACATCGCGGCCTGCGAACTGGCCATCGTTGCCATGAAGGCTCCTCATACCGCTTCCACCTCCATCAAGGATGAGGAGGGCTATGTGGAAGCATGGCTGCCGGCATCCATTCAGTACGCGGAGTACACGGCCGTGAACGCGAAGGCTACCTCCGTGGCCGGCGACCTGACGATCGTTCAGATTCCCGATGGATACTATGGCTACACGACCCGCGAAGAGATCGAGAACCGCTCCTACAAGGGCGAGACGGCGGCGCAGGATGCCAACTACGGCGACCTGCTCATGCTGCAGTATGTCAAGGAAGTGGCTCCGGAGTTGAAGATTGCCGTCCTGATGGACCAGAGCGGTTCCGGCTCCATGTGCTGGGGCGAGGTTGAGCCTCTGGCGGACGTGATTCTCTGCGGCTTCAGCATCAGCAACGAGGCGATGGTTCAGGTCCTGGCCGGTCTTGCCGAGCCGAAGGGACTCCTTCCTCTGCAGCAGCCCGCCTCCATGGACGCGGTCGAAGCGGCTGCGGACGACCTGCCTCGTGACATGGAAGTGTACGAGGATGCAGCCGGCAACAAGTACGATTTCGCCTTCGGTCTGAACTGGGCTGGCGTGATCGATGACGAGCGCACCAAGAAGTATAAGGCTGAGCCGCTGACCAAGTGCGAGAATATTGAGTTCTTCTACGCGGAGTAAGCTGGATCTGCAGGTAGATGTTCAACACTTGAGCATTTACGAAATCCTTTTAGAACAGTAGTTTCTTGAAAGTCATAGGCATACCCTGAAAGGCCGAAAAGGCCTTCAGGGTATGCCTTTTAAAATGAAAAAAGAGAAGAAAGGCATACCTTAAAGGCTCAAAAGGCCTTCAGGGTATGCCGTTTAAAGCAAAAAGAGAGAAAGAAGGCATACCTTAAAGGTAAAAAAGTGCACCAGGGTATGTCTGATCAGAAAGTGGGCTAACAGGGAAAGCCTATTCTCGATTTTTTGTTGGCAATTCTAAACAAAAAGGGTATAATGTTCTTGTCCCTCGTTTATCCATGCCGGCCCATGATATCATAGGATGTGGCGCAGCGCGCCAGATCGCAGGGCGCTTTTATGTCCTGAATAGTACAGTGACATCAGGCGGCGCCACCACAGGAAAGAAAACGATTATGAAAGTTGTCTTAAAGAACCTGACGAAAAAATTCCCGAACCGGAATAAAAAAGTAGGCGGAGAAATCATCGCAGTCAACAACTTTAACTTCGAGATTCCGGACGGCAAGCTGATCGGCCTGTTAGGCCCCTCCGGCTGCGGAAAGAGTACCGCTCTGAATTTGATCAGCGGGCTTTTGAAGCCCACGAGCGGCCAGATTTTCTTCGGAGACGCGGATGTGACGGAGCTTCCGCCGGAAAACCGCGGCGTGGGGCTGGTGTTCCAGAATTACGCGCTGTATCCGCACATGACCGTGCGGCAGAACATCCTGTTCCCGCTGGAAAATCTGAAGGGAGACAAGAAACTTTCCAAGGAAGTGATGGAGCAGAAGATGCTGGAGGCCGCCAGGCTCGTCCAGATCGATATGCTGCTCGAGCGCAAGCCCAAGGAAATGTCCGGCGGACAGCAGCAGCGCGTAGCTATCGCCAGAGCCCTGGTCAAGCGCCCGGATGTGCTACTTCTTGACGAGCCGCTTTCCAACCTGGATGCCAGACTGCGTCTGCAGACGCGCGAGGAAATCCGGCGGATCCAGAAGGAAACCGGCATCACCACCATCTTTGTCACGCACGATCAGGAAGAGGCCATGAGCATCTCGGACATGATCGTCGTCATGGAGAAGGGCATTGTGCGGCAGATCGGAAAGCCACAGGAGGTCTATGACAGCCCGGTGAGCCTGTTCGTGGCGAAGTTTTTGGGGACGCCGCCCATCAACGTGTTCGAAGGCCGCGTGAAGGATGGGTATCTGTACCTGGACGATCAGAAGGTGCTGGCGGTCAAAGGCACCAAAGACGGCGATGTATGGGTGGGCATCCGGCCGGAAGGCTTTACGCTGGATGAAAACGGCCCGATGATCTGCCACATGAACGGAGTCGAGGTGATGGGGCGCGATGTCAGCGTCGTTTCCACACATAAGGCGTGTGTGAGCCCGGTCATCCGGTCCATCATCAGCGCCGAAAGCAAGGTGGATCCTGCTTCGGAGAATGTGCGTTTTGCGCTGAAGCCGAGCAAGGTCTTCCTCTTTGATAAAAACAGTGAAGAACGAATGGAATTTACGCTTTAGTCCCGGAAGACAGGAAAGCGACTGTTAACAATTGGTTCTTCACTGCTGCGAGAGTAAAAGTTCTCGAAATACGTAGTCTGAACCGCAAGCGCCTGCGCTTAAGTTTATATCAAAGAGGAGAAAAACATGGAAAAACAAAGCCTCAAAGGCTGGCTATACCTGCTGCCGGCCATGATCTTCCTGGGGGTCTTCATGGTCTATCCCCTGGTAGATGTCTTTATTTATTCCCTCGAAGAGGGGTTCAACTTTGTCACGCAGACCTCCTACGGGGTGGGCCTTTATAACTATTCTTACGTTCTGCATAACAGTTATTTCATCCAGGCCGTGAAGAACACCTTCCTGCTGGTCATCATCACCGTCCCCATCTCCACGGGGCTGGCGCTGTTAATTTCCCTGGGGTTAAACTCCATTCAAAAGCTCCGGGATCTGTACCAGACGGTGTTCTTCCTGCCGTATGTCACCAACACGCTGGCCATCGGCATGGTCTTCATGATCCTGTTTAAAAGCACGCCGTACTCCGATGGTATGGTGAACATGCTGTTAAACGCCGTCGGGCTGCAAAGCATCGATTTTATCGACGGGCCGTACTGGGCGAAGATGTTCGTGCTCTGTTTTTATACCGTCTGGGTGGTGCTTCCGTTCAAGATCCTGATCTTAACAAGCTCGCTTGCGAGCGTCAATCAGGACTATTACAACGCCGCGCGGGTGGACGGAACGGGGAGCCTGCGGATCTTTACCCGGATCACGCTGCCCATGATTTCCCCGTCGCTGTTCTACCTGGTTATCACCGGTTTTATCGGGGCGTTTAAGGCATATTCCGACGTGGTTGCCCTGTTCGGAACCAACTTAAACGCGGCGGGCATGAATACCATCGTGGGGTATGTATACGACATGCTTTACAGCGACAGCGGCGGCTATCCGTCCTATGCATCGGCGGCAGCGTTGATCCTGTTTGTCATCGTCCTGACCATCACCTGCATCAACATGCTGGTCCGGAAGAAACTGGTCTACATCTGACGGAGGGCACTTAAGTATGGAAAAGAAAGAAGTAAACCGGATGGAGGCTGCGGCGGCGCGGAAGAAAGCCATCATCTACATCCTCCTTACGATCTGGGGCCTCATGGTGCTGTTTCCGTTTTACTGGATGGTCCTCACCTCCGTAAAAAGTTACAGCGCATACAACGCGGAGTTTATTCCGCAGTTTTTCACAACGTCGCCCACGCTGGACAACTACCGGGAAGTGTTCACGGCGGTGCCGCTTCTGCGTTACCTGGGAAACACCGTGATTTTCACGGTCCTGACCACCTTCTTCATGGTGATGGTGACGGTGTTGGCGGCTTACGCCTTTGCCCGGATTAAATTCGCGGGCAGGGACGTGGTGTTTCTTCTGTTTCTGGCGCTGATGATGATCCCGAACGAACTCGTCATCATCACCAACTATGTCACGATCGTCAAAGCCGGCTGGCGCGATACCTTCCAGGGCCTGATCCTGCCGTCCATCACCTCGGTGTTTTACATCTATCTGCTGCGCGAAAACTTCGCCCAGGTGCCGGATGAGCTGTATTACGCGGCGAAGGTGGATGGAACGTCGGACATCAAGTACCTGTTTAAGGTGATGATCCCGATCTGCCGGCCGACGATCGTCACGATCACGATCCTGAAGGTGATCGAATGCTGGAATTCCTACGTGTGGCCGCGCCTGATCACCTATGATCCCAACTATTACCTGGTCTCGAACGGAATTCAGGAACTGCGGGAAAACGGCCTGGGGCGCGAAAACATTCCGGCCATGATGGCGGCGGTGGTGGTCATTTCCATTCCACTGATTGTCCTGTTCCTGATTTTCCATAAGAAGATCATGGAAGGCGTATCGCGGGGAGGTACCAAGGGATGAGAAGGACGGAACATTTACGGTCAATCGGATACGAGAAAAGCCGGCGCGCATTCTGGCGCGGGAAGCCGTTTCTTCTGGCGATTTTCGCCATCGTGCTGGCGCTATTTACCCTTTCCGGATGCCACGGCTCCGTCAAGCGGGCTTCGTTTGAGGTGCCGGAAGAATTTGATGAGACAAGGACGTATGAGATCTCGTTCTGGGCGAAAAACGATACGAATAAGACGCAGGTGGAGATTTATGAAGGCGCCATCGCATCGTTCCAGGAGATTTATCCCAATATCCATGTAACCCTGAAGTTATATACCAACTACGGGGACATTTATAACGATGTCATCACAAACCTGGCGACGGATACGACGCCCAATGTATGTATCAGTTATCCGGATCATATCGCGACGTATCTGGAAGGCCAGAATGTGGTGGTGCCGTTAGATGATCTGTTTACCGATGAGAAGTACGGCCTGGGCGGATCGGAGGTGCGCTTTGACGGCCCCACGCAGGCGGAGCTGGTGCCGGAATTCTTGAGCGAATGCGATTTTTCCGGTTTTTACTACGCCGTGCCGTACATGCGCTCGACGGAGAGCTGCTACGTCAACAAAACCTTTGTCGAGAAGTTGGGCTTTACGCTTCCGGACGTCCTCACCTGGGATTTTGTCTGGGAAGTGTCCGAGGCGGCCATGGAAAAGGACGCGAACGGCAACTACCTGGTAAACGGCCAGAAGATTCTGTATCCGTTCATGTATAAGTCCACCGACAACATGATGATCCAGCGGCTTTCTCAGATGGAAGCCCCGTACTCCTCGGGGAGGGGCGAGGTGCTGCTGTTTAACGACACGACGAAAAGCGTGTTATATGAAATCAGCGAGCATGCGTTTTCCCGATCCTTTACCACCTTCTCGATCACCGGCTATCCGGCCAACTTTTTAAACGCCGGCCAGTGCATCTTCGCGGTGGATTCCACCGCCGGCTCCACCTGGATGGGGAGCGATGCGCCGTTAGTGGACATTCCGAAGGATAAGCTGGTTCAGTTTGAGACGGCCGTCATGACGGTTCCGCAGGTGGATCCGGAAAATCCGAAGATGATTTCCCAGGGCCCTTCGATCTGCCTCTTTAACAAGGCCGATCACCAGGAAGTCCTGGCATCCTGGCTCTTTCTGCAGTATATGCTGACCAACGACGTGCAGATTTCCTACGCGACGACGGAAGGATATGTTCCTGTCACCTTAAAGGCGCAGAACTCCCCGGAATACCAGGACTATCTGTCCAGAAGCGGAGAGGATAACAGCTACTATTATCCGGTGAAGATCGCGGCGACGAAGCTCCTCATCGACAACATGGCAAACACTTTTGTGACGCCGGTCTTCAGCGGCTCCGCGTCACTGCGCGATGCGGCCGGGTACCTCATCGAGGATGTCACAAAAGCCCGCCGCCGTAAGAAAGAAGTGGACGATGCCTACGTCGAAAACCTCTACAAGGAAACCGCCAGCCTGTACCACCTCGATGAAATCGTGGTCAAGGATGAGGAGCTGACGAGCGACCGGAAAGCCGTCTTAGGCGAGCTTCCGGGTGAGGCGAAGACGCTGATCGGGATCCTGATCGTCGTTTGGATCGGCATTTTGCTCTACGTTGTCACGGACTTTGTGCGGGAGCAGAGGAAGAAGAAAGCTGCTTGACAATAGGAAAGAAGATTTCAATGTAAAGGAGAAAAAACATGAAAAAAGTAGTGGCACTTTTGATGGCGGCGTGCTGTGCATTCGCGTTTACCCCGGCGGTATCCGGCACGGCGCTTGCGGCAGAAGACGAGAAAGCGGCTGTCGTAGAAGAGACGAAGGCAGCAGATGCGGCGGAAGCAGCGAAGGCGGCTGAGGAAAACGCGGTTAACGCGGAAGCGGAAACGGCAGAGGCCGAAAAGGAAGAGGCGAAGGATGCCGTCGCGGATGAAAAGTCCGAAGGCGTCATGACCTACGCGCAGTACCTGGCTGCGGAGCTGGAAGATGAGGTCGTGATCGAAGCTTACGTGCAGGCCAAGCAGAGCTGGTGGGACAACAAGGCGACCGTGTACACGCAGGATGCGGATGGCGCGTACTTCCTGTACAACATGGCCTGCTCCGAGGAAGATTACGCAAAGCTTCTGCCCGGCACGAAGATCAAAGTGACGGGATACAAGTCCGAGTGGTCCGGTGAGGTGGAAATCGTCGATGCCACCTTCGAAATTCTGGAAGGCGAATACATCGCGAAGCCTGTGGATGTGACCGATCTTCTGGGAATGGATGAGCTGGTGGAATTCCAGAACCAGCTGGTTTCCTTTACGGGCATGACCGTGGAAGCGATCGGCGAAAAGGGCGAGGCCTTCCTGTACAACTGGGATGGCTCCGGCACAGATGGAAATGACTTATACTTCAAGGTGAGTAAAGATGGCGCAAGCT
The DNA here is from genome assembly GCA_017479935.1 of Lachnospiraceae bacterium. Lineage (GTDB taxonomy): Bacteria > Bacillota > Clostridia > Lachnospirales > Lachnospiraceae > RGIG5021. The sequence continues at coordinate 21,512 of JAFVBO010000089.1, forward strand.
ATACCTTTACCGTGGAGTCCTACCTGTGCGATAAGTCGACGGATGTATATGCGGCTGTTAAGGAGCTGAAGGTCGGCGATGTGATCGACATGGAAGGTTTCCTTTACTGGTATGAGGGAGTAAACCCCCACATCACAAAGGTGGCTCCTCACGTAGACATCAACGAAAAGTCTGAAGGCGTCATGACCTATGCAGAGTACATGAAGGCAGAACTGGAAGATGAGGTCGTGATCGAGGCTTATGTCCAGGCGAAGCAAAGCTGGTGGGATAACAAGGCGACCGTGTACACGCAGGATGGCGATGGCGCGTACTTCCTGTACAACATGGCCTGCTCCGAGGAAGATTACGCGAAGCTCGTTCCGGGCACGAAGATCAAGGTGACAGGATATAAGTCCGAGTGGTCCGGAGAGGTAGAAATCGTGGATGCCAGCTTCGAAATCGTGGAAGCCGAAGAAGGCAAGGAAAGCGTGTCCTATGTGGCCAAGCCCGTGGACGTAACGGATCTGTTAGGAACCGAAGCGCTCATCAAGTGGCAGAACCGGAAGGTTTCCTTTACGGGCATGACCGTGGAAGCGATCGGCGAGAAGGGCGAAACGTTCCTGTACAACTGGGACGGCTCCGGCACCGACGGAAACGATCTGTACTTCAAGGTTGGTAAAGCCGGTGCAAGCTATACCTTCACCGTGGAATCCTATCTGTGCGACAAGACGACGGACGTATATGCAGCGGTTAAGGAACTGAAGGTGGGCGACGTGGTCGACCTGGAAGGCTTCCTTTACTGGTACGAGGGTGTGAACCCGCACATCACCGCTGTCGCGGAGCATAAGGAAAAGGATGCGAAGTCCGAAGGCGCCATGACCTACGACGAATATCTGGCTGCGGAGCTGGAGGACGAGGTCGTGATCGAGGCTTACGTGCAGGCGAAACAGAGCTGGTGGGACAACAAGGCGACCGTGTACACGCAGGATGCCGATGGCGCGTACTTCCTGTATAACATGGCCTGCTCCGAGGAAGATTACGCGAAACTCCTTCCTGGCACGAAGATCAAGGTGACGGGCTTTAAGTCCGAATGGTCCGGTGAGGTGGAAATCGTCGATGCCAGCTTTGAAATCCTGGAAGGCCATTATGTGGCCAGACCGGAGGACGTGACGGCGCTCCTGGGCACCGATGCGCTGGTGAAGAAGCAGAACCGCAAGGTTTCCTTCAAGGGCATGACCGTGGAAGCGATCGGCGAAAAGGGCGAAACGTTCCTGTACAACTGGGACGGCTCCGGCACCGACGGAAACGATCTGTACTTCAAGGTAAGCAAAGACGGTGAAACCTATACCTTCACTGTCGAGTCCTACCTGTGCGATAATACGACCGATGTATACGCGGCCGTAAAGGCACTGGAGGTTGGCCAGACAGTGGATCTGACCGGTTACCTGTACTGGTATGAGGGCGTGAACCCGCACATCACCTCCGTGAAGGTAGTGGAGCAGAAGGCGGCAGAAACGAATGTAGCCGATGGCGGAAGAATCATGATGATTCCGTAATGGAAGCTGAGAAGCTGAAGGGGACGAAAGTGACAGGGGACGGGTCTGTGTCACAAAAGCGGATAGCTTTTGTGACACAGGCCCGTCCCCTGTCACTTCATTTGAAACAGTTAAAATTGATCGATCATGGTATAGCTGCTCACCCGCTGATTGGATATTTGTTGTCACATTTGCATCGACATCCGAAATCAAATATTATCAGTATCATAATGGCGGGTTTGCTCTCGTGGAATAAGAAACGGCTATAAAAATTAGCACATCCTTTTCCATGGTACCAGCGGTTTCGCTTGCCTTTTCAACCCTTTATTGTATAATGTAAATGGTATGACTTGAATAAGACGGTTCTTTGTGGAAAACACAAGAGATGGTGAGGATAGAAATTGTATGACAGATGAAAAACCCGTCTCGTCCTTGGAGATTGTTTGATTGATGGAAGGAGAAAAACAATGGACGTAAAAAAACTGGCAGCTGAGGTTCAGGATTATCTCATCGAGATGAGACGAGAGTTTCACCGGCATCCGGAACCCAGCATGAAGGAATTTGAAACCAATAAACGGATCAAAGAAGAACTCGACAAGATGGGCGTTCCGTGGGAGAGCGTCGGCGATACGCTCGGTATCATGGGAACCTTAAAGGGCGGAAAGCCGGGCAAGACGCTGATGCTGCGCTCGGATATGGACGCGTTGGAGATCAACGAGGAGAGCGGCGTGGAGTTTGCCTCTGAAAAACCCGGTCTGATGCACGCCTGCGGCCACGACGCGCACATGGCGATTTTACTTGCCACGATCAAATGCCTTGTCAAAGTCAAGGATGAACTGCCTGGCACGGTCAAGTTCCTGTTTCAGCCGTCGGAAGAGAACGGCCTGGGTGGACGCCTCATGGTGGACAACGGCGTCATGGAAGGAATCGACGGGTGCTTTGGCATGCATGTATGGTCCGGCGTTCCGGTCGGAAAAATCTCTGTGGATCCCGGTCCCCGCATGGCCTCCTGCGGCTTTTTTACGATCCATGTAAAGGGCAAGAGCGGACATGGCGCCAGACCTCACGAGGGGATCGATGCGGCCGTGGCCTCCGCCGCCATCCTGTTAAACCTGCAGTCCATCGTCAGCCGAGAGACGGATCCGGCCGATACGGCCGTGGTTACCATTGGCAAGGTGCGGATCGGCGATCAGCGCAATATCATCGCGGAGGACGGCTATTTAGAGGGCACCACCCGTACCTTCCAGCCGGAAGTGCGCGCCCGTTTTGAGGACACCATCCGCCGTATCGCCGTCAGCACCGCGGAAGCGTACCGCTGCGAGGCGGAGCTGGATTACTACGACATCGTGGCTCCGACCGTCAACGATCCGGTCTGCTCGGAGCGGGCCAGGAAGTCGGTTATCAAGATTCTGGGCGAGGACGCAGTGACAACATTCAAGCCCATCACGGTGGCGGAGGATATGTCGGCCTACATGAACATCGCTCCCGGGTGCTTCGCCTTCGTGGGTGTGGGCAATCCGGAGATCGGCGCGGACTGGGATCATCATAACTGCCACTTTAAGATCGATGAGAACGGTCTGATTAATGGCGTCATGCTGTTCCTTCAGTATACGGAGGACTGGCTGAACGAGTTTGCGTAAATTTTTTGGGGAAACGAGGAAATGTAAGACAATGGAACAGAAACAGAGTTTATCAGGGAAATCAAAGATATCCTATGGCCTTGGGGCGGTAGGAAAAGATATGGTGTACATGCTGTCCGCCAGCTATGTCCTGTACTATTTCCAGGATGTTATGGGCGTCAGCGCTGCGGCGATGGGCGTGATCCTCTTGGCCGCCCGTGTCTTTGACGCGTTTAACGACCCGATCATGGGCGTGATCGTGGCCAAAACCAAAACCCGCTGGGGAAAGTTCCGCCCCTGGCTGCTCATCGGAACCGTCACGAACGCCATCGTGCTGTACCTCATGTTCAGCGCGCCGCCCGCTCTTGATGCCGCCGGCATCACCGCCTACGCGGCCGTCACCTACATTTTGTGGGGCGTCACCTACACCATGATGGACATTCCTTACTGGTCCATGATCCCGGCCTTCACCGAGGGCGGAAAAGAAAGAGAAAACCTGACAACTCTGGCCCGTTCCTGCGCCGGCGTCGGTTCGGCCATCATCACGATCGTGACGATGATCGCCGTCCACGCGCTGGGCGGCGGCGTTCTCGGCGCGGACGCAGCCGCCCGGGAGGTGGAGCGGGTTGGTTTCTCCTGGTTCTCCGTGATCATCGCCGTGCTGTTCATCGCCTTTACGGTGCTCACCTGCGTGAACGTAAAAGAAAAGTCCACGACGGACATGGAGACGACCTCCGTCGGCCAGATGTTCAAGGCGCTTCTGCAGAACGACCAGACCATGGCGGTGGTGATTGCCATCGTCCTGATCAACTGCTCCATCTACATCACCTCCAACCTGGTGCTGTATTTCTTCAAGTACGACTTTGGCGGAACCTCCTGGTATGGCTCCTATACCTTGTTTAACACCTTCGGCGGCGCGATCCAGATCCTGTCCATGATGCTGTTTTATCCGATGCTTCGCCGTCGGTTCTCCAGCAATAAAATTTTCTACATCAGCCTGTTTATGGCGATCATCGGCTATGCCGTGCTGCTTCTTTTGGCCAGCACCAACATGAGCAACGTATACCTGCTGTTTATCCCGGCCTTTATGATCTTTTCGGCCAACGGCATGCTGTCCGTACTGACCACCATCTTCCTGGCCAACACGGTTGATTATGGCGAGTTGAAGAATAACCGCCGCGATGAAAGTGTCATCTTCTCCATGCAGACGTTCGTTGTCAAGCTGGCGTCCGGCGTGGCGGCGTTTGTCGCGGCTATGAGCCTGCAGTTTAACAACTTAAGCGACGCAGCCGTCACGGAAGCCGACCAGACCGTGGACTTTTCCCTGGCTGTAGCGGAAAGCGCCAAGATGGGCCTTCGCATGACCATGTCGGTGCTGCCGATTGTTGGCTTGTTTGTCGCGTTGATCTGGTTTAAGTTCAAGTATAAGCTGACGGAGGAAAAGGTGGCAGAGATTGCGCAGCAGGTGCATGAGAAGCACATGAAAGAGGAAGCGTAAAGCGAGATTTTTCAGAGCGGACACGTTTGTAGCAAGAAAACGGAAGCGCTAAGAGGGATAAGTCCCGCGGAAGCTTTTTGAATGAGAAGGAGGGCATACCGTTTCGGTCATATACGCTGATAGGGTATGCCCTTTATGACACTTATGAGCCGGTGAGACATACCTTGGCAGGGAAAAAGCGAGAAAAGGTAGGAAGCGAGAAGATAAAAGTGAAAATAACCGTCCTAATAGAAAATACGAAGCAGGATGACCGCCTCGCCTGTGAGCATGGCCTGAGCCTCCTCATCGAATTTGAAGGGAAAAAATATCTCCTGGATTCCGGCAGCACGACAGCGTTTCTGGAAAACGCGGATCAGCTCGGAGAAAGCCTGGGCGATGTCGAGTGGGCGTTTCTGTCCCACGGCCATTGGGATCATTCCGGAGGCTTTGCGGAATACCTGCGCCGGTACCCGGACAAAATCCTCTATATGGGACAAGGGGCAGCCGGTGACTTCGCGTCGGACGCCAACGAAACGGAGATGCATGACATCAGCATTCCGGCGGATTTGAAGACCGACTTTACAAAACAAATCCGCGTGCTGGCTGGCAAGACAGAGCTGGCGTCTGGCATCTGGGCGCTTCCACATACCACGCCCGGTCTGGAAAAGACCGGTGCGCGCGCGCACTTATATCGCCTGGTAAACGGAGAGGCTGTGCCGGATGATTTCTCCCATGAATTCAGCCTGGTGTTTGAAGAAGCGCGAGGGTTGATTATCCTGAACAGCTGCTCGCACGCCGGTGTGGCAAACATTGTGAAGGAAGTAAAGGAAGCCTTCCCCGGGCGGCGAATTCTGGCGTATGCGGGCGGCCTGCATATGATGGGCCGGAAAAATGGACAGGAATGCAGCGCGTACTCGGAAGAAGAATTGAAAAAGGTGTGCGATGATCTGGTGGCGGATGGGCTGGAAAAGCTCCTGGCCGGACACTGCACGGGCCGGGTGGCTTACGGGATCCTGAAGAAATACCTGGGAGATAAGCTGGAACCGTTGTATACCGGTCAGAAAATTGTGTTATAAAAGAATGAACGATTTGAATTTGCATCGTATGCAGCTTGGAGAAAGCTACGGTACTTAAGCAGACAAGGAAACTAACAGAATGTACTTAAGCAGCTTCCATGGCTGCTTCACAAGGAGAAGGAAAATGGAAGGAATCACTTTTTACTTTGAATGGGAAGTTGCCTTGATGGAATGGCTTCAGAGCGTGATGGGAGATGCTGGCGCGGCGGTGGCCTCCGTCTGGAGCATGCTGGGCGAAGAGATGGTACTGATCGCCGTTTTGGGCTTTTTGTACTGGGTGTATGACAAGGAGTATGGAAAGTATGTCGGGACCAACATCCTGGTAGGCATTGTGTGGAACCCGCTGTTTAAAAACCTGGTACTCAGAAGACGCCCCTACTTCGACAACCCGACGATCAAATGCTTAAAGCCGGTGAACCCTGACGCGGACCTGTATGACATTGCCGCGCAGGGGTATTCGTTCCCTAGCGGACATTCCACCAACGCGGCGATTGTGTATGGCTCGCTTGCGGCGAAGAAAAAATCTATCGTGCTGCGGGTGCTCGCAATCGTGCTGCCGCTCCTTGTGGGCGTGTCCCGCTTTATGGTCGGTGTTCACTATCCGACGGACGTCTTAACCGGTTGGCTCCTCGGTATCCTGGTGATTGCGGTCATGACGTATCTGCAGAGCCATGTCAAGCGCGTCTGGCTCCTTCACCTGGTTCTGTTTTTGATTTCTGCCATTGGCCTTTTTTACTGCAGAACAGAAGACTACTTTACCGGACTGGGCCTTATGGGCGGGTTCTTTTTGGCCATGCCGTTCGAAGAAAAATTTGTCCGCTTTGAGAACACCACCAATATCTTGCGCGGCATCCTGCGCATTGCGGGTGGCTTTGCGGTATACTTAGGACTCAACACGCTGTTAAAGCTGCCGTTCTCTTCTGAGTTCCTGGAAACAGCGACGATGGCAGCCTTTATGGTTCGCTTCGCGAGATACTTTATTGTAGGATTTGTGACATTAGGGGTTTATCCGCTGGTGTTCAGAAAAGAAAAGGCATAAGGCTTATGCCGCAGGGAATATTATGAGAAAGAAAGTTTCGGAAAAGATAAGAAAAAGCATGATGTCGACGTTTTCTGTCGCCGTCCTCCTTCTGTCCCTGATAACCGGAAACGTCTGCCTGGCTGCGAATGTAGAGAATGCGAGCTTTTTTGAAAAATATGGTTCTTCGAAGCAGGAGGAGACGGAGGAGAGTCAGGAAACGCAAGGGGCAGAACAGGAGACACCGGAAGCGGCAGAGTCTGAACAGGGAATATCGGACATGGTAGAACCTGAACAGGGAACCTTGGAAGGATCAGAATCTGAACCGGTGACAGAGCAGGAAACAGCTGAGCTGGCAGAGCTGGAACAAGAGCAGGAAACAGCTGAGCTGGCAGAGCCGGCACAAGAGCAGGAAGACGAGTATGCATGGCCGGATGCGGATGAGATACCGGGTACATATCGTGCAGTTGTGGACGGGTTTGTCGATGAAGTCGGAAATACGGCGGGAAACCTGCTGGAGTTTGTCTATGACTGTGTAGGGGTGGAAGGACTAAACCTTGCGCTTCACCTGGAAGCCGCTGAAGCCGCCGGAACGCTTGTCACGGCGTTGTCCGGCCAGGATTTCAAGTGGGCGAAAAGCCTGGATTTGGGCGTACGAACAGACTTGGAAAATGTTCGGGCCAGCGTTGACTTAAACGAAGTAAAGCTGGGAGAGATCACCGGGAATGTGAACTGGACCTGGCAAAACTGGCAAGTCGGTGTGCCGGAGTACACGACAGCCCGCCTGGCAGGTCGCATCTCCAATCTGTCCTATTCTCTGGCGGAAGCGCGGCGCACGATTCAGGACATCCCGCGCTATTTCCCGTCCGGCGAACTTGTGAAAGAGATGGCGCGTCAGTACGCGGATATCTTTCTGGATCATTCATCAACCGTTTCATTCGACAAAGAAATCCTTACTGTGAATGGTATTTCAGAGGATGCACTTCGGATTGAAGCCATTTACGGACCGAGTGAAATCTGTAATAGTCTGGAGGATGTGTGTGACCGGATTGCGACAGATCAGAAATTGTATGAGATTCTGGGAAACGGGATAGACTGGATCGATCGCCTTCGACAAGACACGATGGCACCGGGGAGAATACGCAGGCTGGCCGGTTTGCAGCAGTGGGCGTTGGAAAGGAAAAAACATTTTGAAGAGTTGGAGCCGGAACCGGAAGATGTGACGGTGTCTCACGAAATCTGGAAGGATCCTGCCGGGAGAACGCTTGGCACAAGGCTGAGCTATCGGCCTTACGCAGAGGCAGGCATGCGGGAACTGTTCAGTTTTTACGCGCTGCCGGCAGAAGGTGGTTCGAAGGAAGTGAGTGCCTCATTATACGCCTTTTCATACTATTATGACCAGGAAACCGGGATGATATACGACCGGTATATTACGATAAACGGCATGCTTGAACAGGAAGACAGGCAGTACTCCGGAAAGCTCGCCGTGGCGCAAGTCTATGGCCCGACCCGTATCCCTCTGGGATCGGTGACACTGGAACAAGCGGGGATAAATGCTGATGGAAGGCTGGAAGGCGGGGTGCTTATCCGGCTTTCACAGGAACTTGTATCGGAGCTTTTGCAAAGCGTGTCGGGATCCGGCACGAAGACACTCCTTACGTCCATCCTCTCCACTTATGGGGCGAGGATCGCCGGTGGATTGCATGAAACAGGCGCCCAGCTTCGTGTGGAAATTGTCAATGGCCAGAATGCGCCGATGCTTTCGGCACGGCTTCAGATCCGTGAAGAAACGGAGATGGAAGCGGTCTCCTTTGAAGAGGGACCGGTTTATAACGTATCGGCTGGAGGCACATCGCTTCAATCGATCGCAGACGCTATTCTGCAGCGTTCGGATGTCAGCAAGCTGATTCTGACGTTGCTGGAGGCTGGTATCCCGGACCGGTATGTGCGGATGTTTTTGGGAACAGCCGAGTAAACAGTGTATTATTGTATCTACTCAGCACAGCCACTTGCACCCCGCTGCAAGCGGCGTAAAACAAGAGTTGGCATGCCAAGCCACAGGCAATTTGGAATGCGCGGAGCGCATTGCCTGTGGCTTCGTAACTGCTCAGGTACTGAGCAGTTACGTATTATTTGCAGAAGCGCAGGGCATACCTTAAATATAACTTCAATAAACATAGAACTCCCGGGGTGCAGGAGCTTTACTTTCAGGAATATACGATCGTGGAAGCGGTGGTTTGACAACCAAAAGATGGGAAAAGGGCCGGGGAAGGCAAATGCCGTTCCCCGGCCCTTTTGGGCTTTATACTAGTCTCAGTTATAGAATACGAAGCCAGGTTAGGCTTACATGTTGATATAATCAAATGCCTCGTTGGCGGCGATGTAACCGGAATCGATGCACAGGCCGTAGCAGTAGCCGGGCACATCGTAGTAAGGGCTGTAGTACAGCGAACCGTTGTCGGTGCCTACTACGTACAGGCCTTTCAGAGGCTGGTTTTCGGCGTCAAGAGCGCGAAGTTTGTCATCGGTGCGGACGCCGCCGAACGTGCTCCATGCGGAAGGCTCGCACTGCACAGCATAGAAAGGAGGAGTCTGGATTTTGCTCAGGTACCAGGGAGAGGTTCCGAACTGAGGATCCTCGCCGGCATCGCAATACTCGTTGTACTTTGCGACGGTCTCAGGCAGGTCCTTCAGACCGAAAGCTTCCGCCAGCTCTTCCAGCGAGTCCGCTTTGGCAAGCCAGCCTTCCGCCAAGCCTTCTTCGGCATCTTCGGGAAGCTTGTCCAGAATACGGCCCTTGAAGTAGTTGCCGATGAACCAGTTTTCAGCGGTGGCACCCTTCGCGGTGGTATACTCGTACAGGCCCTGGGTCTGCATGGCGTCAACATAATCCTGGTCCACAATGCCATACCAGGGAGCGTTCAGAACGATCTGCTCGGAGCCGTAGCTCATCGGGTAATCGCAAAGCAAACCTTCGTTGATGAAACGCTTGCCTTCCGCGTCTACCAGAAGGTTGCCGTACAGACCGAACTTGAACCAGTAGTTCTGATCGTACTTATCCTGCTTGGCCGGGCGGGAAGCCTTCGCGTTGGTGCCGCCGTATTCGCAGGGGCAGTAGCCAAAGGTCTTGCACAGCACAGCGCCGGCGTCCGACGCCATGGTGATGCCATCGCCGGTGCACAGGCTGTTGCCGCCTGCTGCCGCGTTCAGCTTGCGGGTCTTCAGGAACTTCTCCTGCAGGTCGCGGTTTGAGCCAGCCCAGCAGCTATGAGATGTTGACGCTTTCGTCCAGTACGTAATGCGTTGCTTGTCATTTGTCACGCAAGGACGCCTTTCGTCCCGGTGTCCTTGACAGAACCTTGTTTTTCCGATAAATCTGTAATAAAAGGGTATTTATTTTTACCCTCACGGCAATCTGCCCGGTTTATTATTTAAAAAGGAGGTTACGTTAATGAAACCGAGACACAACCATTTGAAAGCAGTCGGCGCACTGGTTCTCGCAGCCGCCCTGATGCTGTCCTCCAGCATCTCCGTGTTTGCGCAGGTTCCCTGCACCGGCGAGACCTGGGGCACCAATGCGGCGACGGCTGAAGAAGCCCAGTCGTTGGCTATGGAAGTTCTGGAGCAGATCTGCGCGGAAGGCCAGGTCCTGCTGAAGAACGACGGCACGCTCCCCCTTGGCACGGAAAACTGGATCAGCCTTCTCCCGACCAGCTCTCAGAATGCGTCCCAGACCATCGTGGACGGCATCGAGAGCGCGGGCTTCAAGGTTTTTGCCACTTCCACCAATGACCCGGCCAAATACACGGATCTGGACAAGAGGCAGCACAAGAAAACCGATGTCGCCATCGTTGTTATGACCAGTGTGTCGGAAGCATCCCAGGATGCATGGTCTTCCGGCCCCGGTGGCGGCGGTGAAGGAAAATCCAGCGCGTCCCTGACCGAAGTGGAAGACAACATGGACGCGGATGGAAATCCGTACCTCTTTGAGGACGGCACTCCGTTCTTACACAAGTTCCTGCCTTACAAGCTGGTAGACGGCGAACCTGAGTATTACAAGACTTCCCTGCAGATTTCCGATAAGACCGAAGAAGTGATCAAGTACGCTACCGACAACTTCGACAAGGTCATCGTGGTTCTGTTCAACAGCAACCCGAGTGAAGTCGGCATCCTTCAGCTGAATGACAAGATCAACGCGATCCTGCTTTCCGGTCCCATCACCGGAACCTCGACCGGCATTGACCAGCTTGGCAAGATTTTAAGCGGTGAGACGAACCCTTCCGGCAGAACCGTTGACCTGTGGGCGTATGACATCACCGGCCGTCCTTCCTGGTTCAACGACGGCAACGCGAACAACATCTTCCCTACCGCGGAAGACGAAGAAGCGTACGAGTTCACCAACATCGCCATTACCTCCGCGTTCCGTGACGGCGAAGCGGATGAGAACGGCCTGTATCCTTATCACAGAAGACAGCAGCACTCCCTGACCGGTTCCGACATTACTCCTTATGTGTACACGGTTCAGTACGAAGAGGATATCTACACCGGATATCGTTACTATGAAACCGCTGCGACAGAAGCAGCTTTGGGCAACTATGACGGCTGTGTGTATGAGCACGAAGTTCTGTATCCGTTCGGCTATGGTCTGTCCTACACCAACTTCTTCTGGGAAATCGTGGACACCGACCTGACCGACTGGGGCAAGCAGCAGGATGAATACGAAAACGGCGGCAAGCTGGTCGTGAAAGTGAAAGTCACGAACATCGGCAACGTGGCCGGCAAGGACGTTGTGGAACTGTTTGCGCATGCTCCTTACTATGAGAACGGCGTTTCCAAGGCCGAGCATGTGCTTGTCGGCTTTGAGAAGACCTCTCTTCTGAAACCCGGCCAGTCCGAAGTCCTGACCATCTCCATGAACATCCAGGATATGGCGTCCTTCGACTATCTGGATGCGAACGGCAACGGAACCACCACCTATGAGCTGGACAAGAACGGCGCGGCGGATACCGCCGGCAACCCGGTTCACGACAGCGTCGGCAAGTATGAGCTCCGCGTCATGAAGAACAGCCATGATTACGGCAACGATGACAAGGAAGCCATGACGATTGCCCTGGACGACCTGGCGGAAGACATCATCCTGGACAAGGACGACTTCTCCGGCTCCACCGTAGAAGCCCTCTTCTCCGGAGACGACATCAACAACACCCTTGGCTGGGATCCGGAAACGAACCAGACCCTTGTTGAGGAAGGCAAGATGACGCTTCTTTCCCGCGCCGACTTCGCGGGCACCTGGCCGGCAGTCGCGACTGCGGAACAGCTGATCAGAAGCGAGAAGTATTTTGACACCCTGACTCAGTTTGCCGATTACAACGCGGAGAACTGGGAGACCTATCATACGCTGGTTTACGGCGAAGAAGCGACCGCCGGCATTGAATCCGAAGACGATTCCCTGTTCCCTTGGGCTGTTTCCGAAGCGGAATTCAAGGGCGAGGAAGAATATCAGCTTGGAATCAACCTTGCCGAGAAGTATGACACCGCTTCCTGGACGCAGAGATCGGAGAGCTCGGATCTGGCGGCGCTTCAGGCATCGGACGACTGGCTGTGGTTCCCCGACATGGTAGGCGTTGACTACCGGAACGGCGGTGAGGAGCTTGCTCTTTGGAACAAGTTCATGAACGAGCTGACGTATCAGGAAATGATCGAATGGATTACCAACGGCGGACGCCGCACCGGTAAGATCGATACCGTCGGCAAGCAGGCCTGCTCCTATGTGGATGCTTCCTCCAGAATGAACACCAGCCACAACTTAAGCTATGCTGACCAGTACATTTCCTGCCGTACCTGGAATAAGGCGCTCTCCTACAAGAGAGGCGTTGTGGTCGGCGAAACCGCCCTTTTAGACGGCATTGAAGCGTACTACGCACCCGCGGTTGACCTGCATCGTTCCCCGTTTGCCGGACGTAACGATGAGTACTGGTCGGAAGACGGCTTCCTGGCCGGCTACATGGCCGGCAATATGCTGGCCGGCTGCCAGTCCACCGGTCTGATCTGCACGGTGAAGCACTTCGCGCTGAACGAGAACGAGAACATGAGGCAGAGCCTCCACACCTATGTATCCGAACAGGCCTTCCGTGAGCTGTACCTGCCTGCGTTCCATATCTGCATGCAGGAATTCGGTTCCTGGGGCGTCATGACCGCTTACAACTGCATCGGCGACACGCACGCAACCTCCGCGTACGCGTTCAACACGCTGTTGCTTGGCAATGAGTGGGGCTTCGACGGCTTCAACATCTCCGACGCGGCGGATGCATGGAAAGACTTCTACACCGACGATATGGCCCTCCGTGTCGGTCTGAACCAGTTCCTGTGCGACTGGTCCGCATCGAACGGCTTCGACCAGTATCACAACAAGGCGAACGTACGATTCTATCCTACCGGCAAGTACAACGAAGAAGAGAACCTGGTTTACATCTCGCCGGAAGCGGAAGACCAGTATGACGTCGTTTCCTACACGTCCTGGGTTGCCCTCCGTGTGGCTGTGATGAAGGCCCTGTTCGTCGAAGTGAACAGCAACATCGGCAACAACGGCATCAACTTTGCCAAGTACACCGGCGGAGACCTCCCGGATGCCATGCAGGGTGCGGATTACACAGCAAGCGTTGCTTACGAAGGCAAAGATGCCACCTATACGCTTGAAAGCGGCGCCCTTCCGGCCGGTATCTCCATCTCCGGTGGAAAGATTTCCGGAAAGCCTACCGCTGCCGGCGATTACGAGTTCGTCATTCGCCTGACCTCCGGCAACTACATCACGACGACGGCTACCTACAAGCTCCATGTAGAAGAAGCGTTCGCTACGGATGAGCCCACGGATGCCCTTCAGGTTGGCGAAGAATTCTCGGCTTACATCGAGCCCGATGAGAGCATCGTAGACAAGTATGACAAGTGGACCTACGCGGTAGCAAGCGGCAGCGCCCTTCCGGCAGGCCTTGAGCTGAACGCGGAAGACGGCGAAATCTTCGGTACGCCTGCGCAGGCCGGAAGATTCACGACGACCTTCACCGTAACCGGCCAGACCGTGACGATGGTGGAGAGAAGCGGACGTATGCAGGAGCAGACCACGAACATCAACTTCACCTATGACGTCAAGTTCGTCATTGCTGACGAGGATGGCAACGTACCGGAAGAAGCGCCTGCAGGCCCCGGCTCCGGTGAGCAGGCCCCTGCTGGCGATGAGCCCGCAGGTCAGGATAATCCTGGCAGCGGCAATCCCGGCGGCTTCGGCGGCTTCGGCGGCTTCGGCGGCCCCGGCAGCGGCGAATAAGCAGCTGGATTAAAGAAAAGTCCGATACCCCGGCGCAAGCGCAAGGATATCAGACAGCTGTCATTTCATTATTCACAAGTTTAAGCAGGCGGGCGGGGATTTCCCCGTCCGTCTGTGAAACAGGAGATTTCAACAACAAAAAAAGTAAGGGGAAACCGAAAATGAAAAACAGAAAGACAACCCTGCTGATTGCGGTATTCCTGGTGTTTGCGCTGATGCTCTCCGCCTGCGGCGGCTCGAGTTCGACCCCGGGTAAGACTGACAACAGTTCCAACAATGCATCGCAGAACAATGAATCTGCTGTAAAACTGACCTTTGACCAGAATTACGAAGGCGCTCCGGCTGCAGAGGTTGTCGAAGTGGCTTACGGAACTTCTCCGGAGGACCTGCTGCCGGCCGATCCTGAAAGAGCCGGTTATCAGTTCGAAGGCTGGTTTACCGATAAAGAAGCTACCGATGAAGCGGACTTTTCCCGGGCGGCAGCCAAGGATGCGACGTATTACGCAAAGTGGCGCCAGACGGACGTGACCGTTATCTTTGACGAGAATTATGAGGGCGGCAAGTCTTCGGAAGCGACCGTGGCCATCGGTCAGACCGTTGCCAGACCGTCTTCACCGGAACGGGAAGGGTTCCTGTTCGGCGGCTGGTTCACGGATGCGGAAGGCACCGCGGAATTTGATTTTGACACCGCGCTTTCCGAAGGGCTTACGCTTTTTGCGAAGTGGGAAGAGGACCTGGGCGACAACGTGGCCATCACGTACATGTGGAATTATGAAGGAGCCCCGGACAACGGCGTTTATGACAAGGCCGTCATGCAGAAGAACAAGAAGCCGAAGCTCGCCCAGGTATCCAGGGAAGGCTACTATTTCGCAGGTTGGTGCACAGATAAAGAGTGCACGACGGTGTTTGACAGCTCCCAGCGTTTAAACAACAGCGTGACGCTGTACGCGCGCTGGTACACGATCTATACGTTTGAAGCGGAACATGTGGATGTTTCCGAAATCAAAGGCATGGGGTATTCAGGAAACGCCGATGGCCTCGGCATCATTGAAAGCGACGTGTACAGCATGAACGCCAGCAACGAGCACTATGTGGGCTGGCTGTACAATGAAGGAATCACGCTTGAATTCAACCTCACCTCCGACAAAGCCGTCGAGGACGCGTGCCTCGTGCTCCGCCTGTCCGGCGAGTTTGCCGCAAGCGGCACGATCACCATTAAGTGCGACGAGTTTACGGTGGAAGTGAACGGAACCCCGCTCACGTACGGTGACCTTGTGATCGACAACGTCACGGATGCGTCCTCGGACCAGAAACGTCCGTTCTCCGATTTCATGGTCTCCACGAAAGTAGCCCTGAATGAAGGCGCGAATGTGATCAGGCTGATTGTTTCCAACAACATCCACGGGGAAGGCGGCACCATGTACGCTACCGCGCCTATGGTTGACTGCATTAAGGTTTACAGCAACTCGACCGTCGAATGGGGCGAAGGATTCCCGCTGACTTCCAACGTCAGATATTAAGAGCGGTTTTATACGCGTTTGCGTATAAAAGCGAATGAGGATGAAATATGAAAAAATTGTTTTTGGATAAAGGTTTCCGAACCTGGACGGTCGCCTGCGTCATTGTGCTCGTACTTGCCCTCATCCTGAACGGATTAGCCATCAATTATTCGCAGATCATCAGCATTTTCCTGGGCGGCGACGTAGCGCATGAGGCGGCGGAAGGCGAAGGCACCGCGTACTTTGCCAAAACCACCGCGTCGAAGGAAGAAGCGAATCAGAAGGCGCAGGACCTGACGCTCAGGTTGTCGGAAGAGGGTACGATCCTTCTGAAGAACGAAAGCGCGCTGCCGCTTGCAGCAGGAGCTTCCGTCTCGGTTTTCGGCAAGAACTCCGTGAAGCTCGTCTATGGCGGCTCGGGTTCCGGCGGCGGCGACACCACGCTTCCGAAGAAGACCTTGTACGAGGCGCTGGAAGCCGCGGGCTTTTCCTGCAACCCTACGTTGAAAGCGTTCTATGAGGACAATGCGAAGTCCGGAAACGGCAGGGCGGAAAACCCTTCCGACTTAGACTCCGGCAAGACCGTTTACATTGAGACGGGCGAGACTCCGCAGTCGTCCTATGAGTCGGCGAAAGTGTATGATTCCCTGGATGGTTATAGGGACGCAGCTATCGTCGTGTTCTCCCGCGTGGGCGGCGAAGGTTTTGACCTGCCCATGAACGAGGCGAACGGGGCGAATCACTACCTGTCCCTCGACCAGAACGAGAAGGACCTGCTTGCGTATGTAACAAACGCGGGATTCGGGCACGTGATCGTGGTGTTAAATACCCTGAATGTCATGGAAACCGGTTTCTTAAACGAGTATGACGGGAAGATCGACGGATGCCTCTGGATCGGCGGCCCCGGCTCCACCGGCATCATGGCGCTCGGTGAAATCCTTGCCGGCACCGTGACACCGTCCGGCCATACGACGGACACCTGGGCGTATGATTTCAGAAACAACCCTACATTCAACAACTTCTCCGACCGCGGCGTGAAGGACGGCGGCGTATATCTGGACGAGAACGGAAAGAAGACGCAATATTACTTCACAAGCTACGAAGAGAGCGTATATGTCGGATATCGTTATTACGAGACCCGCGCGTATGAGGAAAAAGCGGCCGGGAACGCGTCCTGGTACGAAACGGAAATCGCATTCCCGTTCGGCTACGGTTTGTCCTATACCACTTTCTCATGGGAACTCTCGAATACGAACCTGAAGGATGCGGCTGTATCGAAAGATAACACCTACACGGTTTCCGTGAAGGTGACGAATACCGGCAGCACCTACAGCGGCAAGGACGTGGTACAGCTTTACGCAGCCCTGCCTTATACGAAGGGCGGCGTTGAGAAGCCTTACGTGGTGCTTTGCGGCTATGCGAAAACGCCGCTTCTGGCACCCGGTGAATCCGCGACGGTCGACATGACGTTTGATCCGTATGACATCGCGTCCTATGATTACCAGGGCATCACAGGATCCGCCGGCTATGTGCTTGAAAAGGGCGACTACACGCTTTACATCGGCACGAACGCCCATGAAGCATGGGCAGGCGCGGATTCCCTGAAAATCCCCTTCAAAGTCGCGGAGGATATCCGGTACGATACCGACCCCGTGACGGGAAACACCGTGGAGAACCGCTACACGAACTGCGAGGATCCGAACTTTGACACGGATACGCCCATCAAGGACTCCCTGATGTCCAGAACCGACATCACGAAGCTTCCGGACGAGCCGAAGGAAGAAGACCGGCAGGGCAACGCGGAACTGTTCGCGGCCATCGACGACATGACCCACAACAACCCGAACCTGGCCGAGCTGACGAAAGACGGCATGCCCACGCAAGGTGCCATCGCCTCGCTTGAATTCGGCGCGCTTATACAGTACGACCTTTCCACCGGGAAGGAGTCCATGGATTACAACGACGCCCGCTGGGAGGAAGTTCTGAACGCGATCTCCTACAAGGAGATGCTGAACATGTTCAACCAAGGCGCGTTTAAGACGAACCGCCTTGAGAGCATCAACAAGCCCCAGACGATGGAATCCGACGGACCGGTAGGCTGGTGCAACTTCATCGCCACGGACGACAGCTGGAAAGGCAACAATGTGTACACCTCCGAAGTGGTCATGTCCGCCACCTGGAACATTGACCTGGTTCGGGAGATGGGTGAATGCGTAGGCGAGGAAGCCCTTTGGGGCGCGGCCACCGTGGACGGCAGGCCGTACTCCGGATGGTACGCGCCGGGCGTCAACATCCACCGCTCACCGTTCGGCGGAAGAAACTTCGAGTACTTCTCGGAAGATCCGTTCCTGACCGGTACCATCGCTTCCGCGGAGGTGGCCGGGTGTAAGTCGAAGGGGGTTTACTGCTATGTGAAGCACTTTATCCTGAACGAGCAGGAAACCCACCGGAACGGTGTCTGCACCTGGGTGACGGAGCAGGCGCTTCGCGAATTGTACCTGAAGCCGTTCGAGCGCATCGTGAAGAACGCGGGCGCAACGGCCATCATGACCAGCTTTAACCGGATCGGCACGCGCTGGACCGGCGGCGATTACCGGCTGGTTACCGGTATTCTCCGGAACGAATGGGGATTCATCGGTACCGTGGTCTGCGACTACAACCAGACCGGCAAATACATGAATGCCCGCCAGATGATTTACGCGGGCGGCGATTTGAACCTGTGCTCGTCCAAGACGAACGAGTGGAGCGACTTCGACAAGAGCTCCGTCGAGGATATGACGGTGCTGCGCATGGCCACGAAGAACATCCTGTACACGGTGGGCAATTCGAACGCGGTGAACAGCCTGAACTACACCTACACGATGGCGCCCTGGAAGATCGGCTTCATCATCGGGGACATTGTGCTTTTGCTGGCCCTGATTGTCACAGGTGTGCTCGCCGGCGTTAAGGCCGCGAAGAAAGCAAAGGCCGCGTAAAAAGGAATCCGGACGGTCTAAGGACGATCCTTTTTGCATAAAAAACCCCCATGCGGCCTTACGGCCGCGCCACAACATATGAAAGCCGTCGCACGGCAAGGCCAAAAGACATATGCAAGTGTGACGGGGAATGAAGAGCAGGAAGGGAGGCTTCTCCCCTTTTCAAGGGCAACCGGAAAGGGCTGGAATCCTCCCTTTTGTATAAGGAATACAGATCATGTATGATGGTTTCAATTTGAGCAAAGGGATAGCTGTCTTTCTCGCTCTTATTCTCCTGGCCGGCTGTCTGGCAATTTCCTCATGGAATACGCCGGAGTTCTTCCCATCCGTGGATGAGACAGATCTGCGGCAGGATGAGGAAGTGCCGGAGGGCAGCATCCGCTACGAACTGAACGGAGGCTTATTCGCGGATGGCCGTTCCGACACATATTTCACTGAAATCCCGGACCTGACCCATCATATCCGGGCCAATACGGCGCAGGGAAATGACATTGTCCGGGAAGGCTTCACGCTGCTCGGATGGAATACGGAGCCGGATGGCAGCGGGATGCACGTAGGGCTTGGCAGTCGTGTTACCATGGAAGAAGGGCTGACGCTGTACGGCGAATGGGCAGAGTGGACGGATCCAGCCGCATTTACGTATGAGGAGCATACGGAGACAGGCGGCATAAAGCTGACCGGCTATTATGGGGAAAAAAACCTGGACAGGCTTGTGATCCCCGAAACAATCGACGGGAAGACCGTCACGGTGATCGGGAAGAAGTGCGTCGAGAAAGCGGATATTCATACGCTGGTACTTTCGAAGGGCATAAAAACCGTGGAGAGGCACGCGTTCAGCCAGTGCGGGATCTCGGAGATAGTTCTGTTTGACAACATAACCGTTATCACGAATACCTCCTTTGGTGGTTCGATCCGGACCGTGCATATCAATGCCGTGCAGCCCCCTCGTCATATCCTGACGGACGACAACGCGCATTTTACGGAAGACATGGACCGGCTGATTCTGTACGCGGATCAGAAAAAGATGGTTTTCTTTGCCGGCTGTTCCATGAGCTACGGCTTGAATTCCAAGACGGTTTCCGAAACGTTCCCGGATTATGTGGTCTGCGACATGGGTTCCGTGGGCGGGACGAACGCGTGGTTCCAGTTCGAGTGCATGCTCCCGTATCTTCGAGAAGGCGATCTCTTTATTCACGCCCCGGAGGACAATTCCCCGTATCAGCTCATGTACGATATCGAGGCGGAACCGAGGATGTTCGTTATGGTTGAGAACAACTATGACCTTCTTTCGCTCTGCGATTTTTCGGAATGCGCAAGCTTCTTTGATTATTTTGCCACTTTCAACAGGGACCGGCAGGAAGATGCGGCATGTTCCTATAGCGACTGGAACCCGAATTACAATGAGTACGGCGACTACGCGGTTTTCCGTTCGGCAAGCAATGAGAATGCCTACTTCGGGCTCACCGTCACTTACTGCACAGAGTACCTGACGGACGAGGCGTTTGCCGTGCTGAACAGCTACTACGATCGGATAGCCCAAAAAGGTGCGAGGGTCTTCTTTTCCTACGCGCCGATCAACAGCAACGCGCTTTCTGAGGAAGACCGCGCCGGCCTCATCTGGGCGGTCTTCGCCGGCCAGGTGTACAAGAAGCTTGCCGGCCATGCGCGGGTGATCTCGGAAGTGACGGATTACCAGATGGGCGGACGGTTTTTCTATGACGAAGACTACCACCTGACCAGCGAAGGCGCTGACATCCGGACCCGGAGGCTGATCCGGGACATACAATCCGCGCTCGGCAGTCAGTCTCGCTAATACTAATCTCAAATAGCAATGCTATTTGAGATTACGCGCGCTTCGAAAGGCGTTTACTGCTATGTGAAGCATTTTGTCCTTCCACGGTGCTGTTCGTACTCGGGCAGCTGCGTTTGATCTGCCAGGCGGGCGGTATGTCCACCCTTTCTTGTGATAGAGCGGGCGTGATGCTATACTGCGGTCATCACCGCCCCCAAAAAGGGCAAGAGAGGAGAAGAAAATGAAAGCAAAAAAAACAGTAGGAATTGTGCTGATCGCGCTCTTGCTTGCACTGTGCGTCGTGATTGACGCGGCAGGTGTACGCTTCAGCACCGTGATCACGCGGTTCTGGTCCGGTACCTTTGGCACCGTCAAAACCGAGTCGAACGACACCCAGCTGAAAGCCACCGACGCGGCGGCTGAGCTCACGGAAACCATTGCAGAGGAGGGCATCGTTCTTTTGAAGAACAACGGCCTACTCCCCATGGCCCCCACGAAGGACAACCGTTCCATCGCGCTTTTAGGCTACGCCTCCTACTCCCCCATGTACATTGGGGCAGGTTCCGTTTCCCAGGCGGGAGCGTACCTTTCCAACGACTTCATCGATTTCTATGATGCCTTCGAGACGGCCGGCTATTCCGTCAACAAGGATATGAAGGCCTACTACGCGAAGTACGGCAATTCAAACGGAGCATCCGGAGACATGTCCGGTTCCGGCTGGAGCCAGGCTACCGGCGTGGACGACGGCCCTCTGTACGGGGACAGCGAAGCCAGCGTGGCGTACCGCGAAGCCCTGGAAAAGGCCAAAGCAGAAGCCCGGACGGCCGTCCTGGTATTCTCCCGCGTAGGCGCGGAAGGCGGCGACTGCGCACTGGATATGACGGGTGCCGCGAACGGCGATGCCGGCAAGCATTATCTCCAGTTCCAGCAGACCGAAATAGACCTCATCGACTACGCGATGGAGAACTTCGAGAACGTCATCGTGGTCATCAACAGCTCCAACGCGATGGAACTGGGCGAACTGGACGCGGATGGCGTGGACGCCGTTTTGTGGATCGGCGGCCCCGGCTCCACCGGTATCCAGGCTCTGGCCGACATCGTGTCCGGCGACGTAAACCCCTCCGGAAAGCTCCCCGACACCTTCGCGTATGATCTGAAGACAGCTCCCAGCTACTGGTCCGCCACCTGTGGCAAGTATGCCAACTATGACGAATTTGGCGAGAGCACGTATACGTACAAGAACTATACCTATACCTTCAACAACAAGGTGGACGGCGGTGTCACCTACGACGTGGAAGGCATCTACATCGGCTATCGTTTCTACGAGACGGCCGACGCGGAAGGCTACCTGAAATTTGAGGAAGCCGTACAGTATCCTTTTGGCTTCGGTCTTTCCTACACCAGCTTTGACTGGGAGGTGACCAGCCAGAAGTTCGGCGAAACCCACGGGGAAATCGAGATTCAGGTGAAGGTTACCAACGTGGGCAGCGTGCCCGGCAAGGACGTGGTAGAGCTTTACTACACCGCTCCTTACTACAAGGATCGCAATATTGAAAAGTCTGCCAAGGTTCTTGGCGCTTTTGCGAAAACGAAGACATTAAAACCCGGCGAGAGCGATACCCTCACGCTGACCATGCCCGTGGACAACCTCTCCAGCTATGATTATCTGGGTGAGCGCTGCTACGTGGCCGATGAAGGCACCTATGCATTCAACCTGCAGACCGACAGCCACCACATCAAAGTAAACTCCGACGGCAAGACCCTTGCAACGCTGAACTATGAAGTGGCAGAGCGCCGCATCTACAAGGAATCCGGCGTTGGCGCCCGTTCCACCGATCTGGTGGCGGCGGAGAACGCTTTTGATTACTCCTCCGTTGGCGACGGAAACATTGGCACCACCATCCCTTACGTCTCCCGTGCGGACTTTGCGGGCACCCACCCGTCTGTGACCATGGGTAAGCGCCTGGATCAGTACGACGATCTGAAGATGGGCGCTGACATGATCAAGTATATCACCGAGCAGAGCCTTGGCGGCAGCGACGTGGTGCTGGAAAATGACGACAAGTATGTAAGCAAGTCCCTGATCCCCGTGGCAACCGAGCAGGACAACGGCCTTACGATGGACGACGTGGCCGGCTACACCGAGTGGGATGACGAAATCTGGGATAAGCTGATCAACCAGATGACGGTCAACGAACTGGCCCTCCTGGCTGAGGATTGCGGCTACGGAACTCCTGCCATCGAAAGCATTGGCAAGACCCTGGCCACCGATATTGATGGCCCTGCCGGTATCTCCTCCGCCAACTTAAACTACTATGGAAACGAATACACCTCCGAGCCTCTGATGGCGGCTACCTGGAATGTGGATCTGCTCCGCCAGATCGGCGAGAGCGTGGGCCGCGAAGCTGCCGTAGCAGGCGTGAATGGCTGGTACGCGCCCGGTGCGAATACCCACAGGACTCCTTTCAATGGACGCTGCGGTGAGTACTTCTCCGAAGATCCGCTGCTGGCCGGTAAGTGTGCTGCTGCCGAAGTGGGCGGCGCTCAGTCCAAGGGCCTGTATGTATACCTGAAGCATTTTGTCTGCAATGATAACGATAAGAACCGCGGCGGTATGTACACCTGGATTAACGAGCAAGAGCTCCGTGAAATCCAGCTGGGCGCTTTCGAGTACGCCGTGAAGGAAGAAGACTGCACCGGCCTTATGATGGCCTACAACCGCATCGGACCGTGCGAGTGCTCTGTCAACTATAGCCTGAACACCACGGTCATCCAGAATGAATGGGGATATCGCGGCGCTTCCGTCACCGACGGCTACTCCGCTGCCATCGGATGCGACAAGTACGAGCATCCGGATCTGCAGCTGCGCGCCGGCTCCGGCCTGCTGCTTTACACCGGCGGTTTCGGCGGCACGGGCGGCTTCTCGGAGAATACCACGAACACCGAAGCCGGTATCGCCATGATGCATGACCTGGCCAAGAAGGTTGTTTACCGTCACGCGAACTCCAATGCCATGAGCATCAGCCGTGACTACAGCCCGACCTGGATTTATCTGTTCGCGGCGATCAATGTTGTCCTGCTTCTCCTTGCCCTCCTGATCTACAACACCATGGTGAAGGAGAAAAAGAACAAAGGCAAGGACGGGGCCGCTGCCGCGCTAAGCCTGCTGCTTGTGGTATGCCTGGCGGGAGGCAGCTTTACGGCCTGCGGCAATGCCGGTAAGACCAGCACTGCGGAGCTTCCCGATGTGGTGACCGACCTGGTATTTGACTTTGAAAGCGGCGACTTCTCCTTTTCTGACGTAGCAAACGCCAAGAACTACAACGTCCGTGTTTTTGACGCAAACCCGGCGGAAGGCGATGCCCAGATGCCCCTGGCTGCCCGTCGTGTCCGCGACCGCGAAGGGTACGAGAAGTACGAAGGTTTTGTCGATCTGTCTGAGCTTCAGCCCGGCAACGCTTACAGCGTATACGTTTACACCTACGCGAAGGATAGTAACGGCGACCTGATCAACTCCGTCTCCGAGCCTGTAACCGGTGTGTACAAGACCACGTACGCAACGGTGGACGGGACTGGCATCAAGCCTACGTTTGACGAAGAAGGCGTTACGGTTTCCTTTGGAAATGACTTTTTCACCGCTGCCAACATGGACAAGGCTCCCACCTACCGCGTCAAGCTGTACGCGGACGGGGCCGAGATTGCCAGCGCCGACCTTACCTCTGACCAGGTGGAAACCACCACCCGCGAAGAGGAAGGTTCCTCCGGCCAGATCAGCACCGTGACCGAAAATTCTTCCTCCCTTCATTTTGACAAGGTGGGCGACAGCGTCACCATCCAGCTGATTTCCACGGATGACACGGCTTATTACGATTCGGAAGAATCCGCTCCCATCACTGTCACGGAATATGTCGAGGAAGTTCCCGCGGCAGAAGGAAAGGAAGGCGGCGAGGCCGGAAGCGGTGAAGGCGAAAACGGCGAAGGCGGCGAGGCCGGAAGCGGTGAAGGCGAAAACGGCGAAGGCGGCGAGGCCGGAAGCGATAAGCCTGCGGAATGAGGAAGAGACAGACAGGATTTCTGATCGTTTCCCTGCTTACAATACTCTTGCTCTTAAACCTCGGAGGGTGCCGCCATTCCAGAGAAAGCCATGCCAAAACCATGACGGTAACGATCCTGGAGGGGGAACACTATCTGGTGGAAAAAAACCAGAAAGAAATCACACCGGGCGGCACGGTTGTCTTCCGTGTACGCCCGGAGGATGGTTACTCTGTTGCAGCTGTGGATTATCCGGGGGAGTACAGGCTGTATTCGGAAGGAAAAGTAAGCCTCATTGAGCTGATCGATGTAAGCTACCCAACCCGCGTCCGGCTGAATCTGACGCATTACGCCAGAACCATTACCTATATGGCAAACGGAGGCAAGGCACTGACAAAAGAAGGGGACGTAGTTACCCGTACCTATGATATTACCTGTCATATACGACCCAATGTATCCATTGGCACCGATCTGTTCTACCGGGACGGGTATACCTTAACCGGCTGGAATACCATGCCGGACGGAAGCGGAATACGCGTAGGGCTTGGAAGCCGCGTTACCGTGGACGATACCCTGACTCTGTATGCCGGATGGGAGAAATGGACGGACGAAGATTTCTTCCTTTTTGACATAGCAGAGGGGGCAGCTGTGATCACCGGCTATACCGGCCGGGAAGCGTGCCTTGTGATCCCGGAGATGTTGGGCGGTTATCCGGTAACCGGGATCAAAGCATACGCGTTTGCGGGCTGCCAGGCCAGACGGGCAGTCCTTCCCAAAACGCTGGTTACCATAGAAAAAGAAGCTTTTTCCGGCGCGGCTCTGGAAGAACTCTGCTTTTTTGACAACATCGAATTCATCACGGATGAATGCTTTTCAGACTGCAAAAACCTGTCCGTCCTTCGCATCAATGCCATCGAGGATCCCTATGGCTATTCCTTCCGGCGTGAAAGCGTGCTGGCGGACAAATTCGACCTGCTGATCACCACCATGGGTGAAGACCGGCTGATCTTTTACGGCGGGTGTTCCATGTGGTATAACCTGATCGGCCAGGACGCGAAAGACGCTTTCGGGAAAAACTACCGGATCCTGAATATGGCGTGTAACGGGGTCTCCAGCTCCCTGTTTCAGATGGAGCTGCTCCGCCAGTTTGTCACGGAAAAGGACATTCTTATCCACACGCCGGAAATTTCCAGCGTGCAGCAGCTGCTTACCTTTACAGGCATGTTTCATGGCGATGACAAACTGTGGTGCGCCATGGAATACAACTACGACCTGGTATCGCTCCTGGATATAAGGGTCTTTGAGGGGGGAGTGCTGGAAAGCCTTCGCCTGTATCTGGATAAAAAGAAGCCCGGAGGACAGTATACGGATGTGTACCACGACAGTCGGGGCAACGAATTCTATGACGAAAACGGGTGTATCCCGTTCCTTCGTGATGAACCCATGGAAGAGCTGGTTGACAGCATTCTGCTGGAAGCATCCTACCTGGAGGATCTGAGCCGACTGGAAGAGGAGTATGCGTATTTTACGGAGCAAGGGGTTCGGATTTATGTGTCCTGTGCCTGTGTAGACATAGACGACGTACCGGAGGAAGAGAAGGGTAATCTGGAGGAAATGGCGGGCCTGTATGAGGAAAAGTTTTCCGCCATGAAAGGGGTTACCCTGATCAGCCATCTGGAGGATTATGTGTTCCATCATGGGGATTACTACGATACGGTATACCATCTTCTCACCATTCCGGCCAGGCGTTGCACAAATCTTTGGATCCGGGACATCAAGGCGCAGCTGACCGCCGAATAATGCCGGTCCGGTCCTGGCTGCAACAGCTACTATGAAGGAGACGCAGTATGCGTTTCAAAAAAGCGCGAAGGCGCAGTAAGTCGGGCGTAATGTAAACCCGCGAAAAAAATGAAGGAGGTAAAACATGAAGAAACAGATGAAGAAGGCTTTGTCTGCGCTGGCGGTTGTGACTGCCCTGTCAATGACAGTTTCTTCCCTGTCAATGGCTTTCAATGAGGACGGATCCAAGTATTACGCGGACTATCCTTCCATGCAGGAAGCCCAGGCAGCCGCCGCAGACCTGGGCAAAGAGCTTGGGGAAGAAGGTACGGTTCTGTTAAAGAACAACGGTGCCCTGCCCCTTGACGGGAATGAATGGGTTAGCGTTTTAGGCGTGTCTTCCGACAAAGTGGAAGGCGGCAGCACTACCGTAGCTGCCAGCCTGGAGGCGGCAGGCTTCCATGTAAACCCGGAACTGAAAAGCTATTACGAAGGCGTAGGCACCTCCTACGGCAAAGAAAATGTAGACGGCTTCACCGGCAACGTGAAGAGCAGCATGAAGATTTACAACGACGTAGCCGTGGTGATCTTCTCCCGTACCGGTGGTGAATCCAACGACCTTGCCACCGTGATGGATGAACTGGAAGACAACCTGTACGGTTCCGAGGAAATGGGATGGAAGCACAATGCCCTGGCTACGGATACGGAAGGCAACGAGCACAAGCATTACCTGCAGCTGACGGATTCCGAAGAAGAGCTGCTTGAATTTGCGAAGGCAAACTGCAAAACCGTTATCGTTCTCATCAACAGCTCCAACGTCATGGAACTGGGCAATCTGGAAGCTGATGACGAGATCGATGCCATTCTGTGCGTGTATCGTCCCGGCGCTGACGGCCTGACCGCCCTGGGTGAAATCCTGAACGGTTCCGTGAACCCTTCCGGTAAGACCGTTGACATTTATCCGGCAGACCTGACCGCCGATCCCACCTGGTTCGGTTATGGTGATGGCAGCCAGTTCACTCTGTCCGGCGAATATCCGGAAACCTTCTTCCGCATTGCGGATGGCGACGGTTCCGAGATTTACGTACGTGACAACCCCAACATGCAGGCGCAGATCCCCGGTGTCAGCACCGGTTATTCCCTGGCGGAATACAGTGAAGACATTTACATGGGTTATCGCTTCTATGAAACCGCCTTCGCGGAAGCGGAAAGCGGAAACTATGACGGCTTCGATTATGACGCCGCGGTCGTGTATCCGTTTGGTTATGGCTTAAGTTACACCACCTTCGAGTGGGAAAACGTCACTCCGGAAGCGGAAGTGGAAAACTGGTCTGAAAAGGCTTCCCTTAAGCTTCAGGTGAAGGTGACCAACACCGGCGCTGTGGCAGGCAAGGACGTCGTGGAAGTATATGCCCACGCTCCGTATACCAAGGGTGGTGTGCCGAAGGCTGAAGTGGCTCTTGTCGGTTTCGGCAAGACCTCTTTGTTAAAGCCCGGCGAGTCCGAAATCCTTACCATTACCGTCAATGTGCAGGATATGGCTTCCTTTGACTCCTATGACAAGAACGGCAATGGCTTCAAGACCTATGAACTGGATGCCGGAGACGGCTATGAACTCCGCTTCCAGAGCGACTCCCACAATGTAAAAGCCGTACAGGAACTGGCAGCCCTTGCTGAGGATGTCATCCTTGATACGGACGATTTCAGCGGCGCAGCCGTGAGCGAACTGTTCTCCAACGAGGATGAATACAACCTGCTTGGCTGGGATCCGGCTGTCCGGATGACGTTAGTGGACGAAGGCAAGATGGTTCTTCTTAACCGTGACGACTTCGCCGGCACTTTCCCGAGCCCCCGCACCGAGGCCGACCTGGTTCGTTCCGATGAATGGTTTGCCTTCCACGAGGCTTTGGATCAGTACAACGCGGATACGCAGACGATCTATCCGGAAGATGAAACCGGTGCCACCGAGGTAATGCCTTGGGTGCAGATGGCAGCCGACTGGGCCGACGGCGGCAAGTATGCAGGCTGGACGCAGGCTGCTTGCCATGCGGAAGACTATTCTGACGTAACCATCAAGATCCAGAAGATGACCGGCATTGACATGAACGATGCCGAAACCGTCCTGACAGAAGAAGATACCGACGTAGCCGAATTTGTGGGTAAGACGGGCGTAGAGGCCTGGGAAATCTTCATGAACCAGCTGACCTGGGACGAACTGGTGAAGGTGACGTCCAATGCCGGCTGGGGCACACCCGCTGTGGATTCCATCAATAAACCCGCTACCTCCGACAACGATGGCCCGAACAACCTGTCCCAGACCTACAGCTGGGGTGATGAGTGCCATATCGCTGCCACCTGGAACACGGATCTGGCGTATCGTCAAGGCGCTCTGATGGGCAACCTGGCCATGTTAAAGGGCACCACCTGGTATGGTCCGGCTATGAACACGCACCGCAGCCCCTTCGGCGGACGCTGCAATGAGTATTACAGCCAGGACGGCTATCATGGCGGTATGATCGGCGCTGCTGTCATTAACGGCTGCCAGTCCAAGGGCGTGATCTGCTACGTGAAGCACTGCGCCATGAACGACCAGGAAATCTATCGTATGAACCTTCTTACGCTGGCCAGCGAGCAGGCTGCCCGTGAGATTTACATGAAGCAGTTCCAGCTTGCCGTACAGGAAGGCGGCGTGGCTGCCATTATGACCACCTACGGCAGCGTTGGCGAGTATTCCGGCGCTACCAACTACAACTTCATGACCGCCCTGGTCCGCGACGAATGGGGCTTTGCGGGTTATGTGGTAACCGACGCCTGGATGCCTTGCAAGGATTACTGGCCGTTAGATATGCTGGTTCGTGCCGGCACAAATGCTCCGCTGGAAAATGCAGGCGCCCGTTCGGAAAAGAACGAGTCTTACCTGTTGTCCGGTATCTGGGATGCGGAAGAAAACTGTGTCAAGATTAAAGACGGCACTACTGTGAGCTACACCCAGTGGTACAGCGTTCGCAACATGGCTCAGCAGGAGCTGTACACCCAGTGCAACATGAACGTGATGAAGAACGGTTACGATTTGACCACGTTTACGGGCAAGTCTGTAACAGCCGGACAGGCGGAAGAATTCCGCGATGATTTTGGAGGAGTGCTTGATTCCGATAAGGTCAGCTACAGTGTGAACGGCACTCTGCCTGCCGGACTTACTCTGGATGCCAAGACGGGCACTATTTCCGGCACCCCTACCGTGGCCGGCGAATATGACTTCTCCCTGACCATGAAGGCGGACAACTGGGTCAGCGCTTCCACGAACAATCATCTCAGTATCAGCTCTGCCTTCTCGGTAGATACGGATCTGACCGATCTGAAGGTTGGCAAGACGGTGGACGGCTACATCGAATCCGACGTTGTGCGCGCGGAAGACTATGACAGCCTTACCTATTCCGTAGTGAAGGGCGCTCTGCCGAAGGGTGTGGTTCTGGATGGCGACCATCTGACCGGTATTGCGGAAGAAGCCGGAACGTTTAACGTTTCCCTGAAGGTGGAAGCCGTTAAGGTGACCATCACGGAGAACTCTTCCGGCCAGTCAAGGTCTGAAACCAAGAAGGAATACATGTACGATATTACGTTGGTGGTTGCGGAATAAACCGGATGCGCACGATACGGTGATTGTCTGATCATAAAAAACGGAGCCCGGGGATTCCCGGGCTCTTACCGCTGCAAATGGCCAGGGTGCAAAACGAAGCGCACCCCCATAGTCTGCAGCAAGCAAGGAGAAAACAGATGAAAAAACAGACACTAGCAAAAGCGGCTGCGCTGCTTCTTAGCGCGGTTATGGCGTTTGGCCTTTCAGCCTGCGGCGGCGGAAGCAGCACGGGGGGCAGCTTTAGTGGAAACGGCAGCAGCAGCTCCCAGGAAAATGCGGGAAATGCCGGTGATGACGGAAAAGCATCCAGCGTAAACGCAAGCTTCGACCTGAATTACGACGGGGCACCCGCGGCACAGGTACAACAGGTGGCGGAAGGGGATGTAGCGGAAGAACCTGCCGCACCGGAACGGGAAAACTATCAGTTCACCGGCTGGTATACCTCTGCCGATGCCAGCGCTAAATTTGACTTTGAAGAAGCCCTCTATGAGGACACGACCATCTATGCCGGCTGGAAGAAGACCGGGGCCATGGTCACCTTTGTGGATAATTACGAAGGCGGCAGCAGCACCCCTCAGACAGTCGTCATCGGAGAAACGGCGGTGCAGCCGGCTTCCCCCGCAAGAGACGGATATCTGTTTACCGCCTGGTATATGGATGAGGCCTGCACGACCGCGTATGACTTCTCTTCCGCGGTGGAAGACGATATGACGCTGTATGCCGGCTGGGAAGAAGAATCCGGCGATACCGTAAGCCTTACCTATTACTGGAATTATGAAGACGCTCCGGGCGGCGGCATTGCTACAGTGGAGCGCATCAACACCAATTCCAAGACTTCCGCGTACACCGCCGCCCGGGAAGGCTTCTTACTGGCAGGCTGGTTTACCGATGAAGAATGCACAAGCAAGTTCGATTTCTCCAAGCGTGTCAAAGAATCGGTGAAGCTCTACGCGAAGTGGCTGGACACCTATACCTTTGAGGCAGAGTACGTGGATTTCTCGGGCATGATCGGCAACGGTTATTCCGGAAACCAGTCCGGTGTTGGCCTGATCGTAAAGCAGAAGGACGAAAATCAGGCCTCCAGCAACGGACATTACGTTGGCTGGATGTACCGTTACGGTAACACGCTTACCTTCAATATAGAATCGGACAAGGAAGTATCCGACGCGGTGCTGGTACTGCGCCTGTCCGCAGAATTCTATGACATGAGCTTTACCTCTTCCACGCTGCAGGTGGAAGTGAACGGGGAACCGCTTAAGTACGACAGCTTCTCCATCACCGGCGTTCCCGCCCAGGGCACCAATCAGTGGAGAACCTTCTCCAACTTTACCATCAACAACGCGGTATCTTTGAAAGAAGGCAGCAACACCATCCGCCTGATTGTGAACAATGAAGACCGGCTGGGTGAAAGCGGCACGATGTACGCGACAGCGCCGCTGTTTGACTGTATGTACCTTTATACGGACGCCAACCTCTCCTGGACTCCGCTGACGGAGAACCTGGAAGGGAATATCAGCTAAAGAGCGTGCAAAGAGCTTGCGTGCGAATGAGCATGAGTGGGAAAGAGCATACGTGCGCTCAGGAATAAAAACAATTCCCGCATGTGGCTGATTGTGACCGCCCTGGCCAGTTGGGCATTTTCGCAATAAGGAAGGTATAAACCTATGCGCCGGATGATTCTGATTTTCCTGTTTCCGTTTTTATTCCTGGTTTCCTGCCAGAAAGCTCCCAGCGAGGAAAACTCTCTGATCACCGTAAGCCTGGTGGAATCACCAGGCATTACGGTGAAAGAAAATGGCATACATGTGAAGCCCGGGGAAGATGCCGCTTTTTATCTGGCATTGTCACCGGGCTTTTCGATAACAGGAGTTGACTATGAGGGGGAGTACCGTCTGGAAAACGGGGAGGAATACGCCTCTCTGACACTTTGCGCCGTTTCCTATCCGGTACGCGTAAAGGTAGAACTCTCCAGCGAATACAAACAGATTACCTACCACGCGAACGGAGGGGTGTTCCCCGGCACCCGGGAAGGCGACTGCCTTGCGGTTTCCTACAGTACGAAGGTTCACAAACGGCCGAATACCCTGGCAGGCGTAGGAGTACCTGAGCGGCCTGGCTATACCCTTCTGTGCTGGAACACCAAGTCGGACGGGAGCGGCGTGCGTGTCGGCATCGGGAGCCGTGTAACCGTGGAAGGCTTGGCGCTGGATCTGTATGCCCAGTGGGAAGCATGGACTCCGGGAGAGTGTTTTACCACGGAGATTCGCACGAAGTGGGACGGGCTGGCGGAACCGGAAGCGGGTCTTTGTATCACCAGCTGTCAGGGTCTGTCAGAAAAGCTGGTGATTCCGGCAGAAATAGACGGAACTCCGGTGAGGGGGATCGCCCGCGGCGCTTTCCAAAACCAGGATTTTACGGAGGTGGTGCTGCCCGCGTCTTTGTACGGGGTGGAAGAACGTGCCTTTTTCAGCTGTCCGGCTTTGCGGGAAGTGGTGCTGTACGACAACATTCTGACGATACACGACGGGTCTTTTTTTGACTGCAAAGCCCTTCAGACTCTGCGCATAAACGCGTTGGAAGCCCCTTACGGGACCTTTTTCCGAAGAGAGAGCGCCTACGCGGACAAGGTGGATCTGCTGATCCAGGCTCAGGGGCAGAAGAAGATGGTGTTTTACAGTGGGTGTTCTGCCTGGTATAACCTGGATTCGTTGCTGATTAAGGAAGCGTTCGGACAGGAGTATGCCATTGTCAACATGGCAATGAACGGAACCATCAATTCCTTTGTGCAGATGGAGATTCTGGAGCAGTTCCTGGAAGAAGGGGATGTGTTCATCCACACGCCGGAGCTGACCAGCAGCCGGCAGCTGTTGTCAGACCTGACCATGGACGATGGTGATGACAAGCTTTGGTGCGGGCTGGAATATAATTATGATTTGTTTTCCCTGGTGGATCTTCGCAGTGTCAGCGGGGTGTTCGACAGCCTGATCCTGTATCTGCAAAAGAAGGATAAGGAAGGTTCCTACACGGATTATTATACGGACAGTCAGGGGCGCGTTTATATGGATGACATTGGCGGAATTCCGTTTATGCGGGAGGAAACCATGGAGTATCTGTCGGATGAAGTGTATCTGGATCCGGAACAGCTGCGCTGGACAGATTTTTCGAACCTGACGGATATGTACCGCCGCTATACCGCACGGGGCGTGACGGTTCTTCTATCCTATGCCGCCGTTAACCTGGACGGGGTACCGGATGAGCAGCAAGGCGCGGCGCCTGAGATGGACAAGCTGTTCCACCTGATTGTGAGACAGATGAGGGGACCGGTGCTCATTTCCTCGCTGGAGGATTTCCTGTACCACCGGGACGATTTTTATGACACAAACTACCACCTGCGCTCCGGCGCTGCCGCCGTGAACACGCAGACCTGGATTCATGACATACGGGAGAGGATGGGTCAAGATTGACTATGGTTAAGCGCTGTATTATAATCAATAGGAAACGAAAAAAATGCTTGCGTTTTGATTCGTTTCCTGCGCCGGATTCTCGCCGCGAAGAGGCATGTTTCCTTTGAAAATTCGTGCGCTTTCTCCCGGAGGGCTTATCGTAAAGGTTTTTGTGCGTTTCCGATACGTTGACGTCCATACCCCCATTGGCTCCGTTAAAGGGATAAAAACAATCGTCGACTCCGTGAAAATACATCATTTTTTGGCTTGACAATCTAGAAAGTGAGGATCGATATGAAGAATGGCAGCGTAAGGATCGGCCGGACGGACATGTTTTATGTTTCCTTTGGCAGTGGCCCTCGGAATATGGTTATTTTACCAGGATTGTCAGATGGGCTGGCCACCGTAAAAGGCAAAGCCTGGATTCTGTCGCTGCCGTACAGGAAATACTTCCGGGACTATACCATTTATATGTTCAGCAGAAAAAACGATATGCCGGAAGGATATACCATCGAGAACATGGCGGATGACCAGATCCTGGCCATGAAAACGCTGGGAATAAAGCAAGCTGCTTTACTGGGCGTTTCTCAGGGTGGGATGATCACCCAGGTCATGGTCATGAAATATCCGGAATTGGTGACAAAGCTGATCCTGGCCGTCACAGCTCCTGATGCAAATGATACCGCGAAAGCCGCTGTGTCAAGCTGGATTGAGATGGTAAAGCAGGGCGACCATAAAGCGCTTATGGTCGACACAGCAAAGAAGATGTATTCGGATGGCTATCTGAAGAAATATGGATGGAGTTTTCCGCTGATTGCCATTTTTACCAAACCGAAAAGCTATGATCGTTTCCTGAAAAACGCATACGCCATTTTAGAATTTGATGTACGCGACAGCCTGTCGAAAATCAGTTGCCCGACGTTGATCCTGGCAGGAAGCGAGGATCATACGGTTGGGAACGAAGCGGCTTATGAGCTGAAGAATGGAATCCCCGGAAGCGAGCTGTTTGTGTACCAGGGCCTTGGCCATGGTGCTTTTGAGGAAGCAAACGATTTTTACGAGAGGGTTTTTGAATTCTGCAGCCGATAAATGTAAGAATGGGGGAGCGAGTCTTGACTTTGTTCGTTTCCTATATCTAGCTATTTGACCTATGAATAAGACATCATGAAAGAGAGGAAAGAATCATGCCGCCTATGGGACGAGGAGCCAGAGATTTTTTGACAGACGAGGAAATGCAGAACAAGCCGCAGGTGACGAAGGAACTTCTCGTCCGGGTTTTTTCGTGGCTGAAACCCTACTACAAGCAGATGCTTCTGGTGCTGGGATGCATCTTCGTTTCGTCGGTATTCACGCTGTTGCCGTCGGTGCTGACCGGACGAATTATCGACGAGGGACTGATCGGCCGGGATTTGACAAAGCTGGTGACGCTCATCGTCCTGTCCCTTCTGGTGACGCTGGGCGCCAACCTGATCGGCGTGGCGGAGAGCTACTTAAACAGCTGGATCGCGGAGCACATCACCTTTGATATGAGAGGGCAGATGTACTGGCATCTGCAGAAGATGTCCCAGTCCTTCTTCACCACGAACAATCAGGGCGATATCATCACCCGTATGACCAGTGACATCAGCGGCGTGAAGCAGGTCATCTCCGGAACGCTGACCAGCATCATCTCCAACGTGGTGACGCTGATCGTTGCGCTGGTGGTGATGTACCGGGCCAACTGGGTGCTGGCGACAATCGGCATCATCATCGTTCCGCTCTTTGCGATCCCGACCCGCACGGCCGGGAAATCCAGGTGGGAGCTGACGCGGGAGGCGCAGAACTGCAACGATGAGATCAACGGAATCTTAAACGAAACCCTTTCCGTCAGCGGTCAGCTTCTGGTGAAGCTGTTCGGCAGGGAGGATTACGAATACGGGAAATACAAGGACGCCACCCGAAAGCTGGTGGACGTGAACATCCGCGAGGGCATGGCCGGAAGATGGTTTCGCGTGGTGATTTCCACGGTCTCCAGCGTGGGCCCCATGCTGCTGTACCTGGTGGGCGGCATCCTGATGATGAAATACGACTCCAGCCTGACCGTCGGTGATATCACCGTCCTGGTGGCGCTCCTCGGGCGCATGTATGGCCCGGTGAATAACCTATTAAACATCCAGGTTGACTGGATCCGCTCGATGGCGATGTTCACCCGGATCTTTGAGTATTTTGACCTGCCGGTGGAGATTGAGAATGCGCCGGATGCCCTCACGCCTGCCAAAGCGGAGGGAAATGTCGAATTTGTCCATGTGGATTTCCGCTATAATCCGGAGAGAAAAATCCTGGATGACGTAAGCTTTAAACTGAATGCCGGGCACAGCGTGGCCATCGTGGGGCCATCCGGCTCCGGAAAGAGCACGATTATCAATCTGATCCCGCGCCTGTATGATGTCGAAAAAGGACAGGTGCTGTTTGACGGCGTGGACGTGCGCAAGCTGGATCTGAACTTCCTGCGGGACAGCGTCGGCATTGTCAGCCAGGAAACCTATCTGTTTAATGGAACGATCCGCGAAAATCTGCTTTACGCGAAGCCGGATGCCACGGAAGAAGAGCTGATCGCAGCCTGCCGGGATGCCAACATCCTGGATTTCATCGAGAAGCAGGACAAAGGGCTGGATGCCATGGTCGGCAACCGGGGCTTAAAGCTTTCCGGCGGCGAGAAGCAGCGCATTTCCATCGCCCGCGTGCTGCTCAAAAACCCGGCGCTTCTGGTGTTCGATGAGGCGACATCGGCGTTAGATTCCATCTCAGAAAGCAAGATCCAGGAAGCTCTCGATCCGCTCATCGCAACGCGCACCAGCATCCTGATCGCCCACCGCTTATCCACCATTTTAGCTGCGGATGAAATCCTGGTGGTGAAGGAAGGACGGATTGTGGAGCGGGGCGTGCATGCCGATCTGGTGAAGGCCGGCGGTGTATATACCGAACTTTACGAGACACAATTTAAGGCAGCGCTTGATGTGGGAGCTGTGAAGACCCAGAAAGCGAAGGCGGAGGATCTGGAGAGTCTGGTTCAGATCTGGCGCGCGGCTGAAGGAGCATCGCAGAGTTTCTTACCGGCGTCTTACTTTGATGAGAAGGAAAAGACCATGCGGCAGGATATCTCAGACGCGGAGGTGTATGTGTTAAATGAAGCGCCAAGGAAAGGGAGCGCAGAAGCAAGAAGTGCCCGACTTACCGGTCAGGCGGATGCAGAGAAAGGCGGAACCGGAAAAACATCGTCGTCCAGGACAAGAAAGAAGTCGCAGGCCAGGGCGAAAGGGACAAGTGTAACGCAGAAGGCGTCTGCGGAGGCGTTGGGAGCCGGGACGGCAAATTGTGCCGATCAGATGGCGCTGTCAAAGGCGGACAGTACGGGAAACAGGAATGTTTTGGGCTTCATCGGCGTGAAGGATGGCAGCATTACCGGCTTCTTTGTGGACGGGCCGTTCCAGAACCAAGGCCTTGGCAAGCGTTTGCTGGATTATGTGAAAGAACGGTATGAGCATCTTTCCCTGCATGTCTTTGAGAAAAACGAAGGCGCGGTGCGTTTCTGCAAACGGGAAGGTTTTGTGGAGAAAGAGCGCCGGAAGGACGCTGCAACCAGCGAGACGGAGCTTGTCATGGAGTGGAAGAAGTAGAAACAGAGAAGTAACGGTTCAGAAGAGCCACGGACAATGCGCGAAGCGCGTTGTCCGTGGCTCTGGATCGTTCAGGACCTGAACAGTTACGTACCGTGTTTATATTACGGATTTTGGGCGTTTGTTATCGTTCAGGTTGTATGTAATTCCTTCCGGAAATAGTATTTCCACGCGAAAAATGTCCTTGACTAATGAAATGGTAAGTTCTCCCCCATACTGTTCTGCCAGTTTTTTCATACTCTTTACTCCAAAACCATGATAGTCGCCGGTTTTGTTTGTACAAGGCAATCCGTCTTTAAATGCAAGCGGCCCGTCAAAATAGTTTTCAATTACGATGTAACTGGCCTTTCCGCGGCGGCTGCCATGGATACTGATGCTGCGGCGGCTCTCGTCCAGAGCAGATACGGCTTCAATGGCGTTGTCAATGGCATTCCCGAACAGAGAATAGATATCGCTGTAATGCATCCCATCTATAACTGACGAATCCATCATGCAGGTGAGGCGAATCATCTTGTTGGAGCAGAGCAGTTTTTTCTCCATAAGGATAATGTCAAGCGCATCATTTCCCGTACGTATATTTGCTTCATAAATTCGAAGAGCATCGCTGATTTTACTTAACTCGGCAGGGTCAATATTGCAATCCAACTGGCGGATTTGATGCCGAAGATCATGACATTTGATGTTGATTGTCTCGATATTTTCCTTTGAAAGCTGGTACTGCGACTTTGCCTTTTCTACCATGTGTTCCAGGATCGCCATCTCTGTCTCTTTCTGGTTCAGCCGGACCAGGCTGAATTCCAGCATAAGAGCCAGGAGGCAGGACAGGATGGAAAAAAGGAGCGTAACGACAACTGCCCCCTTGTCTCCGGACCGATGGGCATATACGATACCAAACAGCGCGAGGAAAATCATAATGGTCAGGATGATGGCGGACAGGGTAGCCTGAAGCCGGTTGTTGACCTGAACCGGGGTATTGGATTCCATGTGCCGCAGGTAAGATACATGAAGAAGGACAGCCCAAACGACCCAGATCGCAAAAGACAGAAGCAGTTCACCAGCCGCACTTAAGGGTATGGGATGGAAGAGGCGAATGAGATAAGCGCTCTGGTAAGAAATATGTTGTAAACAATAGCCCGTCACCCCGGCGAAGAGCGCTGCCCATATGTCACCCTGAAAGGAAAGGAAGATGGACAGAATAGATACGAGAAAAATGACAAGGTACTTGGCAGCGCCCATCCACAAAAAAGGATGAAGGGCGGCCACTCGGCTCCAGAAGAAGGCAATCCATAACGGAATGGCAGTCGAAAAGAGGAGACGAAGTCCAAACAGGTTCCGTTTGCCATAACGGTGGCAGATCAGATATTCGGACAATAGCAGAAAGATGGCAAAATCGGTTCGATTATAAAAAGTAAAAAAATCCATGACAGGTCTCCTTATCCAAACCAAGGGAAGGCGCTATAACACAGCCCGAATACAGGCTGATTGCATCTACACGCTCTGCATGAGAATTTTGATGAATTCTTTTTTTCTTGCCCGGCTGATCGGGATCTCCTCGTTTCCGATTTTCACAGTGTTCCCATCTACTTCCCGGCAATGCTTCAGGTTTACGATGTAACTGGTGTTACAACGGGCGAAACCGTATGGCGCTAACTCTTTTTCCCAATAGTTCATGCTTTTATAGGTCGAAAAGCTGTCATAGGTAGTATGAAAAGTGATTTGGTGTGAGACAGAATCAATGTACAGGATTTCCTGTGGATAAAAGACCCGTACGCCCCTCTGAAAGGGAATGACGATCTTTTTATGATTTTGTTCCAGGGATTGACGAACTCGTTCCAGCCGCATCCGGATGTCGGGATACCAGATTGGCTTTAGTACATAGTCCATCGCGCCAACGGAATAGCCTTGCAGAGCATAATGTGCCATGTTGGTGACGAAAATCAGAATAACAGTGGGATCCTGTTCCCGCAACTCCCGGGCTGTTTCAATTCCGTTCAGTCCCGGCATTTCTATATCCATGAAAACCAGATTGTAATGGGACGTAAAAGTGCGCATAAACAATATACCGGAACTGAATACAGCTGTTTCGATCATTTCCCCGGTTTCCTCCGCGTATTGGCGAACATAGTTTTCCAGGGTTGCCGCATCTGTTTTATCGTTTTCCACAATTGCAACCGAGATCATATTCCGAACTCCTCCCCTATGATCACGCAACCGTGCTGAAAGTTGACGTACCCTTCTGATTATGACAGATCTGTAACGGTTCAGGTACTGATCTGTTACAACTGTTTATGACCGGCTGGGCCTGAACATCTATGATCATTCTATCATAAGTAGAGAAGACCATTCAACCAATCATTCCTAAATGGGCGTTTTTTTTTCGAAAACGGTTCATGAAAAATAGCTCCCATTGTATATCGACTGGATTCGCATAAAAACCTACGGTTTTCGTGAATGAAGGGGGTGTTTAAGCTGGTGCCGTGGCTGTTGCGTGAAGCGTATTAGTGATAGGAGGAAAGCAGTGAGATCCGAGAAAACAGAGGCACCATCGGCGTAAAGTTTTCCGGCAGCCAGGAAAGCTTCGGGGCGTCCCACTGCCAAAGTGGTACGGATCCCCTCGCTTCCAAACGCTGCCGGAAAATCTTTCACGCCGATGGTGCCTCCACTATTATGCCTTGCTTTTGGCGATACTCTTTCGGATGGCGAAAACGCCCCAGATAGCCAGACCAACAGCCATGATGATGTCGACAAGGAGGAGAACCGTGACCCACATCGGCTGTACAGTTCCCCAAACAACGCCTTGGCCATGCCCGTTCATCGCATTGGTCTGCGCAATCGTATACAAAACGTCTTTTGTCGCCTGGCGCATCAGGGAGACCTGCGTGTCGGAAATACCGGAATACATCGGTTTTTTGTCCTGTGTGAGGTTAAGATCGCCGCCCGCGCGGATCATCTGATCGGCTGGCATATACTCGCAAAGATTATAGTCGGTGATCACAGCTCCTCTAAAGCCCCATTCCCCACTCAGAATATCGGTGATCAATCCGCGGTGACCGCCCGTCCACATCGTTCCTATTCGATTGAAGGAACTCATGACCGCGATCGTTCCACCTTGCTTGACTGCGTATTCAAACGGTTTGAGATAGATTTCCCGTATCGCCTGTTCGTTTGCCCACGTAAGTACACCGTTGGCATCACGGGCCGTTTCCTGATCGTTCAGAGCGAAGTGTTTGACAAAACAGGCAACCCCCTGGGTTTTGGCGCCGGCAATCACATTCGCCGCCATCATGCCCGACAGCAATCCGTCTTCGCTGTAATATTCCCAGTTTCTGCCTGAAAACGGAGAACGGTGGATATTGACAGCAGGCGCGTACCATCCGGCATAGGTCCGGCCGTCGCCTCTCTGGTTGCCGTAAAAACTCTCGATTCCCACCATGATGCCCATATCGTGTGCAAGGGCCTTGTTGAACGTTGCGCCGATCACACATTCGGAGGCATAGAAGCAGGTACCGTAAATCGTAGGATCGCCCATGAACGCTGTAAAACCAGCGGGTCCGTCCCCTTCGGTCGTAACCGGCAAGTCAATATGGGCGATCGATACCGTCTTGAAATTGGCTTGTCCGATCAGTGTTGCCATCTCTTCCTGCGTCAGCGAGTCAAGGAGCTCGTTCCAGCGCTCATCCTCATAATCCACCTTGATTCCGTCCTCGGTCAGCTTTATAAAATCGTAAAGCTTCAGGTCGGTTTCTTCTCCATGCCGGAAGGTTTCCGTTGTGTAATATGGTTGAGACTCGTCGTTTTGGGTCCAAACAAGCGACGCGATAAAATCAGGAGATATCTCCCGTTCTTCCGCTGTTGCGACCTTGGGGAAGGTGTAATCCCAATCGTTTCTGGACAAGTAGGTATGTATGTGCGAGCTCACATCGTCAAAGCGGTTGATGACCTCTGCGTCTTCGTTGGTTCGATCATAGGGGTACTGAATGGGAGTGCAGACATAGCTCGCGCTGAGTTTCTCTGAATTCTCTCCCGCCCAGGCGTCATGAGAATCACGTCCCAAACGGACTGTGTACACTCCGGCGTCCAGCTCATAACCGCAAAATCCGTTGTGATTCGCATCGTTGTAATCATACGATGCCATATCACTGACATTCATGGTCAACGTCACCTGCTCTGTTGCGCCTGGCTGGATCAGCGGCGTTTTTTCAAACGTACCCAGTACAACATGCGGTTTTTCTATCTCGCCCGCCCAATAGCAGGGCGTATAGTAAAGCTGAACCACGTCTTTTCCGGCAACAGATCCGGTGTTCGTGACGTTCACTGTCACAGAAATGCTGTCCTTCTCTTCCAGAACGGATGCGCCGGCAGGCGAAATATCCGCGATGTCCCACGCGAAGGTCGTATAGGAAAGACCGTAGCCGAACGGATAAACCACCGCGTCGTCATACCAGGCTTCACCGTCCGTATAGCCCCTTGTCTCATAGTAGCGGTAACCAAGGTAGATTCCTTCTTCGTATTCGACAAAATAATAGCCCTGCCCGGCTCCGCCGACAGTGTATTCATGGTCGGCTGCTGTTTTCTGTTCAAAATTTCCCGCAAAGTTGTTGCCGAAATTCTGCCACGTGGGATCCGCAGAGAAGTCCCGGGCATAAAGGTCTACGGTACGTCCCGAAGGATTGATCTCTCCGGAAAGGAGTCGGCCCAGTGCGCTTAACCCTGTCCCGCCAGGGTTTCCGATCCATACCGCGGCGTCAATCCTGCCGAGTGTATTGTCCTTGATAAATCCGAGTTCCATCGGCGTCGAACAGTTGATCACAACGATCACTTTTTTGAATACCGAATTGCTCAGCGACGCAATCAGCGCCCGTTCGTTTTTGTCGAGTTGCAGGTAATGCGCGGACGCCTCCGCACCGGATAACGCTGTCTGGTTCGTAAAATCCTGCATCATCGTTCTCGGCAGGTCATAGCCCTCTCCTCCGATGCGCGTGATGACCACGATCGCGGCGTCGGAATACTCCGGATAACTGGCGCTGATTTCGCCCG
The DNA here is from genome assembly GCA_017479935.1 of Lachnospiraceae bacterium. Classification (GTDB taxonomy): domain Bacteria; phylum Bacillota; class Clostridia; order Lachnospirales; family Lachnospiraceae; genus RGIG5021. The sequence continues at coordinate 63,387 of JAFVBO010000089.1, forward strand.
TATACAGACCAAGCGGCGTTTCACCCGTAGCAAAACCAGCGATGTCTGTACCCATCTGAGGACTTACCGCCCGCCCTTTTCCGGATTGCCCGCCTTCATAGAAGGATCTGAGCGTGGGGTTCACTTCAAAGCCCGCATTCGATAATGCTGCGTACAAATCAACGGTATCGTCCGTGGAACGGGCCGATGACCCGGAGCCGCCGTACACGATATTCACCGAGTTTTTACCGAAGACGCTGACCTTTGCGCCTTTGGCAAGAGGAAGAGCGTTCTGCTCGTTTTTCAGCAATACAAACCCTTCCCCGGCTATTTCCTCGTTGAGCAGATTCGCTGCTTTCAAAGCCTCTTCCTTGCTGGTGATCCCCGGGGAACGAAATTGCTCAAAATTGTTTGTGTCTACCGAATAATACTGATATTGGGAAGGATCTCCCGAAATGACCTTGTTTCTGTTTCCTCCGAAAACGGCGCTGACCGTTCCGAACAGAAAGGCGTTCTGTGTCAGAACGAGAGTCACAGTCAAAAGAAGCGCAACCAGGGCGACCGTCGTAATGAACCACCCTTTCGAGTATTTCCATATGCTTTTTATCATGTTCTTTGCACCTCTAATTCTGCGTAAACGAGGGGAGATTATAAAGCGCGGGTCTCCACGACAGCGTTGCGCCGTTCAGGTTTTCAAGTTCCAATGCGTCAATGGCAGGGCAGTACGAATTGCCGTCGTTATTATCGTTCGCAAGCAATTCGATTACAATTGTATTCCTCCCGTTCACAAGATCCACGCTGCCAAGCGTATATTTCAGGAACTCTTCCAATTGACCGGAGCTGTTTTCGATATTCACAGATCCGTAATCAAGACTATTCCCGTTGACCCGTACGTCAAACTCGCTTGGATCGATCGAGAAGGCTGCCGCAATTTCCGAATCCAGGTACACGCTCAAAGATGCGCCGGAGACTGCTTTATCCGATTCAAACAGGAATTCAAACGTCATCTGACCGTATGTGTATGGAATATAAAAACCGCCGCCGACACGCTCGCAGTCCTTGCCATTTTTGCTTCTGCTCGCAATGACTTCCGGCACAGAATCGATCAATCCGGCTTCCTGTGCGGAACCGGAGTATCCGGCGCCTGCCTTGCCCCGAAGATCGGTATATTCCGCCTCAAAACACGTCACGCCGCTGACGGCCGCATCCTCAATGTGGAAGGTAAAGATCGCCGATTTAGAGGAAAACCCTTCCGCGCTTGCAATCACCGTAATCTGAGCGAGTCTTGCAGATTTTGCGGGGGTACCCGAAAGCACACCGTTTTCCGAGAGTGTCATTCCTTCCGGAATACCGGATTTTGCTTCATAGGTAATGACTGTATGCGTATCTTCAAAGCCTGCAGGCAACGCAGCAGTCGCAAGGTCGACAGAGCAGCTTTCACCGACAAACAAATCCTTACTGGCATCGCCGGAGTAGTTCACCCCTTTATATATAAGGGAGACCAGCACGGATAAAGTATAGGTTTTTGTGACCGATTCGCACCCTGGCGCGGATGCGGTGACGGTGAACGCAAAGTCCCCCGTTTGATTTGCCTTTCCCGAAAGCGTGCCGTTGGAATAGAACGTGATCCCTTCGGGAAGATCGCCCGAAGTAATCTCGAACGTGACCGTCTGGCGATTGGAGGTGTTTGCGCTAATCGCACCGCTGTAATTGGTGTTCGCCTCGGTTGGATTGAGCTCGTCGTCTGTAAAGGTGATTTTTCCCTCTGTAACGACCAGTCCGAGGCCAGGATTCACACGCAGAGAGAAGTACGCCTGGGCGCTCGTAAATCCGTCTGCGCTTGCCAAAACGGTGAACGAGTATATTCCCGCCTCCGTCGGTGTACCGTGGATCATTCCTTCCTCCGATAGAACAAGCCCGTCGGGAAGAGCGGAAGCGGGGTCGATCCGGTAGGATACGTCGACAGAAGGAACCTGTCCTGTGCCATCCTTGGCAACAGCAACCGATCCCGTATAGTAACTGCCTTCCGTTGCATTCTGCAAGGCAGCCGGTTCAAAAGACAGCCAGGGTTCGCTGACGGTGATCGTTACGGTAGCATCCGCGCTCGCGCAATCGGGAGCGGATGCGGTTACAGTCAAAAGGATCTCTCCCGCTTCTGCGATCATGCCTGATAACAAACCGTTTCCGCTTAGCGTAATACCGTCGGGCAAAGACGTCCCGTCACTCTTGATCGCATAAACGATCCCCGCGGCTCCGGTTGCGGCAGCGATACTTTCCTCAAAAGCAGTATTCTTTGCCACCTTAAGTTCCATATCTGAGTAGGTCAGGGTTCCTTCTTCAACCGCAATGACAAAATCGGCCTCGGCGGAGTTCTTCCCGGACATGGCCACCACTGTGAACGAATTGCCGGATGTTTTTGCGATCGGAGTGCCGGTAATGAAACCGTCGGAATCCATTGCCAGTCCCTTAGGCAAAGCGGTTCCTTCCTTAACCGAATAGGTGATCGCGTCCGTGCCGGAAGCCGTTCCTACGAAAGCGTTGTATTCCACGCCGACTTTACCCGTCATCAGTGTGCCGCCCGTGTACACGAGGGATGTGCTGTTTCCGCCACAGGATGCGAGGATCGAAGCAGCAGGTAAAACACAGATCAGCAAGGCAAAGAGTAGTGCCGCAGATGACTTCACTTTATTAATCATTCTCATCATATCGATTCTCCTAACGACACGTAGAAACACTTGAAATCCGGAACGAGTTTTCTCGTGCTTCTTGTCTATACCGCGCAGTCAGAGGTTTCGAATTCGATTTATCCTATCGCGCGGGTATAAATGAAGATTACGAGCGGAAGAACACGTGGTCGATCCGCCCGTAATCCAATGAACCAAATCGTAACAGCTCAGTACCTGAGCCGTTACGATGCCACAGGCAAGCCGGTTTCCGGTTTGCTAATTCCGGCGCTGCCTGTCATGGCAAGTGCGCAGCTTCCATTGACCGCCGCAACTTAAAAACCTTTTTTACTCCGCAGGAAAGTCAGGCTGCGTATCACCGAAGATAATGGCATTATAATACTCGATGAGGTCGTAAACGCTTGTCTCTTCCACGTGAAGCGTAAGTGTTGTGATCGCCGCGTTTGCATTTCCGACAATATTCTTGACGATGACCCATTTATCCTGCTCGCTTGTCGCACCCTTTGCGGTGGCAAGGATCTGCAGCGTATACGTCCCCGGAGCATAGTCGCGATTGATGGTGCCGCTGATCATGCCCGTTTCGTAATCCAGCGCCAGCCCATCCGGCATCGTTCCAAGATACAGTCTGTACTGGATGTCAGAAAGGTTCTCATCCGCAACAGACACGGAATACGGGAGCCCCTTCAAGGCTGTACCGAGATTCGTTTGCGGAGCTGTGTATCCGCTGGTCGTGTAGCCGTCGTTTTTCGTACTTTCGTCATCCAGCCAGCTGAAGGCGTAACCATTCAGCCCGGCGTCGCTGTTGATGAGGCAGTATGCCTGACGTTTGATGCTATCGTACAGTGCCTGCAGATGAGAGTCATTTACGCATTCTTCGCCGTAAACGGCATCATTTTTGGTTAAGCCGAACACCGTTGCGAAATCGAAGGAAACACCGCCGATACTGCTCGCACGGAGATCAAGTCCGATATCTCCGCCGGCACGGATCATGGTGTTCGCGTTCTGGGCGCCGTTCTTGGACTGGAAGGCGTCGGTCGTGAACTCGCAAATGAGGCCCCACTCGTTCCGGCAAAGCCCGTTCATCAGATCCCAGCATCCGCCTGCCCATTCAAAGCCGAAACGGCTGAAGGAGGTCATGAACGCGGCGGGTGTAGCGGTGCCAACGCTGGTTTTTACATTGTTAACCGCTTTGGCAGCCCGTTCGAAAGGACGAAGGTAAATCTGACGCACGGTCTGCTCGTCAGCCCATACGCAGTATTCGTTGTTTTCACGGGCCGTTTCCTGATCGTTTAATGCAAAATGCTTCATGAAGCACAGCAATCCGCTCTGAGAAGCACCGACGATGACGTTTTCCGCCATAGCGCCGGCGAGAGTGGCGTCTTCGGAGTAGTATTCGAAGTTGCGTCCGCCGAATTGCGATCTATGCATATTGACACCCGGCGCATACCAGCCTCCGGTGTGATTCCAAAGCGCTACCTGCCCGGTATAGTAGCCCTGCATATACGCGATCTCTTTGTTCCAGGTGCCTGCCACAACGGTTTCAGGCGCGAAGTTCCCCTTGATACTGCCACCGCTGTTCAGTTCCTGCTTGTTCGGAGCGCCGAAGGATCCGCTGATGCCCTGAGGTCCGTCGTGATGAATGGCCGGAACGATGCCGAACGCGGTCAGGTTTTTCAGTGCCTTGAACTGCGCAAAAGCGCCGTTGATAGAAGATGCCGCCTGTTCAATCGTGAACTGTGAAGCAAACTGATCAAAGATTGGGTCATCATATTCCTTGCCGGCAAGATCTCTGAACTGGATCGGGGCGGAACCGGCTTCGGTGTATGCCTCGCTGCTGTCTCTGAAACTGTACGTTGCCTGCTTGGCGCCTTCTTCCGTGCCGGTCTGTGTGTAATACCATTTGTTCTGACCGTCAACGGTATCGTATGTGGACCGGAACACCGCGTTCGTGACCGACCAGTTCTCGTTCTCATAGTCAAACGGCATAAGCAGTCTGGCAAGCCATTCTTCCTCTTTCACGCCGTCCGCGCTTGCTTTTCTGAGATATTTCGGCGTATTCGACCAGTCATCGGGAACATCCTTTACAGGAGTAAGCGTCGCACCGTTTTCCCAATCCGCGGCATCATAATTCTTTCCATAGATAAAGCGGTACTGCATCGACCAGAACGGATCGAGAATGGTATTGTCGGCAGGTACTTCAAACCAGTAAGGCGTTTGAGGGAAAGTGCCGGCAAAGTCCGCTCTGCTCATCACGTGGGCTTCCATTTCCTTGTTCATATCCGCAAAGTGCACTTCAATGTCCGCGCCAGAGTGAGGATCTTTGGTGAATACGAATTCCGTGGAAAGCGTAAAGGATCTGGTGTTGCTCTCGTCGGCCAAAGCCCAGCCGTGTGAATCGGTGGTAACATAAAGCTTATACTCACCCGGGTCGAGCTCATACGATCGGCTTCCGTTGTTGTTTTTGTCATACACGTCAAACGAAGCCATATCGAAGGCGCTCACAGACAGAGTAACGGTTTCCGATTCCTCCGGAGCCAACAGCTTCGTCTTCGCAAAATCCCCAAGCGTGACTTTGGATTTCTCAATGCCGCCCCGGATGTACGGCGCTTCATAGTAGAGCTCCACGACATCCTTGCCCGCAACAGAGCCAATGTTCTTCACAGTCACATCAATCGTGTAGGTAAGGTTGCCATATGGATCTGTGTCACCCGTCTTCAGCTCTCCGACCGTCCACTCGAAGTCGGTATAGGAAAGACCGTAACCGAAGGGATATACGACTGCCTGATCGTAATCGATAAAGTTTTCTTCGGCTGCTGTTTCGTAATACTGATACCCGACGTAAATCCCTTCTTCGTATTCATTGCCGTAGTAACCGCTTCCATCGTCGTAACCGTTGCCGTTAGACAGAATGCCGGTGAACGGAACGAGATTGCCGGTACCGTCGTCCATATAGTACTGGTTGCCGAGATCCGAGGTCGTTGTAAGACCGCTGCCGATACGGTATCCGGAATTGTTCACAAACGAAGGAGTGGCCGTAAAGTCCGCTGCCAGCGTATCCACTGTTCTTCCGGAAGGGTTGATCTTGCCCGAAATGATCTTTGCGAGGGAATCAAAGCCGTTCATGCCTGCGCCGGCAGCCCATATGATCGACTTGATGTTCTCGTCCTCGGCAAGAGGTTTCACTTCAAAAGCGGAAAGACTGTTTAGGACAACGATAATGTTTTCGAATGCTCCGGATTCTTCGATTGCCTTGATCAGAGCCCGTTCGTTGTCGTCAAGTTCCAGATAATGGGCGAACGGGTTGGATTCTCTTCCTGAACCGCCGACCGGCGTCCAGTCGCCGTTGCCCGTGATTTCTTTGTCGATATCCTCTCTGGTTGGCGTTCCGTTGGTCACAGCGGATGTGCCGCCCTCGGTTGTGTGGAAGGAGGACATCGGAAGATCCGCCCCTTCACCGCCGATACGCGAGAACACAATGATTGCCGCGTCGCCATAGCTTGCGTAGGAGTCCTTGACCTCGTCTGTATACATACTCTGCGGCGTTTCTCCGGTGTTCCAGTAACTCACTTGCTGATTGCTCATCGAGGTGGAGCCTCTTCCGCTGCCGGAGGCGTTTCTGTCGTTGTAAAAATCGATAAGCGTCTGGTTCAGGACAAAGCCTTCGTTTTTAAGCGCATCAAGCAGCGAAACGTCCACGCCGCTGCCGCCCGAGGAACCGGAACCGGAATATACCGGGTTGACCGAGTTTTTGCCGAATACGCTGATCTTTGCCCCGCCTATTGTGATCGGCAGACTGTTCGCGGTAACGGTCCGCTGATTTCTTCCCGATCCGGTGGTATATGTATATTCTTCGTTTTTAAGAAGCACATAACCTTCGCCCGCAATCGTTTTGTTGTACTCACGCTGTGCGTTCAGAGCGTCCTGCGCGCTGTCGAAATCCGTCTCGTAAACGGGCCCCTCCCAGCCGCTCTTTGCCGCCAAAGCAACAGGAGTCCCCAAACTGCCTGACAGACACAGAACGGCTGCCGCGCAGACAGAGAAGACTGCAGTGATCGGCTTTGTGGTTTTACCTGGCTGTGTTTTTCTCATAGTATCCTCCTTATATTTTCTGACAGGCTTTCTGCCTGCTTTTGGTAGCTCCAAGCATAGCATATTCCAAAAGGCCTGCAACAGAAGATGCGAAAACGGTCATTCTTTTGGCGAAAACGGAGTCGGGGAATTTGGATTCCATGCATTATATCGCGCGCGTATGAAACCGCTGCAGGTGCCGGAACGGATTTCGTTAAAATTCTGTCTGCTTTCGTAAAGTCGGCTGCAAAGGCCGGGTACATTTTGTATAGAAATGCATGAGATCCAGAGCATGCAATGGATAAAATGGAAAAAAGAAAAAAACGAAGATTCGGGTATGGGCGGCCGGTACCGCGGTGACGCTTGTGCTGCTGGTCATTGTAAACGTTCTGGCACTTGGCGCGTTGTCAGGACTTATGAACACCCTGTTCGGAGGGGACCGCCAGGTTAAAAGCGGATCCGGAGGAGCGGTTGTTTTTGAACCGGATGAGGGCATAATTGATAAACATACCGCGAAAGCTGCCGGCGATGATCTGGTTGCGGAAGAGGGATTTATCCTTTTTAAAAACGTGGATCATGCTCTGCCGCTGCTTACGAGGAAAAATCAGAAAACGAGGGTGACGGTTCTGGGAAAGAACTCGGTAAAACTGGTATACGGAAGCGCGGGCTCCGTAAGCGCGGATGCCAGTCGTGCCAGAACATTGTCAGAGAGCCTGGAAGCGGCAGGATACGAGGTGAATCCGGTTCTAAAGGCATTCTATGAGAGTAGTCGCTCCGGGAGCGGAAGGCCCTCCTCCTGTGCGGCTTGAAAACGATCCGGTTACAGGGTATGCTGTTGTGAACCGATTTGAGGATCGTGATGACCAATTGGGGAGCGTTTTGTCCCGGATGAATTGGGAGGGAACGATGCCAGCCGCCTGACCGTGAAGACAATATGGGATACCTTAAGCGACGCCGCATTCAAGAGCCCCGCGATTCCATATATCCTGAAGCCGGAGACCATCGATACGGACGGACCGTCCGGTTTCGTCAAGTTTATGGGTGTGGACAACACAGTCTACGATACCTGTTTCTACATGAGCGAGTGTCTTCTGGCCGCGACCTGGAACGGGGAACTGGCCTATAAGATGGGCGTTTGCATTGGAAACGAAGGGATTCTTGGAAATGTCAATACGGATACGCCATACTCCGGGTGGTATGCGCCGGGATTAAATCTGCACCGCACACCGTTTGGTGGACGTAATCCGGAGTATTATTCAGAGGATGCCTACCTGACCGGTAGCTTTGGCGCAAGTGTAGCTGCCGGGGCGATGAGTAAAGGGGTCTACCCGTTTATCAAACACTTTGCCGCCAGTGAGCAGGAAACCCACCGGGGCGGAGTCTGTACCTGGCTAACGGAACAGGCGCTTCGTGAACTGTATTTAAAACCGTTCGAGATGGCTGTCAAGAGAGGAAAGACTACGGCACTCATGACATCGTTCAACCGAATTGGATCCGTATGGACAGGAGGCGACTATCGCCTGGTTACGGAGGTGCTAAGAAACGAGTGGGGCTTTAAGGGAACGGTTATCTGTGACTTTGCATCCGGTCAAGGGCATATGGATTTTTGCCAGATGGTTTACGCCGGCGGAGATCTGTGGCTGGACACGATTGCTCCGGAGAAGTGGTACGACACGGCGAATCCGATGGATGTCTATGTGCTGCAGGAAAGCATCAAGCATGTTCTCTATACCGTTGCGAACAGCAACGCCATGGCAGGCCTGGGGGAAGGCGTGGTCTATGAGACGCATATGGCTTATTGGCGCATCGGCCTGATTATTCTGGACGTTGTGGTGATCCTTCTGCTGGCAGTGTGGGGCAGGAGATGCTACAGTTCCTAAGACATAAGCAGTTTCCTCGTGATGGCAAACGCCTCCCCTGCCCGGTCAAATTGTTCCCAAAGCATCATAAAACCGTGCATCATGCCGGTTATCTGAAAAAGAGTGACGGGAGAGTCTGCGGCTTTTAAGGCAGCGGCAAAGGCCTCCCCATCTGCGCGAAGCGGGTCGTACTCCGCCACCACAACAAGCGTGCGGGTATTGGTGCGGGCCGGAAAGCGCCGCCCGGGGAAGCAGTACGCGTCCGAAGCGGGAATATCCTGGCCGCCTAAGTAGGCTTTTTCGGTGGCTAACAGCATGTCTTTAGGAAGCACATAGTCCCCGTTACCATAGGCTTTGACGGTCTCGGATTCTTCAATGGATACAGCCCCGAACAGCCCGTAGTACAGAAACTGGGCATAGATCGCCGGCCCCTGGTGATCCATGGAATACCAATTTAACGCTGCGCACAGGGTGGCTCCGGAGGAGTCGCCCGCCGTGCAAAGGCGGCCCGGGTCCACACCAATTTCAGAGGCATGATCGCTCGCCCAGCATAACGCGGCCCAGGCGTCATGAAGGGCGGCCGGGTACGGATGCTCCGGCGCCAGGCGGTATTCGACCGATAGGACTATGCAGTGCAAGTCGCGGGAGAGCCGGCGGCAGATACTGTCGTGGCTTGCGATGTTGTGCATCATGAAGGCTCCGCCGTGAAAGTACAGGATAAGAGGAAGTGGTTCCTCGCTCTCCGCAGCGCTTTTCGCTGGATCATTTTTGCACTTGTTCCAGTGCTTATTTTGCATGCTGCATCCAGGCCGGTATAATCGAACCGGGATCTCGCCACCTTCACCAGGGATCGTGAAATCGGTTGCTTCGATCTCGGGGATCACCTTTCGCTTGTCGTTGTAAATCACATCAGCGGCTGCCCGGACTTTATCGATGGGCACAACGCCTAATACATTCTGAATACGGCGGCCGCCATAATGGGCGGCTACCTGAGGATCTAAAGGCATGACATTATCCTTTCTGGAAACGATGTATCAAGGAAGAATGCCGGCGTAGCGGGGTTCATCTGCACGCCGGTATTCTATTTGTTATGTAACGCAACTGTTCAGCATTTTAGCACCATTTCATTCTTGAGACAAGAACCTCGGGGAGTTTCATGAAAGCATCGACAGACCTTCGCCTTAATAAATGAGGAAAAGGTCTGCCAGGAGAGATGAGCAAGAGAGAAGAAGACAGACCCTCGCCCCGAAAAACAAGGAAAAGGTCTGCCGCAAGTGTCGAGCGAGCCCTGTCTTGACAGAGCAAAAGACATTCTGGTAGAATAAGAGCCACGAAAAATATAGCGTGTGTCGAAATAGAAACCAGGAGGTAATACAACATGAAAACAAGAAAACTGGCGGCGGCAGCGGCTGCTTTCCTTTTAAGTTCGACACTTCTTTTAGGAGCATGCGGAGGCGGCTCCGGCGAGAATACGGCAAACCAAGGCGGTTCCGGAAACGGGGCGGCAGTAGAAGAAAACAATGGCTCCGGGGCGCAAGGCGCGGCGGAGAATAACGGAGGCGAAGGCGCGTCCACCTATGTGCTGCCGGAGGGAACAAAAGTGACAGGAACCATGCCGTCTTTCGCAACGGAAGACTTAACCGGCAAGACCTATACGCAGGATCTTTTCGCGGGAAAAGATATTACCATGGTGAATGTCTGGGGAACCTTCTGCGGCCCATGCATTAAGGAGATGCCGAGCCTGGAGCAGCTCTCAAAAGCGCTTCCGGACAACGCGCAGATCATCGGTATCCTGTGCGATGTATCGCTGAACGATAAATCCTCTCTTGCTGCGGGTGTTCAGATTGTGGAGGACGCGGGCGTGACCTTCCCCAGCCTTCTGCTGGATACGAACCTGGGGGCCTTTACACAGCAGTTTATGTTTGTTCCTACCACCGTCTTTGTAGATAGCCAGGGCAACATCTTAGATGACCCGGTGGTTGGCGCTGTGTTTGATTCGTACGTGGAGAGGATGGAGCAGTATCTTCCGGGGTGGACTTTCAACTAGCCCACTACATTGCCACCAGCCCCGTGAATAGTCACTTTTTTACAAATCCCCCCTTGCCGTATAACAAAAAGCGTGATAGGATAAGGGGAAAGCGGGGGATGCCCGCTCCTGCTAAGAAGCGCAGGCATGCGTGTATTAGAAACGGGCGGATTTTTTTAAACCGGCTTAAACTGGCCGGTGGACACTTGGTAAACGAGGAGAGGAAAGAAAGAAACATGGCAGACGTCAAGATCGAAGAAACTCTGGCAAAGGCCCAGGAAGTGGTGAAGGATGTCGTACAGCAGATCGCGGAGAGCGCGGAGCGCAAGGCACTGGCAGAAAGCGTTTCTGCCGTCGCGAAGGATGCGTCCAATTTCGTGTCTGCGGCAGCAGCAGTCGTGAAGGAAAAGGTTAAGGAAGAGATGGCGGCCAGAGAAAACCAGGCAGTGGACGCAGAGGCACCGGCTCGTAGCTATCATGTGGAAGTGGGCACGGATGAGACCATGGAAGACTACAAGAAGGAATTAGAAGCGTCCTTCAAGCAGGTTCGCGTGGGCGATGTCATGACGGGCACGGTCATTTCCGTGACGGAAGAGGGCGTTACGCTGGATCTCAACTACTATGCTCCCGGCTTTGTGCGCCCCGAGGATGTCAGCCTGGATCCTTCCTTCTCCCTGCTGAACGATGTGCATGTGGGTGACAAGATGCAGGCGACTGTCGTCAAGAAGGACGATGGTGCCGGCAACCTTCTCATGTCCTGCGTGAGCGCGTCCGATACCGTGGGTTGGGAACGTCTGCAGGAGTTTATGAATGCGAAGACGGTTATTCCGGTTAAGATCGCGGAAGCTGTCAACAAGGGTGTGGTCGCTTACATCGAAAACGTCCGCGGCTTTATCCCCGCCTCTCAGCTGTCCCTGTCCTATGTGGAAGAGGACAAGCTGCCCGAGTATGTGGGCCGTTCCATGAAGGTCCGCATCATCAACCTCGAGAAGGATCGCAAGAAGATGGTCCTTTCCGCGAAGGATGTTCTGCGCGAGGAAGAAAGAGAGCGCGTGAAACAGAACATCGCCTCCCTCGTTCCCGGAACCATCATGGAAGGCAAGGTCGAAAGCCTGCAGTCCTATGGCGCGTTTGTAGACCTGGGCGATGGCATGACCGGTCTGGTTCATGTTTCCCGGATCAGCGACAAGCGGATCAAGCAGCCTTCGGATGTCCTGAAGGAAGGACAGGTCGTGAAGGTGAAAGTGCTGGGCGTTAAGGACGGAAAGATTTCCTTAAGCATCCGTGACGCGATGGAGAACGCGGCTGCCGCTCCGAAGCAGGAGAAGGAAAAAGAGGAGCCGATCCCTGCCGAGTACATGAATACGGGTTCTTTAAGCTCTTCCCTGGGCGATCTGTTAAAGGGCCTGAAGCTGTAAGAAATACGAAAACTCTGAGATAAGAAAACAAGGGGCGGAAGCATAGGCTTCCGCCCTTTTTGAAGATGGTGGCGGAAGCTGTGCGCAGATATGGCACGGCAGCGCACAGTACTGCATGGGGGAGATGACATCTTTTGCAAGAGAGGACACAAATTTTTCAAATATCGGGCTTGCACAAGACAACTGTCCAAATTATAATGAGACTTGTATATTGTGGCAAACATGTGGGCTCGCAAAGAGCCGGGCATGGCAGATTTGACCATAGGCGTTCGCGCGAGCTTAAGAGAGAAGGGAGCCCGCGCTGAAAAACAAACAATAGAACAAACGTAAGGATGAGGAGAAGGGTATGGAAAGACAATACTTTCTGGCAGTCGATATCGGAGCGTCCAGCGGGCGGCACATGCTGGGATACAAGGAAAACGGCAAGATCTGTCTGGAGGAAATCTATCGCTTCTCCAACGGCATGGACCGGGTGGACGGAAAGCGCCTGTGGGACACGAACCGCCTGTTCAGAGAGATCGTAAACGGCTTAAAGAAGTGCAAGGAGATCGGCAAAATCCCGGTCAGCATGGGCATTGACACCTGGGCGGTGGACTACGTGCTGCTGGATGAAAACGACCAGATCCTGGGCGATACCTACGGCTACCGCGACAGCCGCACCGAAGGCATGGACGAGGAAGTGTACCGTCTGATCCCGGAGCGGGCGCTGTACGAGCGCACCGGCATTCAGAAGCAGATGTTTAACACCATCTATCAGCTGATGTCCGTGAAGAAGAAAACGCCGGAGCTCCTCGAGAAAGCCGAAAGCTTCCTGATGCTGCCGGACTACTTCCACTTCCTGTTAACCGGCGTGAAAAAGCAGGAGTACACAAACGCCACTTCGTCGCAGCTCGTGAATGCCGAAACCTGCGAATGGGACATGGATCTGATCCGCCTCTTAGGCTACCCGGAAAAGCTGTTCGGGCCGCTGTCCATGCCCGGAACGCCCGTGGGGCCGCTTCGCCCTGAGATCGCCAAAGAGGTCGGCTTTAACTGCAACGTGGTGCTTCCCGCCACGCATGACACCGGCGCGGCCGTGATGGCGGTTCCAGCAGACGGGGACGACACGCTGTACATCAGCTCGGGCACCTGGTCCTTAATGGGCGTGGAAAGCCTGACCCCCAATTCCTCTGAAACAGCGCAGGCCGGCAACTTTACGAACGAAGGCGGCTACGATCACCGCTATCGCATTTTAAAGAATATCATGGGCCTCTGGATGATCCAGTCGGTCCGCCAGGAACTTGACTGCCGCTATTCCTTCGCGGAGCTGTGCGAGATGGCGGAAGCGGAAAAAGCGTTCCCGTCCCGCGTGGATGTGAATGATCAGGTCTTCCTGGCTCCGGATAGCATGCAGGATGCCATTCGGAATTACGTTCGCGTAAAGGGCGAGCTGGTCCCGGAAACGCCCGGGCAGATGGCCACGGTCATCTACCAGAGCCTGGCGGAATCCTACGCCGAAACCTTAAAGCAGATCGAGGATCTGACAGGAAAGAGTTACGACTGCATCTATGTCATTGGCGGCGGAGCCAATGCCATGTATTTAAATAAACTGACCGCGGAAAAAACCGGCCGCACAGTCATGGCAGGCCCCGGCGAGGCGACGGCCATCGGAAATCTGATGGCACAGATGATCCAGGCCGGCGAGTTTGCCAGCCTTTCGGAAGCGCGGCGCTGCGTACGCGAGTCCTTTGACATCGCAGTGGTGCGCGCATAGCGAGCCGCTGCATCACGCAGAAGGCGCCTTCTTCCGAAACGCGTTGGGCGTCATATGAAACTCGCGCGAGAAGAGCCTGTGGAAGTAGCTGATGTTCTCATAGCCGACGGCGTTGGCGATCTCGCTGACCGGCATGCGGGTGTTCTCCAGCAGATACGCCGCCTGGGACAGGCGCTTGGTCTGCACCAGTTCCGTGAAGGTCTTTCCGGTGGTCCGGCGGATCTCGCGGGAAAGCCAGGACACGTCATAGTGGAGGTTGTCCGCCAGCGCGGACAGTTCGGCGTCCGCGTAGTGGGACTCGATGTAGTCTAAAACCGACAATGTCCACCGGCGATCCGGGGATGTGTGGATTTCCGCGCTGCTGGCGTGATTGATCAGCTCCAGGAACAACAGCCCCATCGTCATCTGCTGAATGCTGCGGCGATTCGGCTCCCGGTTCATAAGAGTCCAGATCAGGTTTTCCACCAGGTTCTGGATCGGCAGAACATCGCTCACCTTAAAATGCAGGTAATGGGACGCGGGGTCGGCATCCGTGAGGCAGCCGATGATGAAATCCCTTAAGGGGCTCTGGGCATTTCCCATCAGGAGCAGTGACTGGTCAAAGAAGCTGGGCAGGATCAGAAAGTTGATCCCGATGTCATCTTCCCCGGCCGCTTCGATTTCCTGGACGGCGTGCTGGTTTAAAAACAACAGCTCACCGGCCTGTAAAAGGACTTCCTGGCCGCCGATTTTATGGCGCGTGCTTCCGGTGCACATGTACAGAACCTCCACGTAATCGTGCGTGTGGGGCGGGAAGCTGACGAAGCGGGTGTGCTTGCGGATATCGATTTGCTTGCCCGCGGTGATGAGCCGCTGGGCCTCGTAGACATTTCCATCGGCGCCCTCGGTATGATACAGCGCCTGGTTCACCCGGGAAGGGCCCTCTAAGATGGCCTGTTCTTCCGGCGTAATTTTGCGAAGTTCCTGTAAAATAAGTGGATTCATAATTCAACCTTCATGGATTATACTGCAGCGTGCGCGGCAGGTAGTGATAGGAATGTATGCACAAAATTTGTTAACAATGTAGGTTTAGTATAGTACAAGTATGACCTGTCGGGCAAGTACTTTCGGCAGGGGGAAGGAGAATGTATGCTGAAAATCAGTAAATTTACCGTAGAAGGTTTGCGGGAGGGCTGCGTCACGGACGAAAAGCAGCCGAAATTTGCGTATACGGTAGAGTGTTTTGGTCAGGACGTGACGATTTCAGGCGCGACTCTGACGGTGGGGGACTGGAAGGCAGAGAATGTGGAGCCTACCGGTATCCGCTATGCAGGACCGGCCTTAAAGCCCTACACCTGCTATGAGGCTGTTTTAAAAGTGAAGGTATCCACCGGAGAAGAGGCGGAGAGCCGGCTTTGCTTTGAAACCGGCCGCATGGGCGATGCCTGGAAGGCCATGTGGATCAGCGATCCCGCGTACAAGTTCACGGAAAAGAAGGTTTCTCCTGTTCCCATGAGCTTTAGAAAGACCCTTGCCTTAAAGGGCGAAGTCAAGGAAGCCAAGCTGTACGCGACGGCCCTTGGCGTTTACGAGCTGACCTTAGATGGAGAGAAGGTGGGCGATCGCTACTTTGCCCCCGGGTTTACCTCCTACAAGAGCCAGTTAATGTATCAGACCTATGATGTCACGAAGCGGGTCAAGGACGGCAGCGTCCTGATGGCCCATGTGGCCGGCGGCTGGGCAGTCGGCTCCTTTGTCTTTACCAGAGGAAACCGTTTCGACGGCGATCGACAGGCATTCCTGGCGGAACTGCACATCACCTACGCAGATGGATCAAAGGATTGCATCGGAACCGATGAAAGCTGGGATGTCACAGAAGACGGATGCTATCGCATGGCGGATATCTACGACGGCGAGACTTACGATGCCACGATCGAGTGGAATCAGATTGCCTGGAGAAAGGCCGCGAAGGAAAAACTGCGTATTCATCCCGCGATCCTGGCGGATTACGGCTCACCTGTCAAAGCGCATGAGCTGATGGTTCCGGCCTCAAAGGATGCGCGCCCGGATGGCAGCACCATCTACGATTTCGGCCAGAACTTTGCCGGCGTTATTTGCCTGAAGATCAACGGCAAGAAGGGCCAGGTAGTCACCGTGAAGCACGCGGAGATCCTGAACCCGGACGGCAGCTTAAACCTTTCCTTCCTTCGCACGGCGAAGGCAACCGCAACCTACACCTGCAAGGATGGCGAGCAGGTTTACAGTCCCCGCTTAACCTACATGGGCTTCCGCTATGTGCAGGTATCCGGCGTGAAACCGGAGGATGTGGAAGTATCCGCGTTCGCCCTCTATTCGGATGTGGAGCGGATCGGCGATTTCTCCTGCTCCAACGATCTGATCAACCGTCTGCAGAAGAACATCATCTGGGGCGCCAAGTCCAACTTTGTGGACATCCCCACGGACTGCCCGCAGCGCGATGAGCGCATGGGCTGGACGGGAGACATTGCCGTCTTCTCGCCCGTGGCCTGCTATAACTTTGAAATGAGCCGTTTCCTGGACAAGTGGCTGAAGGACGTCCGCTCTGAGCAGTTAAAGACCGGCGGCCTCCCCAACACCGTTCCGGTACAAAGCTACGGCTTCCCGGCCACAATGCCCCGGATGGCCGTTGACTGGTGGGGCGACGCCTGCGTGCTGGTTCCCTGGAACGAATACCAGGCCTACGGCGATGTAGAAGTTCTGCGTGAGAACTTCCCGATGATGAAGAAGTATGTAAAGGCCTGCAAGTTCTGGGCCGGACTCTTCAGCACGGGCAAGAAGAAATATATCTGGGATACCCCGGCAACGCTGCACTTTGGCGACTGGATCGCGCCGGATGTTCCGCAGATGAGCCAGTGGCAGGGGCGCGCCAAGTGGACCGCCACCGCTTCCTTAAAGAACACCAGCTACCTGGTATCCCGCATCGCGGAAATCCTGGGCGAGACCGAGGATGCCAAGACCTACCGCGAGCTGTCTGAAAATGTGGCGGACGCCTACGTTTCCGTCTTCACGGATGGCAACGGCAAGCTCTTAAATGAGTTCCAGACCGGCTACGTTCTGCCGATCTACTTGAACATCTTCTCGGAAGAGATGAAGAAGAAAGCCGCTGCCAACTTAGCGGAGCTGGTTAAGAAGAACGATTACTGCATCGGAACCGGTTTCCCGGGAACGCCGTACATTCTGTTTGCCCTGGCGGACAACGGCCAGGAGGAGACGGCGTTTAAGATGCTGATGAATACCAAGTGCCCGTCCTGGCTGTACGAAGTCCGCGTCGGCGCCACCACCATCTGGGAGCGCTGGGACGGTCTGGATGAGAACGGCATGTGCCCGATCGGCGACGACGGCACCGACTCGATGATTTCCTACAACCATTACGCCAGCGGCGCCGTGGGCGACTTCCTGTACCGCCGAATCGCCGGTATCGAGGCGACCAGCCCGGCTTACAAGACCTTTAAGATCAAGCCGCTCGTGGGCGGTGGCTTAAGCCGTGCCAAGGGCGAACTGGAAACTCCTTACGGAACCATCATCTCCGATTGGAAGAAGGAAGACAGCCGCATGGTCATCGACATTCAGGTACCGGTGGGCACGACCTGCGAGCTGACGCTTCCGGGTCAGGAGCCGAAGACCTACGGCAGTGGTCGTTACCACGTAACCTGCGCCTTGTAAACAAACCATCATGCACCCCGGCAGAGACTAAAAAACAGATCTGCTACATATAATCTCCGGGAGCAGCGTACGACACAAATGCGAGCGCTGCTCCCCCTTTTGCCATTGAAATTGTATGGTAAAAAGTTTTTACCCAAGGATCTCAGAAAAAAATTTCAATAGTCCGGAAAAGGGGAGATTTCCCGGATCGAAATTTTTTTAGAGATATATTCTACCCATCATTTATCAACAGAAGGAGGAAGAAATGAACGGAAAACAGAATCGCGGCGCCAAGCGCGCATGGCGCGGACTTGCTTCCCTGACGGCGGCAGTCTGCGTTCTTGCTCTTCTTGGTTCCAGTATTGTCAACACGTTCCGTACAGACATCGACAAGTTTCTCGGAACCTCCAGCACCATGCTGGTGACCGACCCGAATGAAACCGGCGAACTGTACACCTACAAGTCCGACTACAAGAGCACCACAGAACTGGTGCAGGCGATTGCCGATGTCGGCGAGCGCATGAGCGAAGAGGGAAGCGTCCTCTTAAAGAACGAGAACGGCGCCCTTCCGCTTACCAGCGAAGAGACCAAGAAGGTTTCCCTTCTGGGCTTCTCCAGCTACTACCCGGTCATGGGCGGTGATATGGGATCTTCCCTTACCCCGAATGTCGGAACCGACGCGGATACCGTGGACTTTGTCCAGGCGCTGACCGCGAAGGGCTTCGTCATCAACCAGACCCTGGCGGATATGTACAAGGCCCTCGAGCCTAACTTCACCACCGAAGTGGCGAGCTGGGGCGGCTCCATCAAGTACACCCGCATTACGGCTCCCTCGATCGGCGGCACCTTCGCCAGCAAAGAGCCTTCCCAGGAAGTCATGACGAGCACCGCTGCCAACTGGAAAGATACGCTGAAGGATAACAACATCCTGATCGTCACCCTGGCCCGCGCAGCCGGTGAGAACAAGAACTACACCCCCGGCACGGACGGTGTGGATCCTTCCCAGAATTTAAATCAGACCGATCCTTTGGGCCTGTCCGACGACGAGCGCGACCTGATCGCGGCGGCTGTCGAGGCGAAGGCGGCTAACGGCGGTAAGGTTATCGTTCTGTTAAACAATGCCAGCGCCATGGAAATCCAGGAGATCAAGGATAACGCGGGCGTGGATGCCATCCTGCAGATCGGCCTTCCGGGCGGCTATGGCTTCTACGGCGTGGCTGACGTCTTAAGTGGCGCGGCAAACCCCTCCGGCCATCTGGCGGATACCTATGTGGTGAAGAACGCGAACTCCCCCGCGGCTCAGAACTATGGAAACTACAGCTGGACCAACGCGTCCAACGAAGTGACCGGTTTCAACTCCGCCCTTGTGGAAGCGGAAAACATCTACATCGGTTACAAGTACTATGAGACCCGCTATGCGGACACCGTCATCGGCCAGGGAAGTGCCACATCTACCGCCGGTTCTTCCACCGGAAGCGCCTGGAACTATGACAGCGAAGTGACCTATCCCTTCGGCTATGGTCTGTCCTACACCACCTTCTCCCAGACGCTTGACAGCGTGGATGTAGACCTGACCGCCAAGACTGTCACCGCGAAGGTGACCGTCACCAACACCGGCAGCGTAGCCGGCAAGGACGTGGTACAGCTTTATGTATCCCTTCCTTACACCGATTACGACAGAGAGCACAAGG
This sequence comes from Lachnospiraceae bacterium, assembly GCA_017479935.1. GTDB lineage: Bacteria > Bacillota > Clostridia > Lachnospirales > Lachnospiraceae > RGIG5021. Next base: position 82,525 of record JAFVBO010000089.1, read on the forward strand.
TTGAGAAGGCTGGCATCCAGCTCCTTGACTATGCGAAGACCTCCGTCTTAGCACCCGGCGCTTCCGAGACCGTGACCATCACGGTGGACGCGCAGTACATGGCCAGCTGGGACAGCACGGCTGACAACGCGATCGGTACCAAGGGTACCTACATCTTAGATGCCGGCGATTACTACTTCGCCCTGGGCAACGGCGCTCATGAGGCTGTCGTGAATGCTCTGGCTGCCGCCGGTTACTCCGTGGAAGGCAACGCTGCGATGGTTCAGAAGTGGAACCTGGGCGCGCTGGACACCACCACCTTTGCGAGAAGCAAGAACGGAACCGCTCTGGAGAACCAGCTGGAAGACATGGATGTCAACTACTGGCTGCCCGGCACGGCTGTCTACCTGACCCGTAACGACTGGGAAGGCACCTGGCCGAAGAGCTATCAGAACCTGACGGCTACCGACGACATGAAGTCCTATCTGGACAACGATATCTATGAGATTACGGCAAACGGCGATCCTTCCTCCATCACCTTCGGCGCGGACAACGGCCTGTCCCTCGTGGACTTAAAGGGCGTGACCGATCCCGAGGATGAAAGATGGTCGCTCCTCATGGACCAGATCACTCTGGAAGAGTGCATGATCCGCACCGGCTTCGGCGGAACCTCCACCAAGGCCATCGCCTCCCTGAATTCTCCGGAAGCCATCCAGAACGACGGACCGAACGGTATCTACTCCTATGCGCTTGGCCAGTACGGCAACAAGGACACCTCCTCCACCGACCCTTGCGCGTTTGCCGAGGATGACAAGAACAAAGACTACAAGGCTGGCGTCATGGCCAACCAGACCGTCATCGCCTCCACCTTCAACAAGGATCTTGTGAAGGAATACGGCGCCGTGATGGGCAACTACTCGCTGTGGGCAAACCTGACGATCTACTGGGGTGCTTCCACCAACATTCATCGTCTGCCTTACAACGCACGTAACCACGAGTACTATTCCGAAGACGCGATGCTGTCCTCCGGCTGCGCGGCTGCCTTCATCGCCGGCGGTCTGCCTTACGGCCTCGTAAATGCCGTGAAGCACTTCGCCTTCAACGATACCGAAGTGAACCGTACCGGTGTGGCCGTCTTCATGACCGAGCAGCAGGCCCGTGAGAACGAACTGCGCTGCTACCAGGCTTCCATCGAAGACGCTGGCGCCCTGGGCGTCATGACCGCCTTCAACCGTGTCGGCGTCATCGCCGCGAACGCACACGAAGGCCTGATGAAGAACATCCTTCACGGCGAGTGGGGCTTCTACGGCCTGATCTCCGAAGACTTCATCATGGACGCGATGTACGTGCACTTAAAGGAAGCCGTCCAGAACGGTATCACCATGAGCTGCAATACCGGCGAAAACACCGCGGAAGCCGTAGCGAACAAGTACAACTACTGGACCGTGGAAAATGTCAGCAAGGATGCCAAACTTTGCGAAGCCCTGAAGTGGTGCATGACCAAGCAGGCTTACGCGCTGGCGAACTCCAACGCTCTTGATGGTTATGCTTCCTCTACGAAGCTTGTCTCCGTCAAGACCTGGTACGACAACGCCCTTGTTGCCGCTGAAATCGTCTTCGGCGTTCTGACCCTGTTCAACATCCTGATGATGTTCCGGGGCGGAAAGAAGAAAGAACAGTAAAGGAGGAGAAACATATGAAGAGAAAAAGTTCCGCAGGTCTGTTCTTTACCGTGCTTTCCCTCATCCTGGCAGTGGCCGGAGCTGTTCTGTATTATCTGAACACCACGACGGCCTACTTTGCCTCGCAGGGATTAAACACCACCATCCTGATCGTCGCCTGCGCGGCCGTAGTCGTGCAGCTGATCTACCTCATCGTTGGCATGAAGGGAACCCCGGCCGTTAACGACCTGTTCCCGATCATCGCCACCGCGCTCCTCATCGCGGCCGCCGTGCTCTTCGCCAGCGCCCGCGTGAACGGCATCGCCGCTCTGATCACCTTCGAAGGAAACGAGACCACCACGATGGCTCTCTACACCGCGATCGGCGGCATCATCGCTCTGGTTGCGGCAGCCTTAGTCAACATCCTGGGCTCCTTCTTTGATGTGAGCAAGGAAGTGTAAAGTAAGACAAGAAAGGTGACAGGGGACGGGTCTGTGTCATAAAAGCTGACAGGGGACGGGTCTGTGTCACAAAAGCTGCAAGCTTTTGTGACACAGGCCCGTCCCCTGTCAGCTTTTGTGACGCAGGTCCGTCCCCTGTCACCTTTCTTGGGAATCAGGCCTTTGGAGGCCATTCCCCATGCAAATCAATCAGGCCCGTCCCCTTCTTCTTAATTCCAGAAATCCGTAGGAACCTTCACACCAGCATCCTTTGCCTTAAAGACTGGATTCTGACCAGCGGCCTTCTGGCTGCGGTAGTCATCTAAAGCCTTGAAAGCAACGCGCCCAAGCACAATACAGACAGGAATGTTGATAACAGCCAGAACACACTGCGTCATATCCGCCACATCCCATACGGTTCCGAAGGAAGCGATGGAACCAAAGAACACCAGAATGGCGCCGATCAGGCGGACGATATTCATGAAGGTGTTGGAAGGAGTGCGCTTCAGGATGTAGGCAAAGCAGTTTTCTACGTAGTAGAAGTTGCCCAGCAGGGTCGTGAAGGCAAACAGCAGCAGCGCAACCGCGATGAACCACAATCCGGCTTCTCCGTAGACGGAGGAAAGCGCCGCCTGCACGAAAGGCGCACCAGCCAGAGAGCTCTCCGGAGCCACTCCGGTGACCAGGCACATAAAAGCGGTAGCCGTACATAAAAGCAGGGTGTCAATGAAAACCGAAAGCATCTGCACCAGGCCCTGCTTCACGGGATGGGAAACATCCGCCGCGGCAGCCGCGTTGGGAGCGGAACCCATACCGGCTTCATTGGAATACAGACCGCGCTTAAAACCGTACATCAGGCAGGATCCCATGAAACCGCCGAAGATGGCACGCAGATTGAAAGCGTCCGCGAAGATCATCTTAAACATCGGGCCGATGAAAGAAGCATTCAGCACCAGCGTCACGATGGCCAGGATGACATACAACACGCCCATCACCGGCACCAGAAAACCCGTCACCTTCACGATACGCTTGCCGCCGCCAATCAGGCAGTACAGCATCGTCAAAGCAATGATTGCGCCAATGACATAGGGGAACGTCTCTCCGTAGAAAGAAAATCCTGAGAAAGCGGTCTGCAGGTTATACGCTGCCAGCATGTTGTAGCCGATCGCGTAACAGATGATCAGAGCGATGGCGAAGACAACACCCAGAAAACGGCTGTGCAGGGCGGCCTCGATATAGTAAGCGGGACCACCGTAGCAGGTGCCATCCGGTGCCTTCTTCTTATAAATCTGTGCCAGCGTAGATTCCACAAACGCAGAGGCACCGCCAAGAAAAGCCGTCACCCACATCCAGAACACCGCGCCGGGACCACCTAAGCAGATCGCGTTGGAAACACCGATAATGTTACCGGTGCCGACACGGGATGCCGTGGAGATCATCAGAGCGCCAAAGGAAGAGATGGAGCCTTCCTTCGAAGGCTTCTCGGAGACAACCTTCAGCGATTCCCCGAACATCTTTACCTGGATGCAGCCTGTCCGAATGGTGAAGTATAGACCTCCCACAAACAGAACAAGGGCAAGAGGCCAGCCTGTCAGATACATGAAGAAAGAGTAGAGTGCTTGCATAACTTTCGTCTCCTTTGCTGTATAATAATACAAACGTACTATGGCATACGTGAGCACACGCCGCGATAGACAAGCGCAGAGCTCCGCCGCCGGGATGATACCAGTATACAATAAACATGCAAAATAATCCAGCCCTTTTTTCTGAAGGGGACGGGGAGGTGACAGGGGACGGACCAGTGTCACATTTTGTGACACAGGTCCGTCCCCAGTCACCTCCCCGTATCGCAGAACCCGTCCGGTGGCAGATCTCTCTTCGAAAGAAAAAGTTTTCAGAATGAAAAAAACTGCTTGCTTTTTTGCGAAAACCATGGTATCATTCTTTCTGTTGCAGAGAATGCGACTAAGCGGAAGTGCTGGAATTGGCAGACAGGCAAGACTAAGGATCTTGTGACCAGTAGGCCGTGTGGGTTCAAGTCCCATCTTCCGCAGGAATAAAAGCTCCTCATGAGGATTCATGAGGAGCTTTTTGTATATTAGATTTCAATCTAGGATATTTTCAGATGCTGAAAAGTCTATTATGGGATTTAGGACCAGGTAGATTGCTTTATCATTTTACGGGAGGACACAATGGGAAACTATATTACAACCTATACAGGGAAACATTTTGAACCGACCAATCCGGATCCGGAGTCGATCCGGATTGAGGATATTGCGCATGCGCTCTCCCTGATCTGCAGGGGGAATGGTCATGTAAAAACGTTCTGGTCTGTCGGGCAGCATAGCATCAATTGCGCAAAGGAAGCATGGGCCAGAGGCCTTTCGAACCGTATGGCATTAGCTTGTCTTCTTCATGATGCCAGCGAGTGCTATATGTCTGACATCCCACGGCCTTTCAAAAAAGAAATGCCGGAGTACCGTGCGCAGGAAGAGCGTTTGCTGGAAATGATTTATGAAAAGTTCCTGCACTCGCCCCTTACATCGGAGGAACAGGCGCAGCTGAAAGAAATTGATGACGCGATGCTCTGGTACGATCTGAAGAATCTGCTGGATGAGACGCAGTTCGGAGTGGTTCCGGACATACATATTGATCTGGATTACTCCGTGCGTCCATTCCAGGAGGTGGAAATAGAATACTTAGAATTATTTTGCCAATATTCGGGTGAAGAAACGTCTAAGCCGGTGTATCTGGAAGATATTGTGGATGCGTTCGAGTCCTGCATGGATGAGTGGTCACAGTTTTTAAACACCAAAACAGGAGAGATTATATCGGTATCAGATGATCCCGGTCTGTGCGACCTGGACGAAGAAATGTGGGATGAAATCGAAAATGAAGATTACTACGTGAAACTTCCGGATCAGTATGAACTGCATGAAAAGCGGATTATGGAAGCTTTTACGGAGACTTGTACAGGCGGGAGTGTTGCCAATCGCCTTTGGAAAGCGCTAAGTAGCCGGCATCCTTACCGTGCCTTTAAAGATGCGATCGCTGAGACCGGGGTAAGGCAGAAATACTTTGCCTTTCGTACTTTAACATTCTTTCGCATGGCAGAAGACTGGTGCCGGGAGCATAAAGTGCGGTTCTTCAGGAAAAGTGATATGTAGAATGCGCCGGAGACCTCGCATGGAAGGCATCCCCTGTGTGACTGTATGGTGCGCAGGAGAATAGGAGAACTGGAATGAGGATGATTATTTCCCCGGCTAAGCAGATGCGGGTGGATACAGATACGTTTGCCTGCAAAGAGCTTCCGGCATGGATGGACAGAACCAAAGTCCTGATGAGGTGGATCCAGAGCCTGTCATATGAAGAACAGAAGAAACTTTGGGGCTGTAACGACAAGATCGCCCGGCAGAACGCCGAGCGATTTGCGCATATGGATCTTCAAAAAAATCTGACGCCGGCTTTGCTGGCCTATGATGGCATTCAGTACACGTACATGGCGCCGGCTGTATTTGAGGACGGCCAGTTTGAGTATGTGCAGGAGCATCTGCGGATTCTGTTCGGCTTTTACGGTGTGGTGAGGCCGATGGATGGCGTTGTGCCATACCGGCTGGAAATGCAGGCGAAGGCTGCAGTTGGCGGATATAAGAACCTGTATGATTTCTGGGGAGACAGCCTGTATCGAGAAGTGATTGACGGCAGCAGGATCGTGATCAATCTTGCTTCAAAGGAGTACTCCAAGTGCATAGAGAAATATCTGCAGCCGAATGATCGATATATCACCTGCGTTTTTGGTGAACGGGAAGGCAATAAAGTTGTTCAAAAGGGCGTTTATGCCAAGATGGCCAGAGGGGAGATGGTGCGCTTTCTGGCGGGAATTCATGCGGAGACGCCTGAGCAGATGAAGGACTTTCAGTGGAGTGGTTATCATTTTGATGATGACCGCTCTTCGGACAGCGAGTATGTTTTTGTCCGCACTGGGGTGCCGGGAAAAGGCAACCCAGAAGAATAAGTACATGGGGCTGTCGCGCGTCTTTTGATGTGCGGTAGCCTTTTTGCTAACTAATGAGAAAGCTTGTGTAAAGTAATCATGCCAGTGCACTGTATTTCTAGTCCGGGGATGAGACAGGGATTTCCTACGCAGGCCTCGTAACGCTCCGATGAGCTAACTCCTAACTTCGACAGCAAAATCCACCTCCACGAGTCTATGGCGACGACTCGTGGAGGTGGATTTTTTGTCTTCGTAAGGAGTGGATCTCATCTCCGCTAAATGCACTCGTGAATTGCCTGCGTATGGAAATTCCCTGTCCATCCCCTGGCATTCATATCCGTTTTTCTTTACTGGAAGAGGACTACACAGAAAGCTATATTCAAAGCCGACTGTCAGGGAAGTAAAGAAGACCATATTGTATCAGGAAAAATGAGGTTTACAGGATAAGGAAACGACTGTGGTAATCTATATATGAATCCTTGGAGATGAAACCAGGATCACATCAAAACCGGAGAGGGTCCGGAAAACAAGAAATGAACAGGAGGAGAAAGAAAAAGAAATGAAGAGGAGAAAAGTCATGGGATTGCTTCTGGCAGCACTCATGGGGGTGCTAATCACAACCCCTGTGCTTGCAGCCGAAGAAAATGATTTCGAAGGAATGGGCGAGGAGAACCTTTATGAGGCAGAGCAGCCTGGGCTGGAGGCTGTGACCCCGGCCAGCGGAACCTGTGGGGAGAACCTGACATGGTCGCTGGATGAGAACGGAACAGTGAGAATTAGCGGCAGCGGCCCGATGACGGACTATGAATATGGTGCGCAAAGCCCGTTTGTCCCTGATGTGGGTGAGCCATCCCTGGGTATCAAAGAGGTTGTTTTTGAAGAAGGCGTGACACATATTGGCAACTATGCGTTCCAAGCATTACGCAGTTTGGAATCAATCTCAATATCGACAAGCGTGACATCAATTGGCTTTTTGGCTTTTGCACAAAGTGGCCTTAAGAATGTGATAATCCCTGGCAATGTTGTATCTATTGGAGCGAATGCATTCAATGGTTGCAGATCACTTACAAGCGTTGTTTTGGAGGATGGTGTTCAGGAGATAGGACGCTGGGCATTTGTTAATGACACCATGCTTACCAGTGTGACTATTCCTGCGAGCGTGACAAACCTTGATGAACCTATCCCCTGGGGGCAAGGATTTGAGAAAATTACGATCTATGGCGAAGCGGGATCCGCGGCACAGGCCTATGCGGAAGAAAAGGGAATATCGTTTATGGCGATCGTGAAGATGCCTTTCTCAGATGTTGCTGAGGACGATCCATACTACGACGAGATTGAGGATGTCTTTAAGCGTGGCCTGATGACAGGAATGAGTGAGAATTACTTTGGCCTCAATGAGGAAATGAACCGTGCGTTTATGGCCGCTGTTATGTATCGTCGGGCTGGATATCCCGAAACGCCCTTTGAGGAGGTATTCCCGGATGTCAAAGCAGACGACTGGTTCGCAGCCTGCGCCATCTGGGCAAGATCCACGGACAATATCTATGGTTATGAAAATGGAAACTTCGGAGCGACAGACGCGCTCACGCGGGAACAGCTTTGCACCATCCTTTGGCGCTATGCAGTCACGACAGATGGAGCTGACAATACGGCAAGAGCAGATCTGTCCGACTTCCCTGACGCTGACAAAATCACGGATTTTGCACAGGAGGCTGTTTCCTGGTGCGTGGCAGAAGGTATCTTTGAAGCCCGTGATGGGCGCTTGGCCGCTTGGGAAAATGCAACCAGAGCGGAGTTTGCCGTGATGCTAAGCAGATACCTGAAAGTCGTAGGTGCAGATAGATAATAAAGGAAAAATCCCGTTCAATGAATGAGCGGGATTTTTCTTGTCATAGCTATATTTTTGAGATTAATTTACTATTTCATAGCTGATAATGAACGAGCCTAAAAGAGAGCGAACATCGGTGACTTTTACGGTTAATGTATCTCCGATTTTTGCACCGGGATTTCTGGAAGAGCAAAAGTTTAAATGCTCACCCGTCATAAGGTTATATCCAAAAGCGCTATCAGGTTTGAAGTCCATTACCGTAAACATCACTACCTTTCCGGTCAGATCCTCTCCTGCTCTAAGCGCTGTTTCGAAAGCTGTCACATCTGTATAGTCAATTGCCACTTCCTTAGGTTTTCCACTGCACGATATGGAAAACACACTGACGGATAAACAGAAACAGATGAAAACGATTTGCAAGAATTTGCTTCTCATAAAAACCTCCTCTAAAACTATATACGCAGAAGTCTTTGAAAGAATACATCTATGTTGTATTGCTTTCTATTACAAGCGTGACGAATTATATCACACATGCGTATACAATGTTGCCTCTCTTGAGGTGGCAATATGCCATACATGCATTGCATAATTGGAATCTGCAAGGACAGTTTGAGGAGAGAAAAACGGATTACCGTGAGTATAGGATCGCAAGGCGACAGATGGAGAAGATACAGCTGGCGCGAAAGAACGTAGAGCTGTTTTACCGAAAAGAGCTGACTAAGAAGGGTGATGAAAGGGAAAGGTAAGAGCGGGTACAGGGGATATAAGAGGCAGCTACTGGCCAAAGAGGTCTAACAAAGCAGGCGGGATACGGTTGCGCAGATGAGGAAACCGCATGAAATAAGGAAATAATCATATTTTAAAGGAAGCCCCCCCGCTTTTTGCGGGAACCACAATATCCCTAATGTTCTAAGAAGCGGGAGGCTCATCACCTCCCGCCTTGTTTTTACTGCTCAACCACAGCCAGATACCGGCTTAGCATAACAGCAAGTTCTGCCCTGGTTGCAGTTTCCCATGCGGCCAAGCGTTCATCACGAGTTTCGAAAATACCAGTTGCTATACACTAGGAAACAGCGTCTTGCGCGAAGTCGCTTATGTTGATGGCATCCGGGAAGCCTGACAGATCTGCTCGTGCCGTATTGTCAGCTCCATCTGTCGTTGCCGCATATCGCAAAAGAATGGTGCAAAGCTGTTCCCTCGTGAGCGCGTCTGTCGCTCCGAAGTTCCCGTTAGGAGCCAGTCAGCATTTTAACAGTTTGCTGTTGAACGGAACAAGCGGAGGCTTCCGTGAAGTCATGAAGGAGTTCCATCAATGTCGAAGGGTAGCGGAAGAGTGCGGCATTGAACTGAATGGGGCGATCTCATTCCCGTTCAAATCCATTTGGGAAGGAGAAATCCATTTTGAGAATGTGGTACAGGTAGTGGAAGCCTATCTTGATGCAGGAATAGAGGAACTTTCCCTTTCAGATACGCATAGCCTTTCGAATCCGGTACTGACCTATGAACGAACCTCACGACTGATGGAACGGTTCCCTCAGGTAAAGTGGTGGGCTCATCTGCATGACAGCCGTGGCATAGGCATCGCCAATGCCTGGGCTTGTTATAAGGCAGGTATCAGAAAGTTTGACATCTCTTTTGCAGGAGTTGGAGGATGTCCATACTTACCGGATCAACAGGGAATATTGCTTCGGAGGACTTGGTGTACTTCTTCGAAGAATGCGGGGTTCCTACGGGGATTGATTATTCACAGACGATCCGCATTGCTGAGCAGGTGGAAGAATTGTCATTCAATACAATAGAAAGCCATAGCTTGCGGTTCGAAAAAATCCGGCGGTCTATGGGAATGTAGATTGTGCGTATTTAGTAATGTCCGGCTGATGGTCATTTTTGATGGAAGACGACAAAGGGAAAAACTGAATGGTGTCATGTGTAACGCCTGGGAAGCATTTCTCAGGCGTTATTTCATGTACAGTATGCCAGATAGTTTAATTGTTTGCAGTGATGAAAGGGTGTTTACGATAAGCTTTTCGTTTCTTGAAACTTGGAAGAAGATGCTTGCATTGCCAGACGAATGACATTATCATAAGCAGTAGGAGTGTGATGAATTCCGTCAACCAGCTGGCAGAAAGTAGTACTGAATCCTTTAACGATAAAAAGGAGAGCATCATGGAAGATCGAATTATCGACAGCAAGAGAATCGAATCTTTCATCCGTTCTTTAAAAGAGGAAGAAAAGAGTTCGATTACGATTGAAAAATATAGGAGAGATGTAGAACGCTTTATGCGTTTTACAAAGGGCAACTGTGTGACAAAAGAAATGACAATACTATACAAGGAAAGTTTACAGGAAGAAATGAAAGCACTAAAAAGTGCTTTTAGGGAGGAGGAACCGTACCTTATGGGAACAGTCATAACATTTGGAAAGTATCCTCAAAACCAGGAAGGAGTGGATCAAACACCGATTGAGTGGCTGGTTTTGGATCGGAAAGAACAAAGAGCGCTATTGCTTAGCAAATATGGGCTTGATGTGAAAGCATATCACGAGCAGAAAATAGAGGGTGATGATGCCGAGGATGAAATACCTGTATTACGAAGATTGTTCAACAATATATTACAGAGGCTTCATCTGAAGAAAAATAGTCTTTATGGTGAAGAAGTGACCTGGGAAAAGTGTTCACTGCGTAATTGGCTCAACAGTACGTTTATCGATCGTGCATTTACAATGGCGGAACAGAGAAAAATTGTATTGAGCGATGTAGATAACAGCCATAGCTCAGGATATGAAGAGTGGAAAACGGATGGTGGAAATGATACCCAGGATCAGATTTTTCTTTTGAGCTATGCTGAAGTCAAAAAGTATTTCGGGGAGACTTATGAAACGAAAAACATGAACGCACTTACAGCACCAACTGCGTATGCAAAGCAGGCAGAGGCGTATACGGATAGCAGATTTACAACTGAAAGCGGGGAAGAAACGGGGCTTTGGTGGCTTCGTTCGCCCGGCTGCACGCAGGACGAAGCTGCTGTTATAGAACCTGATGGGAAGTTGTTCTCCTTGGAAGCTTATGATGACGAAGCGTGTATCCGTCCAGCGTTATGGATTCAAATCTAATCACATGGGAAGCTGGTAACATTAAACGATCGATTTCGAACGGAGAAATCAGGGCCTGGAATACGCGTATCCAATCGTTATCGAATATAACGTTACCTGGCCCTCTTACCTGACACCATAAAGCATCGCCACCCTCGTCCAAACCACCAGCAACGATTTACAGATTTCAGGAAAGGAGTTTCGTGTCATGTACAACAGAGAAAAGGAAATCAGAGAAGCTATCTCATCAGGCGAATGTGCGCTCGACGCCCTTAAAGATGCCAGGGACAACCTTAAAAGTGCGGGCGGTTGGGGTTTGTTTGACCTCCTGGGCGGAGGTCTCATCAGTGGTCTGGTGAAGCATCGCAAGATCGAAGAAGCTAACGAAAGCCTTTACCGAGCAAAAGCTGCCCTGGATCATTTCCGTGATGAACTGGGTGATGTTCGTGACATCCAGTCGCTTAAAGTAGAAATAGGTGATTTTCTGACTTTCGCCGATTTTTTCTTCGATGGCTTTTTTGCTGACATTATGGTTCAAAGCAAAATTCACGAAGCCCAGGACAATCTTGATGACGCAATCGCAAAAGTCACGACAATTCTTAAGCGGCTGCGCGCCAGCCTTCCGAGTGGAAGCGCGCAATAGCAAGAAGCAACTGGAAAAAGGAACGAAATCAGAAATCGCAGTCGAAATAGAAGCCTTGGGTAGTATCTTCCGGTATCAGTCTGATGGCTGCCGGGAAGATCTGGCAGTTCCCGGTATTTCTCTGCCGGTTTTTCAGACAGTATATTGTTCCCTATCTCCTTTTCCAAATCGAGACCCTTTTGTTTTACGGCTTTGCATACTATGTTGTTGCCGGTTTCGAGGGGGCAGCAGTCGAAGGGGCAGCAACTGGCACTTTATTGTTCGACCGTGTTATCGGCCAGACATTCGATACGACAAGTATATCCGGATTTTTGTTCGGTTCTTCATCCTTGTTGGCTGGTCTGACGGCGACATCTGCCTATACATGTCTGACCGAAAAGGCTATGGAGTACTTAAAGGAACAGAAGAATGAGCCTTTCATAACACGATTTACCGGTTTCTTCAAAGACAAAGCAGTTGTTCTTACTGTATTGATGACAATTGTCACAGTAGTCCACATAATAGCAAAAGCATATTGGAAAACCGGAACGTCTGGCATGACAGGAATGCTTATCTCCGGATTGATTTTGGCGCTCTGGGTGTATTTAGGGTTTCTGATGCTTAAAGAAACCACGCCGATGAGTTATATCTTAAATGTCTTTATAATGGCTGCCATCGACGCAGTATTTCCCATGCCAGCATACCAGTCGGAAGGTATCATAATCCAAGCATCGCTATTCCTGGCATTGCGACTGGGCTGCTTTATTCTTGTTGGTGCGTTGAACGGCGTTTATCTGAATCTTCGAGAAGATGTCCTGAACAATTATCGAAAGCCGCGTAAGACCCATCCCAAGCGATTTCGCCCTTCACATACAGGGCGAATGGATTCCTTGTGGAGTTTGGGAGGGGATATAAGCGGCCCTCTATCGTTTTCGGTGCTCCGGATTTTTCTGGTCTTGTACATACTGCTTCAGTGTTTCCAATGTGA
>JAFVBO010000009.1 GCA_017479935.1 Lachnospiraceae bacterium
AGAACATTTCCTTCCAGAGTTTTTGACGGATTTCCGGAAATTCGTTCTTAATGTTTCTGCTGCTTGCTGATTTATAAGCATTGAGGAACTTCGTAAGCTCGCTTTTCGGATGCGCACGGAAGAGGACATGAACGTGATCCACATCATGGTTCCATTCTTCAATTTCGATCTTATATGTCTCCCCGACAGAAGCAAACATTTCCCGAAGGCGGCATGAAATCCTGTCATTAATAACCTTCCGCCTGTACTTAACAACCAGAATCAAATGGTAGTGCAGAGAGAACACTGAGTGGTGATTAGTATATAAAGCAGTATTCATAAGTGCTTGTTTCTCCTAACATACTGATTATACAATGCGAACATACGTTTGTCAACATCTTCCAATAAAAAAGAAGCGTGCATTTCCGAAATTCATCCCACCACCTAAGCTTCGCTTTGAGGTGGGGGAATTCTTTCTGCACGCTTGTTAAAATAGACTTTGGCGCTAACTGAATATTACAACGCGTTAGCGCCAAAGTCAACGTCTGTTTTAGGCGTTAACTATGACCATTTCATCGTTAGCGCCAGTTTCTCGGCACAGTCCCCAGGACAGGCAGAAGCCATCTTTTCCCACGTATGCCTTTTCCTGACGCTTAAAGGACACTTTCAGTCGCGATCTGGTTGTAAACCATCCGGTTTTGCGCTATGATAAGAAACGACAGGAAGAAACTCTATGATCTATAAAACAGGAAGGAAAGAGCAAAATACCATGAACGTGGAAAAAATTTACTTTGACATGGACGGCGTGCTGGCGGATTTTAACCGCGGCGTGATCGAGCTTGGCGGGACTGAACCCCGGGATCAGGCGGTGGATGATCCGGCGGGTGACAACCGTCTGTGGGACGCGGTTCGAAAAGTGGATCACTTTTATGATAGATTGGAAATTCTGCCGGGGGCTAAGGAAATGTTTCAGACTCTCCTCAAAAAATACCCCGGTAAGTGTGAAATCCTTACCGGAATTCCCAAAGAGAATCGACACATCGTTGGCGCCGGGGATGACAAGATTGCCTGGATCCGGCGTCTTTTCTCTCCAGACATGCCGGTACACGTGGTCTACAAGGAAGAGAAACAGAAATATTGCCATAGTTCCGGCTGTATTCTGATTGATGATCTGATCACCAACATCGAAGCCTGGCGTGCCTTGGGAGGGACGGGCATCCTGCATGTGAGCCCGGAGGACACGATGCGGCAGTTAAAGGAGCTGGGTGTTTTGTGATTTCTGAAGGGAAGCCGATTGGGGACGAATCTGACAGGGGACGGGCCTGTGTCACAAAAGCTGACCGTTGTCAGCTTTTATGACACAGACCCGTTCCCTGTCAGATTCTGTCAGATTCAAGCCCTGTCTCTTCTTTCTTGACGTTTCCGATTTGGCATGATAGAATTAGGTTTGATAAAATATAAATTGCTATGACCCATCCTTCTGGAGAATACTGTTAAGTATAGGACGGAAAGAGTTTACCTATTTGCATACATTTCATAAAGGAGACACCATGGCTATTTTTCTGACAGGAACCACCGGATTTCTTGGGACAGAGGTTATAAACGACCTTTTACGACAGACAAACGACGACATTTACGCACTTGTGCGGGCTATGGACGAGGAACAGGCGGTGCACAGGCTAAAGGCCGCCTGGCAGGATATGCCAGACTTATACGGAGAAATCGGGCGGCGCATTCACCCCCTGGCGGGTGATTTCACCTGCCAGGATCTTGCCCTTTCTTCAGAGACGATCGAAAAACTCCCCGCGATCTCCCATGTCTTCCACATCGGCGCGGAGACGGAGATCCAGAAATCCCGGGAAGAACTGGAAAAAATCAACCTGGAGGGTACCAGGCAGGTCCTGTCCTTCGCAGAAAAACTTTCGAAGAAGCACGCGCTTTCGCGCTTTGTTTTTGTGTCTACCGCCTACACCGCCGGATTAAAAAGCGGTGTTATCCTCGCGGAGGATCCCCGCCCGGAGGAATTTTCCTCCTACTATGAAAAGAGCAAGGCGGAGGCGGAGAAGCTGGTTCTTGCCTCTTCTCTTCCCTGCACCATCTGCCGCCCCGGCATGATCGTGGGGCATTCGAAAACCGGGCACATTCGCCGCTTTAACACTGTGTATTATGTGTTAAAGCTTCTGCTGCAGGGAAAACTCCCTGTTTTGCCTGTCTCGAAAAATCAGCGACTGAACCTGGTCCCGGTGGATTATGTCGCGGATGCCGTCACTCGCCTGGCCTTCGACCCGGCAGCAAAGATGCGCTGCTTTCATCTGACCGCGCCCGATCATGCCCGCCCCACGGCCGAAGAGCTTTGCGACTATGTCCTTTCCTGGGCGAAACAGAATCTGCGCCTCGACCTAAAAAAGCCGGCTTTTCTGCCGCTGCCCGCGCTAAAGAACGCCGGCCTCTCCCACAACCGGAAAACGGAAGCCAAGAAAAAAAGCGTCTTTTCCAACCTGTTGGCGCTGATGCCGTATTTTTACGACGACCATGTATTTAGCCGGACCGGCACCGATGCGCTTCTCGGGCCTTTTAGCTGGAAGTGGAAGAACAGCATGGACGCGCTTCTGACCTACGCCTGCCGACAGAATTTCCTGCACCAGACAGAGCGCACAGTCTTCGAGCAGATCCTGTACCGCCTGGACAGCAAGAGCGCTCCCGTCTCCTATTTTGATGTAACAGCGACCGAAGTCCGCGAGACAAGCGCGGCGGACATGAAGGCGAAGATCGAGCAGATCCGGGTCAGCCTTCTGTCCTTAGGCATCCGGAAAGGGGACAAAGTGGCCCTCACCGGCAAGAACTGTACGGAGTACTTTGCCCTGGACATCGCCATCGGCCTGTGCGGAGGGGTGAGCGTTCCGATCTACTACACGACGCCTGCTGCCGAGGTGGATCTTCTTTTGCAAAAGAGCGGGGCTAAGTGCCTCTTTGTCGGGGACAGGCGCATCGGAAAGCAGTTGGATCAGCTGACAACTACCGTCCCTATCATCGTTTTTGCCGGCGCGGAAGAGGGACTGTCTGTGTCACGGTCTTTCTACTCCTGGAGCGATTTTGTGGCTGGGAAGCTGGAAGGGCTTTTGAAGGAAGGGCAGGATCTTTCGGGCGGAAAGCTTTTTGCGAAGGGACAGGTTTCAACGAGCGAGAAAATTTCGGAGGAAGAAACGCCGGAACACGCCGGGGCCTCCTCCAAGATCTACGTCGACCCGGACGATCTGTGCACCATCCGCTATACCTCCGGCACGACAGGTGAACCCAAGGGCGTTTGCTTCAGCGAACGGCAGCTGACTTTCATGGGACAGGTCCTTACGGCCCTCCTTCCCTGGAAGGAAAAGCAGAAAGAAATGCGTTACCTCTCCTTCCTGCCCTTAAGCCACGTGGTGGAGGGCATCCTGGCCTCCTACGCGCCTTATTACATGCACTGCCCGGTCAAGTACTATTATTTAAACGACTTTAACCGCTTAACCGATGCCCTGCCCCAGGTGCAGCCCACCGTCTTTTTCTCGGTCCCCCGGTTCTATGAAAAGCTGTGGCAGCAGATCGAGGATAACCCCGTCGGAAAGCGCTATCTGGCAAACCCGGAAAGCGTAACGGGCAAGCTTTTAGGCCGCCTTTTAAAGCGGGTCGCCCTGAAGAAAGCCGGCCTTTCCAAGTGTTCCCAGCTGATCGTAGGCTCCGCCCCCATCAGCGAGGAGCTGCTGTTAAAATTCCGGGCGCTGGGGATCGAGATTCATAACGCCTACGGCCAGACCGAGGCCCCGCTCATCACCATCAACCGCATCGGCGACAACGTGATTCCCTCCATCGGAACTCCCCTGCCGGACACGGAGGTGACCGTGCAGCCGGACGGCGAGCTGATCGTCAAGGGTCCGCAGGTGTGCCTTGGCTACTACGGCCTTCAGACGGACACCATCAAGGACGGCGTCTTAAAGACCGGCGATCTGGGACATATGGACGCCTCCGGGCACATTTACCTCGCCGGGCGAAAGAAGGAGATGATCATCACCTCCTACGGGAAAAACATCAACTGTCCCAAGATTGAGGAGCGGATGAAGAATATTCCCGGCGTTTCGGAGGCGGTGCTGATCGGCGAAAACCGGCCTTACTGCACGGCACTTCTGTGGCTGGAGGAGGGCTTTGATGACAGCCATCTGGAAGCCGACATCAGCCGGATGAACGAAGCCCTGTCCCATCCGGAGCAGATCAGAAAATGGGCGGTCATCCGCACGCCGTTAAGCATCCAGAAGGGTGAACTGACACCCAATCTGAAGGTCAAACGGAAAGTGGTGGAGGAGCATTACAAGGAAGAGATTCAGGGTTTGTATAAGAGCTGATGGCTGGCGAAGAAGAGAGGCTGGCTTTTAAATTCTACGAAAGAAGGGAGGTGTCTGCTTTGACAAAAGATGGTCCAATCTGGCTCCGCTACCTGGAAGAGCGGACGCCTTCCTGGTTTCGGAAGCTGGAAATTTGCCTGCTGGCGCGGCTTACCGCAAAGGCTTTTCAGAAAGTTTCTTTCCGGTTCAATGATATTCCTGATATGCCCTCTCTTTTGGGGACAACGGCCGCGGAAGCGCTGGCGTTATACCGGGATTACACCGCCGCCTCTCTGAAAAACCATCCGAAGGAAGAACAGACAGTGCTGCGAGAAAGCCTGCACACGCGGGCGTTTCGGCTTGGGCGCATGCTTTCTCGCCTTCCGGGGCTTCAAAAGGAAGGCGCCAAAAAGCGGCTTGTTTTCCTTTTGTACCGAAACATCGCCATCACCCTGGAGGGGGATCTGCCGGGGAACCTGACGGTCCCGGCCTGTTCCTTCGCATCCGCCTATACGCCGGAAGTCTGCTTTGTGATGTCTGGGTTAGACGCGGGGGTCATCGAGGGGATCTTTGGCGGAGGCACTCTTTCCTTTTCTAAACGGCTGACAGAAGGGGCCCCTGCGTGCCACGCCGTCTTACAGACAGGAGAATAGACATGAACACAAGAAAGAAAGTCCTTGTTGTCGGCACGGGCGCCGGCGGCGCCACCATCGCGAACAAGCTGCAGGACAACTATGATGTGACTATCCTGGAAGCCGGAAAGGAATTTCATCCCTTCTCCGCTCCGATAGATGCTTTTGCCTCCCTTCGAAAAACTGGCCTGTTTCTGGATGAGCGCATGATTCGCCTGCTGCTCCCGAACATGCAGGTCAGGAAAAGCCGCGGCGACGGCATGGTGATGGATGAGAGCGGTGCCGGACAACGTGCTGGAATGGCTAATGCCTTGGACTTGGGCGGTGATAACGGCATGGTGATGGTAAACGGCCTGGGCGTTGGGGGAACCACGACCCTGGCTACCGGAAACGCGGTGCGATGCGATGCGGCCTTAAAAAGTCTTGGAATCGGCCTGGACGCAGAGTTTGAGCAGCTCTGCCGGGAGCTTCCCATCACAACGTAGCATGAGAAATACTGGAATCCGGCTACCAGACAGCTGTTTTCCATCTTTGACAACCTGGGTTTTGAGCCGCAGGCCACGCCCAAGTTTCTGACAAAGCCGCAGTGCGCAAACTGCGGACACTGCGCGATCGGCTGCCCCACCTCTCTAAAATGGGATACCCGTGCCCTCATCCAAAAAGCCGTGGAAAAAGGCGCCCGGCTGATCACCGGCTGCCGCGTGGAAAATCTTCTGATCAAAGACGGGGCGGTCACGGAAGTGCACGCCAGAAAAGGGCTTACCGCTGCCTCTTTCCAGGCGGATTTGGTGGTTCTTGCCGCCGGCGGGTTTGGGACGCCCGTCATCCTGGAAAATTCCGGAATTGCCTGCGACCGGACGCTCTTTGTGGACCCCGTCCTGTGCGTGGCTGGCATCAAAAAGAACTTCGGGCAGGACAAGCAACTTCTCATGCCTTTTTTCAGCGCCCGAGACGGCTACATGCTCTCACCCTACATGTATTACCTGAGCTTCTTCTTTAACAAAGACTGGCGCTATCCCATGAAAGATATTGTCAGCGTCATGATCAAGTTGGCCGACGAAAGCGGCGGCTATACGGACGCCAAAGGTATCCACAAAGGCCTGACCCAGCCGGATGAGGCCCTTCTGCTGCGCGCGGTTGAGGACTGTTATGCTGTTCTGGAAGGCCTTGGCATTTCCCGGAAGGATGCGTTCCTTGGCACGGTAAACGCCGGACACCCGGGCGGTTGCCTGCCGCTCACCCGCGAAACAGCCGCGACTCTTCATGACAGCCGCCTGCCGGACAACCTATATGTGGCAGATGGGAGCCTGCTGCCGAAGTCTCTCGGGATGCCACCTATCCTGACAATCATGGCGCTGGCGCTAAAGGTGGCAACCAAGATAGAGGAAGCCTGAAAGATCCGTCCCCTGTCAGAAAATGTGACACAGGCCCGTCCCCTGTCACCTCTGCTTCAAAAAGGCTTCCACCTCGCCCAGAAACTCATCGGTAAACAATCGGTCATCCGCGTGCTTGCACTCGGGAACCAGCTTTAACGTTACATCTTCGCCGTTCGCCTTTAAGGCCTCGTACAGTTCCACTGACTGCAGGTGGGAAACGGTGATGTCGGCATCGCCGTGAATGATCAGGGTACGCAAGCCGGGATTTTGGTTTTCCTGGCGCATGGCGCGGTGTAAGGGGCTGGACTCGATCTTTTCTTCATCGCCCCAGTCCGCGAAGTCCTTTCGCATCCAGAACTCTTCCAGGCTGCCGTAACCGTCCAGCACTTCGTTTGCCCAGCTGTTTGCCACCGCAGGAAGCCAGGAAACCAGGCCTTCCTCGGCAAAGTTGCCGCGCTGGGTTACAAAGTCGATGCAGCCGTAGTAGTCCACCAGAGCGTCAAAGGCAGGCATGGGAAAGCGCGCGCTTTCTGTCTCTCCGATGCAAAGCGTATCGGAGAAAGCTTCCGGCGCGGAGAGCGCCACCATGGAAGCCAGATAGCCGCCGGCGGATTCGCCCCAGACGGCGATGTGCTCTGCGTTAATGCCGTACTCTGCTGCGTTGTGGCAGAGGAAGCGCACCGCTGCTTTTACGTCACAGGTGGCGGCGGGATAGGCGGCTTCGGTGGAGAGCCGGTAGTCTACGCTGGCGCAGGCAAAGCCGTGGTCCCGGAAGTAACGATACATGAACTGGGCCTGGCGGGACTGCGCATCATTGAAGGCAAAACCGCCGCCGTGGATCAGCACGAAAAGCGGTGCGCCTCCTTCCACATCCGGTACGTAAAGGTCGATGTACTGCGCTTCCGAATCGGTGCCATAGGGAAGGTGCTCATACACCTTGCCGCCGTTCCAATCGGTCGTTTCATCAAGCGGCAGTGTGGGGGAAAACAGGTTGCACCAGACCTGCCGGACGGTATAATGATTGACGATCAAAACCACCGCGATTACAAGCACCACCACCGGCAAAATCCAACGTTTGAACGACTTTTTGTTCTTATTTTCCATGTCAGATACCTCTAAATAAAAAATGGGCGGAACATTTTGTCCTTTGCGAAAACACCCACCAACTATTTTAGCACAACGTCCCAGGCACAACAAGCTGCACCTGGGACCATCTTTCTGATTGTCAATAAATACTCAGCAGGCGAATGGTCTACTCTATTATAGGGGCATTTATCTATTATCCACAAAACGTCACAAAAAAGGAGCAGTGACCACTCACCGCTCCTCTTACTCAATATCAGAATGATTTGCAGGCCTGCCACGACAGGCTGTCTGTTTAGCCGCGAACTTCCTTGACGATGTCGGCAGCTTCCTTCACTAACGCCTTGATCTCATCAAACTTACCCTCGTCAATCAGGCTTCCCTTGACCATCCAGGAACCACCGCAGGCCAGGATCTTGTCATAAGCCAGATAGTCGCGGACGTTCTTCGCGCTGATGCCGCCGGTGGGCATGAACTTCACGTTGACGTACGCTGCTGCCATCGCCTTGATGAAAGGCAGACCGCCCGAAGGCTCGGCCGGGAAGAACTTCACGCAGTCAAGACCTAAAGCAAGGGCTCTCTCCACGTCGGAAGGGGTGCAGGTGCCGGGGCATACCGGAACGCCGCGGTTGATGCAGTACTGCACGATTTCCGGATTTAAGCCAGGGGCAACGATGAACTTCGCGCCGGCGTTGATCGCGCGGTTGGCCTGATCGATCGTAAGAACCGTGCCGGCACCGACAAACAGGTCCGGATACTCCGTGCTCATGATCTTAATGGATTCCTCGGCTGCTGCCGTGCGGAACGTAACCTCGGCGCAGGGAAGACCGCCCTCCATAAGGGCCTTGGCAAGCGGAGCCGCATCCTTCGCGTCGTTTAAAACAACAACAGGGATAATGCCGATTTCTCCGATTCTCTTTAAAACATCATTCATTACGATACCTCCTGATCTTTTGTGACTGCTTTCCTCCAGGGCATTTTGCCCTGCCCGACTTCTTTCAATTTCGCAAAACAACTGTCCGAATGCCGGAAATATAGTTAAATTATAGCGATAAGGCACAAAAAGTCAATATACGTTCCAGTCATGCCTATGCACATCTGCAAGAAAACCCGTGAATAGTAACAAGAAAACCAGGCACTGGCAGATCCTGCCGCTAAGTGCCTGGCCTTCTATACTTCCTATTCTTCCGCCGGTTTGATGATCTGCTGGATCGCGTAAATCACGAAGGTGGCGGTGGTTCCGTTCGCTTCGTCCACCAGGAGCCTCACGGTATCCCCGTCTCTTTCCACAACCTTACCGATCAGGCCGCCGATGGTGGTTACCTTATCGCCCGCCTTCACGGAGGCGTGCATCTCTTTCACCTGTTTGTTTTTCTTATTGCCCGGCACGATCACGACAAAATACAGAATCGCAAACAGCGCCAGCGCGTACGCCAGAATGACAAGTAATGGATTATTCATATTTTACCCCAGTCAGTTGTTCAAAAACTTTTCCGCGATGTTCACAAACGCGGCGGAGCCCATCCAGAACACATCCTCATCCACGTTAAACTTCGGGTTGTGATGCGCGACATCCGTTCCCTTCGCCGGGTTTGCGGAGGACAGGAACATGAACGCACCAGGAACTTCATTCAGATAGTAGGCAAAATCCTCGCCGCCCATGTTGGGATGCTCCACCTCGGTGATCACCATGGAATCGCCCACCACTTCCTTGGCGCAGGCGGCGGCGAAGGCGGCCATCTCGTCGTTGTTGACGACGGGCGGTGCGCCCCAGTCCATCTCAAACTCTACGCTTCCGCCGAAAGCCTCGGCCGTGCAGCGGGAAATCTCACCGATGCGGCGGGCCAGCTTCTGGCGCACTTCCTCGTTGAGCGCGCGGGTGGTTCCCTCAATCAGCACTTCACTGGGGATGGCGTTGTACGCTGCGCCGCCGCAGATCTTCCCGATGGTGATGACAACCGGCACATTCGCGTTGAATTCGCGGGCGTTGATGGCTTCGAGCGCGATCACGATGTGAGCCGCGATATTCACAGGGTCGATGCCCTTTTCCGGCGTGGAGCCGTGGCAGCCGATGCCCTTTACCTTAATGATAAAGCGGTCGAAGGAGGCCATGATCGGGCCCGGGCAGATGATGAAGGTTCCTGCCGGAATGTCCTTGCTGATGATGGTGCCGATGTGCGTGCCAAAAACTGCGCATGCGCCCTTTACGGCGCCGTTTTCCACCATGATGGGAGCGCCCTTGGACGTTTCCTCCGCGGTCTGGAAAAGGAAGCGGACTTCGCCGTTCAGCTCATCCTTGTGCTCATTTAATACCTTCGCCGCGCCAAGCAGCATGGAGGTGTGCGTATCATGACCGCAGGCGTGCATGCATCCGGCATGCTTCGAAGAGAATTCCAGGCCGGTTTCTTCCTGAATGGGAAGCGCGTCCATATCCGCGCGCAGCGCCACCACCTTGCCAGGCTTTCCGCCATTAATCACGGCGATGATGCCGGAATCCTTATCCGACAGCGTATAAGGAATTCCGTATTCCTCCAGCTTTTTGACCACATACTCCCGGGTTTTGGGAAGATCCTTACCCAGCTCGGGGATCTGATGAAGATCGCGGCGCATGGCCACTAATGTATCTTGCAGTTCTTTGCATTCTGTCCAGAACATCGTATAACCTCGTTTCGTTTCTATTTATGACAGCCGCCTGCTTTCTATGCTGCAGGCGGCTTTTCTTTCAAGTAATTCTATCAAATTTTTTATGCCTTCGCAGCCTTCTTGCTCTCCACTACGTAGAACAGACGGCCAATCAGAACCGTACCGAACACGGTCAGAAGGATGGTGAGCCAGGCCGGGAGCGTACCGATCAGCTTGCAGACAACCGGGATCAGGATACCGAAGATGGCGATCTTCGGTTTCTTTAACGCGAAGTTTCCGAAGGTGGCGCCGAAGATGGCCGCGGAAGCGTAGAGCTTTAAGCCATCGGTGACGACAGCGGGAAGTACCGATACGATGGCGGTGCCCACGAACGCGGCTGCCGTGGTGGCGATCAGGTTGGTGATGATGGAACCGCAGATGGCCATCGTGGAAACCACTTCCGCCTGGATCGTGCCGGCTTCGCTCTCCGTGACGTCAAGCGCCAGAGATGCGCAGGGCACGCGCATGTTGCCGATGTTACCGGACAGGAAGCTAAGGTAAGTGCCGGACATGCCAAGGGAGGCATAGTAGGAAACGGGCTCTACAATGTAGAACGCGCCAAAGGCGATGGCCGTCAGGGCCCACGCGCTTAAAATGAGCTGGGCACTCGGCCAGCAGTCGTACACCGTGCAGAGGTAGATCACCGGGATGAAGGCTGTCACCGCAGCCAGGATATTGGTCGGAGAGCCGATACGAACACAGCTCTTTTTCCATGTTTCCATATAGTTATTGTTTTCCATTGCCAAAACTCCTTTCCCTTCTTATGCAAACAATAAAGCTGCCGCGATACCAAACAGCATGGAAATACCCAGCGAATACTCGGCCAGTCTCGGAACCTTGGGCGTTACAAACTTGCCCAGGATCATCATGCACACAGCGCCGGCCACAACCGCGATGAGGTTACCGTTGCTGATGGCAGGACCGCCATTTAAGAAGCCTTTGGTAATGATGGAGTTGATATTCAGATAACCGAAGATACCGATGGAGCAAGCCGCGGACATAACGCCCAGCCAGTGGCTGTCGCCGCCGGAAAGCTTTTCACGCAGTTTTTCCAGACTCGGGGTAGCCACGCCGGTCACGAGAAGCCAGCCGGCGCCGTTTAAGGCCATGGCAAACCAGGAAACCGCCAGGATTTCCAGCGTGTAGCCTTCGCCGCCAAGAGTGACGCCCGCCGCGGTAGCGCCGTTCGTCGCTGCTGCTAACTCCGTGGGAGCCGCGCCGATGATCGACAGACGCAGCCAGGACATGGGGCCGCCGATGGCGCTCATGAGGCCGACCATGACGATGAACACGCCGAGCGCGGGCCCGATGGCGCTCACAAGACCGATGCGGAATGCCTGCTTCGGAATCTCCGGGTTAATGTTGCATTCCTTGGTTGCCTTGTTGGCGGTGCGGATGAACAGCAGAGCCTGTAAGGCTGCGATGATAACGGTGAAGCTGCAGAGAACCCACATAATCGGAAGGTTTGAAATCTGCAAATAGTCCATGATGTTGCTCCTTTCTTTTGGTGCATGTGTTGTAATGTGTGGGGTATCTCATAAGGAAAACGTTTCGTTCCCTTTAAGAGTTCTTTCCGGCTCCGTGGCACACTTTAACGACCATGGCGGTTAAAGCGAACAGAGCGATCGCGTTGGGGATGACCATCAGCTGGTTAAACATGTCCGTAAGCTCCCAGACCAGATCGTTGGAGGCCAGGGTTCCCAAGAAAATGAAGACCAGCGCGATGATGGTGTACACCTTGGTGGACTTTTCTCCGAACAGGTAGATCATGTTGATCTTGCCGAAGAGGTTCCATCCTAAGATGGTGGAGAAGGCAAAGAAGAACAGGCAGATCGCCACGAAGGCCGAGCCGAAACCGGTTCCGAACACAGATCCGAAGGCCGTCTGCGCCAGGTTCGTCTTGCTGATGGTTCCCGTGACGGCGCCCGTGTAGCCTTCCGCCAGGATGCCGCCCTTGGTGTAGAGCGTCGTGATGATGACAAGCGCGTTTAAGGTCAGGACGATGAACGTATCCACAAACACGCCGATCATGGCCACAACGCCCTGATCATGGGGATCCGCCACGTTTGCCTGCGCATGCGCGTGCGGCGTGGAACCCATACCGGCTTCGTTGGAGAAAAGGCCTCTCTTGGCGCCCTGGCTGATCGCCGTCTTGATTGCGTAGCCGATGCCGCCGCCGATGATGGCCTGCGGCGCGAACGCGTACTTAAAGATCAAGGCGAAGGCTTCCGGAACCGCGGTGATGCGAAGCACCAGAATGATCAGACCGCCCACGACGAACAGCGCCGCCATAATCGGAACCACCTTCTCGGTGACAGAGGCCAGCCGCTTGATGCCGCCCAGGAAGATGGCCGCGCAGATGGCCACCAGGATGATGCCGGTCACCCAGGTAGGGATGTGGAAAGCCGTCTGGAACGTCTCACCGATGGAATTGGACTGCACCATGCAGCCAAAGAAACCGAGGGCCAGGATGATCGCTACAGAGAAGAAAGTCGCCAGACCCTTGCCAAACGATCCCTGAAACGCGGTGGTGATGTAGTACACCGGGCCGCCGAGCACATGGCCGTCCGGGCCTTTCTGCTTGGTCTTCTGGGCCAGGACCGCTTCCGCATAGATCGTGGCCATGCCGAAGAAGGCGATGATCCACATCCAGAAGATGGCACCGGGGCCGCCGGTTAAGATTGCGCCGCTCGCGCCGACGATGTTGCCGGTACCGACCTGGGCCGCGATGGCCGTCGCTAAGGCCTGGAACGAGCTCATGCCGCTCTCGTGCTTTTCGCCATGCAGGGTCAGGTTGCCGAACACCTTCGACATGCCTTCTTTAAAGCAGCGGACCTGCACAAATCGGGTCTTGATGGAGTACCAGAGGCCCACGGCGATCAGAAGGATGATCAGGATGTAATCAGAGAGATACGCGTTGATGGTTTGAACGACTTTGAGTAACATGTTTTTCTTTTCCTTTCTGCAACGAAAAACGGAACAGTCTGATAGACTGTTCCGGAAAAGAAAGCACAAAGATTGGGGCATGCTGATTAAAGCATGCGAAAACACTCTGTCCTTTTACCTGAGAGATTCGGCGAAATCTTCGTTCAGACAAGCATGTCATCTGTCGAATAAAAACATTCGCCTTGCACCTTCGGTATCCACTTTGTTAAGTGGACTTCTCCAGAGCTGCATCCGTTCCGGTCCCCGCCTTTAAAAATCAAGGCGCCTGAGAGTTTTACTCCTTCGGCAAGCAAGTCTGTTTGCGGAGTTTTGCGCCTTTTTCAAAAGACAACGAAACACCGCGGGCTGCTGTTCCCCCGGAAACTTCTTCTGCAGTTATGTAGTTGCGCCGTAAGACTAGCACATGTTTTGCTGTCTGTCAATCAATATTTCCTTGACAAAAGAAAGCAGTGGTGTTACTATATGATTGTTAGTTATCACTAACCTAAGTCCTGCCTTTTTCGCAGGCATTTTTTAGCACATATGGTTAGTCCTATCTAACACGTTTTAGAGGAAACATGTACCAATGAGCCTTCCCTCGTTGGTACAGAAAGAGGATGCCGTATGTCTGACGAAATCGTGATCCGCTACTGTGCACCCACATTGGCCGCGATCAAAACCGGAAGCCTGTTTAACTGTCCGTTTGAAAACCGGGCGGAACTGACCGATAGTCTTCGCGAGGTAAACCGCTGTGTACTGCAAAAAGGAGTCTGCGCCGTTCCGCTTCAGTGTAAGAATGGAAAGGCACTCATCTATCTCTATCGGCCGGACATGTTAAGGCACGACCTGCAGGACCCGCTTGCCATCGATATTCTAAGAAAAACCGGATATCCCGCCGGAAATATTGGCAAGCAGCTCGCCTGGCTGGTCAGACGCCTGCGGGAATCGGAAACGTTTCCTCACGAAATCGGTCTGTTTCTTGGCTATCCCCCGGTAGACGTGCGGGGGTTTATGGAACACAAAGCCTGTAAGTGCACCGGTTTATGGAAGGTGTTTGAAAGCGACGAAACCGAATCAAAAAGGATATTCCGGCGCTGCGAGAACTGTACAAAATCGTATCTGAAGCGCAATCAGGAGGGATGGAGTCTTTCCCGGCTGACAATTCCGCATGATACGAAAAATATAAGAAAGGAAATCAAGTAATATGAGTAAAGTAGCAGTTATCTACTGGAGTGGAACGGGTAATACCCAGACGATGGCGGAAGCCGTGGCAGAAGGCGCAAAGGGAGCAGGCGCTGAGGTTTCCCTGATCCCCTGTGCCGAGGTTGGCGATGTCTCCGGCTTTGACGCGGTGGCGATGGGCTGCCCTGCCATGGGTGCGGAAGAACTGGAGGACAGTGAATTTGTTCCCATGCTGGATAGCATCGAAGCCAAGCTGACCGGGAAAAAGATCGCCCTGTTCGGATCCTACGGCTGGGGAGACGGCGAATGGATGCGTTCCTGGGAAGAGCGCTGCCAGAATGCGAACCTGACCCTAACTTGCGAAAGCGTCACCGCCAACAACGCGCCGGATGACGATGCCATCGCAGCCTGCAAGGCCTTAGGTGCCGCTTTAAGCTAATCATTTTCCCACATTCCCCCTTATATTTTATCGAAAAAGATCCCGCTGCAGCGTGTTTCATGCGCTGCAGCGGGATCTTTTTCTTTATACTGTTTCTTTACGCTCCCTGCTTTTTCTGGATATACTCTTCGATATCCTTCACGGTAGTCAGCGTCAGGATGTCCTCATCCGGAATGGAGATGCCGAACTGATCCTCAAAATCCGTCACGATACCGATGACATCCAGGGAATTTAACCCGAGATCCGTCTGCAGGTTGGATTCCGGCTTGATTTCGTCTTCACTCTTTTCCGAGTAGTTCATCAGAATTTTCCAAATTTTCTCGTGCATGCTGTTAACTCCTTTTGATTTTTTTCGTGGTTGTTTTCTCAAATTCTGTATCGCGGAAGTGGATCTTCGTAATCCTCTTGTACATGGGGATCGTCTTGTTAAACCGCTCCACGCTCTTTTCAATCTCCGATTTCGTCTCATCCGAAAGCTGGCTGTTGTAGATTTCGGCGGCGATTTCTCCGTTTTCCTCCCGCACGATCACTTCCTCAATCAGAGGATCGCGCAGCAGTTTTTCCTCCAGCTCCTCCGGGGAGACATTCTCACCGCTCGCAAGAATTATAAGGTTTTTCTTGCGGCCGGTCAAGGTGATAAAGCCATCCTCGTCGATATGGCCCAGGTCGCCCGTGGCATACCAACCGTCTTTTAAGACAGCCGCGGTTGCCTCCGGATCTTTATAATATCCCTGCATGACGATATCGCCCTTAATCCATACCTCGCCGTCGTCGGCCACCTTAAACTGCACGTCCGGCAGCGAAACGCCGATGGTTCCGTCTTTCTTATAGTCATTGCGGTTGACCGAAGCGCAGGGAGAACATTCCGTCGTTCCGTATCCGTTTAAGATTTCGACGCCGAACGAACGGAATTCCTTGACATACATCGGATCAAGCGGCGCTCCTCCGCAGATGATAAAATCCAGGTTTCCGCCGAAGGTGTTCTGAATATCCTTAAAGAATTTCTTCCGAAGATCGATACCGAATTTCAGAAGAAAATCTGAAATCTTCATCGCGGTGCGCAGGGTCTTTTCCTTCCCCTGCTTTCTGGCCGTGGCCCAGATCTGTTTGTGGAAAGTCTCCACGAACAATGGCACCATCATCATCGTCTGCGGCTTTGCCAGCGCCAGCTCCTTGGTGATCCGGCGAAGCCCGCTGTTAATATAGCTGGGATACTCATAATTGTACACCATCCACAGGGCCACCACGAGACCGAAGGCGTGATGGAATGGCAGAACCACCAGCACCTGTCCGGAGGGAATAAACAGGCGGCTGGAGCCGTTGATATCCGCCATGATATTTTTATGGGAGAGCATAACTCCCTTGCGCTTTCCGGTGGTTCCGGAAGTCAGGAAAATGCTGGCAGTATCCTCCGGCGAAATGGTCAGCGCCTTGTAGGTTTCATAAGCCTTATTCCATTTTTCCGGTTCCGTTTCCCGGATGGTATCACTTTCTTTCTCTAAATCCGAGAAGGACTTCCATTCCTCGCCGTGCTCTGTGAGCCCGGATCGCTTTTTCAGTGTAAAAAGAGCGTCGGAGGCGAAGATCGTCTTCGCGTCCATTCTCTCCAGCACATCCAGAATTTCCTCGTCGGGCATATCCTTATCCAGCACGACAGCGACGTTTCGCGTGCAGGCAATCGCCATGTATACGCACAGCCACTTATAACTGTTTTCCCCGATGAGAGCGAGATGAGCCCGCTCAAACCCGCGAAGGATCAGGTAGACCGCGATTTTTTCCATGTCCTCCTGAAACTCGCGATAGGTTCTCTTTATTTCCTTATCGCCTTCAAACCAGCCAAATGCCGTCTGATCCGGGATCTTTGCCGTTTTTACGTCGACCATCTCCCGCAAGGTCGTCAGCTGCTCGAGAGTATCATAATAAGGATAGGGTCTGTTTTTCTGCCTCATGTTTTACTCCTTAAACTTTACACTTCCCTGCATCCAGATATCGCCCCTGAACCGCCGTCCAACCTCCGGCACACCTAAAAGATCCCGGCTGTTGATCATAATAGGAAACTGTAAATCGTTACATTCCACGGTGAGACGGAAAACCGTCTCTTCCGTCCATTTATTCGTCAATTTCTCAACCTGTAAAATCGTTCCCAGGATGCTGTATTCATCGCACTCCACCCCGATGGGCATAAAGAGCGTATCTAAAATGGAATACAGATCATCCTTATCCTGCTCAAGGCGGCGGCTGATAAAGGCATAGTTGTTCATATCCTGCAGGGATAAAGACTCCATCGCCTTTTCATCGCCCTTGCGGGCTGCCTCCATGAGCTCTAAGTTTTTCGTGCGGGCGGTTTTGGTGACCTCCACCTCTTTATCATTTTTCTTCAGTGGAATCAGAATTTTCCCGTTGATGGAAAACGCGGACAGACAGCACCCTTCAATATCTTCGATTTTCTTTTTGCGCTGCGCGAACTCAAAGGAATTGCTCAGATGAAAAATCAGAGAAATTCCTACCCGAAGCTCGTCACACATACAGGTGTAGCTGTCCTGATCAATTTTATGATCGATTTCCACCGGCGCCGAAACCGTAATCTCCTCGTTTCGCAGATACGGATAATAAAAATCCCTGTGAAAACCATGATGATTGTCGAGCGTCCCCCGCAGGATCACGCCGGCGTCCGGCAGCAGAGATACTTCGATCTCTGCCTGCTCTTCGCCGTTATGATCCACGAAGGAAGAACTGAACGTAAAATCTTCCTCCATGCGCTTTAAGAGATGCTCCTCCGCCTGTCGGTTGTAAGTGCTGTAAAAACCAACGGCACGTAAGTATTTATGCATTCAAATCTCCTTGCGGTATTTTATTTTACCCGTAATTCCTTCTGTCCGCCCATGTAAGGCTGAAGAACTTCCGGAATGCGAACCGAACCGTCCGCCTGCAGATTGTTCTCCAGGAAGGCGATCAGCATTCTGGGCGGAGCCACGACGGTGTTGTTTAAGGTGTGCGCCAGATACTTGCTGCCGTCTTCCGCCTGAACACGGATGCGCAGTCTTCTGGCCTGAGCGTCTCCTAAGTTGGAGCAGCTGCCAACCTCAAAATACTTCTTCTGTCTGGGAGACCAGGCCTCCACATCGACCGATTTCACCTTCAGGTCGGCTAAGTCGCCGGAGCAGCACTCCAGCGTGCGAACCGGGATGTCCATGCTGCGGAACAGGTCGACCGTGTTCTGCCACAGACGGTCGAACCACATCGGGCTCTCTTCCGGCTTGCAGATGACGATCATTTCCTGCTTCTCAAACTGATGGATTCTGTATACACCGCGTTCCTCTATTCCGTGGGCGCCTTTCTCCTTGCGGAAGCAAGGGGAATAGCTGGTCAGCGTCTGAGGAAGGGCGCTCTCCGGCAGGATCTGATCGATGAACTTACCGATCATGGAATGCTCGCTGGTGCCGATCAGGTACAGATCCTCGCCTTCGATCTTGTACATCATGGATTCCATCTCCGGGAAGCTCATAACGCCGGAAACCACATCGCCGTGAATCATGAAAGGCGGCACGCAGTAGGTAAAGCCGCGGTTAATCATGAAATCGCGCGCATAGGCCAGGATGGAGGAATGCAGTCTCGCAATGTCGCCCATCAGATAGTAGAAACCGTTGCCGGCCACGCGGCGCGCCGCATCCAAATCGATGCCGGAGAACTTCTCCATGATATCGGTGTGATAAGGAATTTCAAAATCGGGAACAAGCGGTTCACCAAAGCGCTGCACTTCCACGTTTTCGGTGTCATTCTTACCAATCGGAACGGAAGGATCGATGATGTTCGGGATGACCATCATGATGCTCTTCACCTTCTCATCCAGCTCGGCTTCCTTCTTTTCGAGCTCAGCCAGACGATCCGATTCGGCCGTTACCTTCTTCTTCATTTCTTCGGCTTCGGCCTTCATGCCCTTCTTCATCAGGTTTCCGATTTCCTTGGAGAGTTTGTTTCTCTCAGCGCGAAGCGCGTCGGCTTCCTGCTTGGTGGCACGGTTTTCCGCGTCTAAGGCGATGACTTCATCTACTAACGGAAGCTTCTGATCCTGGAATTTATTCTGAATGTTCTTTTTGACAATTTCAGGGTTCTCTCTTACAAAACGAATATCTAACATTTTCTTTCCCTCCGATTTTTTCCGGCTATTTTTGTCTGCCGGTTCTGTGATAGAATTTTTACTGATCTGTAATATATATTTTCTTTATCTTGTACGTATAGCCATTTCCAACGCGGAGCGTTCTTCTTCGCTCATGTTGGTTTCACAGACGCCGTTGGTGACTTCCTTAATATAAGGATAGCTTCCGTCACGGCTGTGAATGACATTAATAATAACACCCGTGTTTGTGTTGTCAAGAACGCAAAGCGCAAAACTGGCTTTTCCTCCCATTCCGACAAAGCCGTTGTATTTGACCACACCCAGCTTGGAGCAGGATCGGCTATACTGACGGCGCAGCGCATTGATCTCCGCCTTGTTTGATTTGGCTTCCGTTCTCAGATCACGAATGTCCTGAAGCGCCCTTCTTGTAATATCCTCCAGGGAGGTTGCGTCCTTTCCCCGCATAAAGATATCCAATTTACGTTCCAGTTTCTTCTGGTCTCTCTTTAAAAGAATCACCCACACAAGAAGCGCGATGAGAACCAAAAGCAGGAGCAGTGTAATTAACGGGCTGAAGTTACTAAGGACTTTAATTACATTATCTATCCAACTATCATTCATTCTTGCTCTTTCCTTCTAAAATCGCCTGAATCCTTTCCAGATCCTCCAACGTGTAATATTCGATTTCTATCTTTCCCTTATTCTTTCCGTTGTCTTTGATCTTGACCTTTGTCTCCGTACAGGTAGACAGTTTCTTTTCCAGTTCCTTGTAAAACAGCTGATTCTGTTTTTCCGACTGCGTGGCAACCTTGCGGACCGGCTTCGGACGATACCAATCCTTCACCATGATTTCCGTCTGACGGACACTCATTCCCTCATCCACAACCCGATTGGCTGCGGCGAGCTGATCCTCCGCGACCGGCAGACCAAGAATCGCTCTGGCATGTCCACTGGACAACACACCCTCTATAACCATATCCTGCACTTGTTTCTGAAGTTTTAACAAGCGCATGGAATTTGTGATAAAAGAGCGGCTTTTGCTGACGCGTTCCGCCAGCTCTTCATGTTTTACATGATATTCATCAATCAGCTTCTGATATGCCTGCGCTTCTTCAATCGGATTCAGGTTTTCACGCTGAATATTTTCAATCAGCGCGATTTCCATAATTTCTTCTTCGGTATACTCGCGAACCAGAACCGGAATTTCCTTCAGTCCGGCCAGCTTCGCCGCCCGCCATCTGCGTTCGCCGGCGATGATCTCATAATGATCCTCTTTCTTCTGAACCAGAAGCGGCTGGATCACACCATATTGCCGAATCGAATCCGCCAGCTCATCCAGAGAATCCTCGTTGAACTGCTTTCTGGGCTGCGCCCGATTGGGCTCCACCTTTGAAATTTTGACGAACATTTCCTTCCCACCGGTTTCACTTGTGGATGACGCGGTATCCGAAGAAGGTGCTACCACATCCTTTTCCAGGACTCCTACCGGGATCAGCGTATCTAATCCTTTCCCAAGGCCTTTTCCAAGACCTCCCTTTTTAACGGCCATCATCTTCTCCTTCATTCACTTACTCTTTTGCTATGTACCCAGGTTTCTATTCCCGGCTCATAACAGGTTATCGACCACTGTTTTTTACGCTTGTTATCTGATCGATTACTTGTCCTTCTTAGCCGACTTTTTATTCTTCTTGATGATTTCTCCTGCCAGCATGCGATAGCTCTCCGCACCCGTCGACTTCGGGTCGTACTCATTGATTGGCATTCCGAAGCTGGGGGCCTCCGCCAGGCGAACGTTGCGGGGAATGATCGTCTTGAATACATTCTGCTTGAGATTATTCTTCACGTTGTCCACGACCTGTGTGGAAAGCTTCGTTCTCTGATCGTACATCGTAAAGACCACACCCTCTACTTCCAGGCTGGGGTTCAGGCGTGCCTTAACCAGGTTGACCGTGTGAAGAAGCTGCGTGAGACCTTCCAACGCATAGTATTCGCACTGGATCGGTACCAGAATTGAATCGGCCGTTGTCATGGCATTCACCGTCAGCATGTTGAGAGACGGAGGACAGTCGATGAGGATGTAGTCGTATTTGTCCCGGATCGATTCGATATGCTTCTTTAAAATGAATTCCTTCTGGTCCACTCCGATCAGTTCGATTTCCGCGCCGGACAGATCGACGTTGGAGGGGATGACATCCAGGTTCTTATAATCTGTGTGGATGATGCATTCCTCCGGTTCTACTTCACCCAAGAGGAGGTTATAGATCGTCACTTGAATGTTTTCTTTTTCCAGACCGAGGCCGCTTGTGGTGTTTCCCTGCGGGTCCATGTCGATGGTCAGAACTTTTTTCTTTTCTTCTGCGAGAGAGGCAGATAGATTGATGGAAGTCGTGGTCTTGCCGACGCCTCCCTTTTGATTTGCTATTGCGATAACTTTACCCATTTTCTTCCTTTCCAGCGCCAGTGGCTGTCTGGTAAACGTATGTTCTGCATAAAAGAACAACACTTCTCTTCCGAATGGAATGTTTCACGTGAAACATTTTAATCCATTCTTTCTGATAATGCAAGTAAAACATCTCTAAAGACAACACAATGTAGGATTTTTGTTACTGTTTACAAGTGCTGAAAGTTTACACACGTTAAGCAAGAGGGGTTTTCGATTACCTCCATGTTGTTGGTTGAGTTTTCAGAAAGGCAGAATTCTATCCTTTGCAGTCTAAGTTCCGTCGGCCAGAACCACTAAGACTCCCTTAAGTTGCTAAGTACACCGAGCAAAAATCTCAACTCGCGCTTACGCGCTCAAACAGTGAGATTTTTGCTCGGTAACGCAACTTGCGGTCGTTAAGTGGTTCTATGGCCTCCTCCACATGACTGCAAAGGATAGAATTTCTGCCTTTTCTTGTGTTCTTCCACTTTATCGTAGATGTCGATTATCATAGATGTTGATTGTAATAGACGCATTTTCATGTCATAGGAAATGATTTGGAGCTAATCAGCCTGATCATGTATGAATGGAATGCCTGAATTCTTCTTGTGACGTGACTTGCTAAGTTCTTTTATAGCTTCATAATCTGCAAATGTTTTGTAACTATTCAGCACGGATATGCAGAAATAGCGGGAAAATGGCTGCTTGCAGCCACTTTTCCTCGCTTTTCTGCATATGCCGTGGTGGCCCCCCCACCACGGCAGTCCCAGGCATAAGCGCCAAAGGCGCGACATACGCCGCAGGCGGATGGCCTGGGACCTGTGCTGCTGAATAGTTACAATGTTTTCATAGTTCATGATTTAAGCGTGTTATTTGCTGGAACTTGTTCTTTATCCCTAGTATTCGTCGAAGGCATATATAGAATTACTATTTTGGGGCTTTGAGATGAAACTCACTGTAATTGGCATGTGCCAGACGGTAGACTTAAAACTATTGTTTCAGTTGATCTGCTTTTAAGAAGCAAATTACTTCACATAAGACTTTACCCGATGTTTCACGTGAAACTTTTCCGTAAATGAGATGCACATACTTCATTTGAAACTCATATTCTATGTTTCACGTGAAACATTGGACTTATATGAATCAAATTACTTCATCTGGGCCTCATAGATGCTTGTTTCACGTGAAACATTGAACTTAGGTGAGGTAAAACACGTCATTCTGAGACTCATGGATAGTGTTTCACGTGAAACATTCATGCTGCCTATGGAATTAAACCTTATATAAGCAATATCGATGTTTCACGTGAAACATACGCCTTTACGAGGCTAAAATACTTCATCTGTGACTCATGAATACTTGTTTCACGTGAAACATTCACGCTGCCTATGGATTAGACCTTATATAAGCAATATCGATGTTTCACGTGAAACATACGCCTTTACGAGGCCAAAATACTTCATCTGTGACTCATGAATACTTGTTTCACGTGAAACTTTCACGCTGCCTATGGAATTAGACCTTATATAAGCAATATCGATGTTTCACGTGAAACATATGGCATATATGAGTCCAAAATACTTCATCTGAGACTCATTTATGCTTGTTTCACGTGAAACATTCACGCTTCCTATAGAATAGACCTTATATGAGCAAGATCAATGTTTCACGTGAAACATATGACGTACATGAGACCACAATACTTCAGTTGAGACTCATGGTTACTTGTTTCACGTGAAACTTTCACGCTGCCTATGGAATTAGTCCTTATACGTGCGATATTGATGTTTCACGTGAAACATATGACATACAGATGCCAAAATACTCCATCTGAGACTCATGTATGCTTGTTTCACGTGAAACATTCTTCTTGGCATTAGATTAATGCCTTACTTAAGCAATATCGATGTTTCAAGTGAAGCATTTGATTTATATGTGACAAACACTTCTTTTGAGACTCATGGTGCATGTTTCACGTGAAACATTCACGATGGATATATAGATATAGGCCTCACATGACATGTTTTGCGATGTTTCACGTGAAACATTTGAAGCTAAGCATTTCTATAGACAATTGAAAAGACAATTGAAAAGAAAGAATTCTACACAATTGAAGCGATCATAGAAACCATTGTTCCCTTATCGAAATAGAAGAGCATTTGAAGACATACATGAAATGTAGAATACAAATAATCGAAAAAAAAGAGGAATAACTCGAACAATTCAAAACAGTTAGCAAGCGTCAGGAAACTTCTAAGAAAGGCAGAGCTTATATTCGTTTGCAGTCATGTGCCAAGGCCATTAGAACCCGCTTGCTGAAAAGAATTTGCATTATTTCATTTGTAACTTAGCACAAGTCCCAGGCGCATCGTGCTTCGCACGCTGCTCGCCGCTAAAGCGGCTTAAGCCTGGGACTGTCGTGGTGGGGCCCACCACGAAAATGCAGAATATAAAGAAAAATGGTTGCAAGCAACCATTTTTCTGCATTTTGTGCTGAGTTATTTTGCAAATTCTTTGAAGCTTAGCGGTTCTGGCCGCAGGTTCTTAGACTGCAACGAATATAACTCTGCCTCTTAGAAATTTCCTGACGCGTTGAGACACGTAGATTATTATCTCACCCTTCACTACATCACCCGAGGGGTTTCTTTGCGGGGAGCCCAGCCTTTCGAGGGTATTGATTGGGTGTCTCCTTACACTTCTCAAGAACGATGAGTGTGCGTTTGATATCGGTGTCTGGTAATGTAAAGGAAAACTCATCCACCTTCCGGCAGAAGAGCAGCTTCATGGCATTTTCGCAGGCCGCCATTTCTTCTTCCATCTCTCCAGACTTGTAGGCAATCATATGACCATGAACTTTCAGGAAGGGAATGTCGTACTCCATCAGCACATCCATTCTCGCAACAGCTCTGGAAACAACCAGGTCAAAAGCCCCCCGATATTTCCGGTCATGAGCAAGATCCTCCGCTCGCGCATGAACGGTCGTGATCTTGTTCAGATTGCATTTGTGGATAACTTCGTTGATAAACTGCAATCTTTTATTCAGGGAGTCATTCAGGGTGAAGTCCATCTCCGGGAAGGCAATCTTCAGCGGAATGCCGGGAAAACCGGCCCCGGTGCCAACATCCAAAACCAAGTCCGTATCCTTGTAATAGGATTTTGCGTAGGAGAGCGCCAAGCTATCCACAAAGTGTTTGTTGATAACTTCCTCTGGTTCGGTGATAGAGGTCAGGTTCATGACCTTATTCTTTTCCACAAGTTCCTGATAGAAGAGGGCAAATTGAGAAAGCTGTTCCTCTGTCAGATCAACCCCAATCTGATGGGCTCGATCGAAAAGAGTCTTCTGAAAAAATTCCATTCATGACCTCCTGAAATATAGCAAACAACGACTCATAACATGATTACGTTTTAAACACCAATAAAATGGAATTCTTCGGACCACAAAAAATAAAAGCAGGTTATCCACACTTATCCACAAAATTCGTGTTGATAAGAGAGTAGGTTAGTGGATAAACGTGTAATTAGAGTATTTGCAATTATACTAATAAATAATATTTCAATCTTTTGCGTCCATAGAGCATTGTTGCATATGAGAAAATTGTATACAGTATGCATGATAAGTCTCCCAGACCAATATGCGCGATTCTTGTACATCGACTTCTAATGAACGACACCAAAACCTGCCTGGATTTCCTGATAGCACAAGTCAAGAAGCTTCGGCGTAGCTTAAGGATCACTACAAAGCCTACTGCATTCTTTTTCTTCCCATCTGCTCCAGATAAACCAAAAGCACCGAAATATCCGCCGGGGACACACCGGAAATACGGGAGGCCTGGCCAATCGAAACCGGTTTGATTGCATTAAGCTTCTGGTAGGCTTCTTTCCGTAAGCTGGGAATAGTGGTGTAATCGATATCCTTGCTCAGCTTTTTGGCTTCCAGCTTTCGGAAATTCTGGATCTGCTGCAGCTGACGCTTGATATATCCTTCGTACTTTAAGTGGATTTCCACCTGTTCTTTTTCGGCTTCGGTTAACGTGTCCGGTCTGGCGGGATCAATCTCTTCTGTGACTTCATAGCCAAGCTCGGGGCGTCTGACAAGCTCCGCCAGGGAAATGCCGCTCTTTAAAAGCGTACTTTCGTGCTTTTCCAGGAATGCCTGCACTTCTTCCGAGCACCCGACATGCGTTTTCTGTAAGCGTTCGATTTCCTGTTCGATGTGCTCTTCCTTCTTCAGGAGTTTTTCGTAACGCTCATCGGAGATCAGGCCCACTTCATGCCCCAGGGGAGTCAGCCGCTCGTCGGCATTATCCTGCCTTTGAATCAGGCGATACTCGGAGCGCGAGGTCATCATGCGGTAGGGTTCGTGGTTTTCCTTCGTCACCAGATCATCGATCAGAACGCCGATGTACCCCATGGAGCGGTCGATGAAAATGGCGGGTTTGTTCTGCACCTTTCTGGCTGCGTTGATACCTGCCACGATGCCCTGCGCAGCGGCTTCTTCGTAACCGGAGCTTCCATTAAACTGGCCGGCGGCGAAAAGGCCATCGATGGACTTGAACTCCAGGGTGGCTTCGAGCTGCTGCGGGTTGATGCAGTCGTACTCGATCGCGTAGGCATTGCGCACAATTTTGACGTTCTCCAGGCCGGGCACCGTGTGGTACATAGCGTACTGCACATCTTCGGGGAGTGAGGAGGACATGCCGCTTAAGTACATCTCGTTGGTGTATTCGCCTTCCGGCTCCACAAATACCTGATGGCGATCCTTTTCGGGGTAGCGCACGACCTTGTCCTCTATGGAAGGGCAGTAACGAGGCCCGGTTCCTTCGATAATTCCGCCGTACAAAGGGGAGCGGTCCAGATTGGCCCGAATGATTTCGTGAGTCTTTTCTTCCGTGTACGTAAGCCAGCAGGATACCTGTTCTCTCTGGATGCTTTCCGGATCGGTCTCAAAGGAGAAGGGAACAATCCGTTCATCGCCGAACTGTTCCTCCATCTTGGAAAAATCGATGCTTCGCTTATCCACGCGGGCGGGGGTTCCCGTCTTAAAACGGACCAGTTCGATCCCTTCGTTGCGAAGAGAGTCGGAGAGATGCGTAGCAGCTTGCAGACCGTTCGGGCCAGTGTATTGAATGACGTCTCCGGTAAGGCACCGGGCATTTAAGTACACGCCGGTAGCCAGGACAACCGCCTGCGCGCGGTAAACCATGCCGCTGGCTGTCTTGACGCCGCAGACCTTTGCCTTTTCCCCGTCCCGGCTGACGATCAACTCGCAAACTTCGCCCTGGCGAATGGTCAGATGATCGGTATTTTCCATGGTCTTTCGCATCTCACGCGTGTAGACCTGCTTATCGGCCTGCGCGCGCAGCGAGTGGACCGCCGGGCCCTTCGAAGCGTTCAGCATTTTGGACTGGATAAATGCCTTATCGATATTCTTTCCCATCTCGCCGCCAAGCGCGTCCACCTCCCGGACCAGATGCCCCTTGGAGGTTCCGCCGATATTGGGATTGCACGGCATCATGGCGATGGAATCGACACTGACCGTAAACACGATGGTTTCACAGCCAAGCCGGGCCGCCGCCAGCGCCGCCTCGCATCCGGCATG
Organism: Lachnospiraceae bacterium; assembly: GCA_017479935.1. Taxonomy (GTDB): domain Bacteria; phylum Bacillota; class Clostridia; order Lachnospirales; family Lachnospiraceae; genus RGIG5021. The sequence goes on from JAFVBO010000009.1 coordinate 26,789, forward strand.
GCCGGCGCCAACCACAATTACGTCATAGGTTTGTTCTATTGAAATCATATCGGCTATTTCCTACTTTCCCATACAGAACCGGCCAAAAATTTCGTTGATCAGATCTTCGTCCACCGATTCTCCGATGACCTTTCCCAGCTCCTCATAGGCATCGGTTAAGTCTATGCTGACCAGATCCTCCGGCATTCCGTCCAGAAGATTGTTCTTCACCATGGTCAGACTGCTTTTCGCTTTTTCCAGAGATTCCTTCTGCCGCGCGTTTTCCATAAACAGCTCGTCGTTCATGGTCAGCCGGCCTTCGTAAAACATTTTCTGGATTTCCGTCTTCAGTTCGTTCAGGCCTTCGCCGCTTTTCGCCGAGAAGGGACTGACCTTCTTTTGAACCAAAAATTCCAGTTCCCGCGGGAGCATCTGCATATCCAGATCGTTTTTGTTGAGGATGACGATGGCCTTCCGGGTACGGATGAGTTCCATGATTTCGTAATCCTCTTCCTGGAGATTTTCGGAGCCGTCCACCACATACAAAATCAGATCGGCTGCCTCCGCATTTTGCCGCGCGCGTTCCACACCGATTTTTTCCACCACGTCCTCCGTCTCCCGGATCCCGGCGGTATCCACCAGCGTCAGCCCCATCTCATTGATCGTGAGATATTCTTCCAGAGTATCGCGGGTTGTGCCCGCCACGTTGGTGACGATGGCCCGTTCCTCGCCCATCAGGAGATTCATCAGAGACGATTTTCCTACGTTGGGCCTTCCTAAGATGACGGTGCGAATGCCTTCCCGAAGAATCCGCCCGTTGTGAAACTGCGAGATCAGGGAGGAGAGGGTTGTGATCCACTTTTCATCCTCGGTGATCAGTTTCTCGGAAAATCCGTCGAGGGAAATGTGCTCCGGGTCATCTAACGCCGCCTCTAAGTAGGCGTTCTGATACAGAATTTCACTTCTGAGGGACCGGATTTTTTCGGAGAACTTTCCCTTTAAAGTGTTGATGGAACCGCGCATCGCATATTCGTTCTTGGATTCGATCAGATCCATCACGGATTCGGCCTGGGCCAGATCGATGCGGCCGTTTAAGAACGCCCGTCTGGTAAACTCCCCGGGCTCGGCTGTCCTGGCGCCGTTTCTCAAAACCAGATCCAGCACCTTCCGAAGCACGAGCACTCCGCCGTGGCAGTTGATTTCCACCGTGTCCTCCGTGGTATAACTGCGGGGCGCGCGCATGACCATCACCAGAACCTCGTCGATGATCCGCCCGTCTTCCACAATATGCCCATAGTGAATGGTGTGGGTGGGAGCTTCTAAAAGTGGCGCCTTCTGACCGGCTTCCTGAAAAACCCGGTCCGCCACAGTGAAAGCTTCCGGTCCGCTGATCCGAATAATGCCAATCCCGGCAGAGGAGAGAGGAGTGGCAACGGCGGCTATGGTATCTTCCTGGTTTCTGATCATGAATGGTTTTCTCCTTATATTCGCACAAAGAGGCAGGCGTTAAAACGCCTGCCTCCGCTTTACAGCTTATTTCTCGAAACGATCCCTTTTCTTCAGGGAAATGATCACATGACGATACGGTTCTTCCCCGTCGCTTCTGGTTACCACATAGCGATCATTCTGAAGCGTAGAGTGAATAATTCTTCTCTCATAAGGGTTCATCGGCTCCAAAGAAACCGCACGGCGTGTTCTCTTTACTTTGGCCGCAATGTTGCGGGCCAGCTTTTCAAGGGTTTCCTGACGGCGTTCCCGGTAGTTCTCAGTATCAACCTTGACACGGTAGTACTCGTCGGTTTCCTTGTTTACGACAAAACTGGTCAGATACTGAAGGGAATCCAAAGTCTGCCCCCGTTTTCCGATCAGCACGCCCATGTCGTCTCCGCTTAAATCCACGTTTACGGTCTTTTCATCCTCGTCAACCGTAACGGCGATGGAAACTTTCATTTCCATGGCTTCAAAGACATCTTCCAAAAACTTCGTAGCCGCATCCTCCAGCGAGAAAACCTTTCTGGCGCGGATTACAGCCGGACGTGTCTTAAATCCGAAGAAACCGGCGCTTCCCTCGTCCACCACTTCGATTTCCAGCTGATCGCTGGGAACCCCAAAGGCGACGGAAGCTTCCGTCTTCGCTTCTTCTACCGTTTTGGCAGAAAATTCAGTAAAATCCATATAGTTGCCCTCGTTACAATGAAACAAATATATTACTTTTTCTTCTTCATGTTCCGCTCTTCGTAATCCTTGACCATCCGGGCCCTTGCGGAAATGCTTCCCGGATTTTCACTGCGGCTGTTGTAATATTCCGTGGATTTCGCCTGCGCTTCGTCTCTCTTTTCCCGGTTGAACGTGCTTTCCTGCTGGGCCTTTTCGCTCAGCTTCTGGGCGCGCTCTACCTGCTGCATCATAGCCAGCTCGTTGATCGGAGGAAGACCCCGCTTTTCGCGCTGTCTGTTCTTCTTCTCAATGTTCGCCTTGATCATGTCGTTGACGTCCAGCGTATCCATGTACTTATTGACATAGTATTGGGTAACCAGACGGATACCGCTGGATGCAATCCAGTAGATACCGACGGCAGCCGGGAGAGAGAAGCAGAAGAACACGGAGATGAGAGGCATCAGATTGTTCATCATCTTCATGGAATCGCCCATCTCGTTGTTCGCGGGGCTGCTCTTCATGGACTGGCGGGCGCCAAGCCACTGGAACAGACCGGCAAGGATCGGGATCAGAATAGCTGCGCTGAGCAGATTCTGGCTGGGTGATTCGGCTAAATAGATCGGACCGAGAGAGTTCATGCGGTTGATGGCCACAACGTTCTCGGAGATGATCGAAGAAATATCGGGGAAGATCTCTTTTAAGGTCTCCCAGTTGGAGCTGGAGAACTTGTAGAGAAGATCGATCACCCGGTTGACCTGCGTATAATCGTAGGACTCGATGGAAAGGCCGCGCTCCGTGGCAAGATCGGCGATCTTCGCGATGTAATCCGTCTGCTGCATGAGCGGATTGGCAATGTTCAGGAACACTTCCTTGATGCCGTCCACGTAGGCCGGCACGTTCAAAATGACCTGATACAAAGCAAACAGGATCGGCATCTGAATGAGAAGCGGCAGGCAGCTACCCGTGGGGGACGCGCCGTACTTCTCGTATAATGCCTGCAGTTCCGCGTTCTGCTTGGCAACGGAAGCGTTGTCGGTTTTTCCTTTGTACTTTTCCTGAATAGCCCGCATTTCCGGCTGCATCAGGGTATTGACCTTCATGAACTTCTGCTGACTGATAGTCATGGGAAGCATCAGAAGGACCGTGATAATCGTGAAGACAACAATACAAAGAGCAATATTCTGAATGCCAAAGTTGTCAAAGAAGTTGAAGATGGCATTCATGATCCAGCCGAGCAACGTAGCCAGCTGCCCGATGATCGGGGTGCTGCTTTGTGTCATGAAAATAAAGCTCAAATCGGAACCTCCGCTTGTCTAAGGGACAGGATCAAAGCCTCCTTTAGAAAAAGGATTGCAGCGCAAAATACGCCACATGGCCAGCAGCGATCCTTTGAGTGCCCCATATTTTTCCAGTGCCTCCACGGCATACTGGGAACAGGTGGGAATGTATCTGCAATGGGTGTGCTTTAAACCGGAGATGTACTTCTGGTAAAACCTCACCAACGCGATTAAAATCTTTTTCATGGTATTACTTGCTCAAATTTTTTTCCTTCAGGCCGAGCCTTTCCGCAAGCTGCATGACAGCTGCCTCCAGTTCCCGGTAATCCTTCCGGCTTGCCTCCACCCTGGCAACGATCACAATGTCCAGACCCTTTCTGAACATCGCGTCATTCAGTCGAAAAATCTCCCGAACGACTCTTTTAATCCGATGTCTGACTACACTGTTTCCTACGCGTTTACTGACGCTGATCCCTATACGGTTGATCTTGTTTTCTTTGTTTTCCGGGTTTTCCACAAAATACATCACAAGAGACCGGTTTGCCGCCGATCTTTTGTGATTGTATACTGTGTGAAAATCGCTGTTTTTCTTTAAAGAATGAAAGTTACTCATAAACCTGTCTTTCTGTTGCCGTGACAATAACGCTTTTTTTGTATAGGAAAAGAAAAGGCCACTAATTCTAGCAGCCCTTAAGTTATCGCACTAGTCTTTTTAAGCAGGTTTTTCCTTCCTTAAGCGGATAACTGTTTTCTTCCCTTGGCTCTTCTTGCAGCCAGGACCTTTCTTCCGCCTGCAGAACTCATTCTGGCACGAAATCCATGTACTCTCGCTCTCTGTCTCTTCTTCGGCTGAAATGTCATTTTCATAAGATTACACCTCCTTTACTATATTCAGCATAGTAAAACATCGTTCCCATTATAATGAATGGAAGGGTATCCGTCAAGAAAGATTTCAAAAAAAGAGCCCGGTTCTATGAGAAAAATACAATCCTGCGCGGCCGGATTGTTCCTACCCAGTTTAATTATTCACATTTTTGTGGATAAGTTGTGGATAAGTGGTGACTATTCACGATTTCCTTTTCTGATCTGACCGTATTTTCTGATTGTTTTTTGTCCCGACCTATTGTAAAATAGGCCTATATGCTCTATAGGAACCCTTTCAGCAAAGAAATGCGGAAAACTATGGAAAAATGACCCCTTTACCCGCTTCTTCGGTTTTTCCGTACTTCTGCGCCATTTGAGGAGGCTTTTAAGCTTATGCTGTCTACCATTTTGGAAAACTGGGATAAGATCCTTGAATATCTCAGAAACGAATTCGATGAAATATCGGATGTGTCCTTCCGCACCTGGATCGAACCGCTTCGGGTGATCGCCGTGGATGAACGGACCCATGTCATCACCATTTTAGTCACCCAGGCAAATCTGGGAACGAGCTACATCGAGAAGAAGTACGGAACGAAGCTGTCCGCCGCGATCGAGGAAATCACCCTTTTCCGGAATACCCTGGTTTTCACGGAAAACCCGGACTACGGGAAAGAGGCGGAGAGAAAGGTGAGTAAGAAACCGGCCTTATCGACCGCGCGGGAAGCTGGGCTCAATGAAAAATACACGTTTGACTCTTTTGTCGTCGGATCCAACAACAAGATGGCACATGCGGCTTCCCTGGCTGTTGCGGAATCCCCGGGCGTTACCTACAATCCGCTTTTCATCTATGGAGGCGTCGGTCTGGGGAAAACCCACCTGATGCACGCCATCGGCAACTTCATTCTGAAAAACGATCCATCCAAGAAGCTCAAATACGTCACATCCGAAGTTTTTACCAACGAACTGATCGACTCCATCCGAAACAACAACACGCAGGAGTTCCGGGAAAAATATCGGACTAATGACGTCCTCATGATTGACGATATCCAGTTCATCATCGGAAAAGAGAGTACGCAGGAAGAATTTTTCCACACGTTCAACACCATGCACGACGCGTCGAAGCAGATCATCATCTCCAGCGATCGCCCTCCCAAGGAGTTCAACACGCTGGAGGAACGTCTGGTTTCCCGTTTCGAGTGGGGCATGACGGCGGATATTCAGAGTCCGGACTACGAAACCCGCATGGCAATTCTCCGCAAAAAGGAGGAAGTGGAAGGCTACAATATCGACAACGAGGTCATTCAGTACATCGCGACCAACATCCAGTCCAACATCCGTGAACTCGAGGGCGCGCTCACCCGCGTCATCGCCGCTTCCAAGCTGGACAAGCGCGAGATCGACTTAAAGCTGGCTGAGGAGTCCTTAAAGGACATCCTTTCGCCCAATCAGAAGAAAGAAATCAACTGTGCCTACATCATCGACCGCGTGGCGGATCATTTTTCCATTCCCCAGCAGGATCTGATTTCCGCCAAGAGAAGCAAGGAAATCGTCCGGCCACGGCAGATCGCCATGTATCTGTGCCGCGTCATGACAACGGATACGCAGGAAATGATCGGAAGAGCCATGGGAAGGGATCACACCACCATCATTCATGGCATCGACAAGATTTCCAAGGAATTGGAAACGGACCAGAGTCTTCAGAATACCATTGAAATTCTGAAAAAGAAGATCGATCCAAATTAGTTTCTTCCTTATTATATAGAGTTATTCACAAGAATACCTGTGGATATTCAGTGGAAACCCTGTGGGGAATGTGGACAGAACGCGCCCTGTGGAAAACCCGAAGGTTTTTCACAAGGCAAAGCCCTCTTATCCACAGGTTTTTCCAGATCAGAAACACCATATTTTATCTGGGCCGAGACAGGTTATGCACGAATTCACAGTCCCTATTACTAAGACTTCTGAATCTTTTTCCTTTTCCGCCTGTCCGTCCCGAAAGGAGTTATCCACTTATGAAGTGCTCATTCAATAAATCCGATATTCTAAACGGAATCAACATCGTCAGCAAGGCAGTCCCGGTTCGCACCACCATGACCATCTTGGAGTGCATCCTGATTACTGCCGATCAGGAACGAATTTGCCTGACCGCCAACGATATGGAACTTGGCATTGAGACAGAGGTAACCGGCTTTGTGGAGACACCCGGATGCCTGGCAATTGACGCCAAGCTGTTTTCTGAAATCATCCGGAAGCTTCCGGAAAGCCTGGTTACGATCGACGCAGACGAGGATGACCATGTGGAAATCCGCTGCGAGAAGTCGGTTTTCCACATTTCCGGCAAGGATGGTGTGGAATTCCCGGCTCTGCCGCAGATCAGCAAGGATCGTTCCATCTCCCTTTCGCAGTTTACCTTAAAGGAGATGATCCGCCAGACCATTTTCTCCATCGCCCAGTCGGATTCCAACAAGATGATGAACGGCGAGTGCCTGGAAGTACAGGGAGACCATGTGCGGCTTACGTCCTTAGACGGTCACCGTATTTCACTGCGCAGCGTCATGCTGGGCCAGGCATTCCAGGATGAAAAGGTGATTATCCCCGGAAAAACCCTTTCCGAGGTGAGTAAGATTTTAACCGGCGATCAGGATTCGGAGGTTTCCTTGTATTTTACCTCCAATACGGTTCTTTTCGCCTTTGATCAGACCATTGTCGTGTCGCGCCTGGTGGAGGGCGAGTACTTCCGGATTGACCAGATGATGACGACGGATTATGAGATCAAGCTTCAGGTTTCCAAGAAGGAGATGCTGGAGTGTCTGGAGCGTTCGCTGCTTCTGGTGCGTGAGAACGACAAGAAGCCGCTCATCCTGGATATCCGGGACGATGAGATGAACCTTTCGATGAATTCTTCTATCGGCGCTCTGCAGGAGAGCATTCCGATCCAGAAGAAAGGTCCGGATCTGATGATCGCGTTTAATCCGCGGTTTATGCTGGACGCGCTCCGGGTGATCGATGAGGAAACGGTTACCCTGTACATGATCAACTCCAAGGCCCCCTGCTTTATCCGGGATGAGGAGGGAAGCTATATCTATCTGATCCTGCCGGTGAACTTTTCCACTGCAAGATAAGCTGTCATTCTGTTTGAAGTACGGAAAACAGCAGGTGATAAAGCCGGAAGCGGCAAACCATTAGGCGGAGGCGGTGAAAACAAGATGGAAGTGATTCATTTAAGAGAAGAGTATATTAAACTTGGACAGGCCTTGAAGGCTGCGCATCTGGTGGATTCCGGTGTCGATGCCAAGTATGAGATCTTAGACGGCATGGTCAAGGTAAACGGGGAAGTGTGCACCATGCGCGGAAAAAAGCTGGTGGCCGGAGACAAGGTTTCTTATCGGGGACAGGAAATTGAAATAGCGCGGTGAGATAAATGACATTACAGTCTCTGGAACTGGAAAATTACAGGAATTACGCAAAGCTGTCCCTCCCCTTTTCCCCCGAAATCAACATCCTGTATGGGGATAACGCCCAGGGAAAGACAAATATTCTTGAGGCAATTTATTTCTGCGCGGTGTCCCATTCCCACCGGGGAAGCAAGGACAGGGACTGCATCCGTTTCGGGGAGGATGAGGCGCACATCAAGTGCTTTGCGGTAAAGGGAAACTTTACGGACCGGATCGACATCCATCTGAAGAAAAATCACAATAAGGGGATTGCCGTCAACGGGATTCCCTTAAAGCGGGCCAGCGATCTGTTCGGGCATGTGAATGTGGTTTTCTTCTCTCCGGAGGATCTGTCCATCATCAAGAAAGGACCGTCTGACAGACGAAGATTCATGGATCTGGAGCTCTGTCAGACGGACGCGTTTTATACGGCAAGTCTGACCGCGTATAACCGGGCGGTTATGCAAAAAAACCAGCTGCTTAAAGAGATTGCCTTTCAGCCATACTTAAGAGATACGTTAGATACCTGGAATGAGCAGCTGGTACGGTATGGAACGGATATCATCCGAAGGAGAAAAGAGTTTATTTTGGAGTGTGCTCCCCTGATGCGTGAGATCCATGCATCGCTGACGTCCGGAAAGGAAGAGATGCTTCTTTCCTACGAGCCGGATGTGGAGGAGGGCGCGTTCGCGGACCGGCTGAGGGAAAACGCGGAGAGGGAAATCCGGCTGAAGATGTCGATGGTAGGCCCTCACCGGGATGATCTGAAATTCAGCGCGGACGGCATGGATATCCGTACTTTTGGATCGCAGGGGCAGCAAAGAACTACTGCGCTTTCGTTAAAACTGTCCGAGATTGAATGGGTGAGAAGGCGGCGAAAAGACAGCCCAATCCTGCTTTTGGATGATGTGCTCTCCGAACTCGACCGGAGCAGGCAGGAGCAGCTGCTTGAGAGGATCAAAGGAACGCAGACGATCCTCACCTGCACGGGTGTGGATGATTTTGTGAGTAGTCGGCTGACGGTCAACCGTACCATTCATGTAAAAAACGGAGAGATTGAAATATAAGATAGATTGGTCGGCACAGTGGATACACAGAAGTCTTGTGTGGAAAACTGGTGCTTTGAATTGTGGCGGATAGTTTTCGCTTATGGAGGTTTTATGGAAAAAAACAGTGCAGAAGAATACAGCGCAGATCAGATTCAAATTCTGGAAGGCCTGGAAGCTGTTCGAAAGCGGCCTGGAATGTATATAGGCAGTACATCTGCCCGTGGACTTCATCATCTGGTTTATGAAATTGTGGATAACTCCGTGGATGAAGCATTGGCCGGTTTCTGCGATTCCATCGAAGTTTCCATCAATGAGAATAATTCGATCACCGTGCTCGATGATGGCCGCGGCATGCCGGTGGATATTCATCCCAAGGTGGGAATCCCTGCGGTGGAAGTCATTTTTACCAAGCTTCACGCCGGTGGAAAATTTGGCGGCGGGGCCTACAAAGTGTCCGGCGGACTGCATGGTGTGGGCGCTTCAGTCGTAAACGCCCTGTCGGACTGGCTGGAAGTGAGGATTTACCGGGAAGGAAAAATCTATTATCAGCGCTATGAAAAGGGAAACGTGGTCTCCAAGCTGGAAGTTTTAGGAGAGTGCGATCCGGAAAAACACGGGTCGGAGGTGACTTTCCTTCCGGATGAGACGATTTTTGAAGAGACGGTCTTTGACTATAAGACGCTCCGCACCCGTCTGCGCGAGATGGCGTTTCTGACCAAGGGCTTAAAGATCAGCCTGGAGGATAAGCGGGAGGAGAAGAAGAAAGAAACCTTCCACTATGAGGGCGGCATCAAGGAATTTGTTCAGTACTTAAACAAAACCAAGACGGCTTTGTACGACAAGGTAATCTACTGCGAGGGCGACCGAAACGGCATCCATGTGGAAGTGGCCATGCAGCACAACGACGATTACAACGAGAACTGCTACAGCTTCGTCAACAATATCACGACGCCCGAGGGCGGCACGCATTATACCGGCTTTAAGAACGCCCTGACCAAGACCATCAATGATTACGCGAAGAAAATGAAGCTGATCAAAGAGAGTGATGGGGTGTTACAGGGCGAGGATATCCGGGAAGGCCTGACCGCCATCATCAGCATCAAAATTGAGGATCCGCAGTTTGAGGGTCAGACCAAGCAGAAGCTGGGAAACAGCGATGCCCGTTACGCGGTGGATTCGGTGGTCAGTGAGCAGCTGACGTACTTTTTGGAGCAGAACCCCGCGGAGGCAAAAACCATCTGCGAAAAATCCATCGTGTCGCAGCGCGCGCGTATGGCGGCCCGCAAAGCCAGGGATCTGACCAGACGCAAGACTGCGTTGGATGGTATGGCTCTTCCGGGAAAGCTGGCGGATTGCTCGGACAAGAATCCGAAAAACTGTGAAATCTATATCGTTGAGGGTGATTCCGCCGGCGGCTCCGCCAAGACGGCCCGCTCTCGTGCCACACAGGCTATTTTGCCCCTTCGAGGCAAGATTTTGAATGTGGAAAAGGCCCGCATGGACCGCATTTACGACAATGCGGAGATCAAGGCCATGATTACGGCCTTTGGCACCGGCATTCACGATGAGTTTGACATTTCCAAACTTCGTTACCATAAGATCATCATCATGACCGATGCCGATGTGGACGGCGCGCATATCAGTACCTTGCTTCTTACATTTATCTACCGGTTCATGCCGGAGCTGATCAAGCAGGGATATGTGTACCTGGCGCAGCCGCCGCTGTTTAAGATTGAAAAGAACAAGAAGGTATATTACGCCTACTCCGATGAGCAGCAGCAGTCGATCCTGGATGAGATCGGGCGTGACAACAGCATCAAGATCCAGCGGTATAAAGGTCTTGGTGAGATGGACGCGGAGCAGCTTTGGGATACGACCATGGATCCTTCCAAGCGGATTTTGCGCAGGGTGACCATGGAGGGAGAGGATCTGGCCGAGGTAGACATTACCTTTACCACGCTGATGGGCGACAAGGTGGAACCTCGCCGGGAGTTCATCGAGGCGAACGCCAGATACGTAAAGAACCTGGATATTTAAAATTTCAGCACAAGTATCCATATATGTAAGAAAAACGGCTGCTTGTGAATAAGTAAGGGAAAAGAAGAATGGATGAGAATATCTTCGATCAGGTCCATGACATAGACCTGAAAAAAACCATGGAAGATTCCTACATCAGTTACGCGATGAGCGTAATCGCGTCCAGAGCTCTTCCTGATGTAAGGGATGGTTTGAAGCCGGTTCAGAGACGAATCCTTCACTCCATGGTGGAATTAAACAACGGACCGGACAAACCGCATCGTAAGTGCGCCCGTATCGTCGGCGATACCATGGGTAAGTACCATCCGCATGGTGACAGCTCGATCTACGAAGCGCTCGTGAAGATGGCGCAGGATTTCAATACGCGCTATCCCTTGGTGGACGGTCATGGAAACTTCGGCAGCGTGGACGGCGACGGAGCCGCCGCCATGCGATACACGGAAGCCCGCTTAAGCAAGATCAGTATGGAGCTTCTGGCGGACATCGGCAAGGACACGGTGGACTTTGTCCCGAACTTTGATGAGACGGAGAAGGAGCCGGTGGTTCTGCCTGCTCGCTTCCCGAACCTTCTGGTAAACGGCACCACCGGTATCGCGGTAGGCATGGCGACCAACATTCCTCCCCATAATCTGCGGGAAGTGATTGCCGCCATCGTGAAGATGATCGATAACCGCATTGAGGAAGACCGCGAGACTGATATCGAGGAAATTCTGCAGATCATCAAGGGACCGGATTTCCCCAGCGGCGGCATCATCCTTGGAAAGTCGGGCATTGAAGAAGCATATCGCACGGGCCGCGGAAAAATCAAGGTCAAGTCCGTGACGAATATCGAGCCGATGGCGAACGGCAAAAACCGGATCGTCGTGACCGAGATCCCCTACATGGTGAACAAGGCCCGCCTGATCGAGAAGATCGCGGAGCTTGTGAAGCTGAAAAAGGTGGATGGAATCACGGATCTGCGCGATGAATCGGACCGCAGCGGCATGCGTATCTGCATCGAACTGCGCCGTGACGTAAACCCGACGATCGTCTTAAATCAGCTGTTTAAGCATACCCAGCTGCAGGATTCCTACGGAATCATCATGCTGGCCCTGGTAGACCAGGAACCGAAGATTTTAAATATCAAAGACATGCTTCATTACTACATGAAGCATCAGGAAGAGGTTGTCACCCGCAGAACCCGCTACGATTTAAACAAGGCGGAGGAACGCGCGCATATCCTGGAAGGATTGCTGATCGCCATCGACAACATCGACGAGGTGATTTCCATCATCCGCTCTTCTTCCACCACGGCGGAAGCCAAGACGCGCCTCATGGAGCGTTTCGGGCTGACGGATGCCCAGGCGCAGGCCATCGTGGACATGCGTCTTCGCGCGCTGACCGGTTTGGAACGGCAGAAGCTGGAGGACGAGTATAAAGAGCTCGAGGTGCGCATTGCGGAGCTGAGAGAAATCTTAGGCGACGAGAAAAAGCTCCTTATGGTGATCCGGAAAGAGATTCAGGAGATCAGCGATAAATACGGCGACGACCGCCGCACGATGATCGGATTTGATGAAGAGGAAATCACGACCGAGGATATGATCGAGGAGGGCAATACGATTATTGCCCGCACTCACATGGGTTATATCAAGCGGATGAGTGAGGACAACTTCAAGAGCCAGAACCGCGGCGGCAAGGGCATCAAGGGTATGCAGACCATCGATGAGGATTACATCGAAGATCTGATGATGACCAGCACCCATGAGGATCTGCTGTTCTTTACCAGCAAGGGAAAGGTTTACCATTTAAAGGCGTACCAGATCCCGGAGGCGAGCCGTACGGCACGAGGAACCGCTCTGATCAATCTGATTCCGCTGATGCCGGAGGAGACGGTGAGCTCCATTATTCCGGTCAGCCGGGAAAACGATGGAAAGTATCTTCTGATGGCCACCCGCAAGGGAACGGTCAAGAAGACCCTGACAACCGAATACTACAACATCCGGAAAAACGGCCTGCAGGCGGTTACGCTGCGCGAAGACGATGCGTTAATCGAGGTAAAGGCAGTCGAGGAGACGGAAGATATCTTCCTGGTGACTCGCTTTGGCCAGTGCATCCGTTTCCGCGCGCAGGATGTCCGCGCGACCGGACGCGCTTCCATGGGTGTAACCGGTATGAGGCTGGAAGACGGCGACGAAGTGGTCTCCATGCTTCTGTACAGCCAGGGCGACAAGATGCTCCTGGTATCGGAAAACGGCCTCGGGAAAAAGACCAATCTGGATGAGTTTACGACACAGTTCCGCGGCGGCAAGGGCATCAAGTGTTATAAGATCAATGAAAAGAGCGGCAACCTGGTGGGAGCCAAAGCCGTCACCGAGTCGCAGGAAATTCTGATCATCACGACGGAAGGCGTTATTATCCGCACTTCCGTGGCGGGTATCTCCACACTTGGCCGGATTACCTCCGGTGTGCGTCTCATGAACATCAACCTGGATCGTGGAGTGCGTATCGCCAGCTTTGCTCTGGTTCGCGAGGAGCCGGAGGAAGAAAAGGGACCGGAAGCTGAAACGGAAGAAACGCGGGAAACGGCCGAGGATTTCTCTGAAGCAGAAGATTTGTCTGACGAGACAGAGGAAGAGAACGTATCGGAAGAGGATGTTTCGGAGGAGACGTCGGAGCTGGATTTGGATGAGAATGATCGAATCGCGCGGGATATTCTTTTAGGTCTTCAGAACGAAGATCCTGAGGCGTAAAGGATACCACACCGCGTGAAAGCGGCCGCGTTGCTTCGCACCGCTGCAACAAAATTCGGATGCAATGGCATGAGCTGAAGAACAAGTTCTTCGCCCATGCCTTGCATCATCACTCCGCTTTCATAAAAAGATTATCTTGACAAGAAGATGATTCTTGGATATAATCAAAGTCGCTCATTGCTGAGCGGCTTATATGGAGAAGTACTCAAGAGGCCGAAGAGGCGCCCCTGCTAAGGGTGTAGGTGGCTAACGCTGCGCGAGGGTTCAAATCCCTCCTTCTCCGTGAAAGAAAAGGGAATCCTTGGAAGAGGATTCCCTTTTTTGTGCCGGAAAGCAAACGCGTCGGTTGTGCCTGCTAAGTGCTCGCAGCATCTCGCGCAGCTGAAAAAAATCCTTGATAAGAAAATAACAAACGTTTATAATGGATCTACGCTTCCTGAAAAAAGAGTCGAAAAGCCAGATAAAATAAGGGCGGATCGGCTGTGCAAAATCTTTTGAAAAAAGTTCAAAAAAAGAGTTGACTTTTCAGGAAGACGTGATATTATATTCAACGTTGCGTCTGAGACAAGCGCTTACGAAACATTTTCTGAAGAATACTTCTTCTTTTGAAGAAAACTTCTTTAAAAAGAAAATAAAAAAGTGCTTGACAAAGCAAAACGAAAGTAGTAAGATATGGAAGTTCGCTGAGAGCGAACAACATAAGCACCTTGAGAACTGAACAATATAACCATCCCTGAAAAATTCTTTTAAGAAGATTTCAGAAGAACAAAAACAACCTTTTAAAAAGGTAAATTACGGACAGAACAAGCTAAGCTTCGTTCTGGCTGGACAAACTTGAACACGAGAGTTTGATCCTGGCTCAGG
>JAFVBO010000090.1 GCA_017479935.1 Lachnospiraceae bacterium
GAAATCCTGTTACAGTTTCGGAGCTCTTTTCTGAAGGGAAGAACATGTAGAGACGATGAGTTGAGAAAGCACCCTAAGTAAGCCGGATAAAACCGGCTTACTTAAGGTGCTTTTATGTCGAATCAACCGTGAACAGTAACTACTATCATACACGATTTCCGGGAAAATTCCATAGAAAATTGACAATCACCTGTATAAATGATATGATGCCAAAGCCAAAAGATGTGATGGGAGTAGGAGAGTACGCATGAGACTTCGCAATGTTCCGCGCGCCGGAGAAATCATTGAAAACAGTCCCCTGGTGGTAAAAACACCGGAGGAGTACAGAGGCAGATGGGAGGAAGCCTTTTCCCGCAAGGCTCCGCTGCATATTGAGATCGGCATGGGAAAAGGCCGCTTTATCGTGGAAATGGCCAGACGGCATCCGGAGATCAATTACATCGGGATCGAGATGCAGACCAGCGTCCTGTTTCGCGCGGTGGAAAAGCTGCAGCAGGAGGAACCCGTTTCCAATCTTCTGTTTTTGTGTATCACGGCGGAAAAGCTGGAGGGCGTGTTTGCTCCCGGCGAGGTGGATCAGATTTATCTGAATTTTTCCGACCCGTGGCCGAAGGATCGGCATCACAAGCGGAGACTGACGTCCCGGGAACATTTAGCGTTATATGAGAAGTTTCTGGCATCCGAAGGATGCGTGGAATTTAAGACGGATAACGAGGGGTTATTCCGTTTTTCCTTGGAGGAAGCGCCCGCGGCCGGCTGGGAGCTGACTTTCGTGTCCGAAAATCTGCACGAGGATCCCCGGATGGGGGAGAACGTGATGACGGAGTACGAGGAGAAGTTTTCGTCGAAGGGACAGCCAATCTTCAAGATGGTCGCAAGAAGAAAAGCCTGAACAAGGAGAAAAGCCTGATTTTTCCAGGGTTTTACGGCGCATGGCGCGAGGCGAAAAAAAAATAAAAAAAGTGCTTGCATTTTGAAAAAGGTTGTATTATAATCCCCTTTGTTCGCAAGAGAACAGAAAAAACAAGCACCCTTAGCTCAGTTGGTAGAGCACCTGACTCTTAATCAGGGTGTCCAGGGTTCGAGCCCCTGAGGGTGCATTTAGAAGGCCGACTTACTGCGGTTATCGCGGTAGGTCGGCTTTCGTTTTATGTTGAAGAAATGCGCAGAATCGGGTAAAATAGAAGAACATTGCCGGATGTGCACAGGGCGATTCCTTATGTGATGGAGAAAGCCAGCTTTTAAGAGGTCTCCCTTTAACGGATACAGGAAGGAGAATATTGCATGAAGCGTTTTAAAAATCTGGTAATCGGCGGAATTGAAAACAAAATGTTCAATCTGATTCTCGTTACCGTGATTTTGCTGACGGCCGCCTTCACGGGGATTTCCCGGTATCACAGCGGTATGCTGGCTGATTTGGCGGAAGAATCCGCCGTGCGGCAGCAGAACTCCATCCAGGAAATCACGACCAGGGTGATGGATGCGGTGATCGAGCAGTCCATGGGACGTACAACCGAGTTGGAGGCGCGAATTGCCGATGATATGTTCTATCAGCTGGAAGTCCGGGTGAAGATGCTCGCCGAGTATGCCGAAAAGCTTTTGTCGGACCCGGCCGGGTATCCGAGAATGCCGTACGAGGCGCCGGATCCGGAGAAGAACGGAACCATTCTGGCGCAGGCAATCCTGGCCGAGAGGGCGAACGCGGAAGATCCGCTTATTAAAGACAAGCTGGGGCTGGTGGCGAACATGTCGGATTTGATGGTTTCCCTCTTTGGCGTGTCCGCGGAGACCAATTCCTGCTTTATTGCCCTTCCGGAAGGCGCGTTTCTGGTGACGGATGACCGCAGCGCTTCCAAATTTGAGGCGGACGGCACGCCGACACCGTATGATCCCGCCACCCGGCCGTGGTACCAGATGGCCGTGGAGCAGGAGGGACTTATTTTCACGGACGTCGAGACCGATGCCTTTACGGGGGATATTGGAATTGTCTGCGCCATGCCGGTGTATGTGGACGGAAAACTGGCGGCGGTTGTGGGATCTGATCTGTTCCTGACCTCCATGCAAAACGCCATCCAAGTCTCCGATTCAAACGGAACTTTCCTTTGTGTGATCAATCAGTATGGCCATGTGGTCTTCTCGCCCAAGCAGGAAGGCGCGTTTGAGGTGTTTCCTTCTTCTGAGGCCGTGGACCTTCGGCAATCGGCAAACGAAGGGCTGGCGCAGGTTGTGAGCGATTCCATGCAGGAAAAGACCGATTTAAGGCAGGTCACGCTCCCGGAAGGCGACTTCTATATCATCGGCGCGCCGATGAAGACCGTCGGGTGGTCGCTTCTGTCCGTGTGCAGCAGACAGGCGGCCGGCATGCCCGCCGAGGAACTGAAAACCAGTTTTAACCAGATCCAGGAAGAGACGACTGTTTCCTATAAAGAGAAGACGGACAAGTCCCGGCAGACGGCGATGGTGCTGCTGTTTGTCATAGCGGCCCTGATGCTGGTGGGCTCTCTGATTCTTGGCAAGCGGATTGTCAAACCGTTAAATACCATCACGAAGCGAATCTCCGAAATCCGGGGCGGAAATCTGGAATTTAAGATGGAAGACGCGTACCGGACCGGCGATGAAATCGAGGAGCTGGCGCTGTCCTTTGCCACGATCTCGCACAAAACGCTGGAGTATGTGGAAAAGGTCAAGAACATCACGGCGGAGAAGGAGCGCATCGGCGCGGAGCTGTCCCTGGCGACAGACATCCAGGCGGCGATGCTGCCGCATATTTTCCCGGCGTTCCCGGACCGGAAGGACTTTGATATTTTTGCCAGCATGGATCCCGCCAAAGAGGTAGGCGGCGACTTTTACGATTATTTCCTCATCGACGACGATCACTTGTGCATGTTGATCGCGGACGTATCCGGCAAAGGCGTGCCGGCCGCCCTGTTTATGATGGCATCGAAGATTATCCTGCAAAGCTGCGCGATGCTGGGACATTCGGCCGCCGGAATTCTGGCCAGGACAAACGAGGCCATCTGTTCCAACAACGAGGCGGAGATGTTTATCACGGTGTGGCTGGGCATTCTGGAACTGTCCACCGGCAAGATGACGGCGGCGAACGCGGGCCATGAATACCCGGTGATCAAGCGCCCGAACGGGGCATACGAGCTGCTTAAAGATAAGCACGGCTTTGTCATCGGCGGCATGGAAGGCGCGAAATACAAGGAATACGAGTTTACGCTGGAGCCGGGCAGCCGCCTGTTTGTGTATACCGACGGTCTGCCGGAGGCCACGAACCCGGATGGCGAAATGTTTGGAACGGAGCGTATGCTGACCGCGTTAAACGAGGTGCCGGATGCCGCGCCTGAGGAGGTGCTGGAACACATCCGGGATGCCGTGGACGATTTTGTGGAGGACGCGGAGCAGTTCGATGACCTGACTATCCTGTGCATGGAATACAACGGGAAACAGGGAGAAAAGGAGGGGAAGAACGTGAAGGAGATCACTCTGCCGGCTGTGACGGACAACATCCCGGTTGTGACGGCCTTTGTCGACGAGCAGTTGGAAGCGCTGGACTGTCCCATCAAGGCGCAGACGCAGATCGACATTGCGATTGATGAAGTGTTCGGGAACATCGCCAACTACGCCTATGCTCCCGGCTCCGGCGACGCGACGGTGCGTTTTGCCTATGACGAAGCGGCGCACATGGTCGAACTGACCTTTACTGACAGCGGGATTCCCTTTAACCCGCTGCTAAAGGATGATCCGGACGTGACGGCGCCGTTGGAGGACAGAGGCATTGGCGGCCTGGGTATCTTCCTGGTGAAAAAGACGATGAACAGCATCGATTACCGTTACGAAAACGGGCAGAACATATTGACGATAAAAAAGGGATGGTAAACGGAGCGCTCTCCTCTTGTCAGCCACGCGTATTTCTGCTAAAATAGACCGAATATTGGATAAAATGACCTTTGAAGGAGGCATATAGATGGCAAGCAGAAAAGAAACCGGATCGTATGGACAGACCAGACGGACCGGTTCATCGAGCAGATCCACATCAAAGAGATCCGGCAGCGGATACGCGCCTTTAAAAGAAAGCCGGTCTACCCGCTCAACCGGGCGGACAAGGTCCGGCAGAGTGAGTGAATCTTCGGATTCCACGATCCGTTCCAAGCGGTCGGCCAGGGAAATTCGGCGCAAGAGGGAAGAGCGATCCCGTCTTTTGAAAGTGTTCGGACTGATTCTCGGAGCCGTTGCGGTTGTTTCTATTATCGTGGCGGGCGCAGGCCAGCTCATCGGCAGGGATGGCGAGGGCGGCAGCACGCCGATCATGACGGAGCACGGGTACGAGACCCAGCAGCCGACGGCGGATCCGACCAAGTATTTTGCTGAAGGAACCACAATCAACGGAGTCAGCGTGTCGGAGCTGAACCTGGCGCAGGCGGAAGAAGCCCTTGCGATGCGGGAACAGATTTATGAGCTGACGGTAGATATTGATACACCCAGTGTCTCCCAGGTGGTTTTAACGCCGGAGGATATGAAACTGACAAAGAATCCGGAATTCTACCTGGAGAATCTGTGGGAGCAGCAGCAGCAAAGCGGAGAGACGGTGTTTGATGCGGATATTTATACGGTGAACGCAGGCGCGCTCTCGGCGGCCTTAAAGGAAAAAGCCGGCGTGCAGCTTCGCTCGGAGGAAGACGGAAGAACCGCGGCGCAGATGGGCGACAGCGAAAATCTGGACGGCGAGCAGACCGTTTCCACCCGTCGACATGACCCCAAGAACGCTACCATCGTGTATAATTATGACACCGGCCTGTATGAGATTGTGCCCGGGGAGGCGGAGTACGAGCTTCCTCTGGAGACGACGGTGAGCAAAATTGAGGAAGCGCTCCGTTCGTATCAGCCGATGCTATCTTTGGCCGAGTATGTGACCGTGCCGGACGGCGCCATCATGGCGGACGACCCGGACATCATCACAGCTCTTGGCGACATGAACGTCCGCATTCAGGAGATCGATGTCTCGTACCTGATGAAGGACGGGGCGGTCGAGACCGTCAGCCGAAACCGTCTTTCCACCTGGATGTACTTCGCGGAGGACACCCAGCAGATGGGCTACGATGTGGATGCCATCTATGAGTTTATCGACTATCTTGAGGAATATCACACGACCGGTACCTCGACGCAGGATTTCTACAAGACGGGCGGAACCGTCATGAAGATTGACGTTCCTGCGCAGGAGTATTCCCTGTACCGGGATGCCATGCTGAGCGACATCGGCTACGTGCTGGATGCGGCCTATTCCGGGCAGCGGGAAGCCATCTACAAGCGGAACACGTCCAACACCATCAACGGCGGCACGTACGTGGAAGTGGACCTGGACGAGCAGTGGCTGTACTTCTATGAAAATGGCAACAATACGATTATGACGCCGATCGTCAGCGGCGACGTGAACAAGGGATACATGACCCCCACAGGCGTGTTCCGCCTGATCAGCAAGAGCACGGACGCGGTCCTTCGCGGGGCGGATTACGAGACGCCGGTGAAGTACTGGATGCTGTTCCGCACCGGCGGATACGGCCTGCACGATGCCTACTGGCGCGTGAAATTCGGAGAGGATGAGTATAAGTACAACGGCTCGCATGGCTGTGTCAACATGCCGCCCGAAGCGGCCAAGAGACTGTACGACGCGATCTCCGTCGGCGATTACGTGATTATCTACGGCGGCGTGACCAAGGTGGAGCCCACGAGCGAGCCCGAATCGACCGAGGCGCCCACGAAGGAATCCACGGAGGCACCGACAACGCCTGCGGCGACCGAACCGCCCACCATTCCGCCTACCCAGCCGGAAGTGCCGACGCAGCCCGAACCCGAGACGGAAGAGAGAACCCAGCCTCGGGAAGAAACGGAAGCCTGGGTAGATCCTGTGGAAGAAACGGAAGAGCCCAGCCAGACAGAACCTTGGGTTGAGCCTTGGGAGGAGACGGAGGAACCGACGGAAACGGAAGCTTGGGTGGAGCCAGTGGAAGAAACAGAGGAGCCCAGCCAGACAGAGCCCTGGGTTGAGCCTGTGGAGGAAACGGAGCAGGTGACCGAAGAACCGATCGCGCCACCGCTTGAAACGGAAGAAGAAATCTGGATTGATCCGGAATCGGAAGTTGTGATGGAAGAAGAACTGATTCTTGTTCCGGAGGAAGAAATTCCGTAAATCGGATGGACCCGGAGAACAGACCAGATGACAGAAGAGAGGACAGGAGACAGACGATGAAGATAACAGAAGCCTTTCAGGGAGATCATATTTCGCTTTCCGTGGAAACCTTCCCGCCTAAAGGAGATTTTCCGGAGGCAAAATTCAGGGAAGTAGCTAAGGCGCTTTCCGGGATGAAGCCGGATTTCATGAGCGTGACGTATTCCGCCGGCGGCAGCGGAAACAGCGAAAGAACCGCCGTGTTAGCCGAGATGGCGGGGAAGGAATACGGCCTGAACGCGATGGCGCACTTAACCAGCATCAACTCCACGAAAGAGGAGATCGAGGCGGCCATCGCAAGCATGAAGGCGCGCGGGATCGAGAACGTCCTGGCGCTTCGCGGCGATCCGGTGCCTGGAAAAGAAGTGGAGCGCCCCGCATCATCGCCGGAACTCATCCGGAGGCTGAAGGCGGAGGGGTTCTGCGTGGGAGCTGCCGCGTACCCGGAGGGGCACGTGCGGTGCGAGAGCATGGAGAAGGACGTCGTGTTCCTGAAGAAAAAGCAGGAAGCCGGCGCGGATTTCTTTGTGACGCAGCTGTCCTTTGACAATTCCGCGATCTTCCGTTTCCTGTCCCGGGCGCGCCGGGAGGGCATCACGGTCCCGATCACGATCGGCATCATGCCGATGATGAGCAAGGCCCAGATCATGCGGATGATTTTCACCTGCGGCGCGGCGCTGCCGGCGGCCATGGTTCGCACCATCGGACGGTTTGAGGACAGCGAGGAGGATCTGCAGAAAGCAGGTCTGGAGTACGCCGCCAATCAGCTGCTGGATTTGTGCGAGCACGGCGTGGACGGCGTCCACATTTACATGATGAACAAGCCGGAGGTTGGCCGGTATTTGATGGAGATTTTACGCAATGCGGGCTACTGCAGAGGATAGAAAACGGCGGGAAACCCTGCGCTATATGGGATACCGGGGGCAGGAGCTGTCCCCGGAGACGGAAAGAGTATTAGATAGCGTTCTGGCAGAGGCGTCGCGGGTTTCGTGCCCGCGCGCGGTGTCTGGGCGCTATCCGCTTATTCGGACAAAGGAAGGCATTGTTTTAGAAGGCACCACGCTTCTTCTTACGGGGCGCGACATCGAAAGCCACCTGGAAGGGGCCGCCTATGCCATCCTGTTTGCCGTCACCTTGGGGGCGGCGAGCGAACGCGCGCTTCTTACCTGGGAGAAAAAGGACCTCTCGCGGGCGATCATGCTGGACGCGGCGCTGTCCGCCGAGATCGAGGCGGCGGTGGACGAGTACGAGCGCGGGCTCGTTTGTGAAGCCCAAAAGGACGGCTTTTACACAAACTGGCGCTTTAGCCCCGGCTACGGGGACCTTCCGCTCACCCTGCAAAGGACGGTGGGGCAGGTGCTGAATTTCCCCCGCACCATCGGCGTGACCGTGACGGAGCACAGCCTGATGATCCCGAGAAAGACCGTGACAGCCGTGATCGGGTGCTTTGAGGAGAAGGCGGCGGTGACCGGAAAAGTAAGGTCCTGCGCGGAGTGCGTGCTGAAGGGCGACTGCGAGTTTACCCGCTGGGGAGAGACCTGCCGGAGAAAACAGCCGGAGGAGGACACCACGACATATGCCTAAAAAACATGGAAAAGTAGCTGCAAGAAGCCATTTTCCATTGTTTTTAACATCCCCGTGCCGAGTAGTTACGTTTTTGACAGATCGTAACGGCAAAAGGAATCTGAACCGTTACAAGTGACAGATAAAGAGGAAGAATCAAGATGAAAGATCGGGCAGTAGAGCAGGAATGGAAGGAAATACAGGCAGGAAAGCGCTTTCTTCTCTTTGACGGCGGCATGGGCACTATGCTGCAAAGCCGCGGCCTGAAGGTGGGGGAAGTGCCGGAAAAGCTGAATCTTACCCACCCGGAGGTGGTGCGCTCCATTCAGGAGGAGTACGTGCAGGCCGGCGCGGAGGTGATCACCACCAACAGCTTTGGCGCAAACAGAAAAAAACTGGCGGAAGGCGGCGTGACGCCGGCGGATGTGATCCCGCCCGCCGTAAAGATAGCCCGCGAAGCCGGGGCAAAGTACGTGGCGCTTGACATCGGCCCGACCGGGGCGCTTCTAAAGCCGCTTGGCACCATGGAGCCGGAGGAGGCCTACGAGCTGTTTCAGGAACAGGTGCAGATCGGCGCCGCGGCCGGGGCGGATCTGGTTCTGATTGAGACCATGTCGGATCTTCTGGAGATGAAGATGGCGATCCTGGCGGCGAAGGAAAACAGCACGCTGCCGATTTTCGCGACCATGACCTATCAGGAGGACCACCGGACCTTTTTGGGGACGGATCCGAGGACGGCCACGATCACGCTGTGCAGCCTGGGCGTGGACGCCGTGGGCGTCAACTGCTCCATGGGCCCGAAGGAGCTCCTGTCGGTGGTGGAGGAAATCCTGTCCGTCGCAACCTGCCCGGTGATCGCGCAGGCAAACGCGGGGCTCCCCAGAATGGAGGGCGGAAACACGGTCTACGACATCACCCCGACGGAGTACGCGTCCTACGTGGATCAGATGCTTGCGATGGGCGTCACGATCGTGGGCGGATGCTGCGGCACCACGCCGGCCTTTATCCGGGAAGTGAAGGCAAAGCTGGACGGAAGGACGCCCGCATTTACGCCCCAGGAGCCTTTGTGCGCCATGACCAGCTGGCAGCAGACGGTGGCGCTTTGCGGCAATACGGCGGTGATCGGCGAGCGGATCAACCCCACCGGCAAGAAGAAGCTGAAGGAAGCGCTGCGAAACGCCGACTACGAATATATTCTGGAGGAGGCCATCGGGCAGCAGGAGGCCGGCGCGGACGTGCTGGACGTGAACGCCGGGCTGCCGGAGATTGACGAGCCGGCGGTGCTTAAGAAGCTGGTCCAGGAGATTCAGGGCGTGTGCCCGCTGCCGCTGCAGATCGACAGTTCCGATCCGGAGGCCGTGGAGGCGGCGGTGCGCGTCTATAGCGGCAAGCCCATCATCAACTCCGTGAACGGAAGCGAGGAGAGCATGAGTAAGATTCTCCCCATCGTGAAGAAGTACGGGGCGGCGGTGGTGTGCCTGACGCTGGATGAAAACGGAATCCCCGAGAAGGCTGAGGAGCGCTGCCAGATTGCGGGGCGCGTGATCGAGCGGGCGAAAGCGCTGGGAATCCACAAAAACAACATTCTGGTGGACTGCCTGGTTCTGACCGCGTCCACCAACCA
Organism: Lachnospiraceae bacterium; assembly: GCA_017479935.1. Taxonomy (GTDB): domain Bacteria; phylum Bacillota; class Clostridia; order Lachnospirales; family Lachnospiraceae; genus RGIG5021. The sequence goes on from JAFVBO010000090.1 coordinate 9,417, forward strand.
GGCGATGGTGATGGAGACGCTGCGCGCCATCCAGATGGTGAAGGAGCGCTACGGCGTCAGGACGGTTCTTGGGGTCAGCAACGTTTCCTTTGGGCTTCCCAAGCGGGAGCTGCTAAACGCCACCTATCTGGCGGCGGCGTTTGGCGCCGGGCTTGACATGCCCATTTTAAACCCGCTCTCGAAGGAGTATCAGCGGGTGCTGCAGACGTTCAAGGTGTTAAACAACGAGGACGAGGGCTCGATCCGCTACATGGAAGCCTGCACAGGCGGGCAACTGATGACGGTGACCGAGCTGGAAAAGCAGCAGGGGGCTTCGCAGGCCGGGAGCGGTTCGGCGCAGGCCGGTGCCGGGTCTTCACAGGCTGGGAGCGGTTTGGCGCAGGCCGGAGGTTCTTTAGGATCACAGGCCGGGAGTTCGCCCGCAGGGGATCCTGGACGGGATCAGGCCGGCGGCGCCGGGAATGCGACGGGTCAGGAGGAGGATCTTTTCCACATCATCCGGACCGGCCGCAAGGGCAAGGCGCCGCAGGCGGTGCAGGAGCTTCTGCGCGAAAAGACGCCTTTGCAGGTGATTGACGAATACTTCATGCCGGCCCTCGATGAGGTGGGCATGCGGTTTGAAAAAGGGGAAATCTTCCTGCCCCAGCTGATGAGCTCGGCGGAGACCGTAAAGGCCGGGTTTGACGTGATCAAGGAAGAGATGGCAAAGTCCGGAGTCGCGCAGGATAAGGGAAAAATCCTGGTGGCGACCGTGAAGGGCGATATCCACGACATCGGGAAGAACATCGTCAGGATGCTGCTGGAAAACTACGGATACACCGTGGTGGACTTAGGGCGCGATGTGGAACCGGAGAGGGTCGTCGAGGAAGTGAAACGCCAGGAAATCCGCCTGGTGGGGCTCTCCGCGCTGATGACCACGACGGTGAAGAACATGAAGGTGACGATCGAGGCGTTACGGGAGGCCGGCTGCACCTGCAAGGTGATGGTGGGCGGCGCGGTCTTGACGCCGGAGTATGCAGCCATGGTGGGTGCCGACTACTACGCGAAGGATGCGGCGGAGGCCGCAAGGATTGCGGGGGAAGTGCTCTCATGACTTCAAAAGCGCTTGTAGAAAACGGATGGGCGGCGCGCCACGCGCTGCTATAAATGAGCACAGGAAAACAAGGATACCATATGACAAGTGAAACGTTGCTTACAAAGGGACTGGACCGGGAAGAGTGCCGTCTGATTGCTTCTTTTTACGAGGAGGCCTTTATCCGCCAGACTCTTTCGCACAACTGCCGCAATCCGAAGGTGAGTGCGACGGATCCGGAGCTTAGCATTGAAAGCTTCCATCGTTACATTTACGGAAAATACAAAAAGAGAAACACGGACGTCCCGGAGGTAAACGCCCACATCTGGGCAGCTTCCATCGCCTATGCCCTGCGCGAGCTGGGGCGCGAGGACCTGTTTGCGAGCTTTCAAAAGCCGCTCACCCGGATGGCGGAGCTGGACCTGGCGTACTTTCGCCGGGAAAGGGACGAAAAGCAGGCGCCCCTGGCAGCGCTTTTATCCCTGCCGCGGACGGGAAGTTATATTCTGCGCAACTCCCTGGGATATCTATATGAAGCCCTGTATATTCCGGGGGCGATCCGCGACAACATCGCGGAGATGATTCCGGCCGCGCCGGAAGATGAGTACCCGCAGGCGCGGGCGATGAAGCGGCGTTTTATCCTGCACATCGGCCCCACCAACAGCGGCAAAACCTACGATGCCTTAGAGCGCTTAAAGACGGCTAAACACGGCGTCTATTTAGGGCCCCTTCGCCTTCTGGCGCTGGAGGTGAGCGACCGGTTAAACGCAGCGGGCGTGCCCTGTTCCATGGTGACGGGCGAGGAAGCCGTGTACATCCCCGGCGCCGTCTGCACCGCAAGCACCATCGAGATGGTGTCCACGAGCGAGGTGTTTGACATCGCCGTGATCGACGAGGCCCAGATGGTGGCGGACGATTTCCGCGGCAAGAGCTGGACCCGGGCCATCTTAGGGCTGTGCGCGGATGAGATCCACGTCTGCATGGCACCGGAGGCGGAAGCCATCGTCAAGCGTATGATCCGCCGCTGCGGCGACGAGTTTGAGATCATCCGCCGCGACCGCACGACCCCGCTCTTGTACGACGGCTCGGAGTTTGCCATCAAAAAGGAGCTGGAGCCGGGCGACGCGTTAGTCACCTTCTCCAAGAAGTCCGTGCTGGCGCTGGCTTCGTACCTGCAGAGCCTGGACATCAAGTGCAGCATCATCTACGGCAGCCTTCCGCCGGAAACGCGCAAGGAGCAGGTACGTCTGTTCCTAGAAGGGCAGACCGAGGTGATCGTCTCCACCGACGCCATCGGCATGGGGCTTAACCTTCCGATTCACCGGATTATCTTCGTGGAGACGCAGAAGTTTGACGGGAAGGAGCGGCGGCAGCTGACCCCGGGCGAGGTGAAGCAGATCGCGGGCCGGGCCGGGCGCTTCGGCCTGTACGAGGAAGGCCATGTGGCCTGCTTGTCGCGGGACGGCGACTATATCGAGGAGTGTTTAAAGCGGAAGGAGCCGGACATCAAGAAGGCCCGCCTGGGCTTCCCGGAATCGCTGGTTTCCCTCGACGCGCCGTTAGAGGACACCATCAAGGCCTGGGCCACGATGCCGGTGCCGGATTTATACCGGAAGATGAACACCGACGAAATGATGTGGATGCTAAACCGCCTGCGCGAGCTGAAGGACTACATCCCCACCTACGAGGACAAGGAGGCGCTGTACAGCATGATCCAGTGCCCGATCGACCTGGGCGACCGCGAGGTGGTGTTCCAGTGGGAGGAATATTGCTGCACCTACACCGACGACGATGAGCTTCCGTTCCCCGAGGGCAAGTACCTGACCCGCCTGGAGGAGTTTGAGACCTACTTTAAGCTCCTGGATCTGTATTACAATTTCTCCAAGCGTTTTCATAAGACGATGGATCTTGACCGCCTGATGGAAGAGAAGATGTCCACGGCCTTTAAGATCAACGAAATCCTGTTGCAGGACAAGACGAAATTTGGCAAGAAGTGTGCCCGCTGCGGGCGGCCTCTTGCCTGGAACTATCCTTACAACATCTGCGAGCGGTGCTATGAGCGGGATGCCCTGAAAGGGATCCACGTGAGAGGGCACGGCGGGAGGCGCAAATGAACTTGCCGGAAGGTTTCAGCGAACGCATGAGGGCCCTGTTGGGGGAGGAATACGATGCCTTTGAACAGGCCCTTCTGTCGGAGAAAAGCTCGGCCTTACGCGTCAACCGGTTAAAGCGAAGAGCGGGGTCGGAAGCCTTTTTAAGGGAACGCTTTTCCCTCTCCGAGGTGCCCTGGTGCGCGGACGGCTTTTTGTACCGCGAGGAGGAGCGCCCCGGAAAGTGCGCCCTGCACGAGGCCGGCGCCTATTACATTCAGGAGCCCAGCGCGATGAGCGCGGCGGAGCTGCTGTTTGCCGGGCAGGCGTGCTTGGGAGCGGGGGGGAAGGCGCTTCGCGTGCTCGACTTGTGTGCGGCTCCGGGCGGGAAATCCACCCAGATTGCCTCGCATATGAAGGGAAAGGGCCTTTTGTGGTCCAATGAGATCATTCCCTCCCGGGCGAAAATTTTGTCCCAGAATGTCGAGCGGATGGGGATTCCGAACGCGATTGTTTCATGCGAAGCGCCGGAAGCCCTTGCCGCGCGCCTTCCCGGTTTTTTTGACCGGGTACTGGTGGACGCCCCCTGCTCCGGGGAAGGAATGTTCCGGAAAAGCGAGGAAGCCTTAACCGGCTGGAGCCTGGAGAACATTCAGCTTTGCGCTGCGCGCCAAAAGGACATCCTGCGCGCGGCGGACCAGCTGCTGGCCCCCGGTGGGCTTTTGGTCTATTCCACCTGCACCTTCGCCCCGGAAGAAGATGAACAGACGGCCAAATGGCTCATGGATACCCTGGGCTATGAGCTGCTGGATCTTCGAAACGTTCCGGTGCCGGGAAGAGAAGGCAGCTTTGGCGACTTCTTCGCGGAAGGCTTTCCAAAGGCGGTGCGTATTGCGGAGCGAGGGCTTTCTGAAACAGAAGACAGATTTCTTTCGGAAGGCGTATCTTCCGAAAATCCCGAGCTTCGCAAGTGTTTTCGCCTGTTCCCGCACCGGCTGACCGGCGAAGGGCATTTTGCCGCCGTGTTTTTAAAGCCGGGAGATCCCGCGGAAAGCCGGGATTTAGCTTACACTTATGCGGAAGGCAGAAGTTTCTCTTACGCTTATGCGGAAAGCGGGGAAACAGTCGGCGGAAAGCCCCGGAAGGGCACCGCAGACGCCCGGAAAAAGGAAGGCAAAAAGGCAGCCGGCAACAGGAAAAATCCTGAGGCGGAGGAATTGGTTCGGTTTCTGAAGAGCGAGATTTTGGCGGAAACACCAATCAATTTTTTGAACACCGAAATTCTGGCGGAAAACCCAATCTTAGAGCAAGAAGTGCGCCTTCTGCCCTTCGGAAGCACCTGGTATAGTTGCCCCGCTGGTGCGCCAGACCTATCCGGCCTGCGCATCCTGCGCCCGGGCCTGGAGCTGGCCGAAAAGAAAGGAACCCGCTTTGAACCCGCGCACGCCCTCGCGCTTGCCTTAGGGCAGCAGGACGTCTGCCACTCTGTCAACATTTCCGAGGCAGACCCCCGCGCAGCCGCTTTCTTCCGCGGCGAAGGCTTCCCCTTTGAAGGAGAAAAAGGCTGGTACCTCATCTGCGTGGAAGGCTACTCGGCCGGCTGGGGCAAGTGCGATGGCAGGCAGATGAAGAACCATCTTCCCAAGGGGCTGAGGCGAGAGGTAGGATAATTTTCTCATTATTCCTGCCTGACAGCCTGTAAGCAGCCTGGAAAAGAGAGTCCCGGGCGTAGGCAAAGGTTAGTTATGGTACCTTGCCTGCGCTTTTCCCACATGGAACAGTCCTTTTTGCAAGTCCCTCACCACCCCCTATGCCGCCAGCCTTCAAACAGAATCGTATTATTCACCAGGGCCGAGGAGCCATTCTCCCCGAAGGCGAAGGAGCTGTCTCCTTCCATCACGTATTCATCGGTGCCGCCGACCAGGCTTTCCAGGAGGCATTTTTTGACGAGGTAAGATCCGCTTCCGTATTCTTCCTGCCCAAAGGCCACATCCAGCAGGAGTTCCTGGCGGATGTCCTCGTAGATTTCGGTGATGAGGCCATAGATTTCCGGGGGCGGGCAGACGATGGGGAGCCCTAAGTCTTCCGCTTCGCGCCGGGCGATGGTGTAGTCGTGGCTGCCCGCTTCCCCGCAGAGGAAGGAGACGGTCCGGTTTCGAACGCCCGGATCGGGGATTTTCCCGGAAAGAAGGGAGTCAGCCATCCGCGGAATCTGCCGGTTGGAATGGTATACCTGCCCTAAAACCAAGGGATGCACGTACTCGGAAAGGCCGGCGTACAAATCCTTCAGGGCGGTTTCATTTTGAATATGAAGCTCTTCGCGGGCGAAGTCTAAAAATCCGTGCACCTGCTCTACGCTGACGGGGAACGTGCTGCTCCCGTCCGGGAGCCTCGGATTCAAGGCGGTGTTGACGCTCGGATCGATGGGGCCTAAGACGGCCTGACGGGTCATCCAGATCTCGTCTGCCCCGAGGCAAATGATGGTGCCGGCGCTCTGAGACTTATACGGGACGATCACCCGGAGCTTTTTTGTGTACATCCTAAGCAGGTGGATGATGGTCCAGGCGGCGGAGGTACTGCCGCCCCGTGTATAAAGAAACAGGGAGAGATCCGGGATATCCCCCATTTTCTCCAGATGCCCGGCCAGGAGAGGAATCACATCCTCCGTGATCTGGGCTTCGGCATTTTTTCGGTCACCGGTGATATATACCAAGAGCCGGCTCCTGGTCTGTGCTTCCCACTTCTGATACCATTCTTCCCGGTTTTCTCTCATAACAATTCATCTCCTTTTAGTGCGACTATTATAGTAGAATGATTTTATGCTATTGTACTATTAAATGAAATAAAAACCAAAAGAAATCTGAAAATGATGTCACCTTGCAGTCACAGTGCAGTCACATACAACGGTTGTTCAGGTGTATATAGACAGAAGGGAGGGTTTCATTCTATGATAAAAGGTGAGCTGCTTTCGTAAGTTCCATGGAAAGGGAAGAGCGCTTGTGCATGCGGGAAGCGCAGCTCCGTATGGCTATGAAACCGTGAACAGCGGTCCTCATGACGGTGGAACCGTGAACAGCAGCCCTAAATCAATGAAATGAGGCAGCACCGTATGGCATCGAAAAAACTTGTTTTCTCGCTCCGCGTGGAGAAGGAGGTTCTGGAAAAGATCGGAGAGTATGCGGCTTTGGAGCAGCGCTCTATGAACAGCTATATCCTCCTGATTTTGTTGGATCATATTCGGAAACGGGAGCGCATGGAGAAGAAGGAGCAAAGGAACTAGTGCGTCAGAGGTTTTAAAAAAGACCATTCGTGATGCGTGTCATTGGTCGCCTCAGAACAGGATTCAGAATCCTGTTCTGGACTTCGCACAGCTGTATGCCTCATTTTGCTGCCACTCGGATCCAAGCGCCCCCGTTGGAGAGTAAACGCTCCACTCATGCCTTGCATCCTCACTCCGCTTTCACAAAAAGCCTTGCATCCCGAAAGTCTTGTGCTATACTGTATTTCATGAAAATGCGCCTGCGCAAGAGGGCTTTTTTATTTTATGTCATCGCCAGGGAAACCGGCGATCTTGCATGGGTGTTGTAAATGTGAAGGGAGGAATCTTATATGTCAAAAACTTTCGTACCTCAGGGATATCATTCCGCCTTAGGTCTGTATGACACCCAGAAAGCCATTGGGCAGGTGAAGCAGATTTTTCAGGTGAAGCTTTGCGCGGCCCTGCATTTAAAGCGCGTGACGGCGCCGCTGTTTGTTGATCCGGCCACCGGCTTAAACGACGACTTAAACGGTGTGGAGCGCCCGGTTTCCTTCGACGTACCGTCGGTGGGAAAAACCGCGCAGGTAGTGCATTCCCTTGCCAAGTGGAAGAGAATGGCTTTAAAACAGTATGATTTCCGCGTTGGAAACGGCCTGGTCACAGATATGAACGCCATCCGCCGCGATGAGGAGCTGGACAACCTTCATTCCATCTACGTGGACCAGTGGGACTGGGAAAAGGTGATCGACCGCGACACGCGGAACGTGGAATATTTAAAGGATACCGTCAATCGCATCGTCGGTGCCATCTGCGGCACGCTGGACGAGTTAAAGTGGCAGTTCCCCGAGCTTGAGGGCGTGGAGTTAAAGCGGGAGGTTACCTTCCTGACCACGCAGGAGTTGGAGGATCGCTATCCGAACCTGACGCCGAAGCAGCGCGAGAATGAGATCTGCCGGGAGTACAAGACCGTGTTCCTGATGCAGATCGGCGATCTGTTAAAATCCGGCGAGCCGCATGACGGCCGCGCGCCGGACTATGATGACTGGCAGTTAAACGGCGATCTTCTGTTCTGGCACGACACGCTTTCCCAGGCGCTCGAAATCAGCTCCATGGGTATCCGCGTGGATGAGAAATCGCTGGCGGAGCAGCTGGTGAAAGCCGGCTGCGAGGAACGAGGGGACCTTCTGTTCCACCGGATGCTGCTGGCCGGCGAGCTGCCGCTTACCATCGGCGGCGGTATCGGCCAGTCCCGGCTTTGCATGCTCCTTCTTGCGAAGGCGCATGTGGGAGAGGTGCAGGTGTCCTTGTGGGATGCAGAGACCGTAGAAACCTGCCGCGAGGGAGGCATCGTCCTTCTGTAGGAAGGCGATGGTAGTCGCGAGCGGTTTTTGTAAAAACACGCGTTTAAAGATCACGAACGGAAGAGGAATAACTCTCTTTTTGGACGTGGACATGAAATCATATAGGTTACAGTAAATGATCCGGGAAGGAGAACCCCTCCCCTTCCCGGTTGTTTGGGAGGATAACGCATGAAGGCACTGTTACTGGGCGGAACCGGAACCATCAGCATGGACGTCACCCGGCAGCTGGTGAAGGATGGCTGGGACGTGACGGTGATGAACCGCGGACACCGGAAAGAAGAGCTTCCCGCGGGGGTCACCTACCTGGAAGCGGATTTAAGAGTGGAAGAGGAAGTGGAAGAAAAGCTGTCCGGGAAGAGCTTTGACAGTGTCTGCGACTTTGTGTGCTTTACCGCCGCGCAGGCAAAGCGGGACATCCGCCTGTTTTCCGGCCGCTGCGGGCAATTTGTGTTCGTCAGCTCGGCCTCTGCCTATCAAAAGCCATGCGAACACCTTCCGATCACGGAGGAGACGCCGCTTGCCAATCCGTTTTGGGAGTATTCCCGCAACAAGATTGAGTGCGAAGAGCTGTTGTGGAAGGAATACCGCGAAAACGGCTTCCCGGTGACAGTGATCCGCCCCAGTCATACCTATGACAACCGCAAGGTTCCGGTGGGTGTGCATGGGAACAACGGAAGTTACCAGGTGCTTTGCCGCATGAAGGCGGGAAAACCGGTTCTGATCCACGGGGACGGAACCACGCTCTGGACCGTCACGCACAGCCGTGACGTGGCGAAGGGCTTTGCCGGCCTGATGGGAAACCCGCTGGCCATCGGCGAGGCCGTGCAGGTGACCGGGGATGAGTATTTTACCTGGAACCGGATTTATGAGATTATTGCTGAGGAGATGGGTGTGAAGCTGCATGCGTTTCACGTCTCCTCGGAACTTTTGGCAGCAGTCTCCCGGTACAATTACAACGGAGCGCTTCTGGGGGATAAGGCGAACAACATGGTGTTTGACAACGCCAAGTTAAAGCGCCTGGTTCCCGGCTTTGAGGCCACAATCCGTTTCCGGGAGGGGGTACGAGAATCACTGGCGTACATAGAGGCTCACCCGGAGCAGCAGATGGAGGACCCGATTTTTGACGTATGGTGCGACCGCGTGGCGGAGATGAACGCTTACGCGCAGCGATCGATGAAGGCGCACCTGGATGAATATCTGTAAAGGTAAACAAGGAGGAGAAAAATGGCCATTCATGTAATTGAAGAAGCGAACCGCTGTCTGCAGTGCAAGAATCCCCGCTGCCGGATGGGCTGCCCCATCCACACCAATATTCCGGAGATGATCCGTCTGTTAAAGGAAAATGAAATGATGGCGGCCGCCACCATGTTGTTTGAGAACAACCCGCTTTCCGTGATCTGCTCGCTGGTCTGCGACCACGCCAAGCAGTGCGAAGGACACTGCGTCCGCGGCATCAAGGGCGATGCGGTGCACATTTCCGCCATTGAGAATTACATCTCGGATTCCTGTTTTGACCGTATCAAGATTGCCCAGGCAGAAAGCAACGGAAAGAAGGTGGCTGTGATCGGCTCCGGTCCCGCCGGCATGACGGTGGCGCTGTTGTTAGCCAGCCGCGGCTATAAGGTCACGATCTTTGAGGAGCATGACAAGATCGGCGGCATCATGCGCTACGGCATCCCGGATTTCCGTCTCCCGCACAAGATTCTGGACCGCTATTACGAGCGCATGCTGGACATGGGCATCTTAGTCCGCCCGAACTTTGCCATCGGCCAGTCCACCAGCATCGAGGACCTGTTCTCTGACGGCTACAAGGCCGTCTTTATCGGAACCGGCGCGTGGATGCCCAGAAGACTGCACATCCCGGGCGAGACCTTTGGACATGTGCACTTTGCCATCAACTACTTAAATCACCCGGAATCGGTCAAGCTGGGAAGTGACGTGGCCATCATCGGAGCCGGAAACTCGGCCATGGATGTGGCGCGCACGGCCATCCGTAACGGCGCGAGAAACGTGACCGTGTACCTGCGCCGCGGCGAGGCCACAGCCTCCTTAGACGAGTTTGAGTATGCGAAGCTCGACGGCGCGACGTTCCAGTACTGGACGGCACCGCTCGAAATCAAGGACGACGGCCTGATCGTCTGCGATACGGAGATGAACGAAGAGGGACACGTGGTGCAAAAGCCCGAAACGGCCCGCTTTGTGAAGGCGGATAACGTCATCATCGCCGTCTCCCAGCAGCCGCAGAGACGTCTGGTAAACCGCGACAAGCAGCTGACGTTAAACGAGAAGGGAAATCTGCAGACCAACGAGGGCGGCGAGACCACGATGAAGGGCGTGTTCGCGTCCGGCGACGTGGTGACCGGCGCCAAGACCGTGGTGGATGCGGTGAACATCTCCAAGAAGATTGCGGAGGATATCGACGCATACATCCAGGCATTGCCGGAGTAAAAGGATTTGAGCTAGATGGGGCTGCCGCGGCAGCCCTTTTGCTGTAAAGGAGGGGGAACCATGGCCGGATTTGTGGAGCTGAAAAATGTGGAAAAACTGTACCAGATGGGCGAGGTGACCATCAAGGCGGCGGCCGGCATCAACTTCGAGATCGAAAAAGGCGAGTTTGCGGTGGTGGTGGGCCCTTCCGGCGCGGGAAAAACGACGGTGCTAAACATCCTGGGCGGGATGGACACGGCTACCTCCGGCGAAGTCCTGGTGGACGGGGAGAACATCGCTGCCCTGTCGCAGCGGGAGCTGACCCGGTATCGCCGGGAGGACATCGGCTTTGTCTTCCAGTTTTACAACCTGGTGCCCAACCTGACGGCCTTAGAGAACGTGGAGCTGGCGCTGCAGATCTGCAAAAACCATCTGGACGCCTCCCAGGTGATGTGGGAGGTGGGGCTTGGCGAGCGCATGGGGAACTTCCCGGCGCAGCTTTCCGGCGGCGAGCAGCAGCGCGTGTCGATCGCCCGCGCACTGGCCAAGAACCCGAAGCTTCTTCTGTGCGACGAGCCGACTGGCGCGCTGGACTATCAGACCGGCAAAGCGATCTTAAAGCTTTTGCAGGACACCTGCCATTCGCGGGGGATGACGGTGATCGTTATCACCCACAACACGGCCATCATGCCGATGGCGGACCGGATCATCGAGATCAAAAACGGCCGGGTGGAGCGCATGCGCGTGAACGAGAACCCGGTGCCGGTGGAAACGATTGAGTGGTAAATATACCCGGGCAGGGTTTTCGCCCTGCTTCACACGATAGGATATCCCCTATGTGCAGCTCTCGCTGTGCTATCTCATAAAAAACCACATGCAGCGCTGCGCGCTGCTACACTATCCATGAAAGGAGGCGCGGATGACCAAAGGACAACGGCAGGATTTCTTCCGGGAAATCAAGAAGAGTCTTTCCAGATATTTATCCATTCTGTTCATCGTGCTTCTGGGGGTGGCCTTTTTCGTGGGCCTGCGCTCGAGCGAGCCGGCCATGAAGAGCACGTCGGATACCTATTTGGATCAGCAGAATTTCATGCATATCCGTGTGCTTGGGACGCTGGGCCTCACCGAGGGCGACCGGGTCGCCATCGAAAACGTTCGGGGCGTCCGGGAGGCGGAAGGCATCTATCAGATCGATGTGCTGACGATGGCGGGCGGCCATGAGCAGGTGATGAACGTGTTCTCGGTGCCGGAGGACATCGGGCAGCTGTATATTGTGGAAGGGCGTCTCCCGTTAAAGGAGAAGGAATGTATCCTGGACGATGCCTTCGCCTCGTCCAACGGATTTGAAATTGGCGATGAGATTACGATTTATTCCGGGACGGAGGAGGAGACGTCCAACGTTTTTGCGAACGACACGTTCCGCATTGTGGGCCTCGCCAAAAACCCGTACTATCTGACCTTCGAGCGGGGCAGCGCCTCCGTGGGAAACGGCAGCCAGGCCGGGTTTATGGCCATTTTGAAGGCAGAATTTCTGCAGGATTATTACACGCAGATCTACGTGACCGTGGACGGCGCAAAGGAGATGAACTGCTACGATCAGGAGTATCTGGACCTGATCGATCGGATGAAGGAGAGCATTTCCGCGATCGCGGACAAGCAGTGCGAGATCCGCTACGATGAGGTGGTGGGCCAGGCCGAGCGCCGCATCGAGGAGGCTGAGGCGCAGCTTGCCGATGGCGCGGACGAATTAAAAGCCGCGTGGCAGCAGCTGGAGGAAGGCGAAAAGACCCTGGCCGAGCAGGAGGCCGAATGGAAGAAGGCCGACGAGGAGTGGGCTGCGAACAACGCCCTGGTGGAGGAAGGCAAGATTGCCCTGGAAGCCGGCCGGGCGGAACTGGCCGACGGCGAGGACGCCTACGAGGAAGCCCGCATCAAGGTTGTGGCGTTTGAAACGGTGCTGCAAGGCGCGCAGGATGCCTACGACCGGGAGTCGGAACTGTACGTGGCGCTTGTCACCCACATGCAGATGGAGAAGGTGAAAAACCGCGCGGAGCTGGAGGCGTGGCTGAAGGAGCATGAGATCATTCCGCCGGAAACGACGGCGCCTGAGCCGGAAACGGACCCAGTGGAGACGCTGCCCGAGGAGCCGGAGACGGACCCGGAAGAGACGCTGCCCGTAGAGCCGGAGACAGATCCGGTGGAGACGCTGCCGGTAGAACCGGAGACAGATCCGGTGGAGACGCTGCCGGTAGAACCGGAGACAGATCCGGTCGAGACGCTGCCGGAGGAGCCGGAAGAATGGGAATTGCCGGAAGAAACATTCCAGGAAGAGGAAGTGTGGGAAGCGCCGGAACTTTTCGCATCTCGCCCGAGCGGCCGGGTTTTCCTGGCGGCCTTCACCCCTTTTAGAGGGATGATGCCGGGGAATCTCGCTCTTATGCGCAGCATGGGGCTGTTTCCCCCGGCGCAGAAAGCGTTGGCTTCCGGAACCGCAAACCGCCTCCTCCTGGCGGAGGAAGAAACGCCAGCCTCCACGGAGGACTGGCGTCAGAGGCTGACGGACCTGGTTCAGGAGCTTTCGGATTTATTAAAGGATGAGGACGTACAGAACGATCTGACCTTAGAGGATGTGTACGCCGCCTTGGACCGCGGGGAAGACGCCATGCTGGAGCGGTTCTCCTCGTACCTGGCGCAGCAAAAGGCCCTGCTAGACTACTATATTCAGGAAGTGGGGGCCGGCCGGGCGCAGCTAAACGCGGCCCGCGCCCAGATTCGGGAAGGGAAGCTGGCGCTGGCGGAAAAAGAGGCGGAGCTGACCCTGGCGCAGGTGCAGCTGGCCGCCGGGCGCACCCAGTTAGATGCCGGCCGGCTGCAGCTGGATGAGGCGCAGAAGGAAGCCGCCAAGGGGCGTAAAGACTTAGAGGCGGCCCAGAAGGAATTTGACGAGAAAAACGCGGATGCTCTGGCGGAAATCGAAAAAGCCAGACGCGAGATCAAAAAGGTGGAAAACCCCGAATGGTACGTCCTGGGGCGTGACACCATCCAGACCTACGTGGAATTTGGCCAGGACGCGGAAAGCATCGCGGCCCTGGCGCAGGTCTTCCCGGCTCTGTTCTTCCTGGTGGCGGCGTTAGTGTCCCTGACCGGCATGACGCGCATGGTCGAGGAACAGCGAATCCTGATCGGCACGATGAAGGCCTTAGGATACGGGAAGTTCAGCATCATGGCCAAGTATCTGCTCTACGCGTTCAGCGCCAGCCTGATCGGCGGCATCTTTGGAGCGCTGCTGGGCGGAAAGGTGTTCCCGTGGGTGATCATCACCGCCTACAAAATCATGTATATGAACCTGATGGGCATGGTGGTCCACTATGTGCCCGGGCACGCGCTTTTAGCGGTGGGGCTGGCGGTGGGCTGCACCACCTTTGCCACGTTCTTCGCCTGCTGGCGGGAACTCATGGCCATGCCTGCCTCGCTCATGCGGCCGCCGGCCCCCAAGCAGGGAAAGCGGGTGTTTCTGGAGAACATTGGCTTTATCTGGCGGCACCTGAATTTCAACCAGAAATCCACGGTGCGAAACCTGCTCCGCTACAAAAAGCGGATTTTCATGACCGTGTTCGGCATCGGCGGCTGCATGTCCCTGATGCTGGTGGGCTTTGGCATCCGCGACTCGCTGACGCAGATCGTGGACAACCAGTACGCCACGGTCTGGACGTATCAGGCGTATCTGGATATCGACAAGCGCTCGCTCCCGGATGAGCGGGAAGCGCTCACGACGTTTCTGGACGCGGAGAAGGACGTGACCGGATACTTATGGGCGCTTGGCCAGAGCTATGATTTTGAAACCGGCGGCACGCCGATCAATGCGGATCTGATCGTGATTGGGGATCCGGAGAACGCGGAGCCGTTCATGAGCCTGCACGACCGGATCAGCAAAGAGCACTTTGCGCTTTCGGAGGAAGGTGTGATCATCACGCAGAAGCTGGCGACCCTGCTGGATGTGAAAGCCGGCGACACCATCTACTTAAAGGAGAGCGAGGCGAAAAAGCACGCGCTGAAGGTGACGGCCGTGGCGGAGCACTATCTGTTCCACTACGTTTACATGACCCCGGGCCTCTACCGGGAAACCTTCGGAAAGGACCCGGTATACAACCGGATGTACCTGAACTATACGAAGGAGGGCGTGGAGCGCGAACAGGACCTCAGCCGGGAGCTTCTGCGCTTTGAGGCCGCCTCAAGCGTGCAGTTAACCTCCGGCATGTCCCGGACGATCCGCAGCATGCTGCGAAGCCTGGATCTGGTGGTCATCGTGCTGATCGTATCGGCCGGGCTTCTGGCTTACGTCGTGCTGTACAACTTAAACAGCATCAACATCGCCGAGCGCCGGCGCGAGCTGGCCACGCTCAAGGTGCTGGGCTTTTATGACGGGGAAGTGGCCATGTATGTCTACCGCGAAAACGTCATCCTGACATTTCTGGGGACGGCGGCCGGCATTTTCCTGGGGATCTGGCTGCACCAGTACCTGATCCGAACGGTGGAAATCGACTCCATGTTCTTTGGCCGGTCGATCTATCCGATGAGTTATGTCTATGCCAGCGTGCTCACGATCCTCTTCGCGCTGATCGTGAACGCATCCATGTTCAGTCAGCTAAAGAAGATCGACATGGTGGAATCATTAAAGAGTGTGGAATAAGGAGGAAACAGTCAAATGCGCAGACAGCTGGAAAAGCTGAGAGAAAAGATGAAAGAGGCGGGGATTTCCGCCTATGTGGTGCCGACGGAGGACTATCACGCCTCCGAGTATGTGGGCGACTATTTTAAATGCCGCGCGTACGTCTCGGGCTTTACCGGGTCGGCCGGTACGCTGGCCGTGACCATGGACAAGGCGGGCCTGTGGACCGACGGCCGGTACTTTCTGCAGGCCGGCGGGCAGTTACAGGGCAGCGGCATCGACCTGTACAAAATGGGCATGCCGGGCGTGCCCACGCTGGACGCCTTTTTAAAGGAAGAACTTCCGACAGGCGGCGTGCTGGGCTTTGACGGCCGCACGGTGAGCGCGGCGCAGGGAAAGGCCTGGGAAAAGCTGGCGGCGGAAAAGAACGGGAGCGTGAAAACGGACCGGGATCTGGCGGGCGAAATCTGGGAGGATCGCCCGGCGCTTGCGGCAAACCCCGCGCGCACGCTGGACGTCAGCTATACCGGCATGTCCACCAGGGACAAGCTGGGAAAACTCCGGGAAGCGATAAAGGAGAAAGGCGCATCGGCCCATCTGCTGACTTCCCTGGACGACATTGCCTGGCTGTTTAACATCCGCGGCACCGATGTGGCGTTTAACCCGGTGGTGATGGCCTACGCGATTATCACGGAGACGGAAGCTGTGCTGTATGCGGCAGCATCCGCGTTTTCCGGGGAAGACCAGAAAACGCTGCTTGCCCAGGGCGTTTCCATCAAGCCGTATTTTGCCGTGTACGAGGATGTCAAGGCCATTCCTGCGGGAACGACGGTTTTGCTGGATGAGGAGCGGGTGAACGACCACCTGGTGCGCTCCATTCCCCAGGGCGTTTCCATCGTAAGTGATGTCAACCCCACGACGATGTGGAAAGCCGTCAAGAACGAAACCGAGCTCGCCTGGGCCCGCCGCGTGCATGTGCGGGACGGCGCGGCGCTGACGAAATTCCTGTACTGGATCAAAAAGCAGGCCGGGAAGGAAGCGATCACCGAGATCAGCGCGGCGGATCGGCTGGAGGCGTTCCGGAAGGAGCAGGAAGGCTTCCTTGGCCTCAGCTTTGAGACGATCGCCGGCTATGAAACGCACGGAGCGATCATCCACTACTCGGCCACGCCCGAGACGGACATACCGCTTGCGGCGCAGGGCGTTCTGCTGGTGGATTCCGGCGCGCAGTACGAGGGCGGAACCACGGACGTCACCCGCACCTTCGCCTTAGGCCCCGTCACCGACCGCGAAAAGCAGATGTTTACCCTGGTCCTGGCCGGCATGCTGCGCCTGGGCGCGGCCCGCTTCCCGGAAGGCACAGGCGGCGTCAACTTAGACATTCTGGCAAGGCAGCCCCTGTGGGAGCGTGGCCTGGACTACCGCCACGGAACCGGCCACGGCGTCGGCAGCTTCTTAAACGTCCACGAAGGCCCGAACCGCCTGGCCCAGAAGGACACCAACGCCCGCTATAAATGGGGCTTTGTGCCCGGCATGGTCACCTCCGACGAACCCGGCTACTACGAGGACGGCGCTTTCGGCATCCGCTGCGAAAACCTGATGGTATGCGTGCCGGATGGCGAAGGTGACTACGGAAAATTCTGCCGCTTCGAATTCCTGACCTGGGCGCCGTTTGACCCGGATCTTTTGGATGTCTCCCTCTTCACCGAGAGGGACAAGGAACTGTACAACGCCTACCAGGCGGAGGTGTACGAAAAGATCGCGCCGCTGCTGGACGAAGAAGAGCGGGCGTGGTTGAGGGAAGTGACGAAGGCGGTATAAAGTGTGACAGGGGACGGGCCTGTGTCACCAAAACTGACCGTCGTCAGTTTTGGTGACATAGACCCGTCCCCTGTCACACTCTGTCACACTTATTTTTTTAGCTTAATGCTGCCGTAATCAGAGCCATCTTAAAGACCTCATCGGCATCGCAGCCGCGGGACAGGTCGTTGATGGGAGCGTTTAAGCCCTGCAGGATCGGGCCGTAGGCGGCAAAACCGCCAAGACGCTGCGCGATCTTGTAGCCGATGTTACCGGCTTCGATGTTCGGGAAGATGAAGGTGTTGGCCTGGCCGGCAACCTTGGAGCCTTTGCACTTGGTCTGGGCGACAACGGGGGAAACGGCAGCGTCAAACTGCAGCTCGCCGTCGATGGCCAGTTCGGGAGCCAGCTCCTGGGCCTTGATGGTGGCGTCGTGGGACAGCTTCACAGTGCCGCCCTTGCCGGAGCCCTTGGTGGAGAAGCTTAAGACGGCAACCTTCGGGTCGATGCCGAAGACGGAAGCGGTCTTGGCGGTCTCGATGGCAACCTCAGCCAGCTTTTCAGCAGCGGTGAAGGTCACGTTTCCGTCCTTGTCCACGGTATCCTGATAGTCGATGTTGATGGCGCAGTCGCCCATCGCGATCTTCTCATCGCCGCGAACCAGAATGAAGCAGGAGCTTACCAGGTGAGCGCCCTTCTTCGTCTTAACCAGCTGCAGAGCCGGACGGACGGTGTCGGCGGTGGAGTAGGTAGCGCCGCCAAGAAGGCAGTCCGCCTTGCCCATCTTCACCAGCATGGTGCCGAAGTAGTTGCCCTTTGCCAGCGCGGCGCGGACATCCTCTTCGGACATTTTGCCCTTGCGCAGCTCGATCATGCAGGCGACCATCTCATCCATCTCCGGATAGGTGGCGGGGTCGATGATCGTGGCGCCATCGATGCAGAAGTTTCCGGCAGCGGCAGCAGCCTTGACTTCCGCCTCATTGCCAAGAAGAATGACGTTTAAGATGTGATCCTTTAAAAGTCTGTCGGCAGCCTCTAAGATACGGGCGTCCGGGCCTTCGGTGAATACGATGGTGCGGGGATTAGCCTTCAGGGTTTCGGTGAGTTTGTTAAACATACAAAAATATCCTCCGTGTTTCATAATAAAATGGAGCAAGGCGCAGCCTTGCTTTGTGAACCTGTCTGATATTGTAGTCTCTTTTTCCGGTTTTAGCAAGTCAGAACTGAATTTCTGATTAAGACGGAAGATGACAGGGGACGGGCCTGTGTCACGCAAAAGATGACAGGGGACGGGTCTGTGTCACAAAAGCTGACAGCTTTTGTGACACAGGCCCGTCCCCTGTCATCTTCCGCCCCCTGCCAGATTCAGCCTTCTCAGACCGCCCGGAATATGCTATGATGTTCCTGACATCTTCGCGAACGTATTCGCGTCAATTTTTAGGAGGAATGAGACATGAATTGGATGAGACTGATCGTGTGCGGTCTTCTGGCGGCGGTTTTTCTGCGGATTGCCTTTGTGCTGTACCGCGGAGGGAGTGCCTGGATTGCGGGGTACAGTAATCTTCCCGCGGCGGACAGGGCCTGCTACGACGATGAAAAGGTGAAACGTTTTGGAGCGTTTATGAACCTGGGCTTTGGCCTGGCGTGTGTGGTGCTGGCGGTTTCCGCGTTTTCCGATGCGCCGTTCTTTTTGTTTCTGGCGCTGGCGCTGTTTTTCGGCCCGGCAATCCTGTTTCGCATTTTGATGGCGCGGACGGACTTCTTTATTAAAAAAGACAGATCGTGAAAAGATGGGAACAATTTACGAAAAAAGGCGTGACGAAACGGGAAATCTGTGTTAAAATACCGAAGTAGCTGTTCTAAAACAAATCCTAAAGGAGGAGAAATCACATGTTACAGGCTATTATTAACTTGCTGATCCCTATTCTGCAACCGATGGGCGTCAGCGAAGCCGACATCACGTCCTACGTGAATATGTGCGGCACCCAGGTCAAGGCACTCGTGATCGCAACGATCGTTATGCTGGTGCTTCTGATCGCGGCACACTGGCTTGGCAAGAAGGGCTCCCGCCACGTCATCCGCTGGACGGCGGTTCTGGCATGGCTGGCTTCCATTCTGATCATTGCCAACACGGTCATCATGGGACCGTTAAAGGACATCGCGTCTTCGTTATTTGCCCCGAAGGTGGAGCTGAATGAAGAGACCGTCCTTGGCAGCAAGGAAATCATCACCCGCATCGGCGAAGAAGGCATGGTTCTGTTAAAGAACGAGGATGCGCTGCTTCCGCTGTCCGGCGATGTGAAGAACATCAACGTCTTCGGTTGGGATTCCACGAACCCTCTGTTCGGCGGTACCGGTTCCGGTTCCTCCGACGGCAGCTCCGCGGTCGGTATCCTTCAGTCCTTAAAGGATGCAGGTTACGCGACGAACGAGACGCTGACCAAGATGTACACGGACTACCGTGCGGATCGTCCTGAAATTGGTATGTCGAGTCAGGACTGGACGCTTCCTGAGCCCACGATGGACTACTACACCGACGCCATCCTGAGCGAAGCGAAGAGCTTCTCCGATGTCGCTATGATCGTCATCGGCCGTTCCGGTGGTGAAGGCGCTGACCTGCCCAAGGATATGAGCGCTGTCATCAAGGGTGAGTATGACCTGAGAAGCAACGCTGTCCGTGCTTCCCGCAACAACTACAACTATACTGCTGCTACCTATACGAACAACAGCAAGGAATATGATGATTTCGAAGCCGGCGAGCACTATCTGGAGCTCTCCGTCACCGAAGAAAGATTAGTTGACCTCGTCTGCCAGAACTTCGAGAAGGTTATCGTTGTCATCAACGCGAACAACGCCATGGAGCTTGGCTGGGTTGACAATTACGCCCAGATCAAGGCCGTTCTGTACGCCCCCGGCACCGGTGCCACCGGTATGACCGCCCTTGGCGAAATCCTGAACGGTTCCGTGAACCCTTCCGCGAAGACCGTTGACACCTTTGTCAAGGATCTGACCGCGACCCCTACGTTCAACAACTTTGGCTTCTTCCCTTACACGGATTCCGCTACCAGAGAGCTTCGCACCGCGATCGCTTCTGCGGACCCTCAGTATGAAGGAACCATCTCCTTTGTAAACTACACCGACGGCATCTATGTTGGTTACAAGTTCTATGAGACCGCCGCCGATGAAGGTTTCATCAACTACGATGAGCATGTTCAGTATCCTTTTGGATACGGTCTGTCCTTCACCACCTTCGAGCAGAAGATCACCGCTTTTGAGAAGACCGACTCTGCTGTAAAGGTTGAAGTTACCGTTAAGAACACCGGCAGCGTCGCTGGTATGAGCGTTGTCGAGCTGTATGTGACGCCTCCGTACACCAACGGCGGCATCGAGAAGGCTTCCGTGAACCTGGTTGACTTTGCGAAGACCGCGAAGCTGGAAGCTGGCGCAGAAGAAGTCGTTACCTTCGAAATTCCGTTAGAAGACATGGCTTCCTATGACTCCGAGTGCATCAAGACCGCGAACGGCGGTTACATCCTTGAGGCTGGCGACTATGTGATGTCCATCCGTTCCGACAGCCACACTGTTTTAGACAACCAGTCCTTCAACGTAGCTGCGGATATCGACTACAGCACCACCGGTCGTTCTTCCGACAAGCGCGTTGCCAACAATGTATTTGAAGACTACTCCAAGGGACCGGAAGGCATCGTTTACCTGTCCCGTAAGGACAAGTTCGCAAACTACGCGGAAGCGACTGCGGCTCCTGCGGAAGCACTTGCGACCATGGATGCGGACACTCTGGCTTACATCTCCGCCAACAGCTCCGCTCACTATTTAGAGAACCTGTCTCAGGATCCGAACGCTGTGATGCCTACGCTTGGCGCGAACAACGGCCTGAAGCTGGCTGACTTAGCCGGCGCTGCTTATGACGATGCCAGATGGGATACCCTGCTGGATCAGATGAGCGCAGAAGACATGGTTAGCCTGATCAACGTCGGTGGCTGGCAGACGGTAGCGGTTGACTCCGTCGGCAAGATGGCTACCAGCGACTGCGATGGCCCTGCCGGACTTTCCAACTTCATCACGAAGAACTATGGTACCGCATTCCCGTCTGAAGTTCTGATGGCTCAGACCTGGAGCAAGGACGTTGCTTACGAACTTGGTCTTGCGATGGGTACCGAGTACGCGGAAGCCAACAACTACGGCTGGTACGGCCCGGCCATGAATACGCACCGCAGCGCGTTTGCGGGACGTAACTTCGAGTACTATTCGGAAGATGGCGTTTTAGCCGGCAAGTTCGCTGCGATCCAGGTTCAGGGTGCTGCTGAGAAGGGCGTTTACGCTTACATCAAGCACTTTGCCGTGAACGATCAGGAAACCAGCCGCTGCGCATTCCTGATGACGCACTTAACCGAGCAGGCTCTGCGTGAGATCTACCTGAAGCCTTTCGAAATCGTTGTGAAGGAATTCGACTTCAACGGCAACCCTCTGGCTGTCATGAGCGCCTTCAACTTCATCGGCAAGAAGGCTTGCTGCGAGAACCCGGATCTGTTAATCACCGTTCTTCGTGAGGAATGGGGCTTCATCGGTATGGTAGAGACCGACTACAACGGTTCCTACGGTTACATGGATACCGAGAGCTGCATCCGCAACGGCGGCGACCTGATGCTTGGCTTTGGTATGGCTGCCACCAACCAGGTTGACACCACCAGCGCTACCAGTGTTCAGGCAATGCGTGATGCTTGCAAGAACATCATGTACACGATCGCAAACAGCGGTTTCTACACCACCACGGCTTACGCCAAGGCCAAGATGGCTGAGGAAGAAGCTGCGGAAGCGGCGGTTGCCAATGCAGCAGCTACCGGTCTGCAGGTGATGACCGATCTGGTCAACAAGGTTAACCTGATCGGCGGCGGATGCCTTGCCCTTATCTGGCTGATCGTTCTGATCCGCTGGGCTATGAAGAAGAAAGCGGCTTAAGTCTTAGGGCAAGAGACCACGATCTTTTTCGGAACAAGTAAATGACACCCGGGCCGGAGGGAACCAAAAGGTTCCTCCCGGCCCGGGTTTGTTTTATGAAAGCGGCGCGAGAGTTGCGAAGCAACGAAGCGACGCGGCCTCTTTCATGGGTAGCGCATAGCGCCGCGTTGGTGGTCTTCTATCCAGGTAGGTTATGGTCTTCTATCCAGGTGGGTTGTGGTTTTCACGCGGGGAGGTTTCCCGTCTGCTGTAGGAACTGCGGGGAGTATCACTAATGGCCAGGCAGCATCTGACAGCCGTCGGACGCCATCTCACGCCCCGTCCTGATGACGGGGCGTGAAAGACGTCCTGAAAACGCCGTATGGGAAATACGGCGTTTTCCC
This sequence comes from Lachnospiraceae bacterium, assembly GCA_017479935.1. Classification (GTDB taxonomy): domain Bacteria; phylum Bacillota; class Clostridia; order Lachnospirales; family Lachnospiraceae; genus RGIG5021. The sequence continues at coordinate 31,455 of JAFVBO010000090.1, forward strand.
GGCTGTACAGCGCTTCCTGGCCACAAGTGATACTAATCCCTGGTTCCCATCAGCATCCGGGAAATCCTCCCCGCCTGCAAACCACTTAAGTCACGGGGTAACCCTTCACGGGTGTAATAGCAATGGGGCGGCAGATTCTGTTAAAAAAATATCAAAAAGCGCTTGACAAAGAAATAACAATGTGGTAAGTTATAGACACACCAGAAAGGAAACGAGAACAAGGAGGATAGTCCAATGTACTAGGTAGCGCTCCATCGTCTTTCAAACGGTATAGAATTCCTGCGGCAGGTGACAGGAGCCTTTAAAAGACGGGGAAAGGAAAAACGATAAAAAGAAAAGGAGGTTATACAGTGAAACTTCTAAATATTCACAGGTAGGGCTGTCTGATGACGAGAAAGTCGGACAGCCCTCTTTGTTTACAATCAGGCTTGTTATTTGTGCGGGCTTTCTCACATACATGGGGAGGTTTTTTTTATTGTGCATCTTTCTGAAACGTGGTAAACTAAGACCAAGACTCATGTGTCAGGAGAACCCGTTATGATTCTGGAAAGTGTTTTTTTAAGTAATCCTGTACTGCTGATCGCGGGCGGGATTTCGCTGTTTCTTGCCCGATATTCCAAGGCACCCAATTCCAAGGGGTCGTTTATTCCGTTTCTTTCCGGCGCGATCTGGCTTGTCTGCGTAGCCGTTGCCCTTTTATACGGGGCGTCGGTGCATGAGCTGTGCGCCGCGCTGCTTTTGTATCTGTTTGTGAATCAGGAGGCGGCGCTATGAATTTTAATTCTCTGGCTTTTCTGATTTTCCTTCCCGTCGTGTTATGCGGATACTGGATTCTGCCGTTTCGCTTTCGCTGGGTGCTGCTTCTGGCTGCGTCCTGCTATTTTTACATGTACTGGAACCCGAAGCTGATCGTTCTGATTTTCACGACCACGCTGGTTTCCTGGCTCTGCGCGCTGGCGGTTGAGCGGTGGCCGAAGTGGAAGAAACCCTTCCTCATCATCACTCTGGTGATCTGCTTAGGCATACTGGCCTACTTTAAGTACGCCAATTTCTTCCTGGAAAACCTGTATCAGATGCTGGCGGCCTTCGGCTTTACGGGGGAGAGGCCCATCCTGAACGTGCTGCTCCCCGTGGGCATTTCGTTCTACACTTTCCAGACGCTGTCCTACGTGATTGACGTGTATCGGGGCGATTTTCCGGCGGAAAAACATTTTGGCTATTACGCGCTGTTTGTCTCTTACTTCCCGCAGCTGGTGGCCGGCCCGATCGAAAACCCCGGAACGCTCCTGCCCCAGCTTCGGACGGAGCAGCACCGGAATCCGGAAGATCTGCGCGCGGGACTGCGGCTCTTAATCTGCGGGTTCTTCCGCAAGTGCGCGATCGCGGATTTCCTGGGAATTTATGTGACCCGCATCTTTGACCAGGCGGAAAACGCCTCCGCGCTGGCAGTCTTCATCGGCGGCGCGCTGTTCTGCTTTCAGATGTACTGCGATTTCGCCGGCTATTCCGAGATAGCGGCCGGCTCCGCGCGCCTGATGGGAATTCGCCTGACCAAGAACTTCAATCAGCCCTATCTGTCCCAGAGCTACGGCGAATTCTTCCGCCGCTGGCACATCAGCTTAAACCGCTGGTTTACCAGCTATGTATACATTCCCTTAGGCGGAAACCGGAAGGGGATTGTCCGCAAAATACTCAACACCCTGATCGTATTCGGCCTCTGCGGCCTGTGGCACGGGGCCAGGTGGACCTACGTCTTGTGGGGCCTCTACGCTGCGGTTTTTGTGTGCCTGGAGAGCCTTTTAGTGGGGCCTGCCGGGAAGGCCGTATCAGCCCTCCATATCGATCTGGAGAGTCCGACGGTGATCCTTTTGCGGCGCTGCTACATGTTCTGCATCTTTGTCCCCGCGGCCATCCTGTTCCGCGCGGACACGGTCGGTCAGGCGGGCCTGATGATCCAGCAGCTTTTCACCGGCTGGGGAGCGGGGACGGCTGCTTTTGCCGAGGCCATTTCCCTGGCAGGAATTGACTTTGCCGGCCTCATCCGTCTGCTTTTGACGCTGGCCTTCCTGCCGATCCTGGCGAAATGGGGCCAGTACGATCTGCCGCCCGCCAAGAACAACCGCGAGGCCGCTTCCCGGGCCGCCTCCGCCGCCGTGGCCATCATCCTGATCGCCCTCGCATGGCTGTCGCTCCTCGCCACGGAGGATGCGTCGGCTTTTGCTTATTTCCAGTTCTGAGGAAAGTGGTAAGAGGATGATTATTTTCATTTTATTCTGCGCCCTCCTCCTCTCCGCCTGCACCGCCCAGAGCCCCCCGCAGCCGGACCCTGCCCCTCTTCTGGTGAGCATTACCGAGGTGGAAGGCTGCCAGGTGCAAAATAACGGGCTGCGCGTTTCCCCCGGGGAGGATGCCGTGTTTCGCCTGAAAATGGACCCCGACTTTTCCGTTTCAGGCGTGGACTATGACGGCGAGTGGGAGCTTGCCGGGGAAGGAAACGAAAAAACTCTGACCCTGCAAAATATCCGCGTGCCCGCACGCGTAACCCTGACGCTGACCAATCGCTTCACCTACCTGTGCTACCGGGCAAACGGCGGGGAAGGGAACGGGGAATATGGGGAAGAAGTCATAAAGTCCTGCGATCTGACGAATCATATTCGCCCGAACACGGCCCGGGCCTCCGAGCTGTTTACACGGCCCGGGTATTCGCTCACGTCCTGGAATACGGAAGCGGACGGAAGCGGGGAGCGGGTGGGCTTAGGAAGCCGCGTGACGACAGAGGGCTGGAAAACGGTCCTGTATGCGCAGTGGGAGAAGTGGAGCGCGGAGGAAAACTTCCGCTTTGAAATCCGGGAAGAGAAAAATTCCAAAGCGGCCATCCGCCGGGGCGGGCCGGAAATCATCCACATCGCGGTCATCACCGGGTACACGGGAGAAGAAGACCGGGTGGTTGTTCCGGCCGAGCTTTCCGGCTGTCCTGTGAAGGAAATCGCCCGGGACGCCTTTGCCGGCTGCCCGGCCCAGGCCATTGTCCTGCCGCTCTCGTTAAGGAAGCTGGAGGAAGGCGCCTTCCGGGGCGCAAAGCTTACCGAGCTGACGATGTACGACAACCTGGCGGATTTTTCCGACCAAAGCTTTGCGGGCTGTGAGGACTTAAGAACATTGTATATAAACGCCCAGGAAGCACCGTACGGGGCCATCTATCACCGCGAGAATTGCTACGCGGACAAGGCGGACCTTCTGATTATGGCAAAGGGCAGTAAAAAGTTGGTCTTTTACGGCGGGTGCTCCGCCTGGTTTAACTTAAGCCCCGATGTGATGCGGGACGACCCGCTGTATCGCGCGTACGCGGTGATCGATATGGGCTTAAACGGCACGGTCAACGGCGTCATTCAGATGGACATCCTGTCGGCGTATCTGGAGGAGGGGGACATCCTCTTTCACACGCCGGAGCTTTCCAGCCGCTTTCAGATGATGTCGGACACCCGCATGGGGAAGGACGATGCCAGGCTCTGGTGCGGGCTGGACGCCAATTACGACCTGTTATCCCAGGCCGATCTGACAAATGTGACGGGGCTGTTTGACAGCTTCTGCTATTACCTGTCCTTAAAGGACCGGACGGCTTCCTATACCGATGTCTACGAGGATGACAAAGGCCGGCGCTTCTTTGGCCCGATGGGAACCATCCCTTTCTGGCACGCCGTGGCGGAGGGCATTCCGCTGGGCGATGAAGTGTCTCTGGACCCGGAGGCGCTGACGCCCGAAAAGACGGCGCTACTTCGCGAGAGCCATCGCCTCTTAAAGGAGAAGGGCGTAGACGTGTATCTGTCCTACGCCTGCCTGAATGTGGACGCGCTATCGCCGGAGGAAATTGCCCTCATCCCGGAGATGGATGAGCGCTACCACAAGGTTCTGGGAGAGGAAGGAAACGCCCGCGTCATCTCCCATTTGTCCGATTTTCTCTATCACGAAGAGGATTTTTACGATACCAACTATCATTTGTTGTCCCCCCAGGCCGATGAAAACACGCGGATCTGGCTGAGGGATCTGCACACCGCGCTGGAGGATCTGCCATGACGCAAAGCGAGGAAAAAAATAGAACGATCAAAAAGCAGGCGGCTTTTTTCCTGGTGTTTTTCCTGATCCTGCCCGCCATTTTGATCGCGGCGGAGAAAAGCCTCCCCGTATGCTATGGGCAAAGTTACTATGCCGAATTAGGAGAGCTGAACAAAAAGCTGCACGAGGAAGGGGAAACGCCCAAGATTGTGGTGATCGGCGGAAGCAGTGTGGCCTTTGGCTTAGATCCCGCCCTGATGGAGGAAATCCTTCTGGAGAAGGGATATTCCTACCGCGTTTGCCCCTTCGGCCTGTACGCGGCCATCGGAACCTCGGTGATGCTGGACTTATCCGCCGATGCCCTGAAAGAGGGCGACAAGGTGATCCTGGCGATGGAGCCGACCGCGGAGACGCTGTCGACCTATTTCGGCGCGCTTTCCTACTGGAAATGCTGCGAAGAAAACGCGGAGCTTCTGCCGCCCGTGTCCTACCAAAAAAAGACGGCGCTTCTTGGCACCTATGTGACTTACCTGCAGGAGCGCGCGGGAATTCAAAGAAGCGGCATCCTTCCGGTGTCAAACGATGTGTATGCAAAGAGCTCCTTTGACGAAAGCGGATTTTTATCCTATGATCGCCCCGGCAACGTCATGCGCTTAGGGTTTGACCCGACGGCGATGATCGATCTGGCCGCCATCACGGTGGACGCGGAATTTGCCGCCCAGGTGCAGGAATACATCCGGTCGGCCAGGGAAAAGGGGGCCGATGTCTATCTGAGTTTTGCGCCGATGAACCGCTCCGCCATCAAGGACCTGGACCCGCAGGTGATGCTAGGCTTTTTTGAGCGGATGCGGGAAGCCTTCCCCTGCCCGGTGATCAGCAACCCCAACTTGTACGTGCTGGATTCCGGGTGGTTCTACGACAACAATTTCCATCTGAACAGCGCCGGGGCCACCGTGCGGACCGTGCTGCTCACGGAGGATCTGCTGGCAGAGCTCGGGTGCTATACGGCGGTGGAGGCGGAGCTTCCGGAGATGCCGCCCTCGGCGTACGAAAGTCTTGGCGGAAAGACGGCCTATGCGGGAGTGGAAGGCCAGGAAGAGTTCTTTGTCACAGAGCCGATGGTCGATGAGGCAGGCGCCATGATAGCGGTGCGCCTGGTGGGCCTGTCGGATACCGCGAAGGAACAGTCGGCGTTGGTGCTCCCGGAGGAGGTGGGTGGCCTGCCACTTATAGAAATCGCCCCCGGCGCGTTTGACGGTGCCGGTCGCCTGTTAGAGCTCACCATCCCGGAGAGTGTCCTGGCGCTTCCGGACCGCGCCTTTGCCGGCACGCCGGCGTTGGAACGCCTTGTCTTACGGCACAAAAAGACGCCCTGCCAGATCACGGACAAAACCTTTGAAGGGGCCGGGCCGGTGCGCGTGTATGTGCCGGATGAGATGTACGCGCTTTACCGGGACGGTGCCGGCTGCGCCACCAATCCCTGGGAAAGAGAGCTGGACCGGGTGTACCGGTACTAAAGAGTTTGGGAAGAGCAGGTGCGCGGCTGCATCCAATGCAAAAATGCGCTGTTTCGCATCCTCGCTTTGCTTTTGCAAAAAAACTATCAGAAAACAGGAACCTATGGTAAGATAAAAGAGATCATCGCCAGGAGCCCTGAAAAAGGGCGGACGTTGACAAGTATCAGCCGAATACATGACAGACGCAGCGGGAAGGGGCAAAAAGCCGCCTCTTTAAATCGCCGCGACGCTACACAAAAAAACAACGGCTGCGGGAGGATTTACATGGAAAACGAGATCACAACACCAAACACAAACACGGAATCTGCGCCTAAGAAGCGGATGCTTTCCGGCATTCAGCCCAGCGGAGACCTTCATTTAGGAAATTACCTGGGAGCCATCAAAAACTGGGCGGACCGGGTGAACGATTATGAATGCTATTACTTTATGGCAGACCTGCACACCATCACCGTGCGCCAGGATCCGGCCACGCTGCGCAAGCGCTCCTTAAATCAGCTGGCCCAGTACATCGCCTGCGGCTTAGATCCGGAGAAAAACGTCCTGTTCTTACAGTCCCACGTGCCGGCGCACGCGCAGCTGGCCTGGGTGTTAAACTGCTACACCATGTTCGGGGAGCTGTCCCGCATGACGCAGTTCAAGGACAAATCGGCCAAGCATAAGGACAACATCAACGCCGGCCTCTTCACCTACCCGGTTCTGATGGCGGCGGACATTCTGCTGTATCAGGCGGATTACGTGCCGGTGGGTGAGGATCAGAAGCAGCACGTGGAGATCACCCGCGATATTGCGCAGCGCTTTAACTCCATTTACGGCGATGTGTTCAAGGTGCCGGAAGCGTTCATTCCGAAGGCCGGCGCCCGTGTGTACGGCCTGACCACCCCGGGAGATAAGATGTCCAAATCCATCCCGGAGGGCTGCGTTTTCATCATGGACAGCCCGGACGAGATCGCCCGCAAGTTCAAACGCGCCGTGACGGACTCCGATACCGAGCACTGCGTGCGCTTTGACCGAGAAAACAAGCCCGGCGTGGCCAACCTGATGAACATCTACTCCGCCATCACCGGCGAGAGCTTTGAAGAGATCGAGCGCGAGTTTGACGGCATGGGCTACGGCGCCTTCAAGCCCAAGGTGGGGGAGGCAGTGATCGAGCATCTGCGCCCGATTCGTGAGGAGGCGGAGCGCCTGATGGCGGACAAGGCCTACTTAAACGAGGTCTACAAAAACGGCGCGGAGCGGGCTTCCTACATCGCGAATAAGACGCTGCGGAAGGTTTACAAGAAGGTGGGCTTCTACCAGCTGCCGTAGCCTTAGCTGGCAGGAAAGACACTATCGTATTCTTTCCGCGCAAGTAAGGAGGGCTCATACATGATCCGTCTGGTGCGAAAACTGACCAAACGAATGCTGTATCCCAGCTATGGAGTTGTCTTCTTCAGCCTCCTGTACTGGGGGCTGGTGGGCTTTCAGGTCCTTGTGGACGTGCCGGTGGCGGTGCATGTTCTGATGGCCGGAGTTCTGATCGCGGGCCTTGTCACGCTGATCTATACGGCCTATCTGGACCGATACCTGATCTCCGGGATGGAAGACAATCTTCAGAACCTGTCGGAACTGAACGCCCGTCTTCGCGAACAGCGCCATGAATACCTGAACGAAATGCAGGTGGTTTACGGCCTCATGGAGCTGGAAGAGTACGAGGAGGCCATGCGTTTTTTAAAGCCCCTCTACGGGGAGGCGACAAAAACCGGGAGAGCGCTGAAAACCAGTCTTCCCGCCGTAAACGCCCTTTTACAGAATAAGCTTACCAAGGCAGAGCAGATGGGTGTGCGGCTCATTCTGGAAGTGTCCAGCAGTCTGCGCGGCATCCCCATGGAAGCCTGGAGCGTCTGCCATATCCTGGGAAACCTGATCGACAACGCGCTTACCGCGGTGGAAAAGCTGGAAGGAGACAAAGAGGTTCATGTGATTCTCTCCGAGGATCGGAAAAGCTTTTCCCTAAGCGTCTACAACAACGGGCCTGAGATCCCGAAAGAAGAGCAGGGACTGTTGTTTCGGGACGGGTTTTCCACCAAGGCAGAGGAAGGCCATGGTTTTGGCCTTGGGATCGTAGAACGGTGCGTAAAGGAGGCCGGAGGGCAGGTGGAGTTTACCACCGCCCCGAACAAGACCTGCTTTACGGCTATCATAGATAAACGGGAGAAAGAGTCACTTTCTTCGTAGAAAACCATTTGCCTGTTATAAGAAAGGGGGAGACAATATGGCAACGATGACCCTGTTGATCTCGATTGTTGTAGGGATCATTGCGGCAGTCGTGCTGCTTGGCGTACTGGCGGTCTGATGGATGGGAACAGTATTTTGACAGTTGAGGGAAGTCCGTGTATAATTCGTGACTTTCCTCTTTTCTTTTCGGCAAAGAACGGGTAGGATGCAGACATAAGCAAGAAGCCTTTCGCGGACGGCTTATAGAAAGGAGGAAAGCCAGATGGGTTTTGAAATTTTGGGCATGGTGCTGATCATTGTCGCCTTTGTCTTCATCGGAATTGAATGCGTGGTCCCGGGCTTCGGAGTTCCCGGCATCGTCGGTATCGGCTGCTTTGTGGTCGGCGTGGCGCTGTCGGCCAGCACGATCGGGGAAGCCATCAAGCTGATCGCCATTTTACTGGTGCTGCTGGCCATCTTCGTCTTTATTGTGCTGACACTCTTGTCGAAGGGAATTATAAAGTCTCCGATCGCGCTCCAGGAAAAGCTGGACAAGGAAAGCGGCTGTATCAGCACCGAGGATTTAAAGTATCTGGTGGGACGCACCGGCGTAGCGATGACCGATCTTCGGCCGGCCGGCAAAATCAGCGTGGATGATCTGCTGATCGACGTGGTATCGGATGGGTCGTACCTGGAAAAGGGCGCCAAGGTGCAGATCTTTAAGGTCAGCAATTCTTCCTTGATGGTTCGAAGCATCGAGAATGAATAAGGAAGGATAAAAAAGCTGTTGTTTTCAGGCGGTAAATAGAAACCGTAAAGAGTAACAGGAGATTGAATTAGGGGGCGGCTTAAGGGCCGCGAAGGAGGAATTTATGAATTATCAGATTATTATTGTCATTGTAGTAGCACTGCTTGTTCTGCTGTTTACCTTTGTCCCGATGGGGCTTTGGATTTCCGCCCTGGCGGCCGGCGTCCGGGTTGGCATTATGAACCTGGTCGGTATGCGGCTTCGCCGGGTCAGCCCGTCCAAGATTATCATGCCGCTCATTAAATCGACCAAGGCCGGCTTAAAGCTGAACGCCAATCAGCTGGAAGCGCATTATCTGGCCGGCGGTAACGTAGACCGCGTGGTGGTGGCGTTAATCGCCTCCGAGCGCGCCGGCATCGACCTTTCTTTTGAGAAGGCTGCCGCCATCGACTTAGCCGGCCGAAACGTGCTGGAAGCCGTAAAGATGAGCGTTAACCCCAAGGTCATTGAGACGACCAACATTTCCGCTGTCGCGAAGGACGGTATCGAGCTTCTGGTTAAAGCCAGAGTGACTGTCCGCGCGAACCTGGACCGCTTAGTCGGTGGTGCCGGCGAGTCCACCGTGCTTGCCCGTGTAGGCGAGGGTATTGTTACCACCGTCGGTTCGTCCGATACGCATAAGGAAGTGTTGGAAAACCCCGACAACATCTCCAAGCTGGTTCTGTCCAAGGGCCTTGACTCCGGAACCGCGTTCGAAATTCTGTCCATCGATATCGCCGATATCGATATCGGCCGCAACATCGGCGCCCAGCTGCAGACGCTGCAGGCGGAAGCCGACAAGAATATCGCCCAGGCGAAGGCCGAAGAGCGCCGCGCGATGGCTGTCGCGAAGGAACAGGAGATGAGAGCCTACGTCGTGGAGGCGGAGGCCGAAGTGCCGAAGGCATTGGCTTACGCGCTGCGTGAAGGCCGGATGGGTATCATGGATTACTATGATCTGCAGAACATCAAGGCTGATACCGAGATGAGAACGCAGATCGCCGATGGTGGAAAGACTGCTCCGAGCACGAAGGAAAACAAGGACGCAAAGAAGTAAGGTAGGAAAGAAAGGCAACCGCTATGGGAAATCAGAACAATAAACCTGCCATGGTGGAAATTCTCCGGAAAAAGCTCGGAAAACCGGAAAGCGCACAGGAAGCCATCGTACTCTCCGCGATACTCGGGGAGCCGGTGAGCAGAAAGCGCCGCCGTGAGCGGGCACAGAAAGTTAAAGGATAAAGGGATATGGCAATCAAAGTCATGCTGATTGACGATGAACCGCATATTCGCATGATCCTGCGCAAGGTAATCGAGAAAACGCCCGGTTACCTTGTGGCAGCGGAAGGGGCCTCTGCCGAAGAGGCCCTTTTGGCGTTTCGTGAGGTTCATCCGGATGTAGTGTTTCTGGATGTGGATTTACAAGGGGCGAACGGGATCGGTGTGGCGCGTGAGATATTAAAAGAAGCGCCGGACACGATCCTCATTTTTGCGACTGCCTATGCGGAATATATGCCCAGCGCTTTCGAGTTGTACGCCTTCGATTACCTGGTAAAGCCCTTTGATATCTCCCGGATCAGGCACACCTTGGACCGTATCACGAGGATGGCGGAAAACGGAAAATGGAACAGGGCGGAAAATGAGCCTAACCAGGACAGGGAAAATGCGCCTGCTTATGAAGCGGATCCGGAGAGGGATGAAATGCAGGAGCCGGACAGGACGCCCTTAATGGAAGAGGGAATATCCCGTTCCGACAAATTGATGTTAAAAGGGAAGGAAAGCATTCTTTTTCTCGACCTGAATGATATTGTTATGGCGGTCCGGGAGGGAAGTACAACCGTAGTATACACGGACAGGGGGAGATATGAAACGTCACTTAACTTATCTGATCTGGAAAAGAAGCTAAAAGAACCGGAGTTTCTTCGCTGCCACCGTTCCAATATCATTAAGATCTCACGGATTTCTCAGGTAGAGCCCTACGGTCGCTGGACGTATCTGGTACACTTAGACGGAATCAGGGAAACAGCACTCATGACGAAAGAAAACTTTGACCGCATCCGGGAGTGGTATGGGTGAGAGGAAGATTTTGAGGAAACCCATTTACAGAGGCGGGGCTTTTGTGTTACACTACGGGAAATAGCGGGAGACTTTACCGCGTTAATAAAACAGCGTAAGCCTTTAACAGGAGGATAAGATCGTGAATTACAATTGTATGAATCCCTTCACTTTTACCCTGCCCACGAAAGTGGTCTATGGAGTCGGAGCGGTGGCTCATGTGGCGGAAGAACTGAAAAACGCAGGAGGAACCTACCCGCTCATCGTAACGGATAAGGGAATCGTGAAGGCCGGGATTACCGGAAAAGTGTTAAAACTCCTTGAGGAGGCGAACATTCCTTACGAGGTGTATGACGGCGTAGAGGCAAATCCCAAGGACGTAAACGCGGAGGAAGGCGCGCGCATTGCCCGCGAGAAGGGATGTGACTGCATGATCGCGGTGGGCGGCGGAAGCCCTATCGACTGCGCGAAAGCCATCGGTGTTCTTCTGGCGCATCATGCGGAATATATCAAGCCTTATGAGGGAAAAACGGCGGCAACGCTTCCGAATCCGCTTCTTATCACGGTGCCGACAACGTCCGGAACCGGTAGCGAGCTGACCTTCTCGTCCGTCATCACGGATACGAAGAACCACTATAAGATGACCGTGAAGAGCCCCTACACGGCTGCCAACGTGGCGGTGTGTGATCCGGAGCTGACGCTCACCGTGCCGGCTTCCGTGACAGCGGCGACGGGCGTGGATGCCCTGACGCATGCCATCGAAGGCTTTACCGCCACCTGCTCCGAGCCCATGGGGGATGCGGCTGCACTGTATGCGATCGAGCTGATCAGCAAGAACCTGGTGAAGGCCGTGGAGAACGGGAACGACCTCACAGCCCGCAGTAATATGCTCATGGGCAGCATGCTGGGCGGTATTTCCTTCAGCCATGCGGATGTGGCCAGCGTGCACTGTATCGCGGAGTCCCTCGGCAGTATGTACGACCTGCCTCACGGCACCTGTAACGCCATTTTCCTGCCCTACGTGATGGAATACAACATGGAGTACTGCAAGGAGCGCTACGCCCGTGTGGCGACGGCCATGGGCCTTACATGGGAGACGGTAGAGGAAGGTGCGAAAAAGGCCGTGGAATTTGTCAAACAGCTCACGAAGGATGTGAAACTCCCCACCTTTGCTTCCCTGAACGCGGACCCGAAGGATTTTCAGAAGCTGGCGGAGATGAGTTACAAGAATGGGTCTAACGGCAGCAATCCCCGCCCGATGGAGGTAGAGGATTACGTGAAGCTGCTGGAGATCGTGTACGCGGCGAAGTAAGGGCCGTAAGAATCATGTAAGCAAAGATAATCGTATACAACGAAGAGCCGCAAGGAAGCGGCTCTTCTTACACAGGAGGATTTAGAACATATGGTTCGTTTATGGAACACAGGAGCCTATTTACAGAACAGCAGCGTTTTGACACCCGATAACGGGGACGGACGCGCGAAATTATCCGCGCAGGGGTTTGCGGCGGATGAGGCCGCCAGGGAGGAAGCGCGCAAGGGGACGATGGCCTATCAGATTCTGATGGCGCACAACCAGTCCGGAAACGAGGAAAACCTGCAGATCCGCTTTGACAAGTTGACCTCCCACGACATCACCTTCGTTGGAATCATCCAGACAGCCAGAGCCAGCGGCCTGACGGAATTTCCGGTGCCCTATGTGCTCACGAACTGCCACAACAGCCTTTGCGCGGTAGGCGGTACGATCAACGAGGATGACCACATGTTTGGCCTGTCCTGCGCCCGCAAGTACGGCGGTATCTACGTGCCCCCGCACATGGCGGTTATTCACCAGTTCGCCCGTGAAATGCTCGCCGGCTGCGGGGAGATGATCTTAGGATCGGACAGCCATACCCGCTACGGTGCTCTGGGCACCATGGCCATCGGCGAGGGCGGCCCGGAACTGGTCAAGCAGCTTTTAAAGCGCACCTACGACATCCGGCGCCCTCAGGTGGTTGCCGTCTATCTGACCGGAGCGCCGCAAAAAGGCGTGGGTCCGCAGGATATCGCGCTGGCCATCATCGGCGCGGTGTTCAAGAGCGGCTACGTCAACAATAAGGTGCTGGAGTTTGTAGGCCCCGGTGTAGCCAATTTAAGTGTGGATATGCGGATTGGCGTGGATGTCATGACTACGGAGACCACGTGTCTTTCCTCCATCTGGACGACGGACGGTGCGGTGAAGGATTTCTACGCCATTCATGGGCGCCCGGAGAGTTACAAAGAGCTGGCTCCTGCGTCATGCGCGTACTACGATGGTGTGGTGGAAGTGGCCTTAGATCAGGTGAAGCCTATGATTGCAATGCCGTTCCATCCCAGCAACACCTATACAATTGAGGAAGTAAACGCTAACGCGGCAGATATCCTGCGTGAGGTGGAAAAGGCGGCGGAAAAGACGCTGGGCGGCCAGGTGAAGTTCTGCCTGACGGATAAGTTAAAAAACGGACGCCTCTTTGTGGATCAGGGCGTCATCGCCGGCTGCGCGGGCGGCGGATATGAGAACCTGTGCGATGCGGCGGACATCCTGCGTGGCCGCGATATCGGCGACGGAGCCTTCTCGTTAAGCGTCTATCCGGCCAGCCAGCCGGTCATGATGCAGCTGGTGAAAAACGGCGTCATGGCAGACTTCATTGCGGCGGGCGCTACGGTGCGCACGGCCTTTTGCGGACCGTGCTTCGGCGCGGGCGATGTGCCCTGCAACAACGGCTTTTCCATCCGCCACTCTACCCGTAACTTCCCGAACCGCGAAGGCAGCAAGCCGGGCAACGGCCAGATCGCGTCCGTGGCGCTCATGGATGCCCGCTCCATCGCGGCTACGGCGGCCAATCACGGTATGCTCACGGCAGCAACGGATGTGGATGTCACATTCACGAAGCCGGCGTATTTCTTCGACAAGACCATCTACGAAAAGCGTGTCTACAACGGAGCCGGACATCCGATTCCGGAGGAAGAACTGCGTCTCGGCCCGAATATCAAAGACTGGCCGGCCATGGTATCGCTGACGGAAAACCTGCTCTTAAAGGTGGTTTCGGAGATCCACGACCCCGTTACCACGACCGATGAGCTGATCCCCTCCGGCGAGACAAGTTCCTACCGCTCCAATCCGCTTGGCCTGGCGGAGTTCACCCTTTCCCGCCGCGACCCGGCTTATGTGGGCGAAGCGAAGGCCGTACAGGCCATGGAAAAGGTGCGCGAATCGGGTGAGCATCTGTGCCATGTCTATCCGGATATGAAGCCGGTCATGGGTCAGGTAAAGGAACTCTTCCCGGACGTCTGCATGAAGAACACCGGCATCGGCAGCACCATCTTTGCCGTCAAGCCGGGTGATGGCTCTGCCCGTGAGCAGGCCGCCTCCTGCCAGAAGGTTCTTGGCGGCTGGGCCAACATCGCGAATGAGTACGCCACCAAGCGCTACCGCTCCAACCTGATCAACTGGGGCATGCTGCCGCTTCGGATCAAAGAAGGGGAGCTTCCCTTCTCCAAAGGCGACTTCCTGTTCCTGCCGGACATCCGAAAAGCCGTGGAAGAAGGAAGAAGTGAGCTGCGGGCATTCGTGGTGAGCCGCGACATGAAGGAAATTACGCTTCTTTTGGATTCGTTGACGGAGGATGAGAAGAAGATTATTCTGGCGGGATGTTTGATTAATTTCTATAAGGGTTAACACAAAATCTGGCGCTAACCAGGAAATACACCTGGGTAGCGCCAGATTTTTATAACAAGCGTCCTTTTGTGACATGCTCTGTTATTTGTCTGCCTTCCCAAATTCCTCTCGGATATGCGCCAGAAGCGCCGGTTCGGTAATCACCCGCACGGCGATATTCGTTAGCGCCTCCATGATCCGGCACGCGGCGTCAAAGGCTTTGTCTGTCCCGGCACACTCCTGGAATTCGTGGCTGTGGATTTTGATGGTTTCATCCCCCGTGATGTCAAACCAGGGGTGGATGGCCGGGCAGCGGTGGCTCACGTTTCCCGTGTCGGTGGAGCCGCCGTCCGCCTCCGTATAAATGGGACCTTCCACGCCAAGAAGACGGAGCTGCAGGCGATAGGCCTCCGCCAGCGGTTCGTTCGTCACCAGATCGTCAAAAGAGTTCTCAAAGTGGGACACCTCCAGGCGGGCGCCGCAGCCAAGGGCTGCCCCTTCCGCACAACGGATCACCTTTTCCGACAATTCCTCTAAATAGTCTTTTTTCGGGGCGCGCACATAAAATTTCGCGGAGGCGTACTCCGGAACGATGTTCGGGGCCGTGCCGCCGTGGTCAATGTAGCCGTGGATGCGGGCTTCCGGGCGGATGTGCTGGCGCAGAGCGTTGATCATGTTGAAGGTGTTTATGACGCCGTCAAGCGCATTGATGCCGTCCCATGGATTTCCAGCGGCGTGAGCCGGTTTCCCGAAGAATTCAAACTGCAGGGCGTTTAAGGCAATGGTGCTGCCGCCGCAGGCGTTCGCGCAGTAGGGGTGGGCAATCAGGGCGATGGCCATGTCGTCAAAGGCACCGGCGTCCGCCATGGGAGCCTTCGCCCCGCTGGTCTCTTCCGCCGGGCAGCCGAACACATAGACGTTTCCGCCGATCTCATCCACCAGGGACTTAAGGGCGAGGGCGCTGCCGCAGGCGACGGTGGCGATCAGGTTGTGGCCGCAGGCGTGGCCAAGGCCCGGCAGGGCATCGTACTCCGCTAAGAAGGCGATGTTCGGGCCGGGCTTTTTGCCCTTATAGACGGCCCGGTAGGCGGTTGGCATCCCAAGATAGCTTTCCTCTACCGTAAACCCGTGTTTTTGCAGCAGGGCCACCTGCACCGCGCAGGCGTGAACCTCTTCGTAGCCAAGCTCCGGGTGGTTGTAGATGGAAAGATCCAGTTCTTTTAACTCCTGGGAGAGTGAAGCGATCTGTTCGTGAATTCTTTTCTGCATGTTTAGTCCTTCGTTACCCGGTTACCCCGGATTTCACCATTTCGATAAACTGTTTGGCGGTGCGGGGGCTTCGTCCGCCGGAGCGGATGGCATGCGCCTCGGCTCGCGTAAACAGTTCCTCCTCGGGCATATCGATCTCATATTGCTGCGCCAGGGCTTTTACAATATCCAGATAGAGCTCCTTTTCCGGGCGGGAGAAGGTGATCGTGAGCCCAAAGCGCGCCGACAGGCTCATCAGCTCCTGCATGGTGTCGAAATAGTGGATGTCATCGCCCTCCCGGTCGCTCATAACCTCTTTTACAAGGTGGCGGCGGTTGGAGGTGGCGTAGACTACAAGGTTACCGGAATGTCCGCCGACGCTTCCCTCCAGGATGGCCTTCAGCGCCGAGAAATCGTTGTCGTTGGAGGAAAAGCTCAGGTCGTCGATAAACAGGATGAACTTTAAAGGATTGTCGCTTAAAGAATCCACCAGCTCCGGAATCTGGTACAGCTGGTTTTTCTTCACCTCAATCAGGCGCAGGCCGCGGTCCTTGTATTCGTTGGCGATGGCCTTAACCGTGGAGCTCTTGCCCGTGCCGGCATCGCCGTACAGCAGCGCGTTGTTGGCAGGCTTTCCCGAAAGGAGAGCCTCCGTGTTGGCAAGAAGGCGCGCCCGCTCCTTTTCGTACCCCGTGAGTTCTGACAGCTTTTGCGCATCCGGGTAGCGGACGGGGACAAGCTGCCCGTCGCTTACAGTAAAGACATGATACTTGGCAAAAATGCCGTATCCCTTTTCCTGGATGGTGGACAGCCGTTCCTCATACAGAGACGAAAAATCCAGGCGCGTAGTGCGGTAGGAGGGCAAAAAGCCGTTGTAGCCGATTCGTGTGCGCAGCTCCTCGCTGGTTAAGCGGCCAAGCAGCTCCAGAAAATTCAGCTCGTCCTTCAGACAGGCCAAAAACGCGGGAGGAATATCCCGGCCGGCCGCCCGCATGCGGACGTACAGGTTTTCGTCTTCCAGGATAAAAGAAAGAAGATAGTCGGTCAAGCAGTCGGTGCGCTTGTACAGTTCCTGCAGGAAGGCGGCATAATGCCCCACGAGGGCAGGCGTATCCTTCTCCTTCGCGTTAAAAAGCGCCATGAGTTTTTCGATGGCGGGATCCTGTAAGAGATTTCGAAAGATGACTAGCTTGTTTAAGCCAATCTGGTATTCGTCCATGTAATTCATAAATAACCCCGTGATGTGTGAAAGCCCCGCTACTCGGGGCTTTCAATAGTTGTCGTGTCGTATCTGCTCATCGTTGAAGCAGCTGTGTCGTGTTTCATTATAGTTCTTCCCGGATCATCTGGCAGAGCCTGTCGATACTGATGTCCTCCATGTCGAACGGGTCGATAATCACGCCAAACTCTTCTTCAATCGCCATGGAAAGTTCGTCCAGCGCGATTTCATCCACGTACTCGTCCACCTGGCTGCTTCCGTCTAAGTCGGCCGTATCTGCGTCTCCCAGTTCACGGATCAGGTCCATGAGTTTTTCTTCCATTGCTTCTTCTCCTTTTCGCATACCGCTTCACTTAAAATGAATTCCTTGTTGTGCAAGCGGGATTTCCTGCTTTGTTATTGCCTACACTATAGAGGGAAGGGGAGCATTTGTCAATGAAATCTAAAAGGATGATAGGAGGTTTACAATTCCTGTAACTGCTCAGTACCTGAGCAGTTACAAAGCCACAGGCAATGCGCTCCGCGCATTCCAAATTGCCTGTGGCTTGGCATGCCAACTCTTGTTTTACGCCGCTTGCAGCGGGGTGCAAGCGGCTGTGCTGAGTAGATACCAATTCCTTCACATACAGAGGCGTCTTTGCCTGTTCTGCGGCTGCAGATGCAGTCACATAAGCTTCTCTCTTCCGTCCAGGATAGCCTCTTTTAAGGTGTCCCCGTCGTAGACCAGTTTCAGGGTAAAGAAGCTATCCCGCGTGTCCAAAAGCCGTAGGAAGATTTTGTCGCCCTCCCACAGATTTTTGGTCAGCAGCTCTTCCTTGGGAAGCCAGGTAAGGTCGCCCTCGTTGCAGGGGATGAGATCGCCGGTAAAGCTGTCGCAGGTGAACAGATACATGTGCTCCGATTCCCAGGGGAGGCTGACGAAGGTGATAACGGCCCGCAGACGGTAAGAGGTCATGGTGAGGCCAGTTTCTTCTTTTACTTCCCGAAGGGCGCAGTCCTCCGGGCTTTCGCCTTCTTCAAATTTGCCGCCGACGCCGATCCATTTGTCATGGTTCACATCGTGCTCTTTTTTGGTGCGGTGCAGCATCAGATAACACCCGTCTTTTTCCAGGTAGCAAAGGGTCGTGAGCTTCATGAGCTTCTTCCTCCGGGATCATATTGGCGTTCCAATTCCCGGATTACAGGCCCCAGGGCATCCGCAAATCGTTACGCTTGCCCTATCCTAACACAGGAAAGCCCCAAACTTCAACTTGATTCTTTTCAAAAATCCTGCTATAGTAAATCCGATAAGCTGCGTTGGGCAAGCCGGGAACTCTCCTTCCCGGGCGGCTTTCCAAGTGAAAAGCGTTTGTTTGTCGTGGCTGTTTGACCGTGAATAGTCACCGTTTGTCTTCACATCGCAAAAAAGAATCCCATAAAAGAAAACGAAAAAGAGGATAAAACATGCTGTCAGATCCGATCACACTTTACAAGCTGATGATCCTGTACATGCTGAAAAAAGTGAAGTTCCCCATCACGGGAACACAGCTGTCAGAATTCTTCCTGGGCCATGAGTACACCACCTATTTTACCCTGCAGCAGGCGGTGTCAGAGCTTCTCGAGGCCCATCTGATCAAGGCGGAGTACGTCAATCACAGCTCCCGCTACGAGATCACGGACGAAGGGGAAGACACCCTCACTTTTTTCGGGAACAAAATGTCCGGAGCCATTGTCAAGGACATCAACGATTATCTGAAAGAAAACAAGGTCCGCATGCGCAACGAGGTAGGCATTCTGGCCGACTATACGCGCACCGATCAACAGGACTACCGGGTACACGGGGAAATCCGCGAAGGGAAATCCGTGTTGTTTGAGATGAGCGTCTCGGTGCCTACCATGGACCAGGCGGAGGCGATGTGCGCCCACTTTAAGAGGAGCTGTCAGGATATTTACGCCTACGCCATGAAAGAACTGCTGCGGGAAGACAAATAACCGCGCGCGGCACATCTCTCGCTGCCGCATTACGTAAGAGAATATAGTCGAAAGGATAGAAATATATGGCAAGTAGCATCAGAGAAAAATTAGAAACCCTCCCCTTAGGGGAAATCCGGGCCATCGCGAAGGAAAACGGCATCCGAAACATCAATTCCACCAGAAAGTCGCAGTTGATTGAGGAGATCCTGACGCTGTTAGGTGAAAAGACCGAGGAAAAGCCGGCGGAAGAGACAAGCGCGGAAGCACCCGCACCCGGCAGCCGTACGGCGGCCCTGACAGACAGAAGTCATACGGAAGCGCTGACGGAGACAAAGAAGACGGATATGCTTCTGGAGAAGGTACGCAAAGAAAACGCAATGGAAGGCAGCCGAAGCACCAGCCGGGGCGATCAGGCGGCGGAAGGCAGCCGATATGCCGGCCGAGGCGATCAGGCGGCGGAAAACAGCCGGAGCGCAGCGCGAAACGATGCCGGAACCGGCGAAGACCGCCCCGGAAGCACAGAGCAGCCGGAGCGCCGGATGGAAGGCCTTCGCCCCGAACTGGCGGGGCTGGATAGCGGCGTCCCCGCCCATGGCATCTTAGAGATCATGCCGGAAGGCTACGGCTTTATCCGCAGCGAAAACTACATGCCCGGGGATAACGACGTGTATGTCTCCCCGTCGCAGATCCGCCGCTTTAACATGAAGACCGGCGACATCGTCACCGGTATCAAGAGAATTAAAACGGGCAACGAAAAGTTCGCGGCGCTCCTGTACGTCAATCAGATGAACGGGGAGCTGGCCTACCTGTCGGAGGGACGCCCGAACTTTGAAGATTTAACACCCATCTTCCCGGATGAACGGCTGCACTTAGAGGTGCCGGGCGGTCCGGTTTCCATGCGGATTGTGGACCTTTTATCCCCCATCGGAAAAGGCCAGCGAGGCATGATCGTCTCCCCGCCGAAGGCTGGTAAGACAACACTTCTTAAGCAGGTAGCCAAATCGGTCCAGAAAAACCACCCGAGCGTGCACCTGATTATTCTTCTGATTGATGAGCGTCCGGAGGAAGTGACGGACATCAAAGAATCTATCGTGGGCGACAACGTGGAAGTGATCTATTCCACCTTTGATGAATTGCCGGAGCACCACAAGCGGGCGGCCGAGATGGTTTTGGAGCGCGCGAAGCGCCTGGTGGAGCAGGGAAAGGATGTCATGATCTTCTTAGACTCCATTACCCGCTTAGCCCGCGCCTACAACCTGACCGTGGCGCCCAGCGGACGCACGCTTTCCGGCGGCTTGGATCCGGCGGCGCTGCACATGCCCAAGCGGTTCTTTGGCGCGGCCCGCAACATGCGCGAGGGCGGAAGCCTGACGATCCTGGCGACGGCCCTGGTGGATACGGGAAGCCGTATGGATGACGTGGTATACGAAGAGTTTAAGGGAACCGGCAACATGGAACTGGTTCTGGACCGGAAGCTGTCTGAGAAGCGCATCTTTCCGGCCGTTGACATCTTAAAATCCGGCACCCGCCGGGACGATCTGCTCCTTACGAAGGAAGAGCAGGAAGCGTCCTACCGTGTACACCGCATCAGCGGAAACCAGAAGCAGGAGGAGGCAGTGGAACAGGTGCTGGATCTGTTCCTGCATACGCCCAATAATGCGGCCTTCTGCCAGATGGTTCAGAAAATGCGGCTGTAATGGAACAATAGGGGGAAAATGAACGGCTCTCCGATAGTATAAAGGAGGAGCTTAAGCATTACACAAAATGCGGAAATAAAGGGAGGAGAATGACATGGCAGCAAAGAAAACCGTAGGAACACTGATCAAGGAAGCCCGCACGGCGGCCGGCCTTTCGCAGACGAAGCTGGCGGATATGGTGGACGGCGTATCCTCGTCCGATATCGGCAAGGCGGAACGGGATGAAAAGGAACTGACCAAGGAGGCGTTAAAGCAGATCGCGAAGGCGACGGGCGTCACGCAGAAATCGCTTTTAGAAGCGCCCTCCGGCGTCAAGAAGACAGAAACCACTTCTTCCGCGAAGAAGACCTCTACCAGCGCGAAAAAGACCGGCAGCTCTACCAGCGCGAAAAAGACAGGGGAGCTTACCTTAACCGCCACGGAAAAGAAGCTGGTGGAACTGTACCGCGAGGCGGACTCGGATACAAAGAAAAAAGCCACGAAAATCTTAAAGGGCGAATCCTTCGGCGTGGAAGACATCGCAAGCGCCATCATGTCGTTGTTAGGAGGCGGGTCCACCCGAAGCGCAGGGGATCAGGCGACAGTTACTCAGCTTCTGACGCTTCTGGAAAAGGCAGCAGGAGAGGCTGGAAAGGACGACGATATCATCCATCTGCCGATTACGGAGTAAGAGACATTGGCGTTATAGCCGAGATAGAAACAAAGAACGGGCCTGTTCGACGGACAGGCCCGTTCTTTGAGGAACAAAATTGACATTTTGCGGTATTACGATTAGAATAACGGGGAAGAGGAGGGCGCGCAATGGATAAAATGATTGTAGTCGGCAATGATATCTTTGACCAGTTTATCAAAGATAATGGCTATTATGTCGATAAAACGGAATTAATTTATGAACTTGCGGCGGAGACCAGAAATAAGGTAACGCTGTTCACGCGCCCGCGCCGTTTCGGAAAAACGCTCACCATGAGCATGTTGGAGAGCTTTTTTGATATTCAGCGGGATAGCAGAGATTTGTTCCAGAATCGAGATATCTTAAATCATCATCCTGAATTCTGCGAAGAGTGGATGAACCGGTATCCAGTCCTGTTTCTGTCATTGAAGGATATAGAAGGACGAAATTTTAACCTGGCCTATGGAAAGCTGAAAACTGTGATTGCGGATATTTGCAAAAAGCAGGTTAATCTGGAAAACAATGACAAAGTAGATCCGGATGACGCGGAAAAGTTTCGCAGACTAAAAGCGGAGAAAGGGGAAGAGGCAGACCTGCAGAATTCTCTGAAAACCATCATGCGGATGATGACAGCTGTTTACGGAAAGCCGGTCATCCTCCTGATTGATGAATATGACGTACCGCTTTCCAAGGCGGAGGAGACGAAAAACAGGGAGTATTATGAACAAATGCTGGATCTGATTCGCGGGATCTTAAGCATTTCACTGAAAACAAATGAGTATCTGAAGTTTGCGGTAGTGACAGGATGTCTGCGGATAACGAAGGAGAGTATTTTTACAGGGGTGAACAATTTTGCCTGTTATTCCGTCACAAGCAGAAAGTTTAGCCAGTATTTCGGTTTCACGCAGGAAGAAGTGGCTGAAATGCTGGCGGCATTCGGGCTATCTGAAAAAATGGACACAGTTCGGAAGTGGTATGACGGATATATTTTTGGAAACACAGAAGTGTTTTGCCCCTGGGATGTGGCGAGTTATCTGGCCTCTGTGATCTATGATGAGCAAGAGGCGCCGCAGAACTTTTGGGCAAATACCAGTTCCAATGCCATTCTGGATGATTTTGTCAGCCATGGGAAATTCGATGCTTCCGATAAATTTGAAATACTCCTGAACGGGGGAACGATAACCGAGGAGATTTATGAGGAACTGACATATGACCATATTTCCGATTCGGAAAAGAATTTGTGGAGTGTTCTTTTGATGACGGGATATCTCTCCAAGGCGGACAGAGAGGCTCCCACAGGAAGAATAAGGCTTCGCATTCCCAATATGGAGATCGCAGGGCTGTTTAAAAATGCCGTGGTCCGCAGATTTGAGAAAACACTTGATGCCGGCCATGTAGACGCGTTTGTTGCCGCCATGTGGAAGAAAGACGAAGAAACGGCTTCGGAAATGCTCACGAAGATCCTCTGGAATTCGATCAGCTATTTTGATTACGGCGAAGAGTATTATCATGGCATGCTGAACGGGATCTTTACGTCCCGTGGCTTCTCCTTAGATTCAAACGATGAGGCCGGGCTTGGGCGGCTGGATCTACGGGTGAGAGACAAAGGGAGAAGAGGCGTCTTGCTTATGGAATTTAAGAAGTCCGAAAAACCCCAGGACATGGATGCGGACTGCAGGGAAGCCATCACCCAGATTTTTGAGAAAGGATACGACAAAAGTATTCCGGAGGGGTATGAGTATCAGCTCATTTATGGTATTGCTTTTTATGCAAAAATGGCCAGAATAAAGTTGGCGACCGTAAGTGTTCAGCATAAATAGACAGAAAAATGGCTGTTTGCGAAACAGAGATTGCGCGGCAGCAAAGCCGTAAAGAAAGGAAGTTATATGGAACCAATCATTCACAGCCTTTTGGAAACCGACCTGTATAAGTTCAGCATGGGACAGGCCATTTATCACGAATTTCCCACGTACACGACCACCTGGTCGTTCAAGTGCCGGAATGAAGACGTCTTCTTTACCCCGGAAATGGTGGAGGAAATTCGGACGCAGATTAAGGCATACTGCACGCTCAGCTTTACCGAGGATGAGCTGGATTACCTGCGGAGTATCGTGTGGTTTAAGGACAGCTACATTGATTTTTTGCGGCTCTGGCATCCGCGCTATGAGGAATTTGAGATTGGGACGGACGACCCCTGCGGCTTAACCATTGAGACCCGCGGCAGCTGGTTAAATACCTCCATGTATGAAATTCCCACCCTGGCCATCGTCAACGAAGTCTATTTCCGGATGAAATACGACTATCAGGAGCTGCTGGCAAGCTTTAAAAACCGGCTTGACGCGAAAGCGAAGGCCCTTACGGACGGAACCTACCGGTTAAGCTCCTTCTCCGAGTTTGGCCTCAGAAGGCGCCTGTCTGGAGAGGCGCAGGACATGGCGGTCAGGCGATTTAAGGAAATTCCGATGGAGGGATCCCGCTTTGTGGGGACGTCCAACGTTTACCTGGCAAAGAAATACCAGCTGACACCGGTCGGCACCATGGCCCATGAATGGATTATGTGCGTGGGGCAGGGAAACCATCGCCACAACCCGTCCTATTCCAACTGGTATGCCCTGGAGGCCTGGATTCGGGAGTACGGCGTGTTAAACGGTATCGCCCTCACGGATACGATTACCACCGATTGTTTCCTGAAGGATTTCCGGCTGACCTACGCTACCCTCTTTTCCGGCGTACGCCACGACAGCGGTGACCCGATCCTGTGGGGCGAGAAGATGATCCGGCACTATGAAGAGCTGGGGCTTGACCCGAAGACCAAAACGCTTCTCTTTAGCGACAGCCTGGACTTTGAACGGGCGGATCGGATCCGGGCCCACTTCGAAGGCCGCGCGAAGGTAGCGTTTGGCATTGGAACGTATATCGCGAATGATACCGACGTTCCGGCATTAAACATTGTGATGAAGACAACCGTCTGCAACCATCAGGATGTGGCTAAACTGTCAGACGTGCCGGGCAAAGGAATGTGCAAAAACCCCAACTATATTGACTACCTGCAAAGAAGTATCGACTGGAGGATGAACCATGAGCGAAAGTGAAAAGATAGCCCGCTGGATCAGGGACTGGTTTGAAGAAAACGGCCGGGGTGCGAAGGCCGTGATCGGAATTTCCGGAGGAAAGGATTCCACCGTCACGGCGGCTCTTCTTGTCAAGGCACTGGGAAAGGACCGGGTGCATGGCGTGATCATGCCAAACGGAGAGATGCCGGATATCGAAGATGCGCTGGAGGTGGTGCATTTTCTGGATATCCCGTATTCGGTTATTAACATTCGGGATGCCTACGAGGGTTTGTTAAAAGCGGTAGGGCAGGAAAATCATGTGACACAGGATATGAAGATTAACATTCCGCCGCGCCTTCGCATGACGACACTGTACGCAGTAGCCCAGAGCTTTGAGGAAGGGGGGCGCGTGGCCAACACCTGCAACGCCTCCGAGGATTACGTGGGGTATTCCACCAAGTACGGCGATGCCGCGGGAGATTTTTCACCGCTTTCCTCCTTTACAGTCACCGAGGTGTTAGCCATCGGAGATGAGATGGGGCTCCCGTCTCATCTGGTTCACAAAGTACCTTCCGACGGCTTGTCCGGCATGTCGGATGAAGATAAACTGGGCTTTACCTATGAGGTTTTGGACCGATATATCCGCACCGGTGTCTGCGAGGATCCGGAAACGAAGGAAAAAATTGACCGAAAACACAAGGCTAACCTGCATAAGCTGCTTCCGATGCCGGTATACCGTCCTGAGAAATGACATATAAGAGAGCGTTCGAGTAGCAGTATCATGTAACTCAAGCAGCGCGTGAAAGGATATGAATCATACTGAATGAGGAGGTGGTTCTGTCTGTGAAAGAATTCAATACAACAGGTCTGTGCAATCCCAGGAAACACTATATGGTTGATATACACCAGAGGCTGCAGAATATAAAGGTCATGATTGACGCGGGAAAATATTTTTGCATGAACCGTGCACGACAGTATGGAAAGACAACCACCCTTTCAGCGCTCGCCAGGTATCTACGAAATGAATATATTGTCGTTGATCTGGATTTTCAGGATATTGGGGATGGAAGCTTTTCCAATGAAGGGGAGTTTTGCAAAACCTTTTCCCGCATTGTGCGGAAAACAGCGGATGAAAGTGGTTTAAGCATTCCTGCTTCCGCCAGAAATAGTTTTTTGGATTTGTCAGAAAGAAGTCCCGCGGATGGAAGAATGGATGAACTGCTTTCGGCTTTTTCGGAATGGTGCAGATGCTCAGAAAAACCAATGGTTCTTATGATTGATGAAGTGGATACGGCAACAAACAATCAGGTGTTTCTCGATTTTCTTGCACAGCTTAGATCCCTTTACTTAAAAAGAGAGAAGGGAAAGAATGTCAACACGTTTCAATCAGTCATCCTTGCGGGAGTAACAGATGTCAAGCATCTGAAGGCGAAAATTCGGTCCGAAGATGATATCAGGTTTAACAGCCCCTGGAATATTGCCGCTGATTTTAACATAGATATGAGCCTTTCAGAAGCTGGAATTAAAGGTATGCTTGATGAATATGAAGCGGATCACCATACAGGAATGGATACATCTGTGATAGCCAAGGAAATATATGACTATACAAGCGGTTATCCGTTTCTGGTCAGCCGGATTTGCCAGAAAATCGATACGCAGCTGGAGGGGAACAGATTCCCCTCTCTTCATGAGGCTTGGACAGCAGCAGGAGTCAGCGAGGCCGTACGCCTGATTCTTACGGAGAAAAATACGCTGTTTGATTCTTTGATGGGAAAGGTGAGTGACCACGCCGATCTGCGGGAAAT
Source organism: Lachnospiraceae bacterium (assembly GCA_017479935.1). Taxonomy (GTDB): domain Bacteria; phylum Bacillota; class Clostridia; order Lachnospirales; family Lachnospiraceae; genus RGIG5021. Next base: position 57,375 of record JAFVBO010000090.1, read on the forward strand.
TTTGCAGAGAATCCTTTTTGGAGGTGAGAGGATTCCTTATAATCCGGATAATATTCCAGCAATGGATGGAGAAATGTACGGGTTTATAACGAACCGTGACGGAGCATTGAGTATTACCAACCGCATCTTTGAGACGCGTTTGTATAATTATTTTCTGAGCCTATCAGAGATGAAGGAGACACCGATTTCCAAAGAAGGAGCAGGCAAGAGGCAAGAGTTCATCCTGGACGGAAGACTGAATATGGAACGATTGCTTTCACATTATGTCACTGTTTTTGATGATTTGTATGGTAGTAAAGCGGAGGCTTTTGATGAGGAGGAGGGACGAAGACGTTTTTTGCTCTTTATCCGCCCTGTAATCAATGGGACGGGGAATTATTATGTCGAAGCACATACCCGCGATGATAAGAGGATGGATCTTGTCATTGATTATTTGGGCGAACGTTTCGTGGTGGAATTAAAGATTTGGAGAGGGAAAGTCTATCACGAAAAAGGAGAGGTACAGCTTTCAGAATATTTGGAAGCCTGTCATCTTGACACCGGATATATGCTTACATATAATTTTACGAAGAACAAAAAACGGGGAGTGAGACAGTACACTGTTAATAAAAAGAGGCTGATTGAAGCGACCGTATGATGAAGCTAAAATGTTAGCAAGCGCCCCCGCTGGAGAGCAAAACGCTCCAGCGGGGCATTTTGTATGACGGGATTTTGCTGTCGAAATTAGGAGTTAGCTCATCGGTCGCTCAAGAGGCCTGCGTAAGAAATCGCTGTCTCATCTCCGCGGCAGAAAAAAAGCAACGCCATGGTTAATTTACACGCATATTCTAATGAATTAACATAGGCGGGCTGTTGCTCATTAAAGATGTGCGACAGCCCCGCTTGTATCCTCTTTATGTGCAGGCACGCAAGAAGCCCTATGCACCGAGACCGCGCGATATCAAAAATATGTGGTCAAAAACAAGGAAAATGTGGACAGTCCGTTGACAGCCTTTTCGAGGAATGATACAATAAAATCAAACGAACACGTTAGGAATGTTCAAACAATTAAAAAGTAAAAAAGGAGAAGATGATCATGAACAAACGTAAGATGGTAGTAGCCGCAATTGCTATGACGTTAGCGACAGGAAGCGTTGCCTACGGAGATGGAAGATTCTTACAATTTACCAAGAACGGGAATTCCGGAATGGCTGTCCTGGATTGTAATCAGAATGGTTGTGCGGCAGCAATTGCCTGTGCTGATACAGAAGTTGGAGTGATGCTGAAAGGATATTATACTGACGATAGCGAAGAACATTACTATGTTCAAACAACAAGCATGTTAGATTTTGAGAGTGCAGCAGTGGTTTTTCACAATAATGACACACATATATATTATAAAGGAGAAGCGAGCTTCTCGGCAGATGGCTATCAATTGGGAACATTATATAAATATGCTGACGAGGAGTGACGGCTACCAGAAAAAATGTAAGCCGTGTGGTACATAAAATGAAAACAAATACAATGAATAGACGGGATTTCATGAAAGGGGTTGCAGGCTGTTTTCTGGGAGCTACATTGTCTGGCTGTGCGGTAAATAATATAGGAGAAACAGAAGGGCAGGATTATGTGCCGGAAAGCGAACAGAAGGAAGTTGAAAGTGACGGAGAATTGGGAGATCCGGTAACTATAACGTGGTATTATTATTATGGAAGAATGCTGCGAGAAGAGGAACAAACGAACAAAAGCCTGGAGAAAGAACTTAGTAAAAAACTGCGTGAAAAAGGTCTTCCCGTTGAACTGGCTTTTAAACTTTACGATGAATTTGAATTTTTTGAGAATAAAGATCCCTCTTTTTTTAACGGAGCAGATATTCTCAGCTTACCCGGAAATTTTCCGGGATATGACACATATGCGGAATTGGCACGAAAAGGAATGCTTGCCTGCTGGGATGAGTTCTTGCAGACTTCGGAAGGCGTTGACTTGAGGACATGTTTTCCGGAAAAATACTGGAAAGGCACAGAAGTGGATGGAAAAATATATACATTACTGACTCCAGTATCTGCGCTTAAAACGTATTATTCAATTAATAAGAGAATGGCTGATAAATATGAAATAAAAGAAGAAGATATTAATGATGAAAGCATATTCGATCTAGCTTCATACGTTTATCAGAAGGAAACAGAAGCGGGAAATTCGAAGCTTATGGGTCTTGAAGCATATCAGTTTAAAGGCCTTGGGCCTCTTATGTATTATCCACTGACAAGCTCGGAGGAAATTGGTGTCTACCAAGAGAATGGAAAATGGAAAGCATCGTTTTTGGTAGATATTCCGGAATATCAAACGTTTATTCGCAAAATCAACCGTTTATATCTGGAAGGTGTGTACCAGGCAACGAACGAGCAAAGAGCAGCAGGAAATTTTTTTGCCATGTATTGTACAAGCTACAGTAAAAACGGTGCCGCTAAGAAAAGCTTGTCGATGATTTCGAGTGGATTACGTAATGAATGGGACGAGTCGGATTTTCTGATTAGAGAAGCTTCTATTACACAGAATCGGCGATACAGAGGTGTTGGAGCAAGGACGGCTGTGTGGGAAGCTTCTTCACACAAATCTCTGTCTATGAAGGTTTTGGCTGCCATTTATGGGGACGCGGAACTTTCAGAAATGATTAGTTATGGGATCATGGGCAAAGACTGCAAAGAAGCGGATGATGGAAAGAGGATAGAATGCCTGAAAGGAGACTATTCGAGATACTTCGGTAATCTCTTCCTGATGCGGTCTTCAACCAAGGAAGACGAAAACAGAGCGGAGGATGTGTGGAATCTGATTGAACAGGATGCATCACCTATATGTGGCTTCCATTTAGATACGAATGGGTCGGAAGAGATATGGGAAAAAATTCTTTCAATTCAGACCGCGTATATGGACACATATTATGCCGGATTATGTGATTCGATAGAAGAAGAGGAAAAGAAAATTCGAGAGCAGCTAAAGGCCGTTGGCGGGTATGCTGTTTTAGAAGAAATTGAAAATCAACTGTATCAGTTTTCACGAGAAACCGGGATGTAATGGGGTATATATAGAAGGAGGAGAAACAATGAAAAAAAGAATAAGAATTGCTATGGCAATAGCGTTTGCGTTAGCTTTTGGAAACATTTCAGCAGAGGCAGGATTGGTGGAAGAAGTAGGCTATGGTGGCGGAAACACAGGCTATGTTATACTGGATTGCAATGTGAATGGCTGCGCAGCGGCAACAAGTTGTAGCAATACGAATGTGGGAGTTACTTTAGAAGGATATTATGATGATGAGAACGGAGTAGAGCGTATGAGCATGATGAGTTCATACGATTATCAAAGTGTGGTGGTTGCTTTACATAATGATCAAGGGCACACATATACATGGGCGCGTTCATACCATTTTGTTGGCGATTATCTTTACCGCTTTTGGTCGTATAGTCTTCCGCAGGAATAAAAAGCGATATTGGTAACTGTTCGTAACTGCTTAGGTACTGAGCAGTTACAACTATTCAGTGCGATGAGTCTTCGACTTGTGCTGGGCAGGTATCTATATTGATAGGAACGGGTAAAAGCAATGGGAAAACTACTAAGTAGACAAACGTTTATAAAAGGACTGGCCGGATGTCTCACAGGAACCATACTAACCGGATGCTATGCAGAGGATGTAAGAGAAGGCGGAGAAACGAAAAAAGAGGAAGGAACGGAATACAAAACTGAAACGGGACATGAGACAGAATTCTACAAAGATCCGAATGAGATAGAAACCATCATATGGTACTACCATAAGGGAATCATGTCGATGGAAGAAGAGGTGGAGAAGGAACTGAACCGGCGTCTTCAGGAAAAAGGACTGCCGGTCAATATAGAATTCAGAAAATATGATTATAATGGCTTCCAAGAGAACAGGGACCCCTCTGCTTTTGATGGAGCGGATATTCTTTGCGTGCCGGCCAGCACCTCGAGGCATGATACGTACGCGGAACTGGCAAGAAGCGGCGAATTTGCCTGTATGGATGAATTTTTGCAAAGCCAGGAAGGAGTCAAACTTCGGGCGTGTTTTCCGGAAAACTACTGGAGAGGGACAGAAGTGGACGGAAAAGTCTATGCCTTGTTAAATCCGATCTTTACGCTGCAATTCTATTTTGTTATCAATAAGAAAATGGCGGAAAAATACAGGATATCAGAAGAAGAGCTTCAGGGCGAACGAATTTGGGAACTGGTTTCATATATATATCAGCAGGAGAAAGAAGCCGGAAATGAAGAATTAATTGGATTGGAAGCGTGTGACTGGGATAGTTTCGAATCTATTATTTATCCATGGACCTCATCGGAAGAGATTGGAGTATATAAAGAAAACGGGAAGTGGAAAGCAAAATTTTTGATTGATATTCCGGAATATCAGGAATTTTTAAGGAAATTGAATAACCTGCATCTGGAGGGGGCCTATCAGGCAGCAAGCAGAGAAAGACAGATGGGGAATTTCTTTGCTATGTTCGGTTATAGCTATAGCAAGAAGGGTGCTGCTTTAAAGAGTCTATCCATGATCGATGAAACAATTTGGGGGGATTGGAGCGAAGAGGACTTTCTTATTCTGGACGCAAATCACTTAAAAGACCGAAGATACAGAGGGAATGGGCGAATGATTGCCGTGAGGGAGGCGTCTGACCATAAAACGCTGGCTATGAAGGTCCTTGCGGCTATTTATGGGGACGCAGAACTATCCGAACTGATGAATTACGGCATTATGGATAAAAACTGTCTGGAAGCGGATGATGGGAATCGCATCGAGTGTCTGAATGGAGATTACACCCTTTATTTTGGAAACCCCTTTCTTATGAGAGCATCGACCAAAGAAGATGCGAACCGGGCGGAAGAAGTCTGGAAGCTGATGGATCAGGATGTATCCCCGTTATGCGGATTTCATCTGGATACCAGCGGCATGGAGGATCTGTGGCTACGAATTGATCTTCTTCAAGGACAATATTTGGACAGCTATTACAGTGGATTAAGCGAATCTATAGCTGAGGATGAAGAAAAGATCCGGAAAGGGTTGGAGTCTATAGGCGCGTATCGGGTTCTGCCAGAGATAGAAGAGCAATTGAACCGGTTCGATGAAAGGAAGGCGTAGATGAGATCAGTTCGTAAGTGGATAAGCTATCTGCTCATTACCGTGATGGTTATGATGGCAGGAGGATGTGCGGAAAAGGGATCTTCCGAGTCTGAGACAGGGGAAGCACTGCCGAATGAAAGCCAGGGAAAAAACTATTCCCTGGGGGTCTACCAGGACGGATTTGCAGTTTTAAGCGGGAATGGAATGATGACGATTTATCTGGATGAGGATCATTCGTACCGCCCCTTGTGTCTGAAACCGGAGTGCAGTCATGAACTGGAGGATAAAACCTGTCAGGCGGTTTTGCTGGCGGAAGAAAGTGGCGGATGGATCCGCTATCATGAGGGTCATCTGTGGTTTATTCCGTTTAGCTTGGGGGAAGATTCCTATTTGTACCAAACGGATCTGTGGGGGGATAACCTGAAGAAAATCAGCCAGGTAATGGCAGGGGTTAGTTATACGCCTCCCGTCCTGTTCCGGGAGGGAAAAATGATAAGGGTGGTATGGAATTTCACCCAGGATGAGAATCTTCTGCCATCCGGTGTGGATGCCTGGATTACGGAAATAGATCTGGAGACAGGAGGAGAAACGGTTTTAGCAGGCCCTGTTCACGGGAGAAGTTCCAATCTTTTCCTTGAGGGAGGGTACGGAGATATCATATACTACAAAGTAAATGCCGAATCGGAGGTGGGTGAGCGCCCGGACGCGGCTCTGATTGCCATAAACAGGGTTACGGGAGAGCAGCAGACGGTCATTGCAAACGTGAAGGAAATGCAAGTATGCGGAATTTGCCAGCAGTGGCTTTATGTAAAAGAAAAGGGAGCGGATGGGGAAAAAATCCGGCAGTATAACCTGAATGATTTTACGGATAAGCTGTTGGAAATGCCAGAAGGGGAGGATGCTTTCCGTACATTTGACGTATACCTGATGGAGGATCATCTTCTGATGGAAAATGAAAGAGGAGAATGGTGGAGATACGATCCGGAAAAAGAGACGATGGAATTATACAGAACACCTATGACGGACGATGGGTTCACACCTTCCTATCAGACGGAAACAGGGTACCTTGGCGTGGTAACCAGGCTAGGGACAGAAACCATACCAACCATGAGTCAGGAATATGCGTTCCTTAGTTTTGAAGAGTTTCAGGATGGCAAAGAGCCGCTGCTGTTATCCCATAATGACAAGAAGCCATTCAGTATTGAATAAATCGGGCAAAAGTGGTATTCTTACAATTGTGGGTGTTCGAATGTGAAAAGACACCGTGAAATCAGATCGTTCTGGTTTCGTGGTGTCTTCTTGACTTAGGAGAAGACATGATGATTTCGATTGCTATTGTAGAAGACGACAAAGACGATAGGACAAGGATAGAGAAGGTGCTTCTAACATATCAAAGGGAACATAACTGTATATTTCGGATGAAAGCATTCGACAATGGTTTACTATTGAAACAAGAGATGGAGCAAGCCTATCGCGCGAACACCTATCTTCTAGACATAGAAATGGCGCAGATGGACGGAATACAGACGGCGAAAATGATTCGGGAAAAGGATCCGGAAGCGTTTCTGATCCTGATCAGTCGGCATCCGGAGAAGGCGTATCAAATCATTGACAGTAATGTGTTTCGCTTCGTGGAAAAGAGGGAAATAGAAGAAAAGCTGCCGCAGGCGCTATCGTCTATGCTGGAACGCTTAGAATGGGAGCGTCAGGAAAACTGTTGCTATTTTAGAAATTCTGTGTCAGGGTTAGAAGTCATTTACTATCGGGATATTCTATATTTGACAAGAAGCGGGAAATATGTTCTTGTTAAAAAACAAAATGAGGAGATCAGGGTGAGAGGATCACTGAAACAGGCCATGGAGCAGCTTGATTCAGATCAATTTGTGTTTGCGGATAAAGGCCGAATTATTAACGTGAATTATGTGATCAAAGTAGATAAGCAGTCCGTTTCCTTAACAAATGGAGAGACGATAGAGGTGAGTGTCCATGGCGCGGCGAACATGAAGGAAAAAATGCGTCAGAAATGGCAGGGAATATGATAAGAGCAGTGCTTCGCATCTTCGGATTGCGTTTTCTGGACTATATTGTCCTGGGGATGGCCATGTTTCTGATAAAAGGGGAACGAGTACGAAGGTGGCACGAGATTGTATATCCGGCTGTATTCTTAGGACTGATCAGTTCCTGTCTATACTGGTTCCTGTCAGGCTGGAGATACATCTCAGAGTGCAATACATTTATCAATATTTTATTATACTGCATCTATTTCAGCAGAGTAACAGGAAAAACGATAGGAAATTCCTTGGGTTCATTTCTTGTGATTATTCTGGGGCTTTTTCTGTTGCGCCTGGCAACGTTGTTTTTCCTGGGAACCTTCATGAACGAGACCCTGCTGGAAGAACCGGATGTACAGTCTGTAGAGATAGGACGCTATATGGTATATGTTGGAATGCGTGTAGTGGATTTATTGATTGTACTCATCATCCATGACAGAACGCGAGGCTTTCAACAGTCACAGAAAGAGGACGTTAGATTTCCCCAGGAGGGGGTATGGCAGTGGGGCATTGTGTTTGTGCTTTTTCTGACTGTATCGCAGCTGATGCTGTATAGGGTGAATGGTCATGCCCCTTTTCTAAAGGCCTACTCCATGCTTTTCCTTTTGTTTGGTGTTTCTTGGACAATGCTGTTGGTGCTGCTTTATAATTATAAAGACAGGCAGAAAAGAATACAGTTTCTGGAGGAGAAAAACCAGGTGCTTATACAGCACATAAAGGAACGTGAAGAGAAAGAGAGAGAAAGTAACGGGTGGAAGCACGATCTCAAATACCGGTTAGATATACTGTATAAGAAGATGAAAGAACAGGATCCAGGGGCCTGTGAGTATTTTTCTTCCATTTATGGGAAGATGGAGGAGTATGATAACAAATTGTGGTGTCGGTCCACACTGGTCAACGGTGTTCTGAATGATAAGCTGTCTGTGGCGAGAAGAAAACAGATTACCGTGACAGAGGATATCGATTATTTCTCCTGCCCGATTAAGGAAGAGGATCTGTGTGTGATCCTGTCAAACCTTCTGGATAACGCAATAGAAGCAGCGGTGCAGGCAGAAGATCCCAGGATTGGGGTGTCTGTGCGGGTGAGGGATGGTAAGGTGAGGATACAGATCAGCAATACCTTTGGGAGTAAGCCGATAGAGAAAAACGGGATGCTGCTGACATCCAAGAAAGAAAAACGGGATCATGGCTGGGGGATAACCAATGTGACGATGCTGGCGGAAAAGAACAAGGCAGCTTTTGGCTATGAATATGACGATTATGTTTTTTACGCAAGGCTGATCCTGTAAAACAATACTTTTGACGGAGAGACAGCGGGAGAGGCAATGCCATGGTATTCTTACAGTTGTTGAAATACGAATGTGGAAAGACACTGCGAAACCGGAAGTTTCTGGTTTTGTGGTGTCTTCTTGTCGTTTTGCAGGTTTTCCTTGCTGCCAGGGAGGAAAGCCTTATGTCACCCTATCAGCCAGGATCTGAAGAGTACGAAGCGGTCTATGCCATTCTTCAAAGGGAAGAAAGTCCCGCAAAAGCCCTGGAAGTATTGAATGCGCTGATAGAGGAGATGGAAGCGGAGAGCTACAGTACATCGATCGCCACAATGGTTACCGGCGGTGAAGATACGAAGATACAAGGAACAGAAGATCAGAGTAAAACGGTATCGCAGGCAGGAGAGCAGATACGGTCGCTGTTTCCGGAAAATCATTATCTGGCGCGGCGTTTTCTCGAAAAGATTCGGGGGGAAGTCTCTGCCGTCGCCGGAAGAGAGAAAATGGTAGCATCCGCTGTAGAAAACGCCCGGATATTGGGAAACCTGTCGATGCTGCAGAGTCAGACAGGAAGCAGGCAGGGAAATATTGAAAAAACCGGCCGGGATTTTGAAAAAGCGCCACAGGTTATGATTACGCAGGTATGGCCCGAAAGAGGCCTTGCCATGTGTTTTCAGAATCCGCTCGCGGACGTATTTGTTCTGCTGCTTCTTTTTGCCGCGCTGCACCTGATGGTGGCGGAAGGATACCAAAACGGTATGGAAACGCTGGTTTTATCTACCCGCTGCGGCAGGGGTCAGGTGTCAGCCGCCAGGGCAACCGCACTCGCTCTTGTGACAGGCATTGTCTGGCTGGTTTTTTTTGCGGCTCAGGCGGCGACCTCGCGCTTTTTTTATTCCTGGGGCGACCTGTCCCGTCCGGTGCAGTCCGTTTCTTCCTACGTGAAATGTTTGTTTCCTCTTTCGGTAGGGCAGCTGCTGTTCCTTTGTTTTACGTGGAAGTGGCTGGTCTATGTTTTGTGCGGTCTTTTGGCCTTAGGGCTTATGAAGCTCTGGCAGAGGGAACTGTTAGCCTACGGCTTTCTGGCCGGACTGTGGGGTGTTGGCTTTCTTTTGTGGACCAGCATAGCGGATAATTCCGCTTTTGCCATGTGGAAGTACAGCAACTTATATGTTCTGCTGCGACCGGACCTGATATGGGGAAGTTATCGAAACATAGAACTGGTGGATGGATACGGGGTTATAACCGGTGTTCGGGATCTGATTGTGGAAGCACTGCGGTATTTCTCTTTGCCCGTTCCCGCTGCCTTTTTACGCCAGCTCCCGGCTGGTGGGTCCATTTGGATCAGTGGCTGGAACTATGCGCTGGCCATTCTTGCGTTCTTATTGGCGTTTTGCGTGGGCCTTTTGTATCTTCTGCGGGACCGGCTGGTGCAGATGGAAAAAAGCATCTCCATTGTTCGCAAACGAAAAGGTCCTTCCATAGGAAACTCCCTCTTGGGCGGAGAGCTGAAGAAAGGGTATGTGGTGCAGAAGGCAGCCCTTTTCTTCGGCCTTCTGATCTGTTTTCAGTGGCAGGGTTATGGGAATGAAAACCTGTATCACGGGAACGAAGAGGTTTTTTACCAGCAGTATATGAATCGGTGGGAGAGGGAACTGACCGGGCCGGATGCGCTTCTAAAGGACGCCATGGAGGAAGAGTGGGAAGAAGTTACAAAAGGCTTGAGAAATGAATCGGAGACTTACGGGAGGGATGTAGCCCTTGTGCTCATGAACAGCCTTCAGAGGGCGGAAGAACGCTATAATAAGCAGTTAGATACGCTGACTAAAAAAGGCGGGAAACTTTTGTATTTCTACGAGGGCCAGTACCGATATCTGGTGGACAGTCCGGACAGGGATATCCAAAACGGAGCACAGGCATTGCTGCTGATCATCCTTCTGTCTGCCATGCTGGCGGGGCTGGAGCAAAAAAGCGGTATGCGCGTGATGATCCGATCCACTGGAAAAGGAGAGAAATGGTATGCGGCATTAAAGTTGTGCCTGGTAGTCAGCTATGTATTTCTGGCTGAATTATTATTTTACAGCCCGGATATTCTGCTCACCTGCCAGACGTATGACCTGTCTTCTTCCTTGCCTGCCGCGGTGCAAAGTCTGCCATCGCTTGCGGCTTTTCCGCTGCCGATGAGCATTCTGCAATATCTGATTCTCCTATACGTCTGGCGTTTTCTGGTGCTTTCGGCGGCCGGAGCGCTTACCCTGTGGCTGGTGGAGGTTTTGAAAAACGGAACCGTCGCCGCGCTATTTGCAGTCATACTTTTGTGGCTGCCCTGCCTTTTATACTATCTGGGCCTGAAAGACATGGCCGGATTTGGAATACTGCCGTTTTTAGGCGGAAACCGGTGGTTTATGGGGTGGTGACGAAAGGTGACAGGGGACGGGCTTGTGTCACAAAAGCTGCCAGGTGACAGGAGGTGACAGGGGACGAAAGGTGACAGGGGACGGGTCTGTGTCACAAAAGCTGCCAGCTTTTGTGACACAGGCCCGTCCCCTGTCACCTCATCTGCCTATTTCTTCTTCATCTGCTCCTCAATCATAGCCAGATCGCCGTAAATAACGGAATCATCTCCTAAGGCCGCGATCTTGATGTCTACCGTGTTGCGGATCTGCGGCATGCAGTAGCGGTCCACCTCCGCCAGGATTTTCTGCAGGAACCGTTCGCCTTCCGCTTCAATGATGCCGCCGCCGTACAGGACAAGGTCCGGGCTGATGGCGTTGATCATGTTGCCGGTGGCGATGGCCAGGTAGTGGCAGGCGCGGTCCACGGCTTCGATGGCTACGTCATCGCCGGCTTCTAAGGCCTTCTTCAGCTGCTTGCTGCGGAAGACGCCTTCCGTGACGGCATCGGCCATCAGGCTCTTTCTGCCGCGGGAGACCTGCTGGCGGATATAGGCGCTCATGCCCTGCTTGCTGGAGAAGGCTTCCAGGCATCCGCGTTGTCCGCAGTTGCAAAGCGGGCCTTCCGGATCCAGGATCATGTGGCCGTATTCCGCCCCTTTAAACTCGTTACCGGTAAAGAGCTTGCCGTTTAAGATGAGGCCGCCGCCCATACCGGTTCCCACAAAGAAGCCGACCACGTTCTTGTAGCCTTTGGCCGCGCCGAATTTGTACTCGCCAAGGACGCCTAAGTTCACGTCGTTTCCTACGAAGAAGGGAACGCCGAATTTCTCTTTCATGGATCCGGCCAGGTCGTAGTTGCGCCAGGGCAGGTTGGGGGTGAACAGGACGATGCCTTTATCCTGGTCGATGACGCCGGGCGCGCAGGAGGCGATGGCGTTCACCTGACTCTTTTTGATATCGGCTTCCTTCATCATCTCTTCTACCACGCTGACGATGACTTTTTCCACGTTCTGGGCTTCAGCGCCCTCGCTTTTGGATTTCTTTTTCAGGCGATAGACGATTTCCCGTTCTTCATTGAAAATGGCTCCGAGAACCTTGGTTCCGCCTACATCCAGGCAGATGTTGTATTTTTCACCCATTTGATTTCTCCTTGTCGTGTATGAATATCTCCCTTTGCAGCCTTTTTAAGCCGCGGGGCAGTTATATAAGAGACGATGTGTGTCTACTTAAGCACAGCCGCTTGCACTCCGAAGAATTATGATTGATGATTTTCGTTCTCTTCCTCTGAGTGGCCGCCGCGCTTGAGCGATTCTCTGGCGCCTGCGATAAAGGAGGAGACAGCGGAGGCTGCTTTTTTGGCTGCCTGTGCGGTTTTCTTCATGGCTGCTTTGGAAGCCTTCGCCGCTGAGGCAGCGATGTCCCCTGCTGTTCCGGCCGGGCGCACAGGATCATTTCCGGTGGCTTGTTCCGCGCCGGCAGTTTCCGAGCTTCCGGCGGCCTGTTCCGCACCGGCGGCCTCAGAGTTTCCGGCGGCCTGTTCCGCACCGGCGGCTTCAACGCTTCTGGCGGCCTGTTCCGCACCGGCGGCTTCAGCGCTTCCTGCGGCGTCTTCTCCCGCATTCACCGGGATTTCGGCTGCCCATTCTTCAGCGGCGGTCTGTTCTTCCTCCGTGACCGGCGTCACCTTGCGGGTGCTAAAGTACCGGTACAACGCCTCCTGGCAGGAGGTGCCTTCGCCGCCCTCATCGCGCACGTAGCTGCCGTCCGGCAGCATGCGGCGGGATTTTTCCGTATCATTCTTAAAGGCGGTCAGAATTTCGTCGATCTGCTCGCGGGTGTCCGGGGTGACCACTTCGATAAAGGCCTCCACCCGGCGCTCCAGGTTGCGGCTGAGTAAGTCGCCCGAACCGATGAACATGCGGGCCTCGTCACCGTCGCCGAATTTGTAGATCCGGGAGTGCTCCAGCCATCTTCCGACCACGCTCTTAACGGTGATATTCTCTGTCTTTCCGGGGATACCGGGGCGCAGACAGCAGATACCGCGGATGTACAGTTCCACCTTGACACCGGCCTTGGAGCATTCGATGAGCTTTTCCATGATGTCCATGTTGTTGAGGGCGTTTACCTTCATGACGACATGGCCGTTTTCGCCCTTTTCGATCTCCTTATCCAGGAATTCCAGGACGCGGCTCTTAAAGCTTAACGGAGCAATCCAGAGGGTATGAACTTCCGGCGGGATTTCCCCATTTACGAGGGCCGTAAAGACGGTCAGGGCATCCTTTCCGACGTTTTCGCTGGAGGTGATCAGGGACAGGTCCGTGTACTGTTCGCCGGTTACCTCGTTGTAGTTGCCGGTGCCCACCTGGGTGATGTAGGAGATATTTCCACCATGCTCGCGCTCGATGATGCAGAGCTTACTGTGAACCTTCTGCTCCGGCAGGCCGTAGATGATGCGGCAGCCGGCTTCCTCCAGCATTTCGGAGTAGTCGATGTTGTTCTGCTCATCAAACCGGGCGCGCAGCTCTAACAGGCACAGAACATCCTTGCCACGGTCCGCCGCGTAGGCTAAGGCCGCCGCCACCTTGCTGCTGGCGGACATGCGGTAGAGCGTGATCTTGATGGAGAGTACCTCCGGGTCGTCCGCCGCTTCGTAGATCAGGTCAACGAAAGGCATCATGCTCTGGAAGGGAAAGCTCATCAGAAGGTCGTGCTTTTCGATGTAGCGGAAATATTCGCCCTTCTTTAAGCCGATGTCGCGGGCGGGCTTGCGCTCCGAGTAGCGGAAGCCTTCCCCGCCGCCAATCGCGGAGCGGAAGGAAAGGTCGTAGGGGATCGATACGCCAAAGGCGCAGCGATCCGGCAGATGAAGCTTCTTGATCAGAAGAGCGCGGGCGCCGTCCGTGATTTTGCCGTAGATCTGCACGCGCACCGGCTGTTCCCGCTTGCGGCTGGAGAGCATGGAGGACATCTTTTTGCGGTCGTCCCCCTCCTCGTTTTTACCGGCCAGAAGCACATCCGCGTTGCGGGTCACCTTGACGATGGCGGACTGCGTGATCGTTTCCTTCTTTAAGAGGAGCGGCAGGAAATGGCGCACCAGCTGATCCGTGAGGACGATCTTCTGTCGCCCGTCAATCTCAAAGGAAAGATAGGCCGGAAGCCGGTAGAGCGGGATCACCGCCAGTCGCTGCTCCGCCTCGCGTCCCAAGAAGGCGATGAGGTACGTCTCCCCGCCCCAGAGGAACGGAAGGGCCTGGCCTGCCTCGATAAATTTCGGGTACAGATGGTCGCGGATGTCGCCGAAGAGCTTCTTGCTCATCAGTTCGTCCACCTTGCTGATCTTTTTGAAGTCCAGCACATCGATGCCGTTTGCCTTTAACTCGTTCCGGATCATCTTCCAGACGCTCTCCGCCAGAACCTGCTGTTCCCGCGTAACGCGCAGCACTTCCTCCATAACCTCGTCCGGAGTAAGGCCGGAGAGGGGATCAATATGATCCGGCATGAGCGCGATCCGATGCGTCAGGATTCCGATGCGCACCCGGTAGAACTCCTCCAGGTTGGACTGATAGATCATGAGGAATTTCAAGCGCTCCAAAAGCGGCACCTGATTATCCGCCGCCTCTAAGAGCACGCGCTCGTTAAACGCCAGCCAGCTCAGCTCCCGGTTAATGAAGACAGGCTGCTTGGCGGCTTTTTTGTCGGCCTTGCTTTCTTTCTCAGTCTTGCCGTCTTTATCGGCCTTTGTGTTTTTGGTTTCCTTGTCGGCCTTGTTTTCTTTTTCGGTCTTTGCGGTTTTGGTTTCCTTTTCGGCTTTGCTTTCTTTCTCAGCCTTTGCGGTTTTGGCTTCTTTGTCAGCTTTGCTTTCTTTTTCGGCCTTTACGACTTTGGCTGCCTTGCTTTCTTTTTCAGCCTTTTCAGATTTTTTCGCTTTCTCGTTTTTGTCAGTCATGGTTCTCCTTCGTGTTTTTCAACTAAAACCTGGCCACATGCCTGTCCTTTTGGCATAAGCTAAAGGCCAGGTCTGCTCCCCTTTTTGTGTGTTTTGCTCATATTCTAGCAGAAACAGATGAGGTTTTCCATGGGAAAATACAGAAAAATGAAAATTATTAAGAGGGGGACCCGTGAATAGTAACGAGGAAACTAGGAGGGCGGGCCCAAATGTCACTTAGATAGAGTTTCGGGCGGGGAATTTCTTCTATTCTTGCTTTTTTCCCCGCATGCCAGCCAGGAAAATTGAGCCCCGGGCGGGGAAATTCTTCAAATCTTGCTTTTTTCCCCGCATACCAGCCAGGAAAATTGAGCCCCGGGCGGGGAAATTCTTCAATACTTGCTTTTTTCCACGTATGATATCCTTGGAAAATGAGCCTCGTACGGGAAATTTCTTTTAATTCTTGCTCTTTTCACCGCATGAAAGCCTGGAAAAATGAGCCTCGTACGGGGAAATTCTTCTATTCTTGACTGTATTCCCCGCATGCCAGCTTGGAAGAGAGAGTTTTGAACGGGGAATTTCTTCAATTCTTGCTCTTTCCCCCGCATAGCAGTCTTGGAAGAGTGATTTCCGAACGGGGAAATTCTTCCAATCTCGCTCTTTTCCCAGCATGCCGGTTTGGAAGAGTGAGTTTCGAACGGGGAAATTCTTCCAATCTTGCTCTTTTCCCCGCATGCCGGTTTGGAAGAGTGAGTTTCGAACGGGGAAATTCTTCTAATCTCGCTCTTTTCCCCGCATGCCGGTTTGGAAGAGTGAGTTTCGGACGGGGAAATTCATCTATTCTTGCTTTTTTCTACGTATGGCAGTCTTGGAGATAGACTCAGGCGTAGGCAATGGTTAGCTTGGGGATCTTGCCTGCGCCACCCTGACCTTCAAAGGTGAAGCACGACAACCTGCAGACTTGCAAAAATGGCCCCCCTCCTTTGCATTGGGCTTGACAACCCGAACCGGACATGATACCTGTATCATATAGTATTTTGAAGTCAGGGTTTACCATTGGGCTTGAGAAACGTGGAAGAGGTGAGGTGTTTCGAAATGCAAACCAAAACCAACAACAATTATTCCTTTACATGGTACGCAATCATCCTATGCTTCCTTGTGATGTGGGTACATATTCATAACCTGGACATTTTCTTTACAGGGGAGCGGGAATGGATTGTCTGGATCCAGGATACAGAGCGGCGCATGCTGGGAACCACGGCGGTGGCGGGGTTTTTTGCGCTGTCCGGATATCGCCTGTTTACAGGATTTTCCAGGGATACGGCTGTGAGCAAGCTGAAGCGCCGGGTAAAGAGCTTGTTGTTTCCTTATCTGGCATGGAACCTGATTTATGGCGTGTATGCGTTTGTTATGGCCAATCAGCCGTTTTTACATCGGTTCGCTGATCAGAAGGAGGTATCCGTATGGCAGGTTCTGCAGGGAATGCTCGAGTGTGACCTGTTTAATCCGGTATTTTGGTATGTGAAGTATCTGATGATTTTCACGCTGGCAGCAGCCCTCTTCGGCGTGCTTTTTCAAAACCGGGTATGGGCTCCTGTTGCCTTGGGACTTCTGATTATCCTGAACTTAAGCGCCACAGCATCCTTCCTTCCGGGAATTCTTCCGTCGCTCCTTTTCTGGGGGGTGTTCTTCCTCGCAGGGGTTACGCTTTCCTTGTACCCGGAAATTGGCACATGGAACGGCCAACACAAGAAAATTTCCTTGTTTCTATCTGTTGTGGTTTATGTTATTTGCTTTGCAGGTTATTACAATTCCCAGGAAATGGGCTGGTCGCTGGCCTATCATGCGGCTATCGCCTGGTTTGCCTGGAATGTAGCGGGATTCTGTGGCCATATAACCCCGCCACAGGTTCTTACCAACACCTTTTTCCTGTACGCGTCTCACTGGCTGATCGCCCGGAATGTAAATAAGCTTGTCTGCGTGATTTTCAACACGGATATGACCTGGGGCATGATGAGCTGGTGCATGCTGCCGTTTATCATTATTCTGATCTGCGCGTTGGCGAAGAAGCTTCTTTCGGGAAAGCTTTTGCTTGTCTGGAGCATACTAAACGGGGGAAGATAAAGAAAACCTTTAAAGCAGCGCTTCAATCTGCCCACGACTCTTCACGCCCGTGGTGGCGCCGGTGGTGGTGGTGCTGATGGCCGCGCAGGCATTGGCAAAGCGCAGGGCATCCGGCAGACCCTTGCCCTCCGTGCGCATGCAGATAAAGGCGGCGGCAAAGTTGTCGCCGGCTCCGGTGGCGTCGATGGTCTGTTCAGGCAAGGCGGGGAGCCTTATGGTATCCGCCGCGTTCTTTAGCAGGCAGCCGTCTGCGCCCAGCTTGATGATCACATGTTTGATTCCATAGGAAAGAAAGACGTCCGCCATCTCTTCCGGCTCGGTTTTGCCGGTATAGAAGGCGGCTTCTTTTTCGTTTGGAAAGATGGTGTCGATGAGAGGAAGCGACGCGCGCAGGTCATGCAGGGTCAGCCGATTGGCATTGGGGAGCTTGGTGTCTGCGTAGACGGGGATGCCGCGGCGCGAGGCTTCCGAACAAAGAGCGTACACCACATCCGGGTCGTTAAAAGGCGCGCGGAATAAGGAGCAAAGGGAAAGCGCCTGCGCGCCATCCAGATAAGACATATCTCTTTCCGGGTGGAAATTGTAGCGGTGCGCCGTTGTGGTGATGGATTTCCGGTCCCCGGTCTCATCCACAAACATCACAGTGACGGGGGTTTTCGCGCCTTCCGGGTGCAGGGCGAAGGTGGTGTCTACTTCGAAGCGGTGCAGCTCATTGAGAAGAATATCCGCCGCGCCGTCCTGGCCGGTATAGCAGACGATCCGTGCCTTTTTTCCAAGCTTTTGCAGGGTGACGGCCTGGTTTAGGGCCTCACCGCCGGGCATAAGGTCTGATGACCCGGCAAAGAAGCCGGTGGCGGAGATGGGTTCGGGGTTGAAATCCTTGATAATACAGTCTACAATCGCAGCTCCGACGCAGACGATAACAGGGAATGTCATGACTTTATTCCTCCGGGGTGAATGGAAAATGGTAGCGCACAGGTCCCAGGCCAGGCGCCTGCAGCGGATGGTCTGGGATATCATCAATGGGAAACCTGGATTTCATAATAATACTCTCCCCAAGGGCCGGAAGGGGCCTGCTCCAGCAGGGCTTTCCGGTAAAGCTCCGGGGAGTGGTACGAAAACCCCCCGTCTCCGGCATCCGCCGAGGGGGGCGCCGCAAACGTCAGGGCGTATCCGAAGCGCATCCAGCTTTCGTTTAAGGAAAGGCGGCCATCGCGGGGGACATGCGTCACTTCGTCTTCTTCAATCAGGATGTTGAAAATCTGGCGGCAATCGCCGGTCTCCGGCACTGTATCGCCTCCTGAGTGGAAAGTGCGGGGGCAGGCAAAGGTGTACACGTACAGGCAATTCTCCAGAAACCGGGAGTTCCTGCCGGTTTCGACAGAAAACAGTTCCTGGGTAACCGCGGGATTCGTAAGCGAGGCCCCCAGAAGGTTGGCGGCCGCGCCCCCTAAGCTGTGCCCGGTGATGAGAAGACGCAAGGTTCCCTGCTCGGCTGCAAGCTCCAGTTCCGGGTGGAGATCCAGGTGATCCTCCAGGCCTTCCCAAATCCGCTCGTAATAGGCGAAAAACCGGTTGTGCGCCTGAAAGTTTAAGAAGGAAACCGAGGAGAGCCCGGGGTCCGTTAAGCTGTTGGTATAGGGCGTGGAAGGGCCGGTTCCGCGAAGCACAATCAGAAGAAGCGTTGTGTGGCCTGTCTGGCGGTGTCCGACAGCAAAGGAGTAGGCGTCTTCGCATGACCAGGAAAGCGTCTCCCGGTTTTTTTCGTGGCCGGGGTATCCGTACAGGGAGATGTTCTCCTTGGGAAAGCCCAGGGCCAGATACCGGTCAAATAAGGGAACGAAGTCCTGCGCTTTCCCGCTTGAATAAGCAGCCGTGGCCAGATCCAGAGACAAAAGGGCCAGGTCTTTTTGATAAACCGCCGGGTCCTCTGTCAGGCAGGCGGCGGAAGGCAGAGGAGTCTTTATGGCGTTGAACGAGATGCCGTAAGCGGGGAGCGTCTCCGCCTGGATACTCTTCTTGGTAGCGCCTTGGGCCTCTGTGCTGCTGAGAACGCTCGTCTCCGCCTGCCCGTTCTCCCGGGCCTGTACCCGGGAGGAAAACAGGAGCGCGGCCGCCAGGAAAAGCAAAAAAAGGCTTGCCCAAGGGAAAAATGGATCCCTGCGGATGCGTTTGTTTTGTCCTTTTTCACGTCCGACCAAGATGAAACCTCCTTCTTGTGACAAGGCAGACAGATCAGGTGTTGCGGTTACTATTCACGGGTCACCACCCATCAGGTCCCAGGCCATCCGCCTACGGCGTATGTCGCACCTTCGGTGCTTTTGCCTGGGACTGATGTGTGGTGACTGCTTTCGCAGTTCAATAGCAATTCAAGAGTGCTTATGCATGCAAGCATGCAAAGCACCTCTTGATTGCTATTGACCCGTGAATAGTAACGTGTTGCGACATGTTAAGACATAATCAGTATAGGCACGGAGGCGAAAAGTGTCAATCAAGGAATGACTGGAAAAAACCTTTTCGATGTGCTACACTACCCATGAAAAGCAAAGTACGAATGCAGGTATTTACTCGGCACAGCCGCTTGCACTCCGCTGCAAGCGGCGTAAAACAAAAGTTGGCATGCCAAGCCACAGGCAATTTGGAATGCGCGGAGCGCATTGCCTGTGGCTTCGTAACTGCTCAGGTACTGAGCAGTTACGAATGCAGGGCATGAACGAAGGGCTCGCTCTTTCAACGAAAGGCAATGGCATTCATTGTAAAATGAGCCTGTAGCGAGGTAGCAGTTTGAAATTTCTTCTTGCATATGTAAAAAAATACCGTGGCCTGGTGGCGGCCGTCATGGGGATCAAGCTGGCAGGGACGTTCACGGAGCTCCTCATTCCGTATGCCTTGGAGCACATGATTGATCAGGTGGTCCCCCAGAAGAGCCTGGGACTGGTGGTGCTCTTTGGCTTATGCATGCTGGGGTTAGCCGTTGTGACGCGGTTTTTGAACGTGACGGCCAACCGGAATGCCGTGGGAGTTGTGCGCAAGGTGATCCTGGAAATCCGCCGGGATCTGTTCCATGCCTCCCTCCATCTGTCCGGCGCGCAGGTGGACGAATACGGCCTGCCGTCCTTAACCTCCCGCATGACAAGCGACACCTACAACGTGCAGAATTTTATCCGCGCGGCACAGACGCTGGGCATCCGCGCGCCCATCATGCTGATTGGCGGGATGTTTATGACGCTCCTCATGGATGCGCATCTGGCGCTGATCCTTGTCGTGATGACGCCTGTTTTGACGGTGCTGGTGGTGCTGGTTTCCCGCTATGGAATACCGCTCTACGATACGGTGCAGAAACGGCTGGACGATATCGTGCGCATCATGCGGGAAAATATTACCGGCATCCGGGTGGTGAAGGCCTTAAGCCGCGAGGAGCACGAGCGGGAACGGTACGGCGAGGCAAGCAGACGCCTGATGGAGAGCGATATCAAGGCAGGGGTTGTCATGTCGCTTCCTGGCCCCCTTGTCACGCTGTTTTTAAACGTGGGGCTTACGCTGGTGGTGTGGTTTGGCGCGATCCGCGTCAATGAAGGCGTCATGGAGCCGGGCGTGATCCTGGCGTTTCTGACCTACTTTAACATGATCTTGATGGGCGTCATGGCGTTAAACCGCATTTTTATGATGATGTCCAAGGCGAACGCCTCCGCGGCCCGCATCGCGGCCGTGGTGAAAGAGCCCGAGGCGCTGCCGGTGCTTTCCGAGGAGGCGGCGCCGCCCTCGGCCCGGGACGGGTTTATCGTGTTTGATCATGTGTCTTTCCGGTATGAGGGGACAGTTGGAAAAACCGACGATCCGACAGCAGGGAAGACCTCTGATAAGTCCGGACCGACAAAGAGGCTGCCAGAGGAAACTGCGGGATCCGCTTTCTTCGCCGGCCAGTCGCGCCAGGACGCCCTCTCCGACATCGATTTTTCCATCCCGAAGGGTGGCTCGCTTGGCATCATCGGGGCCACGGGCTCCGGGAAAACTACGATTTTATCGCTGCTCATGCGGTTTTACGATGCCACCGCGGGAAACATTTATATCGGCGGGAAGGACATCCGCACGCTGGACAAAAAAGAGCTGCACCGCCTGTTTGGCGTGACACTGCAAAACGACGCGATTTTCGCGGATACATTGCGGGAAAACATCCTTCTTGGGCGGGAGGTTTCGGAAGAAACCATGCGCCAGGCAGCGAAGGATGCCATGGCAGCGGAGTTTATCGAAAGCTATGCGGATGGCTATGAGCATAAGAGTGAAATCCACGGCGCAAACTTTTCCGGCGGGCAAAAGCAGCGCATTCTGATCACGCGGGCCCTGGCGGGGCATGCGCCCATTCTTGTCCTGGACGACGCTTCCAGCGCCCTGGATTACAAGACGGATGCCGCCGTAAGACGGGCCATCCGGGAAGGCCACGCGGATACCACCATGATTGTGGTCGCCCAGCGGATCAGCTCTGTCAAGGACCTGGATCAGATCCTGGTGATGGAAGAGGGCAAGGTGATCGGAAAAGGAACGCACGGGGAGCTTCTCTCCTCCTGCCCCGTATACCGGGAAATTTATGAGTCCCAGATGGGGGAGGTGATGTGATGGCGGCCCGGGATTCCATTATGACCAAGCCCAAAGACACAAAGGGAACCCTTCGAAGGATGCTCTCGTATCTGAGAGAATACCGGCCGGCGCTGGCGGTCATCCTGATTATGTGCGCCGCGTCCAACGTGCTGGCCCTGATCGGCCCGGCCTACGCCGGAAACGCCATCAATGAAGCGCAGGCAGGAACCGGGCTGGTGGATTTTGAGAAGGTGGGCTATTATGTCAGATGCATGCTGATTGTCTACCTTGCCTCGTCCCTTCTTCGCATCCTGATTTCCGTCTGGATGACGGCGGTCGCCAAGCGCGTGACGAGGAAGATGCGAAACGATGTGTTTGACAAGCTCATGAAGCTGCCGGTGGGCTTTTTTGACCGGAATCAGGCGGGTGACATCATCAGCCGGGTTTCGTACGACGTGGATGTGATCGGCACCTGCCTGTCCTCGGATGTGACGCAGATTTTAACCAGCGTGATCACGGTTGTGGGATCGCTTGGCATGATGCTGTTTATCTCCCCGCCGCTTACGGTGGTCGTGCTGTTTACCATCCCGGCTGCCGTCCTCTACACGGCGCGCATGAGGGGGATTACCCAGCCGCTGTTCGTGAAGCGCTCGAAAAGTTACGGCACCATGAACGGGTTTGTGGAGGAGATGATGTCCGGGCAGCGCACGATCCAGGCATATGCCTATGAGGACATGGTGGAGGAGCGCTTTGACGGGATTAACAGGAGCGCGGCGGATGCGTATCACGACGCGGAATACCACGCGGTCAGCATCGGCCCCACCGTCGGATTTATCAATAACATCAGCCTGGGACTGATCGCCATGATCGGGGCGGGACTTTATATGTACGAGCGGATCACGCTGGGCGATATTTCGTCCTTCGTGCTGTATTCCCGGAAGTTTTCCGGGCCGATCAACGAGATCGCCAACATTATCAACGAGCTGTTTTCCGCCCTGGCGGCTTCCGAGCGGGTGTTTACGCTTCTGGATCAGGAGGAGGAGCTGGCGGATAAGCCGGGGGCGATCGCCCTTTGCGCACCGGTTCATGGCAACGTAGCCCTTTCTCACGTGCGGTTTGGCTACGAGAAGGATCGGACGATCATTCATGACCTTTCCCTGAACGCGCCGGCGGGGAAGATGGTGGCCATTGTGGGGCACACGGGCGCCGGAAAAACCACGATCATCAATCTTCTGATGCGGTTTTACGATGTGGATGCCGGAAGCATCTGCATGGAAGGACAGGATATCCGGGACTGCACAAGAAAGAGCGTGCGTGGGGCGTACGCCATGGTGCTGCAGGATACCTGGGTGTTTCACGGAACCATTTTTGAAAACATTGCCTACGGCAAGGAAAACGCGACGATGGAGGAAGTGGTGGAGGCCGCGAAGGCAGCGCACATCCACGGCTTTATCATGCGCCTGCCGCAAGGATATGAAACCGTGATTTCCGAGGACGGCGGCAACATCTCCAAAGGTCAGAAGCAGCTTCTGACCATCGCCCGGGCCATGCTGTACGATGCGCAGATTTTGATCCTGGACGAGGCGACGTCCAACGTGGACACGGAGACGGAGAAGCGGATTCAGAAAGCGATGCGAAAGCTGATGAAGAACCGCACCTGCTTTGTCATCGCTCACCGGCTTTCGACCGTGCAAAGCGCGGATGAGATCCTGGTCTTAGAGCATGGGGATGTGGTAGAGCAGGGCACACATGAAAGTTTGATGGCGCTGCAGGGTCGTTATTATGAAATGTATATGGCGCAGGGGGAGTAAATCGTGTATGATTAATCCGGAAGATTATGTGGAACCTCGTTGTGTATTATGCGGGGAGGCGTACGGGCAGGAGCCGGAGGTAAAACCGGTTCCGCAGAAGCGTATCATCGAAAAGATGGACGAGTACATGAGCCGCCGTGATTATAAAGGGGCGGAACGGCACCTGTTGTACTGGCTGGCGGAAGCGCAGCTTGGAAAGGATGAACGCGGTGAGCTGCTGCTTCGGAACGAACTGGCGGGGCACTATCGAAAGACGGGGGACAAAGGAAAGGCAATAGAGAACGCAGAGGAAGCCTTGCGTCTTGTGAAAAAGATGGATTTTGGCAGCACGATCAGCGCCGGAACCACCTACGTAAACGCGGCAACCGTATATAATGCCTTTGGGGAAAACGAGCGCTCGCTGGAGCTTTTCCGGCAGGCCAAAGAAGTATACGAAGGAAGCGAAAAAACCGATCCCGCGCTGTTAGGAGGCCTGTATAACAACATGGCCTTAACCTGCGCGGCGCTGGAAAAATACGAGGAGGCGCTTTCCTTTTTTGACAAGGCGATGGAGGCCATGGGAAAGGTGGAAGGCGGCGCTTTGGAGCAGGCCATCACGTGTTTAAACCGGGCGGATCTGCTGGAAAAAAAGGACGGCATGGAACAGGCGGAGGAGAAGATTTATGCCCTTTTGGATCAGGCCTATGAGTTGCTGACGGGAAAGGACATTCCGGCAAACGGGTATACGGCCTTTGTGTATGAAAAGTGCGTCCCGGCGTTCTCCTACTACGGATATTTTATGGCGGCAGAGGAGTTAAAGGAGCGGTCGGAGAGGCTCTATGTAGAGAACAGGTAAACCCAGGATCAGGTTACGGTGATGACCGGGCAGGAAGACCTTCTTATGGCATCCTGCTTGTCATTGCGGTGATCGCGACAATCTTCGGGATGAGATAAGTGAAAGGAGACATGACAATGAGCTATCAAAAGGGAACACAGTGCGTACAGGGGGGATACACGCCGGGGAATGGAGAGCCCCGGCAGATCCCGATTATTCAGAGTACTACGTTTAAGTACGCAACCAGCGAAGATATGGGAAAGCTGTTTGATCTGGAAGCAAGCGGTTATTTCTATACGCGCCTTCAGAATCCCACCAACGATTATGTGGCAGCCAAGATCGCGGAACTGGAAGGCGGTACCGCTGCTATCCTGACATCTTCCGGTCAGGCGGCGTCTTTCTTTGCCGTTTTTAATATCTGCTCTCAGGGAGACCATGTGGTAAGCTCTTCCACCATCTATGGCGGTACGTACAATCTGTTTGCCGTTACCATGAAGCGTATGGGCATCGATTTTACATTTGTGAGCCCGGATTGCAGCGATGAAGAACTGAATGCGGCGTTTCGGGAGAATACCAAGGCAGTGTTTGGCGAGACGATTGCCAATCCGGCGTTGAAGGTGCTGGATATCGAGCGCTTTGCCAAGGCAGCGCATGCCCATGGCGTACCGCTGATCGTGGACAATACCTTTGCCACGCCCGTGAACTGCCGTCCGTTTGAGTGGGGGGCCGATATCGTCACCCATTCCACCACAAAGTATATGGATGGACATGGGGCCGGCGTGGGCGGCTGCATTGTGGACAGCGGAAAGTTTGACTGGATGGCGCATGCGGAGAAGTTCCCGGGGCTTTGCACGCCGGATGACAGTTATCATGGGATCACCTACGCGGAAAAATTCGGTCAGGGCGGAGCATTTATCACCAAGTGCACTGCGCAGCTGATGCGCGACTTTGGTTCTATCCAGTCGCCGCAGAACGCGTTTATCCTGAACCTGGGGCTGGAAAGCCTGCACGTGCGCATGAAGCGCCACTGTGAGAACGGCCAGGCCGTAGCGGAATTCCTAAGCGGACATGAGAAGGTGACCTGGGTGAAGTACAGCGGTCTGCCGGGAGATGAAGACTATGCGCTGGCGCAGAAGTACTTGCCGAACGGTGGCTGCGGCGTGGTGTCCTTTGGCGTAAAGGGTGGCCGCAAAGCGGCGGAGAACTTCATGAAGCATCTGAAGCTGGCCGCCATTGAAACGCACGTGGCCGACGCCCGTACCTGCTGTCTGCATCCGGCCAGCGCCACGCATCGGCAGATGAACGATGAGGAACTGGCAGCCGCCGGCGTATCCCCGGATCTGGTGCGTTTCTCCTGCGGACTGGAAGACGCGGCAGACCTGATTGCCGACCTGGATCAGGCCCTGGCGCAGATTTGATATGAATTGAGTAGGGGGCTGTCGTACGGTTTGTGTGCGACAGCCCCCTTTAACGCATATTAATCTAAAAGATCTCTAACTCTGTGCGAAACGGTTTCTTCAAGCAAAGAAAGTCGTTTATTCGGAAGATTATATCGCGAATGCCTCTTGAATCTGAAATCCAGTAACTTCCTTAAATGGTTTTTCTGTTCATGGGTGAGAACGGTTTTTGCTTCCGAAACAAAGTCATCATACACGCTCGGCAGAAGTGTATTCGCATATTTCCACATATTGGATTCATTTAGAAGATCATCGCCCCAGGCATAGTTTAAGAGTGCATTGCCATGATCAAACAGCGGAGCGGGAGCAACAATCTGATTGGTTTTGCTGTCAACCAGGAAGCCGAAATTTCCGTAATGTCTGTCAGTATTAAATATGACTGCATCAAACACGATCATCTCATTCAGCGCCTTCGTAAAGTTTTCACCAAGGGACTCGTAAAATGCCCGGACAGCTGACATCCCTCCGGTTCTGACAATTCTTCCTACAGGAACAAACGACAATTCTTTGCTTGTGAAAAGCGTACAAACCGAACAAAGTTTTCCTTTCCAAACAGACAGCGTGTATGGGATGGCGTTGACTCCCAGTATTTCAGCAATTTGGAATGCATAGTATTCGGAAAACGGCTCATTGCCGGTGTTTGCAGCACCTTCGGTCCCCCCTTTATAAAGTCTGATAACGCCTTTTTCACGGCGCCAGCACTTAGGAAGCATACCGTTCGTTGTGAATTCCGGACTGGACAATAGTTCCGGCACATTACTGCTGCCATGCCCGGTGAAAGCTATAAGTCCAAGAATGCGGCTGAAACGATTATCATAGAGATTATATTTATCGAACTGTCCATCGAAATCTTCTTCCGTTACCCAATAACAGTCATTTAACGACAATCCTTTGGATACTCTGATGATATCCATCGGTCTGTTCAGGCTAAGTCCCATGGTTGCCAGCAGAGAATTAACATAGGCACGGTTTTTTGGTATTGCACGATGGCGAATCCAGGATTCTATGCCAGGTGCGGTTGGTGCTACCAAATCCAGAGGAAGAAGAGATGTATCTTTCGTCATCCACTTTACCTGGATATTCACATTTGCTCCAGAATCTGCAGAAAACTGCAGAACCGGCGAGTCAAAATGTCTGAGGGTATAAATCAAGGTAAAACCTCCTTTTTTGTGACGAAATATAGAAAATGAAGTTCGTGACACTTTAAAGCAACGTTATTATAGAAAATGCCGCTATGATTTGTCAAGGATTCCTCTCCTATCCTGGTGCCTTTCTCACGGGGAGAGTTACTGTTCACGGTTGATTCGACATAAAAGCACCTTAAGTAAGCCGGTTTTATCCGGCTTACTTAGGGTGCTTTCTCAACTCATCGTCTCTACATGTTCTTCCCTTCAGAAAAGAGCTCCGAAACTGTAACAGGATTTC